>NZ_JBIWOA010000001.1:0-611034 GCF_044767525.1 Streptomyces sp. NPDC101234 | reverse complement strand
GAGCCCAAGCCACGCCGCACCCGCAAGGCGGCAGCGACCGCCGAAGCCGCGGTCGACACCGCCGAAGGCACCGAGGCCAAGCCCCGCCGCACCCGCAAGACCGCGGCCGCCGCCCCGGAGGTCACCGAGACCGCTGAGGTCGTGGAGCCCAAGCCACGCCGCACCCGCAAGGCGGCAGCGACCGCCGAAGCCGCGGTCGACACCGCCGAAGGCACCGAGGCCAAGCCCCGCCGCACCCGGAAGGCGGCAGCCGCCGCCCCGGAGGTCGTCGAGGCCGAAGCCGCGCCCAAGCCGCGACGGACCCGGAAGACGGCCGCAGCCGCAGCCGAGGCGGCCGTGGACACCGCCGAGGCCGCCGAGGTCAAGCCCCGCCGCACCCGCAAGACGGCAGCCGCCGCCACCGCGGAGATCCCGGCGCAGGCCAGTGCGGAGCCGGAGGCCAAGCCGAAGGTCCGCCGGACCCGGAAGGCCGCTGCCGCGGCTCCCGAGGCCTGATCGCGGCACGCACCACGACGGCCCGGCCCACTTCGTGTGGGCCGGGCCGTCGGCGTCCGTGCCCCCGGGCTGCGGGATTCACCCACCGTCTCCCGGGCCGTCGCCGGCCTCCGGATAACCTCTCCCCCATGAGCAGGCCTCGTACCTTTGTCCCGCCCGCCGGTGCCCGCGCGTACGCGCTCGCCACCGAGCGGGGTGAGTTCGCCGTCGTCGACGCACCCGTGGCCGCCGGGGCCGAGCCCAAGGGGACCGCGCTGCTGCTGCCCGGGTTCACCGGCAGCAAGGAGGACTTCAGCCCGCTGCTGGCGGCACTCGGCGCGCGCGGGTACCGCACGGTCGCCGTGGACGGGCGCGGGCAGTTCGAGTCGGACGGGCCGGCGGACGACGAATCGGCTTACGCGCAGGAGGAGTTGGCGCGGGACGTGCTCGCGCAGGCGGCGGCGGTCGGCGACGGCCGGCCCGTGCAGCTGCTGGGGCACTCCCTCGGCGGTCAGATCGCGCGCGCGGCCGTGCTCCTGGACCACGCGCCGTTCCGTTCGCTGACCCTGATGGCGTCGGGCCCGGCACAGATCTCGGCCTCCCAGCAGCAGCGCGTGAAGCTGCTGCGGGACGCGCTCGCCGTGATGTCGATGGCCGAGGTGTGGGATGCCATGCAGGCCATGGAGGCGCCCGAGGAGCTGGACGAGGGCCTGGTCGACGGCCTGGACGGGGAACCGGAGGACGGCGCGGATCTGCGGCGCCGCTGGCTGGGCAACAAGCCGGCCCAACTCATCGCGACCGGCCGCCAGTTGTGCACCGAGCCGGACCGCGTCGCGGAACTCGCGGCCGTACCGCTGCCGTTCCACGTGCTGTCGGGTGCGCGGGACGACACCTGGCCGGTGCCGCTGCTGGACGACATGGCGCTACGGCTGGGGGCGCACAGGACGGTCATCGCGGGGGCGGAGCACTCTCCCAACACCGAGCGGCCGGCCCCCACCGCCGAGGCGATCGCCGCGTTCTGGGACGGCACCCCCCAGCAGGGCTAGTACTGCGTCTGGAGGTGCTCCCAGAAGCCGTCCCGCAGGGCGCGGCGGAGGTCGGCCTGGCCGCGCAGGGAGTACTGGAGCATGCCCTCGGCCTCGACGAGGAGGTCCTGGTCGACCGGGCCGGGCAGGTAGGGATGGCCGGGCAGCAGCTCGACGAGTGCCTCACGGCCGCGTGCGGACAGCCACTTCGCGGCGATCTGCGCGCCGACGAAGCGGACGTCCTCGCGGGTGGGCCGGGGGGTGCCGGTCTCGTAGGCGGCGGTGCGTCTGGAGACGTACGGCTTGAAGAACTCGAGGTCGAGGGTGCGCTGGCTGTCGACCTCCCAGAGCAGCGGCTCGGCCTGGTTGCGGCCTTCCGGGGCCTCGATGCCCCAGAGGTGGACGCGGGCGCCGTACCCCTGGGCGGCCTCGACCGCGGAGACCAGGTCCTCGTCGCCGCCGAGCAGGGCCGCGTCACTGATCGCGCGGTGCCGGGCCAGTGACTCCAGGTCCGTGCGGATCAGGGAGTCGACGCCTTTCTGCTGGTTGTTGGCGTTGAGGTTGCCGAGGCGGACCTTGACGTCGGGCAGCTCGGCGATGGTCTGCTGCTCGGCGGTGTGGATACGGCGGCGGGCGCCGTCGTACCAGTAGACGCGCAGCAGCCTGCTGTCCGCGAAGATCTGGCGGGCCTTGTCGATGAGCGCCTCGATCAGCCCCTCGGCGTCGAGGTCGAAGGCGCGGCGGTCCTCCGTCCCGGCGACGAGCCGACCCGTGGCCGCGTACAGGTAGCCGGCGTCGACGAAGATCGCATGCGTCGAGGGCGTCTTGGCCACCTCGGCGAGCATGCGGGTGAGCAGCTCGTTCGTGTGGTCGATACGGGCCCGGAGGGCGGCGAGGTCGTCGTTCATCACCTCCATTGTCCCGGCGGTCACGCTGCGAACACAACCAGTCCCGGTCAGTCTCCTCGATACCTCGTACCGGTCAGTAATTAGCCGTTCGAAAAATTTCTTTAGCGTAGGGAATGTTTGTAACACGCAAGTCGTTGACTAGGTCAGAACAGCGACGAAGGGAGAGGCCATGCGCTTCGAGATCATGCGACTCGACGAGGTTGACGGCACGACCGTGGACAGCACCGTCGTGGACGCCGCCTCCGTCAACAGGATCGTGCAGCAGGCCGCCGCCATCGGGCAGCGCCTGTGGATCCGACCGGCCGAGAACCAGGCTTCGTAACACGACGACGCGACACGAAGCAGTGAAGCATTAGTGAAGCAGTACTGACGCGCGGAACACCGCAGAGTCTTCAGAGCCCCCGTACGGCATCGATACCGTACGGGGGCTCTGCGTTTCTGTGCGGAGCGGCTACCCGCCCTTGATCACCTGGGTGACACCGTTGATGATCTGCTGCACGGCGATCGCGGAGAGCATCATGCCCGCCAGCCGTGTCACCAGCACCACGCCGCCGTCCTTGATGACCCGGATGATCAGCAGCGAGTAGCGCATCACCAGCCACAGCACCACATGGATCGCGAGGATCGCGGTCCACACGGACACCTGGGCGGCGACACTGCCCGCCTTCTGCACGGCGAGGATGACCGACACGATCGCACCGGGGCCGGCCAGCAGGGGCATGCCCAGCGGCACCAGTGCCACGTTCACGTCCTTGGTCTGCTTCGGCTCGTCGGTCTTGCCGGTGAGCAGGTCGAGGGCGATGAGCAGGAGCAGCAGCCCGCCCGCGATCATCAGCGCGGGCACGGAGACATGCAGATAGTCCAGGATCTGGTGCCCCAGCAGTCCGAAGACCGTGATCACACCGCCCGCCACGCACACGGCCTGGAAGGCCATCCGCTTCTGCACCTTGCCGGGCCGGCCGGCGGTGAGGGCGAGGAAGATCGGGGTGATCCCCGGGGGATCCATGATGACGAAGAGGGTCAGGAAGAGGGAGCCGAAGACGGCGAGGTCGAACATGACGGAGCTACATGCCTTGCGTGGAGAAAGACGGACGGGAAGTGCGCGGGCGGACCTCAGGCCCCGCCGGTCCCCGGCACCGGGAACGCGCCCGTCGCCCGGCGGGTGATCTCGCCGTACACCTCGGGGTCGGTCGTGTACTCACCGAGCAGCACGGTCTTGCGGCTGCCGTGGTAGTCGGACGACCCGGTGACCAGCAGCCCCAGCTCCCCGGCGAGGCCCCGCAGCCGTGCGCGCGTGTCCTCGTCGTGGTCCATGTGGTCGACCTCGATGCCGTCGAGGCCGGCCGCGGCCATCTCGGCGATCGCGGACTCCGGCACGATACGCCCGCGCTTGGAGGCCCCCGGGTGCGCGAACACACACACCCCGCCGGCCTGCTTGACCAGCCGGATCGCCTCGAAGGGGTCGGTCTCGTGCTTCTCCATGTAGGCCCGGCCGCCGTCGGCCAGCCACTCCTGCGTGAAGGCGTCGCTCACGGTCGGTACGACACCGAGCTCGACGAGCGCGGAGGCGACATGCGGCCGCCCCACCGAGCCGTCCCCGGCGATCCGCGCGACCTGCTCCCAGGTGACCGGCACGCCCAGCCCGTTCAGCTTGGCGATCATGCCGTGGGCGCGCGGCACCCGGTCGTCCCGGACCAGCTCACGCTCGGCGAGCAGATCGGGCTCCTCGGGGTCGAAGAGGTAGGCCAGCATGTGCATGGAGACGCCGTCGACACGGCAGGACAGCTCGGCCCCGGTGACCAGGGTGAGCCCCTCGGGCAGCGCGGCGACGGCCTCGGCGTACCCGCGGGTGGTGTCGTGGTCGGTCAGCGCGACGACGTCCAGCCCGGCAGCGGCGGCATTGCGCACCAGCTCGGCCGGGGTGTCCGTACCGTCGGAAGCGGTGGAGTGGCAGTGCAGATCGATACGCACGACACGGACTCCAGCGGGACGACACGGATAGGGACGCGTCAAGGATAACGGCTTGACGGAGCTGCCCTGTCACACCCGAAACCTGTGAGTGACCTTTACGCAGCCAACCCAGGGGCGCTGGGGGTACCCCCGGCCGAAGGCTGGGGGAGGAACTGCGCAAGCGGCCACACACCACCTGCTGCCGCGCACCGGCCGACACCCCACCCCCTTGGGCGCTACGGCTCGAGCAAGCGCGGCGACAACGCACCGCAAGGCACCAGGTCCAGCTCCGCCCCCGCGTCCCGCAGGTCCGTCAGCACCAGTTCGTCGTACATCAGCAACCCGGTCTGCTCGGGCCACACCACGATCCACAGCCACAGTCCCCGGGCCTCGCCCGCGAAAACGGCCCTGTCGTCCGGCGCCCCGGACACATGCCACAGCGGCGTCGGCCGCCCGGCGGCCAGCACCTTCGCCTGCGGCGGCTTCTCCACGTTCATCCCCGGCCCGGGATCCGGCCCGTCGATGCCCGCGTACCGCGCCCCGAGCCCGACGCCCAGTTCCTCGGCGACCAGGATCATCTCCCCTATGCCGCCGAGCGGCGCGGGTCCGGAGCAGGCGACGGCCGTCGCACGCCCCCCGCTGCGGTCGTCACCGGCGCACGCCACACCCGTGAACAGCCAGCCGACCGGCAACGGCCAGGGCATCCACACCGGCACCTGGGTGCGGTGCACCACCACACCGAGGGCCTCGACGCTGGGCGGGATCACGGGCTGTACCGGATGCACGGTCCCGTGCACGTCGCACTGCCAGGTGTCGGCGAAGAGTCCGGGAGCCCTGACCCGGCCACCACACTTCGGGCAACTGGGTTCGCCCCTCATAGGGCCCCACGGTCCTACCCGGAATCCCCCACGTCAAGGACGATCACCCGACCGGCGCACGCAACCTCGCAAAGAGGCGGGCATCGGTGCGCGCCCTTCCGATCCGGTGGGCGCCGGGCACCCCGCGGAGGGCTTCGCCGCGGCCTTTGCCAACTGACTTCCCCCGGACGGCGCTTGGTGAGCTTGCTCACCCTTGTGGCCGTCCGGCGGGTCAGTCAAGCGGGACGGACTTCCGGTTCGGATCCCGGAGATCCGTCCCGTTCGCGAGCCAGCGCTCCTGGAGGGCCTGCGCGCCGTGCACACGCTTCCAGGCGGCCTCGTTCGGCGTCATCGGCAGCAGCGGCAGGAACCGTACGGGGTCGAGAGGCTCGTCCAGCTCCAGATCCTCGACGAGACCGCCCGGCTCGCCGACCAGGACCGAGGTGAAGGGGGCGCCGGGCCACAGCGGATCGCCGACGTCGAGGGATGCACCCGGTGCCACAATCAGGCCCTCGACCTGCGGAGACGCGGCGAGTACGGCGAGCGCGCGGAGCACCTTGTCGGTCTCGGCGAGCCCGGCGCGGACCGACAGGACCAGCTCCGCCCGGGGTCCCTTGACAGGGTCGGCGACCATCGCGGTGGGGTCGGCCATGGGGTGCGCGGACATACCGAGCGTGACGTAGCGGGCGACGTTCTCGCCCTGGAGATCCTCGTGGAAACGGAGCACCTCGATACGGTCCGTACCGAGGAAGGTGACCGCCGCACGCGCGTCCGGTTCGCCCAGCGCGGTGCTCAACCGGGCCTCGACCAGAGGAAGAACATCAGCCATGTCGTGAGCATAGAACTCGTCAGTACCGGGCAAAGCAGCGCCTTGACACTGAGGGCTACTGCTACTCTGACCGCGGTGGTTCTGGGCAGCACGCAGCGCGTCGCGGTAAGTCCCCGACACCGTTGGCACTCCCTTACGAGGGACCGGCTGGAGGAGGTGGGGCTGTCATGGATCGAAGTCACCCGTGCAGTACCACTCGCTCTTCCGGCCTCTGATTCCTTCTCTGGCTGGCTGCCGCCTTTTCGTGCGCGTTGTCGTTCGGAAGAGCACTTCGTTTCGCTTGCCTGATCCCTCTGACTGATCCGCTCCGGATCGGTCTGGATCTGTTCGTCTGATCCGAATCAGTAGCGAAGACATCACCGCAATGGTGCGGTGCTCCCCGCTTTGTGGACGTGCCAAACATCCTTCCCCTACCCAAAGGGTGGGGATACCCCTTGTCAGGACGTCCTCATTCCGGGTAGTTCCACCCGTTCAACCGGTGATCTTTCGTTGCCTGTCGCGAAGGAGCCTGCCCATGTCGATGATCCGCGACCTCCGTGCCGTGGTGCGCCCGTCCCGTCCGTCCCTGCGCAAGAGCCTGCGGCCGGACACCGGCGCGTACGACACCACCCGCGACCCCGGTACGCCGTCGGCCGTCGTCGACTGCGCCGTGTACCGCGACGGCGCCCGCGTCCAGACCGCGAAGCCGCTGACCCCGCACGAGGCGATGCGGCTGGTGCGCCGCGACGGCGGGTTCGTGTGGATCGGCCTGCACGAGCCGACCGAGGCCGAATTCGCCGTTATCGCAAGCGAGTTCGGGCTGCACCCGCTGGCCGTGGAGGACGCCGTCCAGGCCCACCAGCGCCCGAAGCTGGAGCGGTACGACGACTCGCTCTTCACCGTCTTCAAGACCATCCACTACGTCGAGCACGACCAGCTCACCGCGAACAGCGAGGTCGTGGAGACCGGCGAGGTCATGTGCTTCACCGGTCGGGACTTCTTCATCACCGTCCGGCACGGCGGCCAGGGCTCGCTGCGGGCGCTGCGGCACCGGCTCCAGGACGACCCCGAGCTGCTCGCCAAGGGCCCCTCGGCCGTGCTGCACGCCATCGCCGACCACGTCGTGGACGGCTATGTCGCGGTCGCCGACGCGGTGCAGGACGACATCGACGAGGTGGAGACCGAGGTCTTCACGCCCAGCCGCAAGGGCGGGGTCTCCCGAGGTGTCGACTCGGCGCGCATCTACCAACTCAAGCGCGAGGTGCTGGAGTTCAAGCGCGCGGTGTCGCCCCTGCTCCGCCCGATGCAGCTGCTGAGCGAGCGTCCGATGCGGCTGGTCGACCCCGACATCCAGAAGTACTTCCGGGACGTCGCCGACCACCTCGCCCGCGTCCAGGAGCAGGTCGTCGGCTTCGACGAACTCCTCAACTCCATCCTCCAGGCCAACCTCGCGCAGGCGTCCGTGGCGCAGAACGAGGACATGCGGAAGATCACGGCCTGGGCCGCGATCATCGCCGTACCGACGATGGTGTGCGGGGTGTACGGCATGAACTTCAAGTACATGCCGGAGCTGCACTGGAAGTACGGCTACCCGGCGATCATGGGCGTCACGGTCGTCATCTGCCTCGGCATCCACCGCACGCTCAAGCGCAACGGCTGGCTCTAGGGTGGGCGCCATGACAAGTGAGCTGCTCGACCAGGCCCTCGTCGAGGAGGCCACGAAGAAGTCCGGCCTCGTCTGGGTCCGGGGCGCCGGGGCGCCGGCCGCGCGTGCGGTGTGGCATGCGTGGGCCGACGGGGGCGTGTGCCTGGTCGGCGACGGGGCCGAGCAGCCGTTGACGGGGCTGGCCGACGGGGGGTCGGCGGAGGTGACCGTCCGCAGCAAGGACAAGGGCGGCCGGCTGGTCACCTGGACGGCGACGGTGACCGAACTGTCCGCCGGTTCCCCCGAGTGGGAGGCGGCGGTGGCGGAGCTGAAGGGCAAACGCCTCAACGCACCCGACGGCGAGGCGATGACGGAGCGGTGGGCGAGAGAGTGCAGGGTGCTGCGCCTGACGCCGACGGGGGCGACGGGGTCACTGCCGACGGGGAACCTGGCGGAGGCACCGGTACCGACCCGGGCCACCACCCGCCACCCGATCCCGGCCGGCCTGCCGCGGCTGCTCGCCAAGCGGAGAAAGACCAAGTAGCCGAGGGCTGCGCGGAGTTCGGCACCGCCGGTCGACACCGTCGCGGCTGATCGCCGTCGCGACGGAATCAAAGGGGCCCAGCACTTCAAGCCAAACCGTCGCCCCCACCCCACGAACCCGCCGATCCCGGATTCTCGCCGGTCCCAAGAACCCACCGGTGCCACAAACCCACCGGCTCAAAGCACCCACCGGCTCAAAGCACCCACCGGCCCCAGCAGCCCATCGGCCTCATAAACCCGCCGGTCCCAGCAACCCGCCAGTCTCGTAAACCCACCGGTCCCAGAAGCTCGTCGGTCCCGTGAAGCCGTCGGCCTCATGAGCTCGCCGGTTCCATCGGTCCGCCGTGGTGGTGCTCAGCCCCCGCGGTGTCGGCCGGCGGTGCCGAATCCGCCGCAAGCTGTCCTCGACGCCCCCTATGACGTCGGCAGTTGTCGCCCGTAGTCCACCGTCTCACCCTTCTCCGGCTCGGAGACGCTGAAGTCCTTACCCCAGTCCGAGAAGGTGAGCGTGCCGGCGCCGCCGCCGCGCTCCAGGCGGAGGGGGTACGGCTTGCCGTCCAGGGAGACGTCGAGGGTGCCGCCCGAGCCGCCGTCGCCGGTGATGCGGATCGTGGGGGTGCCCGATTGTTCGTGATGGCCCGCCGTCGAGAGCGGGCCGTGCAGGGTCAGCAGGCCCGAGAGGAGGAGATCCTTGTCCGTGAAGCCGCTGAATTTCTTGTACGCGGGGTCCCCCTGCGGCACCTTCACGTACTTGCCGCCGAGCGTCCCGGCCGCACTCGTGTCGCTGCCGTCCGCATGGTTCCAGAAGTCCGCGTCGGCCTGCAGATACAGCCTCTCGCCCACCCGCAGCAGCTGGAAGGTCGAGCCCTTCGAGGTGACCGACCCGGTTCCGCCGTCCTTGTTCAGGCGCATGTCCAGCTGGTACGTGCGCCCGCTCGTCACCACGGTCCCCGCCATCCGTACCGTCTCCACCGACGTCGCCGCGGCCCGCGTCCTCGACTGGATCACGGCCGCGGACAGCTTCCCCACGCCGTTGGTCCCCGCGTCCGGATTCTCGCTGCATCCGGTGAGGACGGCCAGTGCGCACACCGCCGTCGTCGCTGCGGCGCGGCGCGTACTTCCCGGAGCGATCGTGGTCACAGACAGGGCCACCCTTCTGACGGATCCGGCACGGCGTACCGCAGCGTACCGGTGCCCCACCCGCCCGGCGGAGCGGGTCCGTCCGGACCGCCCACCAGGGCGTATCCGATCGGTACGGGCTAGCCTGAAGCCCACCGAGCGGGCAGAAAAGACAGGAAGAACATCAAGTGGCACGTCCATAGGCAAAGGAAGCGAAACCATGGCAGCCGGCGCTCCCCGGATCTTCGTCTCGCACCTCGCCGGTGTCGCCGTCTTCGATCCCAACGGCGATCAAGTGGGCCGCGTCAGGGACCTCGTCGTCATGCTGCGCGTCGGCCGCAAGCCCCCGCGACTGCTCGGCCTGGTCGTCGAACTGTCCACCCGGCGCCGGATCTTCCTGCCCATGACCCGGGTGACGAGCGTCGAGTCCGGTCAGATCATCACGACCGGCGTGCTCAACGTCCGCCGCTTCGAGCAGCGCCCCACCGAACGCCTGGTCTTCGGCGAACTCCTCGACCGCCGCGTCAAACTGGTCGAGACGGACGAGGAGGTCACCGTCCTCGACCTGGCCGTGCAGCAGCTGCCGGCCCGCCGGGACTGGGAGGTGGACCGGGTCTTCGTCCGCAAGGGCAGGACGGGCACCTTCCGGCGGGCCAGGGGCGAGACGCTCACGGTCGAGTGGTCGCAGGTCACCGGCTTCTCCCTGGAGGAGCACGGCCAGGGCGCCGAGAGCCTGCTCGCCACCTTCGAGCAGCTGCGCCCGGCCGACCTCGCCAACGTGCTGCACCACCTCTCCGCCAAGCGCCGCGCGGAGGTGGCCGCCGCACTGGACGACGACCGCCTGGCCGACGTGCTGGAGGAGCTCCCCGAGGACGACCAGATCGAGATCCTCGGCAAGCTGAAGGAGGAGCGGGCGGCGGACATCCTGGAGGCCATGGATCCGGACGACGCGGCCGACCTGCTCGCCGAGCTGCCGGAACAGGACAAGGAACGGCTGCTGAGCCTGATGCAGCCGGCGGACGCGGCCGAGATGCGGCGCCTGATGTCGTACGAGGAGCACACGGCGGGCGGTCTGATGACCACCGAGCCGATCGTGCTGCGCCCCGACGCCACCGTCGCCGACGCCCTCGCCCGGGTCCGCAACGCCGACCTCTCCCCCGCCCTCGCCGCCCAGGTCTACGTCTGCCGGCCGCCCGACGAGACCCCGACCGGCAAGTACCTGGGCACCGTCCACTTCCAGCGCCTGCTGCGCGACCCCCCGTACACCCTGGTCAGTTCGCTCGTCGACGACGACCTGCAGCCGCTCGACCCCGACGCCACGCTCCCGGTCATCGCCGGGTTCTTCGCGACGTACGACATGGTCGCCGCGCCTGTGGTGGACGAAGCGGGGTCGCTGCTCGGCGCGGTGACCGTGGACGACGTACTGGACCACATGCTGCCGGAGGACTGGCGGGAGACCGAGTTCCACCTGGACGGGGAGGAGCAGACGGAGGAGAAGGGGGCGGGGACCCATGGCACCTGAACGTGAGAGCGGCCGTGAGCGGATGCCGTCGGGCGCCACCGCGGCCTCCCGGCCCCGCGGGGCCCGCCTGGACCAGCCGCGTCCGCCGCGGCGCAGGCTGCTGCCCGAATGGGATCCGGAGGCCTTCGGACGGCTGTCCGAGCGCATCGCACGGTTCCTGGGCACCGGACGGTTCATCGTCTGGATGACGTTCGTGATCATCGCCTGGGTGCTGTGGAACATCGTGGTGCCCGGCAGGTTCCGTTTCGACGAGTACCCGTTCATCTTCCTGACGCTGGCCCTGTCCCTGCAGGCCTCCTACGCGGCCCCGCTGATCCTGCTCGCGCAGAACAGGCAGGACGACCGCGACCGGGTCAACCTCGAACAGGACCGCAAGCAGAACGAGCGGTCCATCGCGGACACCGAGTATCTGACCCGGGAGATCGCCGCCCTGCGGATGGGGCTGGGCGAGGTGGCGACCCGGGACTGGATCCGCTCGGAGCTGCAGGACCTGCTCAAGGAGATGGACGAGCGGCGGAACGGGCATCACGAACATGCCGTATTCCCGGCAGAACGGTCGGCGAGGCGTGACGTAGACGACCGTTGAGGGGCGTTATGGGGGCACTGCACCTCGCCGTACCATCGTCTGTATGGCTAGCGAAGACGCGGTGCGCGAGGCACTGGCGACGGTGAACGACCCCGAGATCAACCGACCCATCACCGAACTGGGGATGGTCAAATCGGTGGAGATCGGGGAGGACGGCGCGGTCGCGGTCACCGTGTACCTGACGGTCTCGGGCTGCCCCATGCGGGACACGATCACCCAGCGCGTCACGGACGCGGTCTCCCGGGTGGATGGGGTCACCCGGGTCGACGTGACGCTGGACGTGATGAGCGACGAGCAGCGCAAGGAGCTGGCGTCCGCGCTGCGCGGCGGGCAGGCCGAGCGCGAGGTCCCCTTCGCCAAGCCCGGCAGCCTCACCCGCGTCTACGCCGTCGCCTCGGGCAAGGGCGGCGTCGGCAAGTCGTCGGTGACGGTGAACCTCGCCGCCGCGATGGCCGCCGACGGCCTCAAGGTGGGCGTGGTCGACGCGGACATCTACGGCCACTCCGTCCCGCGCATGCTCGGCGCGGACGGCCTCCCCACCCAGGTCGAGAACATGATCATGCCGCCGTCGGCGAACGGCGTGAAGGTCATCTCCATCGGCATGTTCACCCCGGGCAACACCCCGGTCGTCTGGCGCGGCCCGATGCTGCACCGCGCCCTCCAGCAGTTCCTCTCGGACGTCTACTGGGGCGACCTGGACGTCCTGCTCATGGACCTTCCGCCGGGCACCGGCGACATCGCCATCTCGGTCGCCCAGCTGGTCCCGAACGCGGAGATCCTGGTCGTCACGACCCCGCAGCAGGCGGCGGCCGAGGTGGCCGAGCGCGCGGGCTCCATCGCGGTGCAGACCCACCAGAAGATCGTCGGCGTGGTCGAGAACATGTCCGGCCTGCCCTGCCCGCACTGCGGCGAGATGCTCGACGTCTTCGGCACGGGCGGCGGCCAGCTGGTCGCCGACGGCCTGACCCGCACGACGGGCGCCACGGTCCCGGTCCTGGGCAACATCCCGATCGACGTCCGCCTCCGCGAGGGCGGCGACGAGGGCAAGCCGATCGTCCTGACCGACCCCGCCTCCCCGGCGGGCTCGGCCCTGCGCGCGATCGCGGGCAAGCTGGGCGGCCGGCAGCGGGGCCTGTCGGGGCTGTCGCTGGGCATCACACCGAAGAACAAGTTCTAGGCCGAACGGGCTCCGAACGGACTCCGCTCCGGAGCTCCGAACGAGCTCCGGAGGCGATACGACGAAGGGGGCGCCGTCCGTCAGGGACGGCGCCCCCTTCGTCGTACGCCGTCCCGGCCGGTGCCCGTGGCCCTGCTCGCGCGGACGCGCGGCCGACGCGTCAGGCGTACTCGGCGATGTCCTTGATCATGGCGAATCCGAGACCGTACGCGGACATCCCTCTGCCGTACGCCCCCAGATGCACCCCCTCCGACGTGGAACCGGCCAGCACCCAGCCGAACTCCGACTCCCGGTAGTGGAACGGCGTGGACACCCCGTCCACCGGGAGGGACAGCGTCGACCACACGTCGCCCGCCAGGTCGTCGGCCAGTTCCCACGCGGTCTCGGTCTGCTGGTCCAGCCAGTCGTCCCGGAGGCTGTGGTCCATCTGGCCCGGCCAGGTGAAGGACAGCAGGCCGACGCCGGCCAGCCACGCGGCCGAGGAGACCGACGTGGCCTCCAGGAGACCCGTGCCGTCGGCGCTCCGCCGGGACGGGCTCGCCGCGACGGTCACGACCACCGCGAACTTCTCCCTCGACTCGTTCGCGGCCGCGGCCAGGTGCTCGTTGCGCACCGACGGCTCGTCCCCGTGTCCGATCGACCCGTGCTCGACGGCCCCGTCGGCCGCCATGCCCACCTGCATCAGCCAGCGCGGCCCCGTGAACGCCTCGTCGAGGCCGTACCAAGGGAAGGGCGCCAGCAGGTAGCCGTCGACCGTGCGGCGGGCGGCGGCGAACTGCTGTCCGCCCGCCGCGACCGACGCCTGTCCGTCCACCCGACTTGTCGTCTCCATCTGCCGGACGCCTCCTCGCTCAGTCGGTCCGGGGCGGCCCGCCCCCCTTCGGGCGCACTCGTCCGGTCCGCACAACAACTCGGCAGCATATCGACACTGCCGGGACCAGCAGCGAAAGCGCCCGGCGCGTGGGTCGCCCGAAAGGCCGGATCAAGCCGTGAGCGGCGTACTCGCGCTATGAAACGCGTCACGTACGCCGCTCGTCCGGATGTGTGAGGAGGCTCAGGTGGCGTCCGCGTCGAAGGGCGGACGGTCGTCGTCGCCCGAGCCCTCGGGCTTTTTGGTCATGTCGATCCGGCCGCCCCCCGAAGAGGACGGCGAAGAAGAAGACGACGAGGAGGACGAGGACGCGGAGTCGGCCTCGCGGCTGTTCACCGCGTCCGTGACCTCGGCCATCTCCTTCTTCAGGTCGAAGCCGTTGCGGATCTCCTTGAGCCCCAGTTCGTCGTTGTCGAGGTGCTTGCGGACGAACGTCTTGGGGTTGAGGTCCTCGAACTCGAAGTCCTTGAACTCAGGACCGAGTTCCTGGCGGATGTCCGCCTTGGCGCTCTCCGAGAACTCCCGGATCTTGCGAATGGTCCGCGTGATGTCCTGGATGACCTTCGGGAGCTTGTCCGGACCGAAGACGAGCACGGCGATCACAACGATGGTCACCAGCTCGAGCGGTCCTACGTCATTGAACACCTGAAGCTCCTTGCGATGTCCGCGGTCCTCGGCCCTCCGGTCGCTGTTGCGGGTGTTCCGTGGTCCGGGCCGGGTCCACGGTACCCGGCCCACCTGTCCGACCGGTACTGTCCCGGGCTCTCGGACTGCGTGTATACGACCGGTTTTCCGGGTTGTTTGCCTAGTCGGGGCCTGTATGGGACCCCGCCTGTGAGGTTTCTGTCAGTTCCTGTCCGAAGAGCCCAGGACCAGCGCGAGCCGCATTTCGGCGCCGGCCCGCTCGACGGTGAGGCTCAGCCGGTCGCCGGGGCGGTGCGCCCGGGTGCGGACGATCAGCTCCTCACCGGAGTGGACCGGCTGTCCGTCGAGTCCGGTGATGACATCGCCGGCCCGCAGACCGGCCCGTGCGCCGGGGCCGTCCGCGGTGACCGCCGGTCCGCCGTCGGCGGCCTTGTCGTCGATGCGGGCGCCGTCGCCGGTGTAGTTCATGTCGAGGGTGATCCCGATGACCGGGTGGGTCGCCCTCCCGGTGCCGATCAGTTCCTCGGCGACGCGTTTGGCCTGGTTGATCGGGATGGCGAAGCCGAGCCCGATCGACCCCGCCTGCCCGTCGCCGAGGCCGTCCGCGCTGTCGGCGGAGCGGATCGCGGAGTTGACCCCGACCGCCCGGGCGCGGGAGTCGAGCAGGGGGCCGCCGGAGTTGCCCGGGTTGATCGGCGCGTCCGTCTGGAGCGCGTCGACGTACGAGACGTCGCTGCCGTCACTGTTCTCGCCGCCCGCGGTGATGGGCCGTTCCTTGGCGCTGATGATCCCGGCGGTGACGGTGTTGGGCAGGTCGAAGGGGGCGCCGATGGCGACGACCGGATCACCGACGCGGACGTCGTCGGAGTCGCCGAGGGGCAGGGGCGTGAGGCCGCGGACGCCGTGCACCTGGACGACGGCCAGGTCGTAGCCGCTGTCCCGGCCGACGACGGTCGCCGTGGCGGCGGCTCCGCTGCTGAACGTCACCGTTATCCGGCCGCCGCCGGACACCGCGGGTGCGACGACGTGGTTGTTGGTGAGGATGTGGCCCTGCGCATCGAGCACGAAGCCGGTGCCGGTGGCCTGTTCGTCGGTGCCGGTGACATGCAGGGTGACGACGCTGGGCAGCGCCCGCGCGGCGATCACGGCGATGCTGCCCGGCGGCCGCCCGGGAGGCGGCGGACCGGGCTGGGGCAGTTGTACGGCCTCCAGGCCGTCGGTGCGCTCCAGATAGGCGCCGATCAGCCCGCCGCCCACACCGGAGACCACCGCGAGCAGCAGCGCGCCCGCGGCGAAGGTCCGCCGGCTGCGCGCACGCCTGCGCCCCGCCGCCGGCCCGCCCGCCCCGGTCTGCCGGAGGTCCGTCTGCGCGCCCCAGGTGCCGTCGGCCGGCGGGGCCTGCTCGGCGGCGAGCGTGGCCGGGTGCTGAACGGGCGGAGCGGGGGCCCAGGGGCCGGGACGGCCGTAGGGCGGGGTGCCGTAGGGGTCGGGGTCGTGACGGGGCTGCTGGGGGCGATCAGCGGCCGGGCCGGATCCGGCGTCGGCAACACCCTCCACGGCCGGAGCGGAGTCCACGGCGGCGGCGCCCTCCGCAGCCGGACGGGACTCCACAGCGATGACGCCCTCCGCGGCGGATGCGCGACCGGTAGCGGCGGCATTCTGGACGGTCACGTCCGGCGCCTCGGCGGGGTTCAGGAGCATCTCCGCCGGGTCCGGGAGCGCCTCGGCCGGGTCCGGCACCATGGCCGGGTTCCGGAGCGCCTCGGCCTCGCCCGTCGGCGGCTTCGGTTCGGAGTCGTCCCCGCCTTCGGTGGCCTCCTGGACGTTCCCGGCGGGGGCCACCGCCGGGGCTGCGAATCGGAAGTCGCCGTCGGTGTCCGCGGCCGCCCCGTTCGGCACGGCCGGTGTCACCTCCTTGGCCCGCTCCCCCGCAGCAGGCACCGCATCTCCGGGTGTCTCCGGTGACGTCGGTATCGCCTCGTCCATGTTCTCCTCGCGGCTACCCCGCGGCCCCCACGCACGGGCGGGCTCGCGGAAGGTCGAATCCGTGCCCGGAGCACTGTCTCGGGCATGGCTGGCTCACAGGATTCAACCAGGTTCGCGGCTCGCCGCGCAGGGGCCGTTCGACAGGCGGTCAGTGGGCCGCGCGGGAGGAATGAGAGGACTGCGAGGAGGACGGGGAGGGAGCGGAGGTCGTGTCGGGGACGGGTGCGGCGAGCAGGCTGGTGACGGTCGCCCCGGGGGTGCCGGGGGTGCCGGCCCACGAGGTGAGGGCGAACGGCGGGTTGGCGGTCAGCGGCCGTATCAGCGGGGAGACAGCGGCCGCGCCGGCCATCACCGGTGCGGTCAGTTCCCGCAGCGCCTGCTGCGCCGCGGCCGGGGAGGGCACCCCGGGGAGCAGCGGAGCGGACACCGAGGTGGAGGCCGCCGTGGCCGCCGCGGTCGTGCCGCCGAGGAACGTGCCGGACGCCAGCAGCGGGGTGAGCGAGCGGCGGCGCTGTGCGTCGGCAGCGCCGGTCGTGCCCGTGCCCGCGGTACCGGCCGGGGCGACGCTGCCGCCTCCGGTGGACCGGGCGTCGGCGGCCGGTGTGCCGGGCATGCCCGCGGTGACCCCGCCGAGGGCGACGGCGGCCAGCGAGACCGCTCCAGCGGCGACGAACGCGAACCGGATGCCGCGCGAGGCGGAGCGGTCGCCGTCCGGGCGGCCGACGGGGTGGATGCGGAAGCCTCGGTCGGCGGCCGCGGCCGCGTCGTGCGGGTGGGCCGGGACATAGCCGAACTCGAAGCGGTCCTCCCGGCTCACGCCGAAGAGCCCGCTGTCGGATCTGCGTCCCGAGGGGCCTCCCCCGCCGAACGGCGAGCCGCCGTCCGTGTCGCCGCCCCCGGGCAGCCCCTGGAGACGGGCGAGGAAGCTCTCGGAGGGCGGGGGCGGGGCGGCCTGCGCGAAGACGCTCTTCAGTGCGCGCTGGGCGTCCGCCTCGGCCTTGCACCGGGCGCAGGTCGCCAGGTGGGCCAGGACGCGGTCACGCGACTCGTGACCGAGCTCTCCGTCCACCAGGGCGGAGAGTCGGTCTCCCAGGTGCTGCTCGGCGAGCTGTCGCTCAACAGGTTTCGGTCGTGATCCACTCACGCGGTCGCGCCCCCTCCTCCCAGTGCGGGAACGCGGGGCACGAAGGAGCGCCGCTCGGCCTTGCGGGCCTCCGGGGAGCGGTGCGCGAGGGCCTTGCGCAGCTGCGAGCGGCCGCGGTGGATACGGGAGCGGACCGTGCCGAGCTTGACGCCGAGGGTCGCGGCGATCTCCTCGTACGACAGGCCCTCGATGTCGCACAGGACGACGGCGGCGCGGAACTCGGGCGCGAGGGTGTCCAGGGCCTGCTGGACGTCGGCGTCGAAGTGCGCGTCGTTGAAGGCCTGCGAGGGGGTGGGCTCGCGGCTGGGCAGGCGCTCGGCCGCGTCCTCGCCCAGGGCGTCGAAGCGGATGCGCTGCTTGCGCCGGACCATGTCGAGGAACAGGTTGGTCGTGATGCGGTGCAGCCAGCCCTCGAAGGTGCCCGGCGAGTAGGTCGACAGGGAGCGGAAGACGCGGACGAAGACCTCCTGGGTGAGGTCCTCGGCGTCGTGCTGGTTACCGGTGAGGCGGTAGGCCAGGCGGTAGACGCGGCCGCTGTGCGTGCTGACGATCTCCTCCCACGTGGGCGGAGTCCATGCCTGCCCGTCCGCGTCGGTGGAGAAGGTCGCGGTCTGGGCCTCGCCCATGGCGAAGGCTTCGGCGTGGCTTGGGTCAGCAGCGGTGTCGTTCACGGATTTCGGCCTGCCTGCCGATCCGAGAAAGCGCCGCAGCACTCCTCCCCGATCCGCGGGCGCAGCCGCACCTCCCCTGTCGGCTCTGGTGGTGTCCAGTGGAGCCCCTACCATAGCCACCTCGCCCGTTAGCTCCGGATAAGCGGTTTTACGAGAATTTGATCTGTGCTGATAGGGCTCGTCCAGCCGCATCAGCAGCTGATCGACCGCTTCCCTGTCGTCGTGATCCATTCGTGTCCCCCCGCGTCGTCTTCCACCCCTCTAAACGCCCGGTCCCATCTGCGGGTTCCCGGTGCCAACGGATACAGTCACGCCCAGGCAACCACGGGGACAGGAGAGGGTCATTACCGGCAACCGGCAGACGAGCTGGGCGTTCGCCGACGCCTACGTCGCCGAGGACGAAGCACTGCGGTGGGCCCGTGACCGGGCCCGCGAGGCAGGACTGCGCTCGGTGTCGCCCGGCACGGGCGCCGCGCTGCGCATGCTCGCCGCCTCCGTGGACGCCAAGGCGGTCGCCGAGATCGGCACGGGGTGCGGGGTGTCCGGGATGCATCTGCTGCACGGGATGCGCCCGGACGGCGTGCTGACCACCGTGGATCCGGAGCCGGAGCACCAGCAGTTCGCCAGGCAGGCCTTCCGCGCCTGTGGCTTCGCCAGCAACCGGGCCCGCTTCATCCCGGGCCGCGCCCTCGACGTGCTGCCCCGTCTCGCGGACGCCGGTTACGACCTGGTCTTCTGCGACGGCGACCGCCAGGAGTACTCCGACTACCTCGCTGAATCGTTGCGCCTGCTGCGCCCCGGTGGCCTGGTGGTTTTCGAGGGCGTCTTCGCCAACGGCCGTACGGTCGACTCCGGACCCCAGCCGACCGAGGTGCTGCGGCTGCGCGAGCTGCTGCGCTCGGTCCGGGAGAGCCCGGAGTTGGTGCCGTCGCTGCTGCCGGTCGGCGACGGGCTGCTCTGCGCCGTCAAGCGCTGACCCCGGGCGGGGAGTGTCCGGGGGTACGGCAACGCCCCGGCACCGCTTGCGGTACCGGGGCGGCCGAAAGGGTATGGTCGCTGACGCCTCAGCCGACGACGTTCTTGAGGGCGTCGGCGAGCGCCGCTGCCTCGTCAGGGGTCAGCTCGACGACGAGCCGACCGCCGCCTTCGAGCGGAACGCGCATGACGATGCCCCGCCCCTCCTTGGTCACCTCGAGCGGGCCATCACCCGTCCGCGGCTTCATGGCCGCCATGCTCGTTCCCCTTCCTGAAAACAGCTCATCGTCTACCGACGGCCCTGGAGGGCACGCGTGATCCTCGCGGGACACGCGACACCGGCATCGAACACATTGCTTCCAGGCCATTATCCCGCATCTCAGGACCCGATGACCAACATCAGTCGGCATCGCTTGGGCAACGCGCGCGAGCAAAACCACCCAATTCGGCGATGTGGCTGCGATACTGCGCCGCCGTGCGCCCTTACGCCGCCCGAGTCGCCTCCGGTTTTCTTTGACGCAGGTCACACGTCGGGTCCGGGTCCGGGACGGCGAACTCCGCCATGCTGTCCTTCGGGCATCGACGTACTGAGCGGTACGTCAGCCGCGACGGCGAAGACGACGGAGGGGAAGCACCATGACCGACACCGTGCTCTACGAAGTGAGCGACGGGCTCGCGACGATCACGCTGAACCGCCCCGAGGCGATGAACGCGCTCAACATCGCGACGAAGGTCGCCCTTCGGGAGGCCGCGCAGGAGGCGGCGGCCGACACGACGGTCCGGGCGATCCTGCTGACCGCGGCCGGGGACCGGGCGTTCTGTGTGGGCCAGGACCTCAAGGAGCACATCACTCTGCTCGCGTCCGACCGGGAGACGGGCGCGGGGCAGACGATGACGACGGTCCGGGAGCACTACAACCCGATCGTGCGGGCGCTGGTGTCGGCGCGGAAGCCGGTGGTGGCCGGCGTGAACGGGGTGGCCGCCGGGGCCGGGTTCGGGTTCGCGCTGGCCGCGGACTACCGGGTGGTCGCCGACACGGCTGCCTTCAACACGTCGTTCGCCGGGGTAGCGCTGACCGCGGACTCCGGGGTGTCGTGGACGCTGCCCCGGGTGGTGGGGCCGGGGCGCGCCGCCGACCTGCTGCTGTTCCCGCGGAGCATCAGCGCGCAGGACGCGTACGAGTGGGGTATCGCCAACAAGGTCGTGCCGGCGGCGGAGCTGCGGGCCGAGGCCGAGAAGGTGGCCCGGACGCTGGCCGACGGTCCGACCGTGGCGTACGCGGCGCTGAAGGAGGCCGTCGCCTACGGGCTGTCGCACTCCTTGGACGAGACGCTGCAGAAAGAGGACGAGCTGCAGGCTCGGGCCGGGGCTTCCGAGGACCACGGGATCGCCGTGCAGGCGTTCGTGAACAAGGAGAAGCCCAAGTACTTGGGGCGGTGAGTTTTTGGGGCGGTAGCGCGCCGTGGGGAACTGCGGGTGCGTCGTGGCCGGTCGCGCAGTTCCTCCCCCAGCCTCCGGCCGGGGGTACCCCCAGCGCCCCTTACGGGGCGCTACGCGCGACGCAAGTTTCCAGGTGGTCGTTGACCAGGCCGCATGCCTGCATCAGGGCGTACGCCGTCGTCGGGCCGATGAAGCGCAGGCCGCGCTTCTTCAGGGCCTTCGACAGGGCCGTGGACTCCGGGGTGACCGCCTGGACGTCGGACAGGGTCTTCGGCGCGGGGTAGGTGCCCGGCTTCGGGGCGTGCGACCAGATCAGCTCGTCCAGCTCGCCCGGCGCCCACTCCGCCAGGACCTTCGCGTTGGCCATCGTCGCGTCGATCTTCGATCTGTTGCGGATGATGCCCGGGTCGGCCAGCAGGCGTTCGCGGTCCTCCTCCGTGAAGGTCGCGACCTTCTCGATGTGGAAGTCGGCGAAGGCCGCCCGGAAGCCCGGGCGGCGGCGGAGGATCGTGATCCAGGAGAGGCCCGACTGGAAGGCCTCCAGGCTGAGGCGCTCGTAGAGGGCGTCGTCGCCGTGGACCGGGCGGCCCCACTCCTCGTCGTGGTACGCCACATAGTCCTCGGTGGACAGGGCCCAGGGGCAGCGGAGCCTGCCGTCCGGGCCGGCCACGGCCGCGCCCACGGTCACCTCGCCGTCCTCGGTCACGGCCGGTCCTCCGACGCGGGCTTGTCCAGCGAGGTGTGCGCGGTACGCGGCCCGGCCTGGGCGCCGGCCAGCGCGGACTCCAGGTCGGCGATCCGGGCGTCGCGCTCCGCGAGCTCGGCGCCGAGACGGCTGAGCGCGTCGTCGACGTCCGCCATGCGGTAGCCGCGCGGGGCGAGCGGGAAACGGAGGCTGTCCACGTCCGCGCGGTTGACCGGGCGGTCCGGGGGCAGCGGGTCCTGGAACCGCTCCGGGGCGACCTCCGGCAGCGGGCTGCTCTCGCCGCCGCTCACCACGGAGAGCGTGACCGCGGCGACCACGACCGCGAGCGCGACGACCAGGAACAGGAACATAACCATCGCGGTGGCCCCCAGGCTCGATGAAGCTCGGTACAGCAGCACTCGTTGTGCTCAGTGTGCTCGGTATCGAATGTGTCTGTGTCCGATCGTGCCATGCGAGTCTGACGGTTAGGGTCGCAGGCGGCCGTAGCGAGGCATTTACTACGAGAGGTCACAGGGGATGCTCAGGCTGGGCAGGCGGGAATTCGGACCGAACGAGCCGGTGATCATGGCGATCGTGAACCGGACGCCGGACTCCTTCTACGACCAGGGGGCGACCTTCCGTGACGAGCCGGCCCTCGCGCGCGTGGAGCAGGCGGTCGCCGAGGGGGCCGCGATCATCGACATCGGCGGGGTGAAGGCCGGGCCGGGCGAGGAGGTCACCGCCGAGGAGGAGGCACGGCGGACCGTCGGGTTCGTCGCGGAGGTACGGCGGCGGTTCCCGGAGGTCGTCATCAGCGTGGACACCTGGCGGGCGTCGGTCGCGGAGGCCGTCTGCGAGGCCGGGGCGGATGTGCTGAACGACGCGTGGGGCGGGGTCGATCCGGGGCTGGCGGAGGTCGCGGCGCGGTACCGGGTGGGGCTGGTGTGCACGCACGCGGGCGGGGCCGAGCCTCGGACGCGGCCGCACCGGGTGACCTACGACGACGTCATGGCCGACATTCTGCGGGTGACCCTCGGGCTGGCCGAGCGGGCCGTCGCGCTGGGGGTGCCCCGGGAGTCGGTGATGATCGATCCCGGGCACGACTTCGGCAAGAACACCCGGCACAGCCTTGAGGCGACGCGGCGGCTGGACGAGATGGTCGGGACGGGGTGGCCGGTGCTGGTCTCGCTGTCCAACAAGGACTTCGTGGGCGAGACGCTGGACCGGCCGCTGAAGGAGCGGGTGATCGGCACGCTGGCGACGACGGCGGTGTCGGCGTGGCTGGGGGCGCAGGTCTACCGGGTGCACGAGGTGGCGGAGACCCGGCAGGTGCTGGACATGGTGGCGGCGATCGCCGGGCACCGGCCTCCGGCGGTGGCCCGGCGGGGGCTGGCGTAGCGGCCCGGGGGCTTCGCCCCCCAGACCCCCGAGAACCTCGCCCACCCACCACCCGACTCGGTGGATCGAGAAGTGCACGACAGAACGAGTCGGGTCGGTGGGCGGGCAACGACGGCTTCAGCGGGCCGCTTCCTTCGACACCAGTGCCACCGCCTCCGCCACGTCGTCCGTGACGTGGAACAGGAGCAGGTCCTTCTCGGACGCCTTGCCCTGGGCGATCAGTGTGTTGGTCAGCCAGTCGACCAGGCCGCCCCAGTACGCGCTGCCGAACAGGACGATCGGGAAGCGGGTGACCTTCTGGGTCTGGACCAGGGTGAGGGCCTCGAAGAGTTCGTCGAGGGTGCCGAGACCGCCCGGCAGGACGACGAAGCCCTGTGCGTACTTGACGAACATCATCTTCCGCACGAAGAAGTAGCGGAAGTTGAGGCCGATGTCGACGTAGGGGTTGAGTCCCTGTTCGAAGGGGAGCTCGATGCCGAGGCCGACCGAGACTCCGCCCGCCTCCAGCGCGCCCTTGTTGGCCGCCTCCATGGCTCCCGGGCCGCCGCCCGTGATCACGGCCCAGCCCGCCTCGACCAGGCCCCGGCCGAGCTTCACGCCCGCGTCGTACTCCGGTGAGTCCACCAGCGTCCGCGCGGAGCCGAACACGCTGATCGCGGGCGGAAGTTCGGCGAGCGTGCCGAAGCCCTCGATGAACTCCGACTGGATGCGCAGCACCCGCCAGGGGTCCGTGTGGACCCAGTCGGAGGGGCCGCCCGCGTCCAGGAGGCGCTGGTCCGTCGTGCTGCGGGTCACCTGACCGCGCCGTCGGAGGACCGGTCCCAGGCGCTGCTCGTCCGGCGGCACCTTTTTCCCCTCGGGGTTCCCGGTAGGCATATGCGCGCTCCCTCCGCTTGCAGGTGTATCCGCCCCAGCGTAGATCCGCTCGGGTTACGTGCGCGGGACGTCGGCATGTCGGGTGTGAAGCGCCACTGTGCCCGTCACCTCGTCAGCCAGGCGCGGAGTCGCTCCTCGCCCGCCAAGATCTTGGAGATTTCCACCCTTTCATCCCTTTTGTGCGCCAAGTGCGGGTTGCCGGGGCCGTAGTTGACCGCGGGGACACCGAGGGACGAGAAGCGGGAGACGTCGGTCCAGCCGTACTTGGGCATCGGAGTACCGCCGACCGCCTCGATGAAGGCCGCCGCGGCCGGGTGGGAGAGGCCGGGCAGCGCGCCGGGGCTGCGGTCGTCGATCACGAACTCCGCGACCCCGCAGTCGGCGAAGACCTCGCGGACATGCGCGATCGCCTCCTCCTCGGAACGGTCGGGGGCGTACCGGAAGTTGACGGTGACCACGCACTCGTCGGGGATGACGTTGCCGGCCACCCCGCCCGAGATGCCGACCGCGTTGAGGCCCTCGCGGTACTCCAGGCCGTCGATGACCGGGTAGCGCGGCTCGTAGGCGGCGAGGCGGGCCAGGATCGGGGCGGCCGCGTGGATCGCGTTGGAGCCCATCCAGGAGCGCGCCGAGTGCGCGCGCTCCCCCTTCGTCCTCAGCAGCACGCGCAGGGTGCCCTGGCAGCCGCCCTCGACCTCGCCGTCCGACGGTTCGAGGAGTACCGCGAAGTCGCCGGCCAGCCAGTCCGGGTGGGCCTCGACGACGTGCTTGAGGCCGTTGAGATGCGCGGCGACCTCCTCGTTGTCGTAGAAGACGAAGGTCAGGTCGCGGTTCGGGGCCGGGACGGTGGCCGCGATGCGCAGCTGGACCGCGACGCCCGACTTCATGTCGCAGGTCCCGCAACCCCACAGCACGCCGTCCTCGTCCAGCCGGGACGGCACGTTGTCGGCGATCGGGACGGTGTCGATGTGGCCGGCCAGGATCACCCGCTCCGCGCGCCCCAGGTTCGTGCGGGCGATCACGTTGTTGCCGTACCGGTCGACCGTCAGATGCGGCAGGGCCCGCAGCGCGTCCTCGATCGCGTCCGCGAGCGGCTTCTCGGCACCACTCTCCGAGGGGAAGTCGACGAGTTGCGCGGTCAGCGCGGCGGCGTCCAGCGTGAGGTCAAGCGAGGTGTCGGCCATGGCTTCGACCCTAGCGCGCTCCAGCCTGTGGGCAGGTTCACAGGCTTCCGCACCCGGGGTTGAGCGCCTCGTACTCTCCAGTATGTTGTACGCGTGCCAGAGCCGTCCCCCACCCGCCCCAAGCGTTACCGCCGCCTCCTGCGCTTCATGTCGGGCCTGCTGATCCTGTGCGGCGTCGCGGCCTACCTGGTCGTCCAGTACGTCACCGGAGGCGGTGGCACCGAGGGCTGCAAGGTCGTCTCGGGCCGGAGCGACGGCGAGTCGTACCAGTTCACGCCCGAGCAGGCGGTGAACGCGGCGACGATCGCCGCCGTCGGCACCGGCCGGGGCATGCCCGAGCGGGCGGTGGCCATCGCCCTGGCGACCTCGATCCAGGAGTCGGGGCTGCTCAACATCAAGCACGGCGACCGGGATTCGCTGGGCCTGTTCCAGCAGCGGCCCTCGCAGGGCTGGGGCACCAAGGCGCAGATCCTGGACCCGGCGTACGCGGCGGGCATCTTCTACGCGCACCTGGCCAAGGTGCCCGACTACCAGACCCTGCCGCTGACGGTGGCCGCGCAGCGCGTGCAGCGCAGCGGCTACCCGGAGGCCTACGCCAAGCACGAGGAGGACGCCACGCTGCTGGCGGCGGCCCTCACCGGGCAGGCGGCGGCCACCCTGACCTGCGACGGGCGCCCCGCGGCCACGACCGTGGCGACGGCCGTCGGCCCGGACGCGGTACGGACCGCCCTGGTACGGGACTTCGGGCGGGACGCGGTCGAGGAGGCCGGCGCGGAGGTGAGCGGTGTGCCGGTGAAGGCGCCGACGCCGACGCCGAGCCTGACCGCCACGGCGCACGGGCGGACCGTGACCGTGCCGGTGCCGGAGGGGAAGAAGACCGACAAGGCGGGGCGCACCGAGAGCGAGCGCGGCTGGCAGCTCGCGCACTGGGCGGTGGCCAACTCCACGGCGCTGCACATCCAGCGAGTGTCGTACGCGGGCCGGGAGTGGGCCGCCGGGAGCACGGACAGCCAGTGGCAGGCGACCTCTTCCCAGAGCACGGGCGGTGCGGAGAAGTCCGCGGGGTCGGTGCGGATCGTGACCGGGCAGTAGGCCGGGCAGCAGTTCGGGCGGCAGTTCGGGATTTCACTCCGGCGGGTCAGCCGGGACGGGACACGTACGTGGTGTGCGCAGGTTTTCGCACGCTCACTCGCGCATGCGTGAAATCCCTTGGGAGCGTGGGGGCGTAAGGATTCTGCGGGGCCGCGTTGCCGACGCCCTTTGCCCGTTTTTATCCACACCCGATAATGCGATGCGTTATCAATTCTTTACCTTGGGCCTCCGCAACCTTCGCGGGCTTCGAGCGGTAGTCACGGCGATCACGTTCCCTCCCGTCGAATGGAGCATCATGTCCCTCCCTCTGACCCGCCGGATCGCCCGTGCCGCGCTGCTCGTCGCAGCGGGAGCGGCTGCCGGGGTCGGTGCGGCCGGCTCCGCCGGCGCGGCCCCGAGCCTGCCGGCCACCCCGAACCTGGGCGGTCTGACCGCGCTGGACGGGACGAACGTCGGCAACACCGCCGACGGTGCGACGCAGCACGTCACCGGGACCCTCGGTCACACCGGAGGCAAGGCCGTGGAGTCGACGGTGCCGGCCGCGGCCAAGACCGGCGGCAAGGCCGTCAGGAAAGTGGCGCCGACGGTGCAGCACACCGCGGGCGACGCGGCCGGCTCCGCGGGCGGGCTGCTGGGCGGTGCGACGTCCACGGCGGCCAAGGGTGGGCTGCCGACGGATGGGCTCGCGAAGGGCGGCCTGCCGGTCAAGGGGCTTCCGCTGGGGGGCTGACGGCGGGGCGTCGGCGCCGGTGCCGGTGAATTCAGACCGGTGACTTCGAAAGGGACCCGGGGTTTTCCCTGGGTCCCTTTCCGCTGCGCTTCGGCTGCCGGCCGGTGGGGGCTGGCCCACGCGGCGGAGCCGCATATCGATACAGCCCCGCGCCCCTTACGGGGCGCTTCAGCCGAGTCGTGCCACCGCTGCCCGAATGCGCTCGTCCGTCGCTGTGAGCGCCACCCGTACGAAGTTCTCTCCCGCCTCGCCGTAGAAGTCGCCCGGTGCCACGAGGATGCCTCGCTCGGCCAGGTGGGCGACCGTCTGCCAGCAGGACTCGTCCCGCGTCGCCCACAGGTAGAGGCTCGCCTCGCTGTGTTCGATGCGGAAGCCGTGGGACAGGAGGGCCTCGCGCAGGGCCGTGCGGCGGGACGCGTAGCGCTCCCGCTGCTCCTGGACGTGGGTGTCGTCGGAGAGGGCCGCCACCACCGCCGCCTGGGTCGGGGCAGACGTCATCATGCCGCCGTGCTTGCGGATCTCCAGGAGCGGGCCCAGGACCGCCGGGTCGCCGGCCAGGAAGGCGGCGCGGTAGCCCGCGAGGTTGGAGCGCTTGGAGAGGGAGTGGACGGACACGATGCCGTCGTACGAGCCGCCGTTGACGTCCGGGTGCAGGACCGAGACCGGGTCGGCCTCCCAGCCCAGTTCGAGGTAGCACTCGTCGGAGAAGACCAGGACGTCGTGGGCGCGGGCCCAGGCGACGATCTCCGTGAGTTCCTGCCGGGAGAGGACCTTGCCGGTCGGGTTGGACGGGGAGTTCAGCCAGAGGAGCTTCAGGTTCGCCGGGTCCAGGTCGCGCGGGTCGCCGTAGACCTCGTAGTCGGCGCGGGCGAGACGGGCGCCGACCTCGTAGGTCGGGTACGCGAGGCGCGGGTAGGCGACCTTGTCGCCGGGGCCGAGGCCCAGCTGGGTGGGGAGCCAGGCGACGAGTTCCTTGGAGCCGACGATCGGGAGGACGTGGCGGTGGGTGACGTCGCGGGCGCCGAGGCGGCGCTCGACCCAGCCGGTGATCGCGTCGCGCAGCCCCGGGGTGCCCCAGACCGTGGGGTAGCCGGGCGAGTCGGCCGCGTCGATCAGGGCCTTCTGGATGAGGTCGGGGACCGGGTCCACCGGGGTGCCGACCGAGAGGTCGACGATGCCGTCCGGGTGTGCCGCTGCCGTCTTCTTGTACGGTTCCAGCTTGTCCCAGGGGAAGGTGGGCAGACGGTCGGAGACTGCGGACACGGTTGCTTGCTCACTTTCTTCGGTACGACCGGTACGACCGACAACGGCCGGTACGGCAAACGCCTCGGCCCCGTACGGCGCCGATCGGACGTGATCAGGCCGTACGGGACCGAGGCGGCACGGTGTTGCGGCGGGCCGCCGGTGCGGGTTACTCGGCCTCGGCCTGCGGCGGCAGCGCGGCGATGAAGGGGTGGTCGCGCTCGATCAGGCCCAGCTTGCTGGCGCCGCCGGGGGAGCCGAGGTCGTCGAAGAACTCGACGTTGGCCTTGTAGTAGTCCTTCCACTCCTCGGGAGTGTCGTCCTCGTAGAAGATCGCCTCGACCGGGCAGACCGGCTCACAGGCACCACAGTCGACGCATTCGTCCGGGTGGATGTACAAGGACCGCTGGCCCTCGTAGATGCAGTCGACCGGGCACTCCTCGATGCACGCCTTGTCCTTCACGTCGACACAAGGCTGCGCGATGACGTAGGTCACGCTGTCGTTCCTCCTCGAATGGGCGCTGGCGGGCCTCCGTAGGCTCCGCCGCCTGGCGCGCGGGAGCGCGGCGTCGTCGATGCCCGCCCCTAGTATCTCCGTTCTTGGGCATGATCCGAACAGGAGGGGTGAACTGACCAGTGGAAATCTCTGCCGCGGGACGCTTCGAGGTCCGTATCACCGCTGATGACGTGGGCAAACGGGTCTCTGTGCGACGTTTGACCGGAAATGGCGTCACTGAGGAGAAGTTCACCGACACGGTGGGTGTTCTCACATCATGGGACGACGACGGCGTGCTGACGATCACACGGCGGGACGGGGAGACCGTCCGGATACCGGAGTCCGCGCTGGTGGCGGGCAAGGTGGTGCCGACCGCTCCGGCGCGCCGCCGGGGACCGGCGGCGAATTATCAGGAACTCGCGCGTGTCGCCGCACGCGGCTGGCAGCCGGTGGAGAGCGAGCGGCTCGGCGAGTGGGAGCTGCGGGCCGCCGGAGGGTTCACCCGGCGGGCCAACAGCGTGCTGCCGCTCGGCGACCCGGGGCTGCCGCTCGACGCCGCGCTGGACGCCGTACGGCGGTGGTACGGCGAACGGGGGCTGCCGACGTACGTGCAGACCGCGACCGGCGCCGAGGGGACCCAGGAGCTGCTCTGCGCGGAGCTGGAGCGGCGGGGGTGGGTGCGTGAGGTGAGCGCCGAGCTGTGGGTCGGGGGGCTGGCGCCGGTGGCGGACCGGGCGGAGGGCGCCGGTGTGGTGCTCTCCCGGACGGCCGACGAGGCCTGGCTGGCGCGGTACCAGCGCAAGGGCGTGAGCGAGGTGGCGCTGCGGGTGCTGGGCGGCGGCCCGTCGGTGTGGTTCGCGACCGTTCCCGGCGAGTCCTCCGGGTCCGGGGATGCCCCCGCGGCCATCGGGCGGCTGGTGGTGGACGGCCGGTGGGCCGGGTTCGCCGCCGTCGAGGTGGATCCGGGGCTACGGCGACGGGGGCTGGCCACCGAGGTCATGGCCGCGCTAGCCCGGCGGGCGCTGGCGGAGGGTGCGTCGGCGGCCTGGCTCCAGGTGGAGGCGGAGAACGAGGGGGCGCGGGCGCTGTACGGGCGGCTGGGCTTCGCGGCGCACCACGCGTATCACCACTACCGGGAGCCGGGACGGGAGCCGGGAACGGACGGCTTCTGAGGTTCTCGGCGGTACGGATCATTCCGGAAGGGCACGAAAGAGCTATGGGTTCCCCTCATCCACACCCGCCGTCACCGGAGCGGGCCGCCGAGGTACGGCGGCGGTTCGCCGAGGAGGCGCGGTCCGAGCGGCCCGATCTGGCGACGCTGTGTCTGCTGCTGGGCGCGGCGGCCGACGGTTCACTGGACGAGGCCGGGATCGACGCGGCGCAGATGGAACTGGACCGGCTGGCCGGGCAGCTGCCGTACCGGCCGGGCGGGCCGCTCGCCTGGGCCACGGCGGCGCGCCGGGTGCTGGGCGAACGGTTCGGTTTCCAGGGCGCCGCCGCGGACTACCAGCGGCTGGAGTCCTCGCTGCTGCACGAGGTGCTGCGGCGGCGGCGCGGGCTGCCGATCCTGCTGTCCGTGGTGTGGCTGGAGGTCACCCGGCGGGCGGGGGCTCCGGTGTACGGCGTCGCGCTGCCGGGGCACTTCGTGGTCGGCTTCGGGACGGCGGAGGAGCAGGTGCTGGCCGATCCGTTCGACGGGGGGCGGGTGCTGAGCGGGGCGGACGCGGAGCTGCTGGTGGTGGGAGCGGCGGGGGTGCCGCTGGAGCCGGCGATGCTGCAGCCGGCAGACCCTTTGGACGTCGTACGCCGCATCCTCAACAACGTGCGGGCGTGGGCGGCGGCCCGCCCCGAGCGGTCGGACGTCGGCCTGTGGGCGGTGGACCTGTCGCTGCTGCTGCCGTCGCATCCGGCGCGGTTGCGTTACGAGCGGGCGCGGTTGCTGGTGGAGCGGGGTGAATTCGTCGACGGGGCCGAGGAGTTGGAGGAGTACGCGGGGTTGATCGACGTGGTCGACGAAGGAGCGGCGGAGAAGGTACGGGGCGAGGCACGGGCAGCCCGGGCTCGCCTCAACTGACGCCACGGATGGTCCTGTTCGCCATAGGGGTGGCGGTGCGTGGGCGGCTGCGGGTGTGTGGGGGCTGGTCGCGCAGTTCCCCGCGCCCCTTGGTCGGCTGCGCCGGTCGGCATCGATCAGGCGCCGCCCCTCACCTGCCATCCCCGCGGTCACCGTCGATCCGCCGGCCCCTTTGATCCGCCGGTCTCTTTGATCCGCCGCGACGGTGCTCAGCCACTACGGCGTTGTCCGGCGGTGTCCATCCGGGCGAGTCCCTCGGCCGGCTACAGCCAGCCCTTCTCGCGGGCGATGCGGACCGCTTCTGCTCTGTTGCGGACTGCCAGTTTCTGGATCGCCGTCGAGAGGTAGTTGCGTACCGTTCCCTGGGAGAGGTGCAGCGCCGCGGCCAGCTCCGCGTTCGTGGAGCCGTCGGCCGCCGCGCGGAGGACCTCTCGTTCGCGGTCGGTCAGGGGGTTGGCGCCCTCCGCCAGCGCTGCCGCGGCCAGTGTGGGGTCGATGACACGTTCGCCGGCGAGCACCTTGCGGACGGCTTCGGCGAGTTGGGCGGCGGGGGCGTCCTTGACCAGGAACGCGTCGGCGCCCGCCTCCATCGCGCTGCGCAGATAACCGGGGCGGCCGAAGGTCGTGAGGACGACCAGCTTGACGGCCGGCAGCGCCTTGTGGAGCTGGGCCGCCGCCTCGATGCCCGTACAGCCCGGCATCTCGATGTCGAGCAGGGCGACGTCGATGTCGTGCTGCTGGGCCGTCGGCAACACCTCGTCGCCGCGCGCCACTTGGGCCACGACCTCGATGTCGTCCTCAAGTCCCAGCAGGGCCGCCAGCGCCTCGCGGACCATCGACTGGTCCTCGGCGAGGAGGACCTTGATCGTGCTGCTCATGCACCGGATCCTACGGCCATGCCGGAGGGGAGCGGGACTCGGGCGACGAGACGAAAACCGCGCTTCAGGCGGCCCGCCTCCAGCGTGCCGCCGGCCTTCTCCAGGCGCTCGGTGAGACCGGTGAGGCCGTTGCCGGGCCCCTTCCCGGAGCCGCCCGAGCCGTTGTCCTCGACGGCGAGTTCGAGGACCCGGCCGTCCAGGGTCTGGCGGCGCAGCAGTTCGACCGTGCAGGCGGTCGCGCCGCTGTGCCGTACGACGTTGGTGATCGCCTCGCGCAACGCCCACGCGAGGGCCGCCTCGCCGTCCTCGGACACGTCGGCGAGGTCGGGGTCGGCCGGGACCTCGGCGGTGACCGCGGCGGCGGTCAGGGCGACCTGGGCGCCCGCGAGTTCGGCGGCGAGCCGGGGCCGCCGGTAGCCGGTGACGGCCTCCCGGACGTCCACCAGGGCCTGCCGGCTGACCTGTTCGATGTCGGCGACCTGCTGGGCCGCCTTGTCGGGGTGGTCGGGGAGCATCCGGCCGGCCAGCTCGCTCTTCAGGGTGATGAGGGAGAGGGAGTGGCCGAGCAGGTCGTGCAGGTCCCGGGCCAGGCGCAACCGCTCCTCGTTGGCGGCCAGTTGGGCGACCGTGGCGCGGGCCTTGCGCAACTCGATGGTGGTGGCGACGAGTTGCCGGATGCCCGTCATGGAGTAGCCGACCAGGAGCACCACCAGGAACAGGCCCCAGGCCTCGTCCAGGTTGTGGGCGTGCCAGCCCGCCAGCATCATGGCGGCGGTGGTGGCCGGGATCGTCCAGTAGGCGACGCGGAGCGGGAAGGTGACCCCGCACATCACGGAGACGTACACGAACAGGCCGAGCCAGGAGCTGCCGAGGCTGAAGGCCAGGACGACCGCGAGCACCCACTGCACGGCGACCACGGCGGTGACGGCCCCGCCGCGGAACGGCCGTCCCATCTGGCGGAAGACGATGGTCAGGTAGATCCCGACGAAGGCCGCCAGACCGGCCCAGCCGGCCACCGTGGCACCCATGGTGTGGTGGCCGGCGGTCAGGTCGCCCACCGGGGAGGCCAGGAAGACCAGCCACGGCAGGACCCACACCAGCTTGCGGATCGCCTCGCCGCGGTTGCGGGGCGGTGCGCCGATCCGCATCAGCCGCTCCGCCCGGGCTTCCTCGTCGGGCCGCAGGTCTTCCGTCATCGTGCTCACGCCTTCAGCGTGTCCTTCCGGTACAGCCAGGCCGCGCCGCCGACGAAGAGGGCGAAGAAGACGACGAGGATGGCGATGTCCTGGGCTTTCGGGGCCTGGCTCTGTTCGATGGCCCGCCCCAGTGCAGCGTACGCGTGCGTGGGCAGCCACTTCGCGATGTCCTGGAGCCAGGTCGGGAAGGAGGAGGACGGCCACCACAGGCCGCCGAGGATCGACAGGCCGAAGTAGGTGATCATCGTGATCGGGCGGACCGCGTCGCCACTCGCCAGATACCCGATGGCGACGCCGAGCGCGGCGAAGACCAGGCTGCCGGCCCAGATCGCGCCGGTGAGGGCGAACCACTGCCAGGCTTCCAGTCGTACGTGCTTGACCGAGGCGGCGACCAGGAAGACGACCACGATGGAGGGCAGGCTCACCACGGCGGCGCTGGCGGTCTTGGCGAGGACGTAGCCGCGCCCGGGGAGGGTGGTCAGCCGCAGCTGCCGTACCCAGCCGCTCTCGCGCTCCTTGGCGATGCGCTCGCTGTTGCCCATCAGAACGGCGGTGAGGGCGCCGAACGAGGCCATGGAGACCATGACGTAGGCGGCGACGGAGAGGCCGGTCTTGTCGACGGTGGCGTTGCTGCCGCCCTGGCTGGCGACCAGCAGGAAGATCAGCGACGGGTAGATCACGGAGAAGAACAGGAACTTGCGGTTGCGCAGGGCGCGGGCGAGCTCCAGCTTGATCAGGGCGTTCATGACTGCTTGGCCTCCTCGGCCTCCGTGATGGCGACGAACGCCTGCTCCAGACCGAGCCCGGCGACTTCGAGGTTGCGGGGGTAGACACCGAGGCCGTAGAGCGCGTGGACGGTGGCGTCGGCGTCGGACGACTGGATGCGGACGGTCTGGCCGGAGACGTCTATGCCGGTGAGGAAGGGCAGCGCCCGCAGCGGGGCCTCGTCGATCTCGCCCTCCAGGTCGAAGGCGATCCTGCGCGCTCCCGCCTTGGCCTTGATCTCGGCGGCGGTGCCGTCGGCGAGCAGCCGTCCCCGGTGCAGCACCAGCACCCGGTCGGCGATGGCGTCGGCCTCTTCCAGGTAGTGGGTGGCGAACAGGACCGTACGCCCCTGGTCGGCCTGTTCGCGCATGGTGGCCCAGAAGGCCTGGCGGGCGGAGACGTCCATGCCGGTGGTCGGCTCGTCCAGGACGATCAGGTCGCTGTCGCCGGCGGTGGCGAGGGCGAAGCGGACGCGCTGGGCCTGGCCGCCGGAGAGCTTGTTGACCTTGCGGTCGGCGATCTGCGAGATCCCCGCGCGGGCCAGGACATCGGCGACCTTGTACGCCCTGGGGTGCAGATCGCAGGCCAGCTTGACCAGTTCGCGGACGGTGACCTCGTCCATCAGGCCGCCGCTCTGCAGCATCGCGCCGACCCGTCCGGCGACGATGGCCTCGCGCGGGCTCATGCCGAAGACGCCGACCGTGCCGGTGTCGGCCTGCTTGAGGCCGAGCAGCAGGTCGAGCGTGGTCGACTTGCCGGCGCCGTTGGGCCCGAGCAGGGCCACGGTCTCCCCCGGGTGCAGCCGCAGCGAGAGCCCGTCGACGGCCCGCACACTCCCGTAGGTCTTGCTCACTTGGTCGAACCCGACGACCGGGGTACCGGTGGCCGTCGTCGCCGCTGTCGTTGTCATGTCTCCATGCTGGCGGCGGCCCCCTGTCCGGGGGCAGTGCCGACCGTCCGGAGAGCCGCATGACAGATGTCATGGGCGGAGCGTGACAGGACGAGAGGGGGCGCCCGGTGAGTACCGGGCGCCCCCTCTCGTGGTGTTCGGCTTCGGCTAGCTGGGGTTCGTCTCGATGACCCCGATGCGCTGTGCCGTCGTCTTGCCCACGAGCGCCTTGCGCAGCGCGGCGACCACGTCCTGCGGGAGGACGGCGCGCTTGCCGGTCGCGGTCGTGATCTGGACGCCGTCGAAGGTGCTGCCGTACGCCGCCTTGAGGGCTTCCAGGTTGTACGTCTCCACGAGCTTGCCGTCGATGGCCTTGAATCCGAGGATCTTCGGCAGTGACAGGGCGCCGAACGGGATGCGGTGCGCCGCGTCCGTCTGCACGAAGACCTTGGCAGACATCGCCGGCTCCGCGAACGCCTTCATCTCGCGGTCGACCTCCGCGTTGGAGACCGTCGGCTGCCGGGTGGTCGTGGGGACGGTGACCGCGGAGGCGGCGCCCGTTTCCACCATCGTCTTGTACGCCTGCTCGACGGCCGTCACCGAGCCGGACGGGTCGATGCCCTTGCCCGCCTTGCCGTAGACGGCGACGGCCTTGCCGGAGGTGAACTTGATCGTGCCGTCGGTGACCGAGCCGGAGCTGCCGCCGAGGTCCTTGAGGGCGGCCTGGAGCTTCTCCTCGTCGGTCGGCATGGCGGGGTCGACGACCCGCTTCTGGCCGAACAGGGAGCCGATCACGGAGACCGGGTTGTAGTCGCTCTTCGCGGCCGCATCGACCGTCGACTGGATGTCGAACTGCAGACCCGCCTGGTCCGGCGGCAGCGAGACCGTCTTGCCGTCGACCGACAGCTTCAGCGGCTTGTTCACCCGGCTGCCGAACGCGTCGTCGAGCTTCTTGACGGCGTCGTCGCGGGTGCCGCCGCCGATGTCGACGCCGAGCACGGTGGTGCCCTTGGGGACGTCGGAGTGGTTCATGAGGAGCCCGGCGCCGTAGACGCCGAGGCCGGCGACGACCACGACACCGCCGAGCAGCGGCAGCTTGCTGCGCTTCTTCTTGGCCTGGGCCTTGCCCTTGCTCTTGGAGTCGGCCGAGGGCGGCGAGACCGGCTCGGGCAGCTTCGGGGGCGTGTGCGGCAGCGGCCCGTCGGTGGGCGCACCGGGTGCGAACGGGGAGTTCAGGCCGGGCGGCACGACCGGGATGCCGCTGGTGACGGTGTGGCCGGAGACGTTGTCCGCCGGGGAGCCGTAGCCGGGCATGCCGGGTTCGGGGGCCGGCTTCTGCGGGGTGAGGATCGCGGTGTCGTCGCTCAGGCCGCCGCCGGGGCCGAGTCCGGCGCCCGCCGGGCGCGCGCCGGGTCCGGCCTGGGGGGTACGGCGGGCGGGGGCGCCCGGGCCCGCCCCGGGACCCGCGGGACCGCGCGGTGCTCCGAACGGCGCGCCGCCGTTGAAGGACTCGGCGCCGGGAGCGCCCGGCGCGCCGAAGGGCTCACCGCCGCTGACCGGCGGGACGAACGGGCCGTCGCCGGTGACCGGGCCGCCGGTGGGGCCCGCCGGGCCCTGCGGGCCGCCGGGGCCACCGGGCCGGCCGGGACCGTTGAAACCACTGGGGCCGCCGGGACCGGCCGGGCCGCCACCGGGCGCACCGGAGCCGGTCTGGGCGCCGTTCCGGCCGCCGTTCTCGGTGAAGTACGGCAGGTCGTCGCGGCGGGACTCGCCGCCGCTCTTCGCGCCGCCCCGGGAGCCGCCGAGCGGGCCCGCGGCGAGCGCCTCGGTGACGTCGAAGGAGCCGGTGCCGCCGCCGTGGCCGGGGGCCACCGGGCCGCCGGTCGCGCCCGCGGGCAGACCCGCGCCGTTGGTCGAGCCGGGCCGGGACGTGCCGGGCACGCTGACGGAGCCGACGACACCACCGGGGCGGCCGCCATTGGGACGCGGGGCTCCCGGGGTGCCCTGCGCGGCCGGACCAGCCGGACCAGCCGGACCGGTCGGCGCCGCGGGCGAACCGCCGGGCGTTCCGGCCCCGTTGGTGGCGCCGCCGCGCTGACCGCTCTTGGCCGGGCCGGACTTGCGCGGCGCGAACCAGTCGGTGGTGGGCGCGGGCGCCGGTTCGGCGGCGGGCGGCTCGGCATTGCCGGCCGGCGTGGCGGCGCCCGTCGGCAGCGCGTGCGTGCCCGTCTCCTCGCTCACGGCGCTGTCGGCGTCCGTGACGGGGGTACGGACGACCACGGGCGGAATCGGCCGCGATCCGGGGATGTTGATCCGGATCCGGGTCGTCAGCGTGGTCTCGGTCTTGCGTTCCTCCGGCTGGGCGGCCGAACGGCCGGTGCCCGCGCCGTTCTCGGAAGCCATGGGGGTCCCGTACGGCGGCGTGCCCGAGGGGTATGCGGCTCCTCCGCGCCCGTTGGGCCCGGAGGACGGAGTGTCAGTTTCACGACTCAAGGCAGGTTCTCCCGGTTGGCTCCACCGCCCGTTACGACCTTGCTCGGGCGGCTCGGCGGCGCGCACCACCATACTGGCCACATCTGGCGCTTATCCCATGACCGCTGGGGAAACCCACACCGGACTCGCACGTGCGCCCCACGGCGAAGTGGTACGTCACTTGCCAAGTCGGACGCCGTCAGCTTCCGGTTGCCGCCCCAAACCTACTGTGGCGCAGATCACAGCCAGCGCCATGCCGCCGAGCAGGAAGAGGTAGGAGCCGACTCCCGCACCGAAGAGGAAGTCGCCTTCCGGCCGGCTGGTGGTGAGGAAGAGGACGGCGACGACCCAGCCGAAGGCGGGTGCGACCGCTCCGCCCCGGCTGCGCGTGGCCCGCGCCCCGCCGAGGAAGAGCCCGGCGGCACCGGCCAGGGCGAGCAGCAGCCCGCCCGGGAACCAGCCGGCCTGGACGAGGGACCCGGCGGCCCCGACCACGGCGCCGAGCACGATCAGCCCGAACAGGGCGACGATCCGCCCCGCGGAGGGCGGTTGCAACGGTTGCGCGAGCATCGAGCCACGTCCGGCGGAACTCATGAAGCCTCCCCGAGGCCTGCGAAGAGATCGGTCTCACGCGGCGCACCCTGCTCGCCGCCCACCAACTCGTAGTACTCGGTGATGAATACGGGCTGCGCCAGCTCGTTGCTCAACACGAAGTAGGGCACCGTGCCGGGTGCCACCTCGATCTGGGTGGCATGGGCGGCCATCGCCGCGGTCTTCGCAGCGGTGTACGCGGTGCCGTCGATCTCGGTGGTGACCTGGCGGTCCTCGACCACGCCCGGCACGTCGTCGACGGCGGCGGACTTGTCGAAGGGCAGCCCCGGCAGGTCGTCCTGGAGCCGGGCGAAGGCGGCCTCGGCGACCGCGCGCGGGACGCGGTTCCAGTAGACCTTGGGGATGCGGTGACCGGCCTCGGCGGCCAGTTCGACGGCGCGCATGGCGACGCGGTGGGCCTGGATGTGGTCCGGGTGGCCGTACCCGCCGTTGTCGTCGTAGGTGACGAGGACCTGGGGACGGGTCTCCAGGATGACCTCGACCAGATGCCGGGCGGCCTCGTCGACGTCGGCCTGCCAGAAGCAGTCGGGGGTGTCGTTCTCGGGCAGGCCCATCATTCCGGAGTCGCGGTAGCGGCCGGGGCCGCCGAGCAGCCGGAAGTCGGCCACACCGAGCTCGCGCATGGCGGCGGTGAGCTCGCCCAGCCGGTACTCGCCCAGCGCGGGTCCGGTCAGATGCCGCAGCTCGGGCGGGATGACCTCGCCGCCCTCGCCGAGGGTGCAGGTGACCAGCACCACATGGGCGCCCTGGTCCGCATAGCGGGCCATGGTGACGCCGTTGTTGATCGACTCGTCGTCCGGGTGCGCGTGCACGAGCAGCAGACGCCGGTCAGGGACTTCCGTCATGGCCCCACCCTACGAAACGACACCGACAGTGCCACGCAGGCCCGGGGCCGCTCCGGACGGGGTCAGAACTTGATGCTGCCGATCATGCTGGCCACGTTGGTCGTCAGGTCGCTGATCGTCGGTGCGACCGTCGAGGAGGCGAGATAGAAACCGAGCAGCATGCAGATGACCGCATGACCGCCCTTCAGACCCGACTTCTTGATCAACAAGAAGACGATGATCGCCAGCAGCACCACCGCCGAAATCGAGAGTGCCACGGCGGCTCACCTCCAAAGATCCCAGGGACGCGGGGGGTTCGGACTATGGGGGTTGTAGATCGGTACAGCAATTCCTCGCGGAAGCCAGCAGGTTCATACCCACCCAGCGGTAGTGATCATAACTATGCGTGCTCGCGCATCGCTCGGCGCACGGCCGCACAAGGGGGCGCATGGCCAATATGGTCAGGGCATGAAGACCGAGGCTGTCTCATTCCCCCGCCGGCACGCCCGCACCCAGCGTTTCACGCTCGGCGCGCCGCGCGCGTTCACCGTGGCCCCTGACGGCTCCCGCGTGGCGTTTCTGCGCTCCGGTTCCGGCACGGACCGGGCCAACTCCCTGTGGGTGCTGGATGTATCGAGCGGTGAGGAGCGCCTCGCGGCGGACCCGCGAACCCTGCTCGGCGGTGCCGATGAGCACCTCTCGCCCCAGGAGCGGGCCCGTCGCGAACGCAGCCGTGAGGGTGGTGCCGGCATCGTCGGCTACGCCACCGACGCGACCCTGGAACTGGCGTCTTTCGCCTTGTCAGGACGGCTTTTCACGGCCGAGCTCAGGGCCGGCACGGCGCGCGAACTCACGGTACCCGGGCCGGTGATCGACCCCCGCCCCTCCCCCGACGGCCGCCATGTCGCGTACGTCGCGGAGGGCGCCCTGCGGGTCGTGGGCACCGAGAACGAGGGCGACCGGGCACTGGCGGAGCCGGAGTCGGAACAGGTCACCTATGGATTGGCCGAGTTCATCGCGGCCGAGGAGATGGGGCGTTCGCGGGGCTTCTGGTGGTCGCCCGGGTCGGACCGGCTGCTGGTCGCGCGCGTGGACGACACGCCGGTGCAGCGGTGGTGGATCGCGGACCCCGCCCACCCGGAGCGTGAGCCACATCATGTCGCGTACCCCGCGGCGGGCACCGCCAACGCGGATGTACGCCTGTTCGTGTGCGACCTCGACGGGGAGCGCACGGAGGTCTCCTGGGACCGGGCACGCTATCCGTACGTGGCGCATGTGCACTGGTCAGAGGCGGGTGCACCGCTGGTGCTCGTACAGGCGCGCGACCAGCGCAGCCAGCTGTTCCTCGCCGTGGACCCGGGGTCGGGGGCGACCCGGATGGTGCACGCGGACGAAGATCCAAAATGGCTTGAACTGTTCGGCGGGGTGCCCTGCTGGAGCCCCTCGGGACAGCTGGTGCGGATCGCCGACGAGGGCGGCTCGCGGGTGCTCGCGGTGGGTGAACGGCCGCTCACCGGAGCCCAGTTGCACATCCGTGCGGTGCTCGACGTGACCGCCGACGACGTGCTGGTTTCCGCGTCCGCCGGCGAGGAGGCCGAGTCCCCGGAGATCGGCGAGGTGCACGTCTACCGGGTCAACGAACTCGGTGTGGAGCGCGTGTCGCAGGAGCCCGGTGTGCACACGGCGGTACGCGCCGGGGGCGTGACCGTATTGGTGTCCGCCACCCTGGACAGCCCGGGCGCCCGTGTCCAGGTACTGCGCGACGCAAAACATCTGGCGACTGTCACGTCGTACGCCGAAGACCCCGGTTTGTCCCTGCGCGTGACACTCACCGAGGGGGGCGCACGTCGAATTCCGTGCGCCGTGCTTATGCCACGGGACTACCACGGGGACACTCCCCTTCCGGTTTTGCTCGACCCCTACGGGGGTCCGCACGGACAGCGGGTGGTCGCCGCGCACAACGCCCACCTCACCTCGCAGTGGTTCGCCGACCAGGGCTTCGCGGTGATCGTCGCGGACGGCCGGGGCACCCCGGGCCGCTCCCCCGCCTGGGAGAAGTCCATCAAGGACGAGGTCGCGGCGACCGTCCTCCAGGACCAGGTCGACGCGCTCCAGGCACTCGCCGCCGACTTCCCCCTGGACCTGACCAAGGTGGCGATCCGCGGCTGGTCCTTCGGCGGCTACCTCGCCGCGCTCGCGGCCCTGCGCCGCCCGGACGTCTTCCACGCGGCGGTGGTCGGCGCCCCGGTGACCGACCTGCGCCTGTACGACACCCACTACCAGGAGCGCTACCTCGGCGACCCGGCCGAACAGCCGGAGGTCTACCGCCGCAACTCGGTGATCGACGACGAGGGCCTGACCGAGGCGGCCGAACCGCACCGCCCGATGATGGTCATCCACGGCCTGGCGGACGACAACGTCGTGGTCGCCCACTCCCTGCGCCTGTCCTCGGCCCTGCTGGCGGCGGGCCGCCCGCACGAGGTGCTGCCCCTGTCGGGCGTGACCCACATGACCCCGCAGGAACAGGTGGCGGAGAACCTGCTCCTGCTCCAACTGGACTTCTTGAAGAGGTCACTGGGGCTCGGGTAGGGGCACGGCAACGGGCCGGAGCGACATGGCGCGCTCCGGCCCGTTTACGGCACCCGCACGGCCGTACGCTGTTAAGACTGTCGCGTCCGTATATCGGGACCGGGTCGGCCAAGTTGCCTGCGTGTTAACGCGATTGACCCCGGTTCGTCCCGCTATACACCCCCGTCACCAAGATCGTCCTGCGACTCCTCCGGCGGGACCACCTGCTTCTCCTCCGCGAAATGGCACGCCGAGTCGTGCGCCGCCGGCCCCGACGTGAGCCGGAACGCGGCGGGCACCGCGAGCAACGGCACCTCCACGGCGCACCGCTCCTGCGCCTTCCAGCACCGGGTGCGGAACCGGCACCCGGACGGGATGTCCGTCGGCGACGGAACGTCCCCGCTCAGGATGATCCGCTCCCGGTGTTCCCGTGCCTCCGGGTCCGGCACCGGCACCGCGGAGAGCAGCGCCTGGGTGTAGGGGTGGGTCGGGTGGTCGTAGATCTCCTCGTCCCTGCCGATCTCCACGATCCGCCCGAGGTACATCACCCCGACCCGGTCCGAGATGTGCCGCACGATCGACAGGTCGTGGGCGATGAAGACGTACGACAGGTCGAAGTCGTTCTGGAGCCGGTCGAGCAGGTTGATCACCTGGGCCTGGACGGACACGTCCAGGGCGGAGACCGGTTCGTCGGCGACGATCACCTCCGGCCGCAGCGCCAGCCCGCGCGCGATGCCGATGCGCTGCCGCTGGCCTCCGGAGAACTGGTGCGGATAGCGGTTGATGTACTCGGGGTTGAGGCCGACGACGTCGAGCAGTTCCTGGACCCGTCTGCGCCGGTCGCCCTTGGGAGCCGCCTCGGGGTGGATCTCGTAGGGCTCCCCGATGATGTCGCCCACGGTCATCCGGGGGTTGAGGGAGGTGTACGGGTCCTGGAAGACCATCTGGATGTTGCGGCGGACCGTTTTCAGCGCACGTCCGCTCAGCCTGGTGATGTCCTCACCCTTGTACTTGATGGACCCGGCAGTCGGCCGCTCAAGATTGACCAGCATCTTGGCGACCGTCGACTTGCCGCAGCCGGACTCCCCGACGATGCCGAGGGTCTCTCCTTTGTTGAGGACGAAATCAACACCGTCAACAGCCTTGACCGCACCGATCTGCTTCTTGATCAAGATGCCCTGGGTCAACGGGTAGTACTTGACCAGTCCACTCACTTCCAGGATCGGCTCAACAGGCCGCCGCTCAACAGGCCGCCGCTCAACCACCTCGTCAACCATTGAGGCACTCCCTCCAGAAGTGACAGGCGCTGCCCCGGTGCGGGTCCACCTCGTACAGCGGTGGTTCGTCGGTGCGGCACACGTCCTGGGCCATGGGGCAGCGCGGGTTGAAGGCGCACCCGGGAGGGATGTCCATCAGGTTGGGCGGCAGCCCCTTGATGGCGTAGAGCTCCTGGCCCTTCTGGTCCAGGCGCGGGATGGAGTCGAGCAGTCCGCGGGTGTACGGGTGCGCCGGCGCCTTGTAGATGTCGTGCACGGGCGCCGACTCGACGATCCGCCCCGCGTACATGACGGCGATCCGGTCGGCGACGTCCGCGACCACACCCAGGTCGTGGGTGATCAGGATCAGCCCCATGTGGTACTCGCGCTGCAACTCGGCGAGCAGATCCATGACCTGGGCCTGGACGGTCACGTCCAGCGCCGTCGTCGGCTCGTCGGCGATGATGAGCGCCGGTTCCAGGGCCAGCGCCATGGCGATCATGATGCGCTGGCGCATGCCCCCGGAGAACTGGTGGGGATAGTCCCGCACCCGCTGGGCGGCGCCCGGGATCCGCACCCGGTCCATCAGCTCGACGGCCCTGGTCCGCGCGTCCTTCCTGGACATCCCCCGGTGCACGACGAACATCTCGCCGAGCTGGTCGCCCACGCTCAGTACCGGGTTCAGCGCCGACAGCGCGTCCTGGAAGATCATCGCCATCCCGGCGCCCCGGATCTTCCGCCTCTCCTCTTCTTTCAGTTTCAGCAGATCCCGCCCCTGGAAGAGGATCTCGCCCCCGCCGATCCGCCCCGGTGGCATGTCGAGGATCCCCATCACGGCCTGGGCGGTCACCGACTTGCCGGACCCCGACTCCCCCAGCACGGCCAGCGTCTCCCCCGCGTCCACGGCGTAGGAGACCCCGTTGACGGCGTGGGCGACCCCGTCCCGGGTCCGGAACTCCACGTGCAGATCGCGCACTTCGAGCAGCACGGCGGCGCTCACCTCAGCTTCGGGTCGAGGGCGTCGCGCACCGCGTCGCCGAGCATGATGAAGGCCAGGACGGTGAGGGCGAGGGCGCCGGAGGGCCACAGCAGCGCGTGCGGGGCGTTGCGGATGTAGGGCGAGGCGGCGGAGATGTCGATGCCCCAGGAGACGCTGGGCGGCTTCAGACCGACGCCGAGGTACGACAGGGTCGCCTCCAGCGCGATGTAGGTGCCGAGCGCGATGGTCGCCACGACGATCACCGGGGCGACGGCGTTGGGCGCGATGTGCCGCAGCAGGATCCGGGAGTTGGAGGCGCCGAGGGCGCGGGCGGCCTGGACGTAGTCGTTCTGCTTGGCGGTGATCACCGAGCCGCGGGCGATCCGGCAGATCTGCGGCCAGCCGAGCAGCACCATGAACCCGATGACCGGCCAGACCGTATTACTGGTCACCACGGAGAGGAGGACGAGACCGCCGAGGACGACCGGGATCGCGAAGAAGATGTCGGTGATCCGGGACAGGAGCGCGTCCCAGCCCCCGCCGAAGAACCCGGCGAGCCCGCCGAGCACCGACCCGAACAGCGCGACCCCGAGCGTGGCGCAGACGCCCACCGTGACGGACGTACGGGCCCCGTAGACGGTCCGTGTGTAGACGTTGCAGCCCTGTCCGTCGTACCCGAAGGGAGCGCCCGGCTGGGAGCCCTCCTGGGCCTTGGAGAGGTCGCACTTGAGGGGGCTGCCGGAGGCGATGAGCGAGGGCCACAGGGAGATGACGACCAGGAAGAGGATGACGAGCGCGGAGATGATGAAGACGGGGTTGCGCCGCAGGTCCCGCCAGGCGTCGGACCAGAGCGAGCGCGGCTTGGCCGCCGGGCCGGTGCCGAGCGGTCCCCCGGGTGTCCTCTCCAGCGTCTCGGCCTCGGTCGTCGCGAGGTCCATCGCCCCGCCCGCTCCGGTTCCCGCGATCGCCCGGCCGGGCTCGAACGGCTGCTCAGGCATAGCGGATCCTCGGGTCGAGTACGGCGTAGAGAAGGTCGACCAGGAGGTTGGCGACGAGGAAGACAAGGACGAGGACGGTCACGAAACCCACCACCGTCTGGGTGTTCTGACGCAGGATCCCCTGGTAGAGCTGGTAGCCGACGCCGTGGATGTTGAAGATCCGCTCGGTGACGATGGCACCGCCCATCAGCGCGCCGATGTCGGTGCCGATGAAGGTGACGACAGGGATGAGGGAGTTGCGCAGCAGGTGCCGGGTGATGACCCGGTGCCGGGGCAGGCCCTTGGCGACCGCCGTACGGACGTAGTCGCTCCGTCTGTTCTCCGCGATGGAGGTACGGGTCAGCCGGGTGACATAGGCGAGGGAGACGGAGGCGAGGACCAGTCCCGGCACGATCAGCTCGCCGAAGGTGGCGTCCGGGGAGACGGACGGTTTGATCCAGCCCCATTGCACGCCGAGCAACAGCTGGAGCAGCAGGCCGGTGACGAAGGTCGGTACGGAGATGACCACCAGGGTGGCCAGCAGTACCCCGGTGTCGACGGGCCGCCCGCGGCGCAGACCGGTCAGGACGCCGAGTGTGATGCCGATGACGATCTCGAAGAAGATCGCCACGATCGTCAGCCGGATGGTGACGGGGAACGCGGTGGACATCAGCTCGGTGACCGGCTGCCCGTTGAACGCCGTACCGAAGTCACCGGTGAAGACGTTCCCCATATAGGTGAGGTATTGCTGCCACACCGGCTTGTCGAGTCCGAACTCCTTCTTCAACTGGGCGGCGGTCGCGGGATCGCAGGCCCGCTCGCCGCACAGTCCGGCGATCGGATCGCCCATCACATTGACCATCAGGAAGATCAGCAGCGTGGCCCCGACGAAGACCGGGATCATCTGGAGCAGCCGCCGGACGACATAGCGTCCCATGCCGGTTCAGCTGACCTTGATCTCGTTGTAGACGGGGACGCTGAACGGATTGAGCGCCACGTTCGACAGCCGCTCGGAGTATCCGGCGCTGCCGTTCTGGTACCAGAGCGGAATGGCGGCCATGTTGTCGCGGACGACTCCCTCGGCCTGTTGGAAGGTCGACACGGCCTTGGCGGTGTCGGTCTCGGCGTTGGCCTGGTCGACGAGTTTGTCGAAGTCCTTGTTGGACCACTTGCCGTCGTTGGAGGAGGCGTCGGTGTAGTAGAGCGGCTGGAGGAAGTTCTGGATGAGCGGGTAGTCCATCTGCCAGCCCGCGCGGAACGGCCCGGTCATCTTGTGCTGGCCGATCTGGTTGCGGAAGTCGGCGAAAGTGCCGACCGGATTCCCGACGCACGCCTTGTCGTTGCCCAGTGCGTTGTTGATGGAGTTGCACACGGCGTCCACCCACATCCTGTGCGAGCCGGTGTCGGCGTTGTACGTGATCTTGAGCTGTCCGCCGGGCAGGCCCCCGCCCTCCTGGATGAGCTTCTTGGCCTGGGCGGGGTCGTAGTCGCAGGCGCTCCCGCACAGCCCTTCCTTGAAGCCGCCCTCCGCGCCGAGCACCGGCGAGGTCCAGTCGGTGGCCGGGGTGCGGGTGTTCTGGAAGATGGTCTGGGTGATCTGCTTCCGGTTGATGGCCATGGAAATGCCGGTGCGGACCTTGTCCGATCCGCTCTTGTTCCAGGCGCTGTCGTAGTAGGGGAAGGCGAGGGTCTGGATGATGCCGGCCGGGGTGTTGATGTAACGGTCACCGAGATCGTTCTTGACGTTCTTCAGCTGCGAGGCGGGAACGTCGTCGACGAGGTCGAGGTTGCCGGCGATCAGGTCGGTGTAGGCGGTGTCACTGTCCGTGTAGACCTTGAGGGTCACCCCGGCGTTCTGCGCTTTGTCGTCCCCGGGGTAGCCGTCCCACTTCTTCAGGACCATCTGCGAGCCCTTGGTGTACGAATCGATGGCGTACGGCCCGTTGCCGACCGGTTGCTTCAGCCAGCCGGCGTGGTCGGTGAAGAAGGCCTGGGGCAGCGGGGCGAAGGCCGCGTATCCGAGGGTGTCGGGGAAGCTGGAGAACTTCTGGTTCAGCCGCACGGTGAAGGTCTTGTCGTTGACGACCTTCAGTCCGTCCAGCTTGTCGGCGGTCTGGGAGCCGCCGGCCGGGTGGACCTTGTCGTAGCCCTGGATGTAGCCGAAGAAGTAGGCGTTCTTCTGGTTGTTCCTGAGGCTCGCTCCGTAGTTCCAGGCGTCGACGAAGGACCTGGCGGTCACCTTCTCGCCGTTGGAGAAGGTCCAGCCGTCCTTGACGGTGATCGTGAAGTTCTGCGAATCGCTCGTGTCGATCTTCTCGGCGAGCATGTTCCGGGCCTTGCCGGTCTTCGGGTCGTACTTCTTCAGACCCCGGAAGATCATGTCGAGGACCTTGCCGCCCTGGACCTCGTTGGTGTTGGACGGCTCCAGGGGATTCTGTGGGTCTCCCCAGGAGGAGCTGAGCACCCCGCTGCCGCCCCCTGGGCCACCGCTGCCGCCACCGCCACCGCAGGCCGTGGCCGCGAGCGCCACCACCACCGCGCAGGCCGCCCCTCGGGCGTGCGTGGCTGAACGCATGGCGTGCCTCCTCCGTGAAGGGTGATCCGCGAATCATCCGTTATCGGCCAATATCGACCCAACAGGTCGATACTGCCCATCCATCGGCCCGAACGGAGGCACCCCAAGGGCCCCATGACGGCCTTTGGGGGGACACCTCACCCGATTGCAGGCACCCCCTCCGGAGGGGGTTGAGGATCTTCGGGCGGCGACGCAATGGATCTTTGCGTAACGATGCCGAAACGTTGGATTGCGACCCGTCGATGTACGCATTTCGGCACCCACGCGTCCGCATAACGAACTCCTTGCCCGTTTCGCCGGATTAGCCCGACCTAAAGCACGGACCGATTACGGCGCGCTACCCGCGTAGCTACGGAACGACCAAGACCAAGCAAAGAAAGTAAAGAGCAACCCAAGTCGGCCGAGAATTTATTGACCTTGAATGAATTGCGTTGAAAAAGTCCGGCGTAGCCCGTAGGGGAGTGTGCCCTGCGGAGTCATCAGACCCTCCCTTGGGCCAGGAGCACCATGACCCCCCCAACTCCATCCACGGCCCCGCTTGAGGTGACCGACGAGAGCGCCGAGAAGTCGATCACTTCTCCCGACTCGAAGGCCGGCGCGAGCAGGTCCCCGGGACAGCTCGCGTGGCGCCGCTTCAAACGGGACCGCACGGGCGTCATATCGGCGATCATCGTGATCTTCTTCTTCGCGATCGCGCTGGCCGCGCCACTGATATCCAAGCTGTACGGGAAGGATCCGTACACGACGTACGCGAGCCAGGACCCGAGCCTGCTGGACCCCTTCTCGTACCCGGCGGGTGCGAACGGCGGCATGAGCTCGCAGTTCTGGTTCGGTATCGAGCCGCAGCTGGGCCGTGACGTCTTCACCTTCCTGATCTACGGCATCCGGACCTCGTTGGGCATCGCCCTGGCCGCCACCCTGATCACCACCGCCGTCGGCGTCGTGGTCGGCGTGACCGCGGGCTACCTGGGCGGCAAGACGGACTACCTCGTCGGCCGGATCATCGACGTCGTGCTGTCGATCCCCTCGACGCTGTTCATCATCGCCTTCATGCCGGTGGTGTTCGGCCTGTTCGTCGCCGCCGACGACAACATCCCGACCTGGCTGCGGGCCGTCACGCTCATCCTGATGATGTCCTTCTTCGGCTGGGCGTCGATCGCCCGTCTGCTGCGCGGCCAGGTACTCGGCCTGCGCGAGCGGGAGTTCGTCGAGGCCGCCAAGGTGACCGGGGCGTCACCGGCGCGCATCGTGTTCAAGGAACTGCTGCCGAACCTGTGGACCCCGATCCTCATCCAGTCCACGCTCATGCTCCCGGCCTACGTGACCGCGGAGGCGGGTTTCGCCTTCCTCGGTGTCGGCATGATCGACCCGACCCCCGACTGGGGCGTCATGATCCAGCGAGGCGCCCAGTTCTACACCCAGGACTTCACCTTCATGCTCTTCCCGGGCCTGGCCATGGTGATCTTCGTCCTGGCGTTCAACCTGCTCGGCGACTCGGCGCGCGACGCGCTCGACCCGAAGTCCAAGCGCTGACCCATCTCTCATCTGCCGGCCCGGTCATCGTCGTCCGGCTGGTCCCGTCCCACCCATAAGGCAGGGTTACTGTGTCTTTCTCCCGTAGAAACTTCATGATCGCCACCGGCGTGGCCGCCGCGTCGAGCACCGTGCTGACCGCCTGTGGCGGCGGCAGCAAGTCCTCGGGCAACAAGATCCCCTCGGTCAGCAAGGCCAAGCAGAGCAAGATCGGGGTCGGCACGAAGGCCGACTCGACCGGCCCGGCCCCCGAGGTCGCCGGCGCGGTCAAGGGCGGGACGATCTACGGGCTCGACCAGTTCGACATGGACCACCTGGACCCGGCGCAGATCTACGTCTCCACCGAGATCCTCATCACCACGCCGATCATGCGTGGCCTGACCGGCTACAAGCTCGACTCCAAGGGCGGCGCCACCCTGGTCGGCGACGTGGCCACGGACGCGGGCACGGCCAAGGACGGCGGCAAGACCTGGTCGTTCACGATCAAGGACGGCATCAAGTGGGAGGACGGCTCCGACCTCTCCATGGACGACGTCCGCCACACCTTCGAGCGCCTCTTCGCCTCCTTCGTCACCGAGGGCCCGCGCTACGTCCAGCAGTTCCTGGTCGGCGGCGACAAGTACAAGGGTCCCTACGACGGCAAGAACCTCGACTCCATCGAGATCGACGGCAAGACCATCACCTTCCGCCTCAACCAGGCCCGTGGTGACTTCAACTTCACGCTCGCCGAGCGGGCGTACTCCTTCGTGAAGAAGTCGAAGGACACCAAGGAGAAGTACGACAAGCAGCCGTTCTCCTGCGGCCCGTACAAGATCTCCGCCCGTGACATCGGCAAGTCCCTGACGTACACCCGCAACGAGCACTGGGACGCGGCGACGGACCCGATCCGCAACGCCTACCCGGACAAGTACGTCTTCCAGTTCGGCTTCGAACTGCTGGCCTCGACCGACCGCTACATCGCGGACAAGGGCAACGACCAGTACACGATGTCGATCTTCAACGAGGTCGCCCCGGAGCGGATCGCCACGGTCCTCACCAACGCGAAGCTCAAGGAGCAGGTGCTCACCGCGGTCGACACGGTCACCTACTACTGGCCGATCAACACCACCCGGATCACGGACGTCAAGGTCCGCCAGGCCATCAACTACGCCTGGCCGAACCAGCAGCTGCAGACCATCCGCGGCGGCGCGTCCACCAGCGAGATCGCGACCACGATCTTCTCCCCGGTGACGCCCGGTTACACGGAGTTCGACCTCTACGGCAAGAAGCAGAAGCCCGGCGGCGACCCGGTCAAGGCCAAGGCTCTCCTCAAGGAGGCCGGCAAGCTCGGGCAGAAGCTGGTCATCGCCTACCAGACGTCGGACAACGCGGTGAAGCAGGCCGTCGCGATCAAGAACGCGCTGGAGGCCGCCGGCTTCACGGTCGTCAACAAGCAGATCGACAAGTCGACCTTCTACACCCAGATCGGCAAGATCGACAACACCTACGACCTGTTCGCGGCCGGCTGGAGCCCGGACTGGCCGGGCGGTTACTCGGTCTTCTACCCCTGCTGGGACGGCGACAACATCGGTGACGGCCGCAGCAACTACGCGCAGCTGAAGAACGCGAGCGTCGACAAGGCCATCGCCGCCGCCTCCCTGATCACCGACGCGGACGAGGCCAACAAGGCCTGGGGTGCGATCGACAAGCAGGTCATGGAACTCGCGGCCTGTGTCCCGGACTACCACTCCATCCGCAACTGGATGCACGGTTCGAAGGTCGCCGGCTTCGTCTACGACGCCGGAAACACCGGCATCGCGCTCACCAGGCTCTACGCCAAGGCGTAGGCGCCACCGGCACCAAAGGGGGCGGCCCTCACCCCGGGCCGCCCCCACCGGCTCCACACCCCTCACGCCCCGGCAACGGCGCCCCGTCCGGAAAGTCCTGACCCCATGTTCCGCTTCCTTGTCCGCCGTACGATCGGCGCGCTGGTCATTCTGCTGATCATCAGCGCCATCACGTTCTGGCTCTTCTACGCCGTCCCGCGTGACCCGGCCATGATGTCCTGCGGCAAGAACTGCACGCCGGCCTCGCTCGCGCAGATCCGGCACAACCTGGGCATCGATCATCCGATCCCGGTGCAGTACTGGTCCTGGCTGAAGGCCATCTTCGTCGGGCGTGACTACAGCGGTTTCGGACACTGCAACGCGCCGTGCCTCGGCTACTCCTTCGCCAACAACGAGCCCGTCTTCGGCACGATCATGGACCGGCTGCCGCTGACCCTCTCGCTCGCCTTCGGCTCGGCCGTCATCTTCCTGATCTTCGGTGTCGGCACCGGCATGATCGCGGCGCTCAAGCAGGGCAAGTTCCTGGACAAGCTCGCGACCTCGACCTCGCTGCTGGGCTCCTCGCTGCAGATCTACTTCGTCGGCTACATCGCGCTCTACTTCCTGGTCTTCAAGGCGGGCATCCTCGACCAGCCCTCGTACACGGCGCTGACCGACAACCCCGTCCAGTGGTTCTCCGGCCTGCTGCTGCCGTGGATCGTGCTGTCGATCATCTTCACCGCCAACTACACCCGTATGGCCCGCTCCCAGCTCGTCGAGCAGCTCAGCGAGGACTACGTCCGCACCGCCCGGGCCAAGGGCCTCTCGGGTGCGAACGTGTTCCTGCGCTTCGCCTGGCGCGGCGCGATGGGTCCGATCGTCACGGTGTTCGGCATCGACCTCGGCACGCTGATCGGCGGCGCCATCATCACCGAGCAGGTCTTCAGCCTCCAGGGCATCGGCCGCCTCGCGGTGACCTCCGTCAACCAGAGCGACCTGCCGATGCTGCTCGGCGTCACGGTGCTGTCCGCGGCCGCGATCGTGTTCTTCAACATCATCGTGGACGCCGCCTACGCCTCCATCGACCCGCGGATCCGGCTCGCCTGACCTCCGCCCGTACCCCCTACCCCCCGCATCACCCCCAGGAGCGTCCCCGTGACGAGCACCGATCAGCAGGCCTTCCTCTCCGTCAAGGATCTCAAGGTCCACTTCTCCACCGAGGACGGCATCGTCAAGGCCGTCGACGGGCTCTCCTTCGACCTCGCCAAGGGCCAGACGCTCGGCATCGTGGGTGAGTCGGGCTCCGGCAAGTCCGTCACCAACCTGACGATCCTCGGTCTTCACGACCGCGACCGTACGTCGATCGACGGCGAGATCCTGCTCGACGGCAAGGAACTGCTCACCGCCTCCGAGAAGGAGCTGGAGCGGCTGCGCGGCAACAAGATGTCCATGATCTTCCAGGACGCGCTGGCCTCGCTGTCGCCGTACCACACCATCGGCACCCAGATCGCCGAGGTGTACCGCAAGCACACCGGCGCCTCCAAGAAGGAGTCGCGGGAGCGGGCGATCGAGATGCTGAAGCGCGTCGGCATCCCGCAGCCGGACGTCCGGGTGGACGACTACCCTCACCAGTTCTCCGGCGGTATGCGCCAGCGCGCGATGATCGCGATGGCCCTGGTCTGCGACCCCGAACTGCTGATCGCCGACGAGCCCACCACCGCGCTCGACGTGACCGTCCAGGCCCAGATCATGGACCTGCTCAAGGACCTCCAGCGGGAGTTCGGCACGGCGATCATCTTCATCACCCACGACCTCGGTGTCATCGCCGACATCGCGGACGACGTGCTGGTGATGTACGGCGGCCGGTGCGTGGAGCGGGGCACCAAGAAGCAGGTGCTCTCCGCCCCTGAGCACCCGTACACCGTCGGCCTGCTGAACTCCATGCCGAGCCTGGACGGACCGGTCGACGTCCCGTTGTCACCGATCCCCGGCTCGCCGCCGTCGCTGCTCAACCCGCCCACCGGCTGCCGTTTCCACCCGCGCTGCGCGTTCGCGGAGAAGGTGCCGAACGGGAGGTGCGCCGGCGAGAGCCCGGCGCTCGAGGTGATCGACGGCCGCGGCTCCGCCTGCCACCTCCCCAAGGAGCAGCGCCCGGATCTCTTCGCCGGCTACGCCGCGACCAGCCACAACTGACGGACAAGACGGGACTTCACGATCATGAGCAACACGAACCCCCTCCTGGACGTCTCCGGGCTGACCAAGCACTTCCCGATCAGGGGCGGCTTCCCGATCAAGCGGACGGTCGGCGCGGTGCAGGCGGTGGACGGCCTGGACTTCCAGGTCGCCGAGGGCGAGAGCCTGGGCCTGGTGGGCGAGTCCGGCTGTGGCAAGTCCACGACCGGCCGGCTCATCACCCGCCTGCTGGAGCCGACCGGCGGCAAGATCTCCTACCGCGGCCAGGACATCACGCACGCCAGCCGCAAGCAGCTGGCGCCGATCCGGTCCGAGATCCAGATGATCTTCCAGGACCCGTACGCGTCCCTCAACCCGCGCCAGACGGTCGGCAAGATCGTCGCGGGCCCGATGGAGATCAACGGCATCAACCCGCCCGGCGGCCGCGAGAAGCGCGTCCGTGAGCTGCTGGAGATCGTCGGCCTCAACCCCGAGCACTTCAACCGCTTCCCGCACGAGTTCTCCGGCGGCCAGCGCCAGCGCATCGGCGTGGCCCGGGCGCTGGCCCTGGAGCCGAAGCTGATCGTCGCCGACGAGCCGGTCTCCGCCCTGGACGTCTCCATCCAGGCGCAGGTGGTGAACCTGCTCCAGAAGGTCCAGCGGGAACTGGGTATCGCGTTCGTCTTCATCGCCCACGACCTGGCGATCGTGCGGCACTTCTCACAGCGCGTCGCGGTCATGTACCTCGGTAAGATCGTGGAGATCGCCGACCGCGAGGACCTGTACGAGAACCCGCGCCACCCCTACACGCGGGCCCTGCTGTCCGCCGTGCCCGAGGCGACGGTCGAGGCGGAACCGCGCGAGCGCATCCGCCTGGTCGGTGACGTGCCGTCCCCGATCAACCCGCCGTCCGGCTGCCGCTTCCGCACCCGCTGCTGGAAGGCGACGGAGAAGTGCGCGACGGAGGCCCCGCCGCTGGTCCAGGCCGACGGCAACAAGCCCGGCCACCTCACCGCATGCCACTACCCCGAGGTGCAGGACACGATTCCCGCCCCGCGCCTCGCCAAGGACCCCGAGGCTGCGGCCTGACACACCCCTTTTCCGTCAGCCGCCGCCTTCGGAACGGACTTTCACCGGCCCATTGACCCGAGCCCTGAACGTCCGCTCCAGGGGAGCAGGGGCCCGCACCTTCCCGGGTGCGGGCCCTTCTCATACGTCGGTGAACAGCTCCGCGGCGTCCGTGGCGTGCGTTGCACGTTGGGCCCAGACCTCAAGCCGTTCCAGATCGGTGCAGGCGTTCACCCGCTCACGGACGGCATCGCTCACCGGAACGCCGCGCCAGTCCAGTAGCCGCAGAACCATCTCGGCACGCTCCTGGACGCGGCCCTGCTCACGCCCCTCCTCGCGGCCTTCCTCGCGTACCTGCTCGGCCAGCTCGTGCCGCCAGAAGTACTGGATCTCCGTCATCAGGTCCCTCCACATCCGCTTCGCCCGGGAATCGACCAGGCACGAGTCGACGAACTGCACAAAGACCGCGGCGCTGTCACGGTCAATGGTCTTCAGAGCGGCTGCCAGCGATTCCAGTATGGCCGCGGCGTTCCGCCCCTTGCCATGCGTCATGGCCGAAAGCACCGCAAGGGGCGGGTCCCCTACGGCCTCCTGCTCGTCCGCGATCACCGGCACGTTGTCCGGCCCCAGCACCAGCGGACGGACCGTAAGCGACTTCCAGCCCTGCAAACCGAATTCGATCGGCTGCGCCGCCCACCGCGCCGTCGCGCTGCTCTGTGTGGTCACGATCAGCACCGGCTCACACCGGTACTTCTCATACAGATACGACAGGTAGTACGGCCAACTACCCCGCTTGCGGCCGTCCGCCTCCCCCTGCGACTCGACCACGAAGAGATAGGCCCCCTCCTCGGTCTCCGCCCTCAGCAGCGTGTCCACGCGACGTTCGACCGGCTCGATCTCCGTCACATCCACGTTCAGCGCGACGAACTCCCGGGGCTCGGGAAACTCGACGCCCAGCACTTTCTGCAAGGCGTTGGTCAACAGCGTCGGTTCCTTCTGGAAGATCCGGTGCATCGCCTCGTGCGACGACCCCACCATCACGCCACCCCCAATTCACACCACACGTACTTGCCCCGGTCCCCGAACCGGGACGACGGCTGCCATCCCCAGCACTCCGCACACGCGGCCACCAGCCCCAACCCCCGCCCCGCCTCAAGGTCCGTTGCTCCCTCCAACGAGCCGGGCGGCTCCGGAGGCACGGGGTCCGCATCCCACGCCCCGATCCAGACGACGCCCTCCGGGGAACGCCGGACCCTCAGCGCCGCCGGCCCCTTCGTGTGCCGTACGGCGTTGGACACCAGCTCCGCCGCCAGCAGTTCTGCCGTGTCGGCGAGCCCGATCAGGCCGTGCATCGTCAGGATCAGCCGGAGGGTGCGGCGGCAGATCGTCACCGCTCTGAGGTCGTTGGGGATCGAGAGCGTGTAGTCCCAGGTTTCGGGCATGCGTCATCAACTCCGGTGAGGTGGGGGGACTTCACGCACGGTGGCATCGCCGCACGGCGAGTGCGGTGCACTTCCACAGCGTGTCCGTTACGTCACTGAAGGTAGAGACACAATTTGGGACGGCGCAAGTCGTTGCCGTAATCTTCCCCCCGAACGAGGTTCTGCTTCTCAGCAGTTCACGACCGGGAGGAAGACGTGACGCGCAGGAAACAGCCCACGTCACGCCAGGCGCGCCTGGGTTCCGAGCTGCGCAAACTTCGCGAGGCTGCAGGACTGAAAGGACTCGAAGCCGCCGCGCTGCTTGGGACGGACTCGGCCCAGATCAGCCAGATCGAGTTCGGTACGGCGGGTGTGAGCGAGGAGCGCGTACGACGACTCGCTGCTCATTACTCCTGCACGGACGCCGAGTTGATCGAGGCACTGGCGGCGATGGCGACCGACCGGACCCGTGGCTGGTGGGAGGAGTACCGGGGGCTGCTCCCTACGTCGTTCCTGGATCTCGCCGAGTTGGAGTACCACTCCTCGTTTCGGCTCGACGTGGAGTTCCTGCACGTCCCCGGCCTGTTCCAGACGGAAGACTACGCCCGTGCCATTTTCTCGTACCGGGTCCCCGAACTCCCCGAGAGCGACCTTGAGCTACGTGTCCGTCACCGCATGGAACGGAAGGTCGTCATCGAGGAACCAGCCTGTGTCCCCTACGAGGCCGTAATCCACGAGGCTGCCCTGCGCATCAGGGTCTGTGACCGCGCAGCCGCGCGCGTTCAGCTCGACCGCATCCTGGAGTTGTCCGAAGCGCCCCACATCACTGTGCGGGTCATTCCGTTCGACCTGGACGGCTTCGCCGGAGCCACGAACGCCATGATGTACGCGGGTGGCGCCGTCTCCCAGTTGGACACAGCGGTGCGCGACGCGCCGCATGGTGCGGGGTTCATCGATTCCGAGGCTCAACTCGGTGCGTTTCGAACGCTCTTCCGTAAGGTGGAGTCTGCGTCTCTCGGCCCCGAGCGGTCGCATGACTTCATCCACAACCTGGCGAAAGAGCTGTGAGGCACATCGTGACCCCTGGCAACTGGCGGAGGTCGTCCTACTCCGGAAGCGGCGACGGCAACAACTGCGTCGAGGTCGCCCACCGCCCCACCCGCATATCCATCCGCGACTCCAAGGACCCAGCCGGCGGCATCCTCACCTTCCCCGCCACCGCCTTCGCCCCCTTCCTCCAAGCCCTCAAAGCCCCTCACGCCTCCTGAGACACCAGCTCCACCTCGAATCCGTCCTCGTTCTCCAGGTAGGCCGCGTAGTGGTCCGGGCCGCCTGCGTACGGATGGCGATCCGCGAAGAGGAGAGTCCAGCCGTGGGCCGGGGCCTCCTCCGTCAGCGCGTCGACCGTCGCGCGGTCCGGGACGTGGAACGCCAGGTGGTTCAGGCCCGGGCGCATACGGTCGTACCGCACCCCGCTCCGCATCGCCGACGACTCCTCGATGACGACGTACGTCTCCCCGCGCCGCCAGCTCCTCCCCTCCGGCCAGGTCTGGTACGGCTCGCAGCCGAGGGCGGTCAGCAGCCAGCCCCAGGACCCGGCCGCCCGGTCCAGGTCCGGCACCCAGAGCTCGACGTGGTGAAGCACCCTTACTCCAAAGGAAGTTGATAGACACTCAATAAGAACGCCGATCCTGACCTCTCGTTCAACATCATGTGCCACACTGCCGCGGTGGTCGATCATTCGTACGCGGATCTCTCACTTGCCGCGCTCTACGACAGCCTCAACCCGTGGGGGCCGGGTGACGACTTCTACCTGGACCTGGTGATGTCCGCCGGGTCCGTGCTCGATGTCGGCTGCGGGACGGGGCAGTTGCTGCGGCGGGCACGCGGGGAGGGGCACGGCGGGCGGCTCATGGGGGTCGACCCGGCCGCTGCGATGCTCGTGCAGGCGCGGCGCGGTGGACCCGGCGTCGAGTGGGTGCTCGGTGATCTCCGCACCCGCCACTGGGACGGCGCCGGCTTCGACCTCGTCGTGATGACCGGTCATGTATTCCAAGTGCTGCTCGGCGACGAGGAGTTGCGGGCCGCGCTGACCGCCGTACGCACAGCCCTCGCGCCCGGCGGACGCTTCGTCTTCGATGCCCGCAATCCCGCCGCCCGGGCCTGGGAGGGCTGGACCCCCGACCGTGTCCGCCAGGTCACCGACCCGGACGGCCGTCCCGTCCGGGTCTGGCACGAGGTCGAGGGGCTGCCGAGCGGGGACCGGGTGACCTTCACGGAGACGTACGAGGGCGGGCGCTGGCCTCAGCCCCGGGTGTGCCGTTCCACCCTGCGCTTCCTCGGTCCGGACGCCCTCTCCGGCTTCCTCGCCGGCGCCGGTCTCGCCGTCGTCGGCCAGTACGGCGACTGGGCCCGGGGGCCGGTCACCGCCGGCAGCCCCGAGATCATCACCGTCGCGTGCCCCGGCTGAGCGCCGCACGCCCGGAGACCGCTGCCAGGACCAGCCGGACCAGGACGATCTGGACGATGCCCGCGACGACGTGGACGGACGGGGCGTACGTGTCCGGGCCGGGGCTGTAGTCGTCGTGGCCTAAGACCACCGCGCCGAGGAGGAGCAGGACCGTCGTCACGGTGCCCGAGGGGAAGGTGATGACCGTGACGGCCGCGGTCGCGGCGTCCAGGCCGTGCTCGACGCTCAGGTAGTCGAGGGCGAACACCACCACCAGGTAGGCCAGGGCGAGGATCGCGCCCGTCTTCCGGGACGGGAGCCACCTGTCCCCGAGCGGCGGGATGCCCCGCCGCTTCCTGCTCGCTGTCACTCGTACTCCGGTCGCTGGACCTCTACCGGAGTTCCATCCCGGCACAATCTCCTTCATCAAACATCAAAAGGGACTCCTGGACAATCGCGGACAGGTGGGGGCACGGACATCAGCGGGGGCCCTCGTCCTCCAGCGCCACCAGTGCCGGGTCCAGCACGATGTCCTCGTCCCTCGCCTCCGTCGTCGGCTCCTCCGGGAAGTGGCAGGCCGTGAGGTGGTCGGCCCGGTTGCCCGAGATCTGGACCAGCGGGGGTTCCTCCGCCGCGCACTTGTCCTGGGCCTTCCAGCAGCGTGTGCGGAAACGGCAGCCGGAGGGCGGGGAGATCGGGGACGGGACGTCACCGGCCAGGCGGATGCGTTCGCGGCCGGGCGATTCGTCGTCGTCCGTGAGATTGACCTCGGGTACGGCCGAGAGGAGGGCGTGGGTGTAGGGGTGGCGAGGGCGGGTGTAGATCGCCTCCCGGTCGCCGACCTCGATGATCTTGCCGAGGTACATCACCGCGACGCGCTGCGAGAAGTGCCGTACCACCGCCAGGTCGTGGGCGATGAAGAGGAAGGCGATCCCGAGTTCCCTCTGGACCTGCTGGAGCAGGTTCACCACCTGCGCCTGGATCGAGACGTCCAGGGCGGAGACCGGCTCGTCGGCGACGATCAGTTTGGGTTCCAGGGCCAACGCTCGTGCTACGCCGATGCGTTGGCGCTGGCCGCCCGAGAACTCGTGCGGGAAACGGTTGTAGTGCTCGGGGTTGAGGCCGACGATCTCCAGCAGCTCACGGACGCGTTTCTCGCGGCCGCCCTCCGGGGTGATGCCGTTGATCTCCATCGGGCCGGAGATGATCTTGCCCACCGTCTGACGGGGATTCAGCGACGAGTACGGGTCCTGGAAGATCATCTGGATCTCGGAGCGGATCGGCGCCAGCTGCCTGCGCGTCGCGCGGCTGATGTCCTTGCCGCGGTAGGCGATCGAACCGCTCGTCGGCTCCATGAGGCGGGTGATCAGCCGGCCGGTCGTCGACTTGCCGCAGCCGGACTCCCCCACCAGGCCGAAGCTCTCCCCCACCCGCACGGTGAGGTCGATGCCGTCCACGGCCTGGACGTGCCCGACGGTCCGTTTGATCGGGAAGCCGCCCTTGACCGGGAAGTACTTGGTGAGTCCGGAGACCTCGAGAAGCGGCTCCCCGACGGTGACCTGCTCGCGTTGAGCCGGGAGGACCGTGTCCTCTGTCATGACGTGTCCTCCAGGGCCTAGGCCAGTCGGGGTTTGATCTCTTCGATGAAGATGGTGCGTTTCTGGTCCGCCGTGAGGTGGCATGCCGAGGCGCGGTCGGGGCCGAGCAGCGGGCGTTCGTCCACACAGCGGCCGGCGGCGCCCGCCACCCGGTCCTGGAAGGTGCAGCGCGGGTGGAAGCGGCAGCCGGAGGGCGGGTGGAGCAGGGAGGGCGGACTGCCGGGGATCGGGCTGAGTGGGGTGGACAGGTCGGAGTCCAGGCGTGGCATGGAGTTCAACAGGCCCCAGGTGTACGGGTGTTGGGGTGCACGCAGGACCTCGTCCACCGTGCCCCGTTCCACCGCGTTCCCGGCGTACATCACCATGATGTCGTCGGCCATGTCGGCGATCACCCCCAGGTCGTGGGTGATGAAGATGATGCCCGATCCGAACTCCTGTTGCAGGTCCTTGAGCAGGTCGAGAATCTGCGCCTGGACCGTCACGTCCAGGGCGGTGGTGGGTTCGTCGGCGATCAGCAGGTCGGGGTCGCAGATCAGGGCCATGGCGATCATCGCGCGCTGGCGCATACCGCCGGAGAACTGGTGCGGATAGTCCTTGGCCCGTTCCCGGGGGTTGGGGATGCCGACCTTGGCGAGCATCTCCACGGCACGCTCCCAGGCGGCCTTCTTGGAGACCTTGCGGTGCTTCATGTAGGGCTCGGCGATCTGCCGGCCCACCGTGTAGAACGGCGACAGCGCGGTCAGCGGGTCCTGGAAGATCATCGCGGCCCGGTTGCCGCGCAGCTGCTCCATCTCGTTCTCGGTGGCGGTGATCAGCTCTTTGCCGTCGAGCACGATCTCGCCGTCGGTCTTCGTGAACAGCGGGTTGTGCAGGCCGAGGATCGTCAGGTTGGTGACGGACTTGCCGGAGCCGGACTCGCCGACGATGCCGAGGGTCCTGCCGCGCGCCAGGTCGAAGGAGAGCCCGTCGACCGCCTTCACGGGACCGTCCTCCGTGGAGAACGTCACCTGGAGATCGCGGACCGAGAGGAAGCCGTCCGGCGCGTTCGCCGCCGGGGCGCCCTCCGGTTTGGTCACTGTGGTCACGGTGTCGCTTCCTAAGGGTCCTAAGAGAGGCGGATGCGCGGGTCGATCCACGCGTACGTGATGTCGGTGAAGATGTTGATGACCAGGATGAAGAAGGCGCCGAAGAGCATCACGCCCATCGTCAGCGGCAGGTCCTTGTTGACCGCGCCGTCCACCGCGAGCCGGCCGATCCCCTGGAGGGAGAAGGTCAGTTCGGTGACGACCGCACCGCCGAGCATCGCGCTGACGTCGATGCCGAGCACGGTGACGATCGGGATGAGCGAGCCGCGCCAGGCGTAGCGGAAGAAGACGTACTTGCGGGACATGCCCTTGGCCTTGGCGGTGCGGACATGGTCCTCGGCGAGCTGCTCGATCATCGAGGAGCGGGCCATACGGGTGTACTGGGCGGTGAAGATGGTCGCCATCACGCAGACCGGGATCGACATCCCGACGAACCAGCCGACCGGATCCTGCGTGATCGGCACGTACTTGGGGTCCTCCATCCAGCCGGTGCTGTAGACGAGGACGGTCAGGACGATCGGGCCGAGGAAGTAGATCTGGAAGGAGCTGAGCACCATCGAGGCACCGGTGGCGAACTTGTCGATGTACGTGCCCCGGCGGTAGGCGGCGATCATGCCCGCGCCGACGCCCACGATCAGGAAGACCACCGCACCGCCCGCGGTCAGCGTCAGGGTGAGCGGGAAGCGGTCCATGATCGTGCTCCAGACCATGTCGCCCGAGTAGAACGACACGCCCAGGCAGGGGGCCGAGCAGTGGCCGGTCGGGAAGTCCCGGCCCATGACGATGCCGGACATGAAGTCCCAGAACTGCTGGGCCAGCGGCAGGTTGAGGCCGAGGGCCTCACGGATGTCCGCCAGGCGGGCCGGTGTGCAGTCCTTGCCACAGGCGAGGGAGGCGTAGTCGGAGGGGGCGGCCACGAAGAGGAAGAACGTGGCCGCGCCGATGAGGAACAGGGTGACGGCGGCGCCCACCGTGCGCCGGACGATGAACTGGATCATGACGGCCTGGCTGCTCTCTGCAAGGACGGCGAGGACGGGTGAGGGGTTCGCGCAGGGCCGCGGAGGCGCACCGGGGGGTGCGCCTCCGCGGCACCGGAGCCGTTGCCTACGACTTCAGGTAGAGCCGGGTGACGTCGATGTAGCTGGAGACGCTGCTGTAGCGGGCGCCGCCGATGTTGGAGCCGAACAGCTGGAGCTGCTTGGTGTACCAGAGCGGGGCGGCCGGGTTGACCTTCTCCAGGATGTAGTGGTGCGCCTCGCGCCAGGTCTTCGCGGCCTCGGTCGGCTGCTGGGTGAGGGCCTTCTTGATCAGCTCCTGGACCTTGGGGTCGTTGATGTGCGAGTAGTTCGAGGAGCCGTCGGCGACCTGGTCACCGTCGTAGATCGGCGTGACGACCGTGCCCGGCGACGGCCAGTCCTGGCCCCAGCCGGTGATGTACAGGTCGTAGGGGTTGTCGAGCTTGCCGATCTGCTCGTAGTAGCTGGCCCCGTCGACCTCCTTGGAGACGACGTCGAAGCCGACCTTGGTGAGGGCGTCCTCGATGGCGACCTTGCGGCGCTGGCCCGCCTCGGTGTTGGCGTAGGCGAAGACGACCTTCTTCTCGGCGGCGGGGACGCTCTTGAGGATCTCCTCGGCCTTGGCGATGTTGCCCTGCGGGGTCTTCAGCCGGCCGTAGGGGTCGTAGGTCGCCTCGTAGCCCGGCAGGGTCGGCGCGAACAGGTTGGGGGCGACGTCACCGCCGTACGCACCGCCCTCGCCGGCGATCAGGGACTTGGAGTTGACCGCGTAGGTGATGGCGTCGCGGACCTTCTTGTCCTTGACCCGGTCAAGGTTGAAGGTGAGCGTCATGACGTACGGCTGGTAGCCCTTGATGGTGCGCTTGTACGTCTCGGTGTTCTTGACGACGTCCTGGATCTGGGTGGCGTCGACGCTGCCGGTGAACTGCATGGCGTTCTTGGAGTCGCCCTGGTCGGCGATGAGCCGCTTGGTCTGGGTGGACTCGGTGATGCCGAAGGCGAAGTTGAAGCCGTCCACGTACTGGTGGCGCACGGAGTCGGTCTTCGGGTCCCAGTTGCTGTTCTTGACCAGGACGAGGGACTTGCCGGACTTCGACGAGGCGATCTTGTACGGGCCGGTGGCGACCGGGGCCTTGTCGTAGTTGGCCTTGGTGTCGGTCTTGGCCGGCACGATGCCGTAGCCCGCCATGGCGAGGGTCTGCGGCAGGTCCGGGCGCGGGGTGTCGAAGTGGAAGATCACCGTCTTGTCGTCCGGGGTGTCCAGGACCGAGGCCGGCAGGTGCTTGGAGCCGAAGCCGCCGTCGGGCAGCGCCTTGCGGTAGTCGGCACCGCTCAGCCAGCTCTGCAGATAGGTCGGACCGTCGAAGATGAACTTCGCGTACAGCCGCTCGACGCTGTGCCGGACGTCGGCGGAGGTGATCACGTTGCCGTTCTGGTCCTTGACCCCGTCCTTCAGGGTGAAGGTCCAGGTCTTGCCGTCGTCGGAGGACTTGCCCGAGTCGGTGGCGAGGTCGCCGACGACCGAGACGTTGCCCTTGTCGTCCTCCTGGAACTGGGTCAGCCGGCGGAAGAGCAGGTTGGCGATCTGGCCGGCGTCGGAGACATAGATCTGGCCCGGGTCCAGGTGGGTCAGCGGCGTCTCCTGGTAGATCTGGATCGTGCCGCCGCTCTTGGCGCCGGCCACGTCCTTGGCGGGGCCGGTGGAGTCGGCCGCGCCGAGGTACTCGACCGCCTTGGACTGGACGGCGGCCTCCTTCTGGTCCTTCTTGGAGTCGGTGCCGGACTTCCCCCCCTCGTTCTTGGAGCAGGCGGTGAGCGCGAGAGAGCCGGCCGCGACGGCGATCACGAGGGTCTGCGCTCTGCGGGACAGCAGTGAGCGATGAGACATCATGTGGCGAATCCACCTATTTGTCGGTTGTGATCCCAGAGTGCTGCCGGGCGCCGGGCGTGAGACCGACGGGGGGCGGCAGCCACCCCCACCCAAGGGACGTCCTATCGCCCGGACTTGGGGTCGAACGCGTCTCGGACGGAGTCTCCGAGGAGGTTGAAGCACAGGACGAAGATCACCAGCGCGACGCCCGGGAAGAACATGAACGCGGGGTCCTGCTCGGCGTACTGGGCGCCGGCCGCGAAGAGGCGTCCCCAGTCCGGGGTGGGCTCGACGAACCCGACACCGGCGAACGAGAGGAAGGCGATGCTGAGGATGGTGCTGGGGAGCTGGTACGTGAACTGCACGAGGATCGGCGTCACGACGTTCGGCAGGATCTCCTTGCTGACGATCCGCCAGGGCGAGGCCCCCGAGACCCGGGCCGCCTCGATGAACTCCCGTTCCCGCAGGGACAGCACGGTGGAGCGGACGATGCGCGCCATGCCCATCCAGCCCAGCAGCCAGAGCACGATCAGGATGGCCAGGGCCCGGAAGTAGGTGGGCGTCTCCTCGCGGGGATCGACGAAGAACGAGGTCACCACAGGCATGAAGGCGATGAAGAACAGCTGCTGCGGGAAGGACAGGAAGAAGTCCGTGACACGGCCGAGCCAGTAGTCCGTACGGCCGCCGAAGTAGCCGCCGATCAGGCCGATGACGATGCCCGTGACCATGACCAGGACGGTGATGCCGAGCGCCATGAAGAGCGAGGTCCGCATGCCGTACAGCAGCATGGCGTACAGGTCACGGCCGTACTGCGGCTCGACGCCGAACCAGTGGCCGCCCGAGACACCGCCCAAGTAGCCGAGCGGCAGCCCGAATTCGTCCAGGATCGGCTTGTCCGCGTAGGTGGGGTCCTGGCCGTACAGGGTGTACGGGTTGGTGCCGGAGAGCTTCGTCAGGAGCGGGGCCGCCAGGGAGATCACGAAGTAGGCGATCACGACGATCGCGCAGACGACGCCCGTACGGTCGCGCTTGAAGCGGATCCACATCAACCGGCCGGGGGAACGGCCTTCGAGCGAGTCCGCTCCGGACTTCGCCGGGGGCGCTGGTTCGCCCTCGGCAATGGCCGAGGTCCCGCCGTCCTCGATGTCGATAGGACTGGTCACAGTTCGTCCGTTTCACAAGTGTGGGTGGGGGGCTTCCGGGTAGCCCGAGGAACGCACGGCGAAGCGGCGGGAAACCGCAGTCGGACGCGCGTAGTCGAACGGCCGCGCTACACGGCCGGACGGATCCTCAGAAGCAGTCGCCGAACGAACAGGACGAACTGATGGAAACGGACGCACACTTGGAACGGGAATGGCCTGATGGCGCGAGTGCGACCCACCTGGTGTTCAGGACACCACGCATGGGAGTTCCTCCTCATGACTTCACGTGTTCACCAACAGGAGGCTTCCGTCCATACCCTCCGACACCCCTGACGGAGGGTCAGACACCCCCTGGTGCTCGTGAGTCGAGCGCTGTCCCCACAGCGCGTGACCCATTGACCCGAGCGCTACGCGGCTAACTATCTGCCATGAGTCAGGTGCCGACCACAGTCTTTAAATCTCAATTCAGTCACAGCTGATGCGAAGTTCTTCCAAAAACTGGACAAACTATTCGCGGGGAGAAGGCCACGAAACGGACGTGTTACATGGCTACCGGGCGGCGATCTCCGCATTTCGGACACTGGCCGAAGGCTGCTCCCGTCCGCTTACCCGAAAATGGGTTGCAAAAAGCCCGGGTACCCCCATCCTGGGGGCACCCGGGCTCAGGCGTCCTGTGATCAGCCGTGCTTGGCGCGGCTGGCGGCGCGGGCCCGCTCGCGGGCGTCCAGGTTCACCTTGCGGATGCGAACGGCCTCCGGGGTCACCTCGACGCACTCGTCGTCACGGCAGAACTCCAGCGACTGCTCCAGGGAGAGCTTGCGCGGCGGCACGATCGCCTCGAACGAGTCGGCCGAGGACGACCGCATGTTCGTGAGCTTCTTCTCCTTGGTGATGTTCACGTCCATGTCGTCGGAGCGCGAGTTCTCGCCGACGATCATGCCCTCGTACACCTCGGTGCCGGGGTCGGTGAACAGCACACCGCGCTCCTGGAGGTTCGTCATCGCGAACGCGGTGACGGCACCGGAGCGGTCGGCGACCAGCGAGCCGTTGTTACGGGTCTGCAGGGTGCCGAACCAGGGCTCGTGGCCCTCGTGGATGGAGTGCCCGATACCCGTGCCTCGCGTCTGCGTCAGGAACTCGGTACGGAAGCCGATGAGACCGCGGGAGGGCACCACGAACTCCATGCGGACCCAGCCCGAGCCGTGGTTGGACATGTTGTCCATCCGGCCCTTGCGGACGCCCATGAGCTGCGTGACGGCGCCCATGTGCTCCTCGGGCACGTCGATCGTCATGCGCTCGACGGGCTCGTACGTCTTGCCGTCGACCTGCTTGGTGACGACCTGCGGCTTGCCGATGGTCAGCTCGAAGCCCTCACGGCGCATCTGCTCGACCAGGATGGCGAGCGCCAGCTCACCACGCCCCTGGACCTCCCAGGCGTCGGGGCGCTCGGTGTCGAGCACCCGGAGGGAGACGTTACCGATCAGCTCGCGGTCCAGGCGGTCCTTGACCTGGCGGGCGGTGACCTTGCGGTCCTTGACCGCGGCCTTGTTGTCGGCGCCCTTGCCGGTGCCGCCACGGCCGACCAGCGGCGAGGTGTTGGTGCCGATGGTCATCGAGATCGCCGGCTCGTCGACCGTGATCAGTGGCAGCGGGATCGGGTTCTCGGTGTCGGCGAGGGTCTCGCCGATCATGATGTCCGCGATACCGGCGACGGCGCAGATGTCGCCCGGGCCGGCCATCTCGGCGGGCTTGCGGGTGAGCGCCTCGGTCATCAGCAGCTCGGTGATGCGCACGTTGGACATCGTGCCGTCGCGCTTGATCCAGGTGACGGTCTGGCCCTTGCGCAGCTCGCCCTGCTCGACGCGGAGCAGCGCGATACGGCCGAGGAAGTTGTCGGCGTCCAGGTTGGTGACGTGCGCCTGGAGCGGGGCCGACTCGTCGTACTCGGGGGCCGGGACGTGGGAGAGGATCGTGGAGAAGAACGGCTCCAGGCTGTCGCTGTCGGCCGGGACGGTGCCGTCCTCCGGCTTGGTCAGCGAGGCCACACCGTCACGCGCACACGCGTAGACGATCGGGAACTCGATCTGGTCCTCGTCGGCGTCCAGGTCGAGGAAGAGGTCGTAGGTCTCGTTGACGACCTCGTCGATGCGCGAGTCCGGGCGGTCCGTCTTGTTGATGCACAGGATGACGGGCAGGCGCTGCTGGAGGGCCTTGCGCAGCACGAAGCGGGTCTGCGGCAGCGGGCCCTCGGAGGCGTCGACCAGCAGGACCACCGCGTCCACCATGGACAGACCGCGCTCGACCTCGCCACCGAAGTCGGCGTGGCCCGGGGTGTCGATGATGTTGATGGTGATGACGTCGCCGCCATCCTTGGGGTGGTACTTCACGGCCGTGTTCTTGGCCAGGATCGTGATGCCCTTCTCACGCTCCAGGTCGTTCGAGTCCATCATTCGGTCGTCGAGCGACTCGGCGGCGTGCGCAGCGAAGGCACCGGCCTGCTTCAGCATGGCGTCGACGAGGGTCGTCTTGCCGTGGTCGACGTGGGCGACGATGGCGACGTTGCGGATGTCGTGGCGCGTGGCCATAGTGCGGCGTACTCCCGGAGTGTGAGGAAGGGGCCTGCGCGTACATCGGTGTTACGCGGACCCTGCCGGGCTGAACACGCCACGGCCTCACCCCATGGTACGGGGCCAATCGACTGCTGGCTCGCGGGGCTACATATATGCAGCTCAGAGCACTTATCAACGGACATTCGGGCAAGAAACCCAAGGGGTGCGGGGAACTGCGCGGCCAGCCGCAGTCCACCCGCACCCGAGACCCACATCCGAGCCCCCTACCCCTTGGCCGGGCTCGCCGAGACCTTCGCACCCTTCTTCAAAAAGCCCATGTCCTGATAAACCGGCGTCTGGAACCCGAACGCCCCGACGTTCACCAGCCCCTTCCGCACCCCCACGACCTGGGGCCTCTGGTACAGCGGCAGCGACCCGGCCGAGGCCCAGATCCGCGAGTCCGCCTTCTGCAGCAGCCCGTCCGCCTCGCCCTCGTCCAGCGCCCCCAGCGCCTGGTCGAAGAGCTGGTCCACCTGGTCGGTGCCGACCCTCGTGTAGTTCTGCTCGACGTTCAGCGACCCGTCGGCGCCCACCACGGGCTTCGCGTAGATCGGCCGCGCGTCGGTCGCCGGGAACGCCGACGACGGCCACGAGTACAGCGCGAGGTCGTACTCCCCGGACGCGATGTGGTCCTTGAAGTAGCTCTCGTCGGAGACTTTGGTGATCTCGGTCTGGATGCCGACCGCCGCCAGCATCTGGGTGATCCGTCCGGCGACGTTCTGGAGCGTCTCCGACCCCGCCCCGGACGGCAGCACGAACCGCAGGGTCAGCGCCTTCCCGTCCTTGGCCAGCGGTGCGGCCGCGGCCCCCGCGCCCTTGGGCGCGGCCGTGCCCTTCGGCGCGTACGCCCCCGGCGCCCCGTGGGCGTGGTCCTTCTGGTGGTCGCGGGTGTCCTTGCCATCGGGCCCCTTGTCGTCCTCTCCGACGATGTACTGCCCGTCCTGCCCGCCCTGGGACTCCTCGCTCTTGTCGCCCTTGCCCGCCTTGTCGCCCTGCTTCGCCTTGTCGCCCTTCCCGTGCTCCGCGCCGGCGGTCTTGTCCTCGGCCTTGATCGGGCCGCCGGCCACCCACCCCGCGTCGGCGAGCAGCGCCTGCGCCTCATGGGTGTCGAGGCCGCCGATCGCCCCGCTGCTGTCGGCGTAGGCGGCCTGCCCGGAGAGGGCGAGGTGGCTGCCGACCGGCACGGCGGGCAGCCCCAGCGGGGTGAGCACCAGCTTGGCGAGGGCCTGGCGGTCGATCGCCCGGGCGACGGCCCGCCGTACCCGGTCGTCGGCGAGGGGGCCCTCGGAGCCGTTCAGGGCCAGCTGGGTGTAGGCGGGCTCCAGCGACTTGCGGACGTCGAAGTCGCGCAGCTCGTGCTGCTGCTCCAGCCACTTGGCGATGGCCCTGCCCAGCTTCTTCCGCCCGTCGGGCAGCCTCTCCGCGTCCATGCCGAGGGCCAGCGCCCAGGACCGCAGCTTCTTGGCGGAGGTCTTCCCGGCGCCCTGCAAGGGCATGCCGGTGCCCTTCTCGCGGCCGGCGACGATGATCTGCTCGGCCTCGGAGGCGTCGATGTCGGCGACGTCGACCGTGCCGGCGGCGAGCGCGGCGGCCCGCTGCCCGCGGTCCACGGCGTGCAGGTCGATCTCGTCGAGCTTGGCCGGGCGGCCCCACCAGCGCGGGTTACGGGTGAGGACCACGTCCTTCTTGGCGGTGTCGATCCTGTCGACCCGGAAGGGCCCCGCGGTGACCATGAGCTTGCGGCGGGCGCCGTCGTTGAAGGCGTCCGGGGTGCCCATGACGTCCTTCGAGTACAGCGGGGAGAACAGCGACTTCCAGTCGGTGTACGGCCGGTCGAAGGTGACCCGGACCTCCAGGTCGTTGGCGCCGCGCTCGATCTTGGCGATGCGGTCGTAGCCGGCGTTGCGGGCGGTCCAGTAGGCGGCGTCCTTGCCGGACAGGGCGCGCCACTGGGCGGCGAAGTCGGCGGCGCCGATCTCCCGGCCGTCGCTCCAGACGGCCCGCTGGTCGAGCTTGTAGAGGACGACCTGGCGCGGCTCGGTCTCGATGACCTTCGCGGATTCCAGGTAGTCGGGGTTGCGGACCGGCTTCCCGGTGGCGTCCATGGTGAACATCGACGGCAGGACGGCCTGGGCGACCCGGGTGGTGCCGGCGTCGGCGTCGGCCTGGAAGGTGTTGAAGGTCTCCGGTACGGCGTCCACGGCCATCTTCAGCGTGCCGCCCTCGGCGACGGAGTCCCGGGGGACCGCCGCGATGTCCTGTGCGGCGAGCGGCTTGCTGCCCTCGTCGTCGGAGCTGCAGCCGGCGAGGAGGGGCACGGCGAGCGCGCCGGCGGCGAGGAAGGCGAGGGCGCTCCGCTGGTGGCGCCGCGGTGGGCCGTCGTTCGTCCGCGGCTCCGTCGTGGTTGCTCGCGCAGTTCCCCGCACCCCTGAAGGGGCGCTACGGCTGACGCCCTGGTGAGACATCTCTGCTTACCTCCGGGAGGCCCCTTGACACGGGTGCGGTCTGTTCACGTTTGGGGGTATTTTTGAGTTGATCAGATGTACGTCAGAAGTACGGACCCCACTGAAATGGACGGGGTCCGTCGGCCGGGGACGACACGGCGGCGGGGGCTGCCAAACCCCACCCGTGCGGCGCAATCCCGGCGCGAACAGAGCGCGTGCGGGCGTGCGACGGAGGCGCGCAATCCGCCAATCGCTGCACATGGCTTCACATCGGCAGGTGTGACGCGCAACACTCGCAGGCGCATGAACGTTGCCGCCTTGGACCACGGGGTCCGGAAGTGAGGTCACGTCATGTCCGTGCACGACGACCTGACGTCAGTCCAGCGCTGCCTTGAGGACCTGAACCGGTCCGTCGGCCGCCTGGAGCAGCAGCTCGGGAGCGGCGGACTGGAGATGCGCCGCGTCCGGGCCGACGCGGCTCACCTGCGCGAGAGCGTGGCCCTGCTGCGGGAGGCGGCCAACACCGGCGCCCCGGGCAAACGCCCCGAACTCGTCACCATCTCCGACGATCCGTACGACATCAACCTGTGGACGGACACGGACGACGAGGGTCTCGGCGCCCGCGACCGGCACGCACCGTAGGAGCGCTGACCGCAGGCCCCCACCCCCGACCCCGACCGGAGTCATCCGTTGGCCACTGGTACGGAACCACATCAGAACAGCGGCGGTGTACGCACCCGTACACGCGCCGCGATCTCCGCCCCGCACCTGCGGACCGACCGCTGGTGGCTGGCGCCTGCCGTCACCGCGGCCGGTCTGTTCGCGTTCGTCGTCTACTCGACGTGGCGGGCCTTCTCGAACGCGCACTACTACGCGGCGCCGTACGTCTCGCCGTTCTACTCGCCGTGTCTGGCGGAGAACTGCAAGACCATGCCGTCCGGCCCGAACGCCGACCTCTTCGGCAGCTGGTGGGCGATCTCCCCGGCGATCATCATCCTGATCTTCCCGCTGGGCTTCCGCCTGACCTGCTACTACTACCGCAAGGCGTACTACCGCAGCTTCTGGGCGTCCCCGCCGGCCTGCGCCGTGGCCGAGCCGCACGCGAAGTACACCGGTGAGACCCGCTTCCCGCTGATCCTGCAGAACGTCCACCGGTACTTCTTCTACTTCGCCCTCCTGGTCGCCTGTGTGCTGACCTACGACACGGTCCTGTCCTTCCGCGACCCGCACGAGCGCTGGGGCCACATGGGTCTGGGCACCCTGGTCTTCCTGGTCAACATCGTGCTGATCTGGGCGTACACCCTGTCCTGCCACTCCTGCCGGCACATCGTCGGCGGCAAGCTCAAGCACTTCTCCAAACACCCTGTGCGCTACAAGGCGTGGCAGTTCGTCGGCAAGCTCAACGCCCGGCACATGCAGCTCGCCTGGGCGTCGCTGGTGAGCGTGGCGCTCGCCGACTTCTACGTCTATCTCCTCGCGTCCGGTGTCTTCGACGATCCGCGATTCTTCTAATGAGTGGGGCCTTCTGATGGGAGCGGTGGAACGGCAGCAGTGGGACGTCGTGATCGTCGGAGCCGGCGGCGCGGGGCTGCGGGCCGCGATCGAGGCGCGCGAGCGGGGCGCCCGTACGGCGGTGATCTGCAAGTCGCTGTTCGGCAAGGCGCACACGGTGATGGCCGAGGGCGGCATCGCGGCGGCCATGGCCAACGTCAACGAGCACGACAACTGGCAGGTCCACTTCCGCGACACCATGCGCGGCGGCAAGTTCCTCAACCAGTGGCGGATGGCCGAGCTGCACGCCAAGGAGGCCCCGGACCGGGTCTGGGAGCTGGAGACCTGGGGCGCCCTCTTCGACCGCACGAAGGACGGGAAGATCTCCCAGCGCAACTTCGGCGGCCACGAGTACCCGCGCCTCGCCCATGTCGGCGACCGCACCGGGCTCGAACTGATCCGCACCCTCCAGCAGAAGATCGTCTCGCTCCAGCAGGAGGACATGAAGGAGACCGGTGACTACGAGTCCCGGCTGAAGGTCTTCCAGGAGTGCACGGTCACCCGGATCCTCAAGGACGGCTCGCGCGTGAGCGGCGTCTTCGCGTACGAGCGCGAGACCGGCCGCTTCTTCGTCCTGGAAGCACCGGCCGTGGTGATCGCGACCGGTGGCATCGGCAAGTCCTTCAAGGTGACGTCGAACTCGTGGGAGTACACGGGTGACGGGCACGCGCTGGCCCTGCTGGCCGGGGCGCCCCTGCTCAACATGGAGTTCGTGCAGTTCCACCCGACGGGCATGGTCTGGCCGCCGTCGGTGAAGGGCATCCTCGTCACGGAGTCGGTGCGCGGCGACGGCGGGGTGCTCAGGAACTCCGAGGGCAAGCGGTTCATGTTCGACTACATCCCGGACGTCTTCAAGGAGAAGTACGCCGAGTCCGAGGAGGAGGGCGACCGCTGGTACGAGGACCCGGACCACAACCGGCGCCCCCCTGAGCTGCTCCCCCGCGACGAGGTGGCCCGGGCCATCAACTCCGAGGTGAAGGCGGGCCGCGGCTCCCCGCACGGCGGGGTGTTCCTGGACGTGTCGACGCGGATGCCGGCCGAGGTGATCCGGCGCCGGCTGCCGTCCATGTACCACCAGTTCAAGGAGCTGGCGGACGTCGACATCACGGCGGAGGCGATGGAGGTCGGGCCGACCTGCCACTACGTGATGGGCGGGGTCGCCGTGGATTCCGACACCGCGGCCGCGCGCGGGGTGCCGGGGCTGTTCGCGGCCGGTGAGGTGGCCGGCGGGATGCACGGCTCCAACCGGCTCGGCGGCAACTCCCTCTCCGACCTGCTGGTGTTCGGGCGCCGGGCGGGCTGGCACGCGGCCGAGTACGCGGACGGCCTCGACGCCCGCCCGGAGGTGGCCGACGACCAGATCGACACGGCGGCGGCGGAGGCCCTGCGGCCGTTCTCGGCGGAGAGCGGGGAACCCGACTCCGGCCCGCCGGAGAACCCGTACACCCTGCACCAGGAGCTCCAGCAGTCGATGAACGACCTGGTCGGCATCATCCGCCGGGAGGGCGAGATGGAGCAGGCCCTGGAGCGGCTCGCCGGGCTGCGGGTCCGGGCCCGCCGGGCCGGTGTGGAGGGGCACCGCCAGTTCAACCCGGGCTGGCACCTGGCCCTGGACCTGCGGAACATGCTGCTGGTCAGCGAGTGCGTGGCCCGGGCGGCGCTGGAGCGCACGGAGTCGCGCGGCGGCCACACCCGCGAGGACCATCCGACGATGGACCGCAGGTGGCGCCCCGTCAACCTGCTCTGCCGACTGGCGGACCCCACCGGCGGGTTGGCGGCCACCGACCCGGAGCGCGGCCAGATCGACCTCACCCGCGAGACCACCGCCCCCATCCGAGCCGACCTGCTCGCCCTCTTCGAGAAGGAGGAGCTGGTCAAGTACCTCGCCGAAGAGGAGCTGTACGAATGAGCGGCTACACGGCCCACTTCAGGGTGTGGCGGGGCGACGTCGAGGGCGGCGGCCTGGAGGACTACAAGGTCGAGGTCAACGACGGCGAGGTGGTCCTGGACATCATCCACCGCCTCCAGGCCACCCAGGCCTCCGACCTGGCGGTCCGCTGGAACTGCAAGGCGGGCAAGTGCGGTTCGTGCTCGGCGGAGATCAACGGCCGCCCACGCCTGATGTGCATGACCCGCATGTCCGTCTTCGAACGGGACGAGACCATCACGGTCACCCCGCTGCGCGCCTTCCCGGTGATCCGGGACCTGGTCACGGACGTCGGCTTCAACTACCAGAAGGCCAGGGAGGTCCCGGCGTTCGTGCCGCCGGCCGAACTGGGCCCCGGCGAGTACCGGATGTTCCAGGAGGACGTGGACCGGTCGCAGGAGTTCCGCAAGTGCATCGAGTGCTTCCTGTGCCAGGACACCTGCCATGTGGTCCGCGACCACGAGGAGAACAAGACGGCGTTCGCCGGCCCGCGTTTCCTCATGCGGGTCGCGGAGCTGGACATGCACCCGCTGGACGCGGCGGAGGCGTCCGGCCTGGACCGCAAGCGCACGGCCCAGGACGAACACGGCCTCGGCTACTGCAACATCACCAAGTGCTGCACGGAGGTGTGCCCCGAGGGCATCCACATCACCGACAACGCGCTGATCCCCCTGAAGGAGCGGGCCGTGGACCGCAAGTACGACCCGCTGGTGTGGCTCGGCTCGAAGATCAGGAGGCGCCCGGCAGGAGGCTGAGCGCCCGCCGGAGGTTGGACTCGGCGATCTCCTGCATCGGTTCGCGCTCCGGGAAGTCGCCGTCGAGCAGCCGCAGCGGCCCGGCGACGAGGTTCAGATGCATCGCGAGCCGGTACAGCTCCATGCGGTCCTCGTCGAGGTCGGCGGTGTGCAGCAGGTCGTAGGCGGGGCCGAAGCGGAGCTGGAGGAAGACGTGCTCCCATTCGGCGTCGAAGTACATCAGGCCTTCGATGTCGATGAGCGCGGGATCGCCCTCGGCGGTCACCAGGACGTGGTCCGGGCCGAGTTCGCCGTGCACGAGTGAGGCGTGCTCGCGCGGCTCGACCGCGTCGAAGAGCTCGTGCACCCGCTCCGTCAGCGCGCCGCGGGCCTGGCGCACCCGGGGGTCGCGCTCGGCGACCTCCGCGATGTCGTGCACCGCGCGGTCGGCGACGACCTGCTCGCAGGAGTTGCCCCGCGGCTTGCCGCCCTCCGCCACGAGGGCGGCCTTGCCGTATCCGGCGGACATGCACTCGCGGAGCACGCCGAGCGACCCCGCGAGGCGCGCCAGCGGCACCCGCGCCGCGCCCGGGTCGCTGCGCAGCATCATCTCCAGGCTGCCGCCGCGGACGTCCTCCACGACCGCCGCGTACGCGGACAGATGCTCGGCCTCCTCGTCGGCGAAGAGCAGGCGGGGGGTACGCACGCCGAGTTCGGTCAGCAGATCGTGGGCGGACAGGAAGAGTCCGAGACCGGAGGCGTGCGAGAAGGGGTCACGGATGTCGGCGTCGACGGGACCCCAGTAGTCCTCCTCCGGGGACCAGACGTACGCGATCGCGGTCCTTCCGTTGTCGAGGGCGAGCCGGTAGACACCTTTCTTGGAGCCGCCGCGCAACCGGGTGACGGTGGCGGGGGCACGGCCGAGGGCCTCGCGGGCGAGCGGGGCGAGGTCGTCACGGGTGAGGTGGGCACGAGCGGTTGTCATGACGTACGGACCCAGTCCTTCCGATAAGAGGTCCAGTCATCCTCGGTGGCGGCGAAATCGACGTACAGCGCGACGCCGAAGTTAGCGCGATCCGCGTCCGTCCGTGACAGTCCCAGCCGAACTCCCCGCACGGCCGCCGGCACGGTCTCGGCGTGCGCCCAGTGACCGAAACGGTTCTCGTGGTAGAAGGGCAGACCCATGAGGAGGTCGGTGCCGGGCGGGGTGACCTCGATCGCAAGGCCGGTCTGCTGCGCGACGTACCCGCCGTACAGGCTCTGCAGCGGCTGCATCGTGTCGTACGACATCACCGCGATCTGGTCCACCCGGCGGGCGACTTGCCCGAAATACTCCTGCGACCACCACTTGGGATGACCGGTGACGGTACCCCAGAAGGAGTGAAAGGCCGGGAGCGGGTCGATCTGGTGCGCGGCGACGGAGAGCAGCGGGGTTGCGGGGCGCAGGGCGTCGAGGAGGGCGAGGTAGTTCCGGTCGCCGGAGTGCAGGGGCTCCAGGTCGAAGTGAACCCCGTCGAACCCTTCTCCGACGACCTGCCGGGCGGACGCGACCACGGCGGCGCGGGTCTCGCTCCGCTCCAGATGCATGGCGTCCGGCTTCTCGGGCGCGAGCTCGTCGCCGAGCCAGGCCTGGACCCGGACGCCGGGAAGTTTTCGATGCACGGCTGTTATCAGCCAACGGGCCTTGGGATAGGCCGATTTGGGCAGCGTGCCGTTGTGTTCCAGTGGTCCGGCATGGACGTAGAGGTCGCGTATGCCGGTGTCCGCGAGCCGGGCGGCGAGGGCGGTGACGTCGGCGTCGGTCTTACGACCGTCGACCCAGGCGTGACCGAGCCAGATGGCGTCCTTGTTGCGGGTGTGGGTGCCGGCTCCCGGGTCGCCGGTGTAGTTGATGCGGAGGGCGGTCTCGGCGATGAGGAGGGGAAGCAGGAGGAGCAGGACGGCGGCGAGGGCGAGCCGTCTCGTCCGCCGGGTCCAGTTCCTCGTTTTCCCACCCGCACCGCCCGTGCGACTTTCGTCGTCGGGTGCGGGTGGCCCCGGCGGGGGTTCCGATTCGCCGGCGGCCGCGGGTGACGCGTCAGTGGACGCCGGTCCGTCGGCAGGTGCGGGGGCAGGGGGCGGCGGCGGGGGTTCCGAAGCGTCCGCGGACGCGGGGGCGGAGTCCGGTCCGTCGGCAGGTGCAGGGGCAGGGGGCAGCGGCGGGGGTTCCGAAGCGTCCGCGGACGCGGGGGCGGAGTCCGGTCCGTCGGCAGGTGCGGGGGCAGGGGGCAGCGGCGGGGGTTCCGAAGCGTCCGCGGACGCGGGGACGGAGTCCGGTCCGGCGGCGGGCGCGGGCTTCCGGCTGCCGGCAGGGGCAGCGGGCACCAGAGGGGGCCCCGCAGCGTCCGCGGGCGCGGGGGATGTGGGGGCGGATGCCGGTTCGTCGGGGGGTGTGGGTGGTTCGTGGGTGGGGTTCGGGTTGTCGGTGGGGGTGGGGTCCTTCTGTGGGTCCGTGCTCCGGTCCATCCGCTGTCACCCTGCTCTCGTCGTCCCCCGGCTGTCCCCGCCCCGGTCGCGAAGCCGACGGGCTGCCCATACGCTCCGAAATGTGACGTCATCCTTGTTCCGGGGTCGGCCGAGGCATGCGACCGGGCACATAGGTGTGCGGGTGGGGCATGCGGTGCTGGGCGGGGTGGCCGGGGTGGTCTGGCTGGTGTTGCCGGTGATGACGAGCGCCGCTCAAGATCCGGTTCCCGCGGCCGGGGGACGGACGGTCGTCACGGCCGAGGCCGACGCGGTGCCGGCCACCGATTACGTGCTGCCGCTCGTCGCCGTGGCGGCGGCCGGCGCGCTGGGCGGCTACGGATACGTACGACGGATACGGCGGTCCCGCTCGCGCACCACGCCGGGGATCGTGTCACCCGCCCCGCCCGCGCCGTCACCCACCGACTTCGAGCGGCAGGCCCGGACCTCCCTGGTCCTCGCCGACGACTGTGTTCGCACCGGCCGCGAGGCGCTCGGTTTCGTCGACGTGGCCGAGTCCGTCCTGCGGGGCGTGCGGACGGCCGACACCGAACTGTCGGCCGCGTTCGCGATATGGCGGCGCTACGAGGAGGGGATACCGGACGACGCCGCCGCCCGGCGGCAGGCGCTGGTGGGCGTGGTCGGGCGGGGCTCGGAGGCGGGGCGGCTGCTGGACGCGGAGGCGGAGGGGTTCGACGCCGAGTGGGGCGCGGGGGACGCGCTGGCGGTGGCCGAGGGACGTTTCCGGGAACTGGCCGCCCGGACCGGCGGGGTGGCGCGCACGCTGACGCAGGCGGGTGAGCGGTACGGGACGACGGCCACCGCGGGGGTGCTGGGATACGTCGAACAGGCCAAGGACCGGCTGGTGTTCGCGACCGCACGGCTCAACCAGGCCCGCCAGGACGCCGATACGGGTGACGGTGACGGATTCCGGCGGGGGTTGCGCGCCGCGGAGGGCGCGGTGGCGCAGGCCGGGGTGCTGCTGGGGGGCGTGGAGCGGCTGGCCGGGGAGCTGCGGACGGCTGCGGGGACGGTGCCGGCCGCTCTCACGGGCGCGGAGGCGGAGCTGGCGGGCCTGCGGACGACCGCCTTCCCGCCGCGGGTGGCGCATGCCGACGCCGTACTGGCCGCGGTCCGGGAGGAGTTGACGGGCGGGCCGTACGACCCGCTGGACGCCCTGCGTCGGATCGCGCGGGCGGTGGAGGGGACGGGGAGCGGGCGGGCCGGGGTGATCGCGGCGGCGGCGGAGCTGGTGGCGCGCAGTGCGCTGGGGGCCGCCGACGACTTCATCGGCACGCATCGGGGGGCGGTGGGGGTCCAGGCGCGGGCGCTGCTGGCTCAGGCGCGGGGCGCTGCGCTCGCCGACGCCGACAGGTTGGCGCGCAGGGCGCGGGAGTTGGCGGAGCGGGATGTACGGGCGCACGGGAACCCGTTCGCCGGTGCGGGGGCCCATGAGAGCGGGCTGGCGGGGGCGGTGCTCGGGGGTGTGCTGCTGGGCGAGGAGGCCGACGGGGGGCCGGTGGTGGCGTTCGGAGGGCCGGATACGAGGCGGCGGTTGGGGTAGCGCGATACGGGGTGGCGCGGCGGGTTGTCGGGCGGCTGCGGGTGCGTGGGGGCCGGTCGCGCCCACGCGGCGGCAGCCGCATACCGGACACAGCCCCGCGCCCCTGAAGGGGCGCGGGGAACTGCGCGGTCAGCCCCCACCGCGCCGCACCGAACCGTCGATCGCCGGGACCCGTCCTCAGAACAGGCTCAGCAGAGCCTCCGCAGGGTCCGTCAGGCCCGTCTCCCCGTCCGGCAGCGGGAGTTCGAACCACACCGTCTTCCCGCGGGGCGTCCGGCGTGAGCCCCACGCCGCGCTCAGCAGGCCGACCAGCTGGAGGCCACGGCCGCCCTCGTCCGTGTCGCGGGCGCGGCGGCGCCTCGGCTGGACCAGGCCGGAATCCCAGACCTCGCAGACCAGGGTGCGGTCGAGGAGGAGGCGGAGCCTTATCTCGCCCTCGCCGTACCGCAGCGCGTTGGTGACCAGCTCGCTGACGAGCAGTTCCGCCGTGTCGACCAGGGGCTCCAGGTCCCAGGTGAGGAGCTGGCCGCGCGCGTACTCACGGGCGCGGCCCACACTGCGCGGCTCGCGCGGCAGCGTCCAGTCGCCGACCGACTCGGCCGGCAGCCCCTGGACACGTGCCATCAGCAACGCGATGTCGTCCTCGCCGTGGTGCGTGTCGAGGGTGTTGAGGACGTGGTCGCAGACGTCCTCCAGGGGCTGGGAGGGGTCGGTGAGGGCCCCCACGAACGCTTGCAGGCCCTCGTCGAGGGGGTGGTCGCGGGACTCGACCAGGCCGTCCGTGTAGAGGGCGAGGAGGGAGCCCTCGGGGAGGTCCACCTCCACCTCCTCGAAGGGCTCGCCGCCGACGCCGAGCGGCATGCCGGGCGGGACGTCGAGCATGAGCGCGGCCTCGCCGGGTTCCACCAGCACGGGGGGCAGGTGGCCGGCGTTGGCGAACGTACAGCGTCTGGTGACGGAGTCGTAGACCGCGTAGACGCAGGTCGCGAGGTAGACCTCGGAGAGGTCCGCGTCACGGGGCTGGCGGGCCGTGCGGGTGGCCTGCTGGACTCCGCCGGGGGTGCCGAGGCCGCGGGCGATCTCGTCCAACGCGGAGAGGACTTCGGCGGGTTCCAGGTCCAGCAGGGCCAGGGTGCGGACCGCCGTGCGGAGTTCGCCCATGGCGACGGCCGCGCGCAGACCGCGGCCCATCACGTCGCCGACGACCAGTGCCGTGCGGTGGCCGGGGAGTTCGATGACGTCGAACCAGTCGCCGCCGACCTCGGTCGCCGCGTTGCCGGGAAGGTAACGGCACGCGATGTCCAGGCCCGAGGCTTCGGGGTCGCCGGGCGGGAGCAGGGACCGTTGCAGTATCAACGCGCGTTCGTGCTCGCGGCGGTACAGGCGCGCGTTGTCGATACAGACGGCCGCGCGGGCCGCCAGTTCGACGGCGAGTTCCCGGTCGCGGTCGCCGAACGGCTCGCTGCCCTTGGTGCGGGCGAACTGGGCGAGGCCGACGACCGTGTCGTGGGCGACCATCGGGACCGCGAGGGTGGACTGGACGAGGCCGCCCTCCTCGGCGGGCACCTGCTGCGGGCGGGCCGTGCGCAGGGCGTCCGCGCAGGGCGAGTTGAAGGGGTAGTGGTGGACCGCGCCGACCGCGACGGGGGCGCCGCCGCCCACGAAGGGCGCGTCGGAGACCGCGCTGGCGAAGGCGACGCGACGCAGCTCGGCGCTGCCGTCGGCGAGTCCGGGCGGGGTCTCGTCGCCGGCCAGCAGGCCCTGGTAGAGGTCGACCGTGGCGAGGTCGCAGAAGCCGGGCACGACCACGTCGAGGAGTTCGCGGGCGGTGGTCTCCAGGTCGAGGGAGTTGCCTATCCGGGCGCCGGCCTCGTTGAGGAGGGCGAGATTCCGCCGTGCTGCGGCGGCCTCGCGGGCGGCGGCGCGGCGGGCGGTGATGTCCAGGCCGAGCCAGGCGATGCCGATCGGGCGGCCGGTGCCGCTGTGCACGCGGTAGAGGTTGATGGACCAGTGCCGGCGTTCCTCGGAGCCCGGTACGAACCCGGTGACGTGCATGTCGGTGATGGAGTTGCCGGTGTCCAGGACCCGGCGCAGGGTGGCCGCGACCCGCTCGGCCTCCGAGCGCGGGAGGTAGTCGTGGACGCCCTTGCCGCGGTGGTCGTCGGGGGTGCCGCCGAAGATGGAGGAGAACCGCAGGTTGGCGCGGCGGATCCGCAGGTCGGGGTCGATCAGCAGGAAGCCGAAGGGAGATTGACCGAATATCGACTGCGAGGCCGCGAGGTCGGTCTCGATGCTGCGCAGGGTGCGGACGTCGACCACTATGCAGACGGCGGCGTGTTCGCCCTCTGCCGTGCGGGTGGGCATGACGTAGACCTCCGCGAGGCCTTCCTCGCCGCGCCGGCCGTCGGGGCCGTCGGGCATCCGGAACGGGACCACACCGGTCCACTCCCGCCCGTCGAGGATCTCGGCCATCTTCCGCTGGCCGTGCTCGCGCAGGTCGGGGTCGACGAACGCCTCGATGGGGTCCATGCCGACGGCGCGCTCCGCGGGGATGCCGAAGACCTGTTCGGCCCGCAGGCTCCACTGGTCGACCAGGCCGCCGGCGCCGATGGAGAACGAGGCGACCTTGATGTAGTCGTAGATCGAGCCGGGCGGGCTGCTCTGCCACATGGCGTCGCCAGGGGCCGCGGCTGTCTCCGCGGTCCCCGCCCTCACGCCGTCCGACGAGTCCTCGGACTCCGTGGCCTTAGCTGGTATCTCGCTCACGCGAACCGTCCCCTCCAGCTCACCGCGCCCGGCACCGGTCACCGGATGCGGCTGCCCGCAGTATCCAGCACTACGGTGCCGCCTGACACGGTGTTCACGATCACAGCACGGTCCCGACGATTTCCGGACCGGACCGTGACAACACTTCCAGTCTTCTAACCAGGGAACACGCCCTCGAATCACACACTCCGGCACCCGTTCGCAGGCCACTCTCGCGAGTGGACGGCATAACGGTGCGTGTACACCCCCGTTCACCCCGTTCAGCCGGGTACGGCCAGCTCGAACCAGACCGTCTTGCCGGTGCTGCCGGGCCGGGTGCCCCAGCTGCGTGAGGAGCCGGCGACCAACTGGAGGCCGCGGCCGCTCTCGTCGTCGGGGCTGGCGGCGCGTTCCCGCGGCGGGTCGGGGAGCGGGTCGGAGACCTCGACGCGCAGGGTGTCGCCGAGGCCGGCGGGGCGGACGAGGCGGACGCCGATGGGGCCGGTGGCGTGCCGCAGCGAGTTGGTGACCAACTCGCTGACCAGCAGGGCGGTGATGTCGGCGAGGGTGTCCAGGCCCCAGCCGCGCAATTGGTCTCGGACCGCGGTACGGGCGGTGCGCACGGCACCCGGTTCCGCGGGAAAGGTCCACTCGACGGTGTCACCTTCGGTGTCGATCACACCGATCACTTCCCGTGCAGCGTGCGGCATGCCCGCCCATGCCCGGTTTCATTGGGTTAATGGGCACATACCCGATATCCGCGGGGCAGTACCGCGTGGGAGGGCGCGCTGTGGTGCGAATGGCTTACGCCGGAGGGTTGCGCCGGGGGCTTACGCCGGGGGCCGTGCGCCTATGAGCTCGGTTGGTGCGGGTGACGGGCGGCTGCGGGTTCGTTGGGGCTGATCGCGCAGTTCCCCGCGCCCGTGGAGGGGGTGGGGCTTCGCCCCTACCCCCTCCCCGTCAACCGCGCGGCGACCTCGCGTACCGCCGGCACGTCCTGGTCCAGCCAGTGGACGTCCCAGAGTTCTTCCGGTGTCAGCCAGCGGAGTTCGTCGTGGTCCTGGAGGGGCTCGGGGGCCACGGAGCCGGGACACAGGGTCGCCGTCCACACCTGGAGGACGTACGGCGCCTTCAGGGGCCACTCCCCCGGCACACGCGCCACGGTCTCGGTCTCCACGCCCAACTCCTCGCGCAGTTCGCGCACCAGGGCGTGCTCCGGCGTCTCGCCCCGCTCGACCTTGCCGCCGGGCAGCTCCCAGCGGCCGGCCAGATCCGGGGGCGCGCTGCGGCGGGCCGCGAGCAGGCGGCCGGCATCGAGCAGGGCGGCTCCGACCACCACGATCCGTTCGCTCATGGCCCGGAGCCTACGGGAGGGGCCGGACGGCTCAGTTACGGATGCCGCCGTCCCCGTTGCCGTTGCTGTGGCCGATGCGCTCGACCCAGTAGAGCTGCTTGTGTCCGCGGTCGTCGAGACTGTCGGCGATCTTCTGCGCCTCGGCCCGGGTCGCGTACCGGCCGACGCGGTAGCGATTGCCGTTGTCGTCCTGCCGTATGACGAGCCAGGGGAGAGAGACCGTGCCTTCCGTCATCGCGCCCCTCCGTTTCTCCCGGCTCCCGCCCATCCCCGCCCCGCTAAGGAAACCGCACTCCGCATATGCCCGAGCGTACGCCTAACCTTTACGCAGCGAATACGGCTTTTCACAAAGAGGTACGCAACCAGCCAGAACGGTGGGGGCGCACGATGACGAATGCGCCGTTCGGGCGCCTCCCGCTTCGGGTCGCGGGCATGCCGGGGACAGGCCGGATCACCTGGGAAAACGGCCGGATTGCAGCGGCCGCCGACGGAGCCGGACCGGACTGGTGAAGGTGTCAACTATCGCAAGGGTGTGCGCTACTTCACGGGCAGGTGGTACGAGGCGCGGTAGCGGTCCGCCGGGATGACGACGTCCGCGGTCTCCACCGGGCGGCCGGAGGCGTAGTACGTCCGCTGGATCACCAGGACCACATGGCCGGGGACCCCGCCCAGGGTGAGCAGTTCCTCGGCGAGGCCGGGGCGGGCGCCGACCTCCTCGGTGACGTTGTCCACGACGACGTCGATGGCGCGCATCCGCTCGACGACGCCCATGCCGCCCAGCGGGCCCTCCTCGGGCAGCATCACGGGGGTGCGGCCGGTGACGGCGAGGGGCTCCCAGGAGGTGGAGAGCATCATCGGCTCGCCCCCGTCCCGGAACAGGTACCGGGTGCGCATCACGCGGTCGCCGATCTGGATGCCGAGCCGGTCGGCGATCACGGCACCGGCCTCGGCCTGCTCGCTGCTGGACTCCCAGGTGCCGCGCGCCGCCGCGTCGGACTGCTCCTGCCGGAACGGGGTGGCGCCGCCCGCCGGGCGGAACCCGGAGCGGGCCACCCGGCGCGGCACGGGCCGCTCGCGGACATAGGTCCCGGAGCCGGAGCGGCCCTCGACCAGCCCTTCGGCCATCAGCACCTTGCGGGCCTCCAGGGCGACCGTGTCGGAGACGCCGTACTCCTCGCGGATGCGAGCCTGGGAGGGGAGCCGGGTGTGAGGGGGCAGCGAACCGTCGACGATCTTCTTGCGGAGATCACCCGCGACACGCAGATACGCCGGCTGCTCACCGAAAGTCACTGGCCGCTCCCATCAGGTTGTACAGACAGCTACAGCCTGGCAACCGTGGGTTGTGCCCCGCAAGCAAAGGCCAGAGAATCACTCGATGTGATGACATCTGGCCCGGGGATGCTTTACGCAGGCACTTTCTCCCCGTTATAGCCCCGATCACACCTCCACGCCGGAGCCACTTCCTCCACTGCCGGAGCCTGCGCCTCCGCCGTCGTCCGAGGGCGGAGTCGTGGCGAGGCCCAAAGCCTTGCGGGCGGTGACCGTCCGCTTCGGGTCGAGCAACGCCGAGGCCTTGTCGTAGTGCGCGTAGTACGTGTCCGCGTCCGTGGCCTTCGCGGCCTTCGCCCACTCCGCGCGGGCCTTGTCCAGGTCCGCGGCCAGGTCGTTCACCGGCCGCTTCGCGTCCGGAGCCCAGTCGTGCGCGCGCAGCGTCCCGGCCTGCTTGCCGAGGGCCGTGGCCACCCGGCCCGCCCACGCCCGGTAGCCGGGCAGGTCGTCCTCGACGTACTCCGACTCGGGGACGGTGTCGAGGGCCGAGTTGAGGACGTGCGCGGCGTCGAGGTAGGCGATCTGGTCGGCGTCGAGTGTGCTCTCGTCGTTGCGCAGCGAACCGGACAGCTTCCTGCCCTCGGTCGTGCTGCCGAAGACGCAGGCGACCTCCCGGTCCCCGAACTGCCAACTGTCCTCGCTGGGCGTGAAGTGGTACACGTCGACGTCGTGGGGGATCGCCCAGCCGTCCATCGCGTAGCCGTCCTCCAGGGCGTAGCAGCGCTGGTCGGCCGAGTCGCCGACGCTGCTGTCGCCCGGGTAGGCCGAGCCCTTGAGGTCGAAGGTGGCGAAGACCTCGCCGTCGTGCGTCCTTTCGCAGTCCACGACGGTGACGTCGGAGACCAGGTCGCCGGTGAGCGCGCCGTCCGGGGTGTTGAAGCAGTCGCCGGTGGACAGCGAGAGGCTGGAGCTGTCGTCGACGCCCTCCTTGACGCCCTGCCAGAAGTCGGTCGCGCCGCCGGTGGCCAGCACCAGCACCAACAGGGCCAGCCCGGCCGAGGACAACACCGACCCGATGACCGCCATCGCCCTGCCGCGCTCGCCGCGCCTGCGTATCTGGCCCAGCGCGACCAGTCCGAGCACCAGCCCCACCCCCGGCAGACAGCACAGCAGCCCCAGCACGAGGGAGGCGATGGCGAGGCCGTTGACGGGCGCCGGGACGGCGTAGGGGCTGTAACCCTGCCCCCAGGGCTGGTACGGCGACGGGTACGGCGGCGGCTGCTGCCCGTACGCCGCCTGTGGGTACTGCGGGTACTGCGGCAGGCCCGACTGAGGCGGCTGATACGGCCCTTGTGGCTGGTGGGGGCCGGGGGGCGGAGGTATGGACACCGGTACCGTGCTCCTGAGGGGGCGTTCGGCCGCGTGGAAACGGACGGCTGGACGTGCGTACGACTGCGCGCATCGTAAGCGCGCCGTGATCGGGGGCGGAATGAGGGTCGGGACGACGGTCGTGCGCGCGGTGAACGGGCTGACCGCGCGCTGGGCGGCCGCATCGGAGGGCGGCACGGTGTTCTCGGCGGCCGGGGTGTGGCCGCTGCTGGCCTTCCTGGCGGACGGGGCGGACGGTCCGGCGCGGGACGAGCTGGCGGCGGCCCTCGGCCTGCCGGCGGAGGAAGCGGCGGGCGCGGCACGGGAGTTGCTCGCCGGGGTGGCGGGGATGTCCGGCCTGGACACCGCCCTCGGGGTGTGGACCAGGCGGACCCTGGAGCTGCGGGAGGCCTGGGCGGCCGGGCTGCCCGCCGACACGCACGGGGTGCTGACCGGGGACGCGGCGGCGGACCGCGCGGCGCTGGACGCCTGGGCCGTGCGGCGCACGGGCGGGCTGATCGACCGTATGCCGGTCCAGGTCGACAAGGGCACCGAGCTGGTTCTGGCGAGCGCGCTGGCGATGCGCACGCGCTGGCTGGCGCCCTTCGACGAGTGGCCGCTGGACACGGCGTACGAGCCCTGGGCGACCACCGAACGGCTCGGTCTGCGCCGCTCCAGCGCGCTGCTGGACCGGATCGGGGTGGCGGACACCCCGGACGGCTTCGTCACCGAGCTGAGGGTGCTGGGCGGCAACGCCCTGGACGTCCATCTGCTGCTCGGCGAGGAGCGGATGACGCCGGGCCAGGTGCTGGGTGCGGGCATCGGCGTCCTGGACGGCGCGCACCGGGTGGTGCCGGGCGGCCGGCTCCCCTACGGGGAACCCGGACCGGGCGTGAGTGTGGAGAAGGTGCGGTGCGCGCGCCCGCAACCGCCGCGGCTCGACGTGACGACGGTGGCGTACGACATGACGGCGAGCCACGATCTGCTGGCACTGCACCGGCTGTTCGGGCTCACGACGGCGCGGGACGCGTCCGAGGGGCACTTCCCCGGCGTCAGTGACTTCCCGCTCGCCGTCGGCTCGGCCGAGCAGGCCACGATGGCGAAGTTCGGCGCGCTGGGTTTCGAGGCGGCGGCGGTGACGGCGTTCGGGATGGCCGTGGCAGGTCCCCCGCCGCCGCGGCGGCATGTCACCACCGAGATCAGGGCCGCGTTCGACCGCCCCTTCGGCTTCCTGGCCCTGCACCGGCACTCCCGGCTCGTCCTCGCGGCGGGCTGGGTCACGGATCCCCTGCCCTTCCCCACGTACTCCTGGGAGGACGACCAATGAACGACACCGTCCGCGCCGTCAACGCGCTCACCGCCCGCTGGGCGCGGCAGACCAGACAGGGCACGGTCTTCTCGGCCGCCGGTGTCTGGACCCTCCTGGCCTTCCTCGCCGACGGCGCCACCGGCCCCGCCCGGGACGAGCTGGCCCGTGCCGTGGGGATGCAGGCGGACCAGGCCGCCGCCGGTGCACGGGAGTTATTCATCGGGCTCGACTCGATGTCCGGCGTCGAGTCGGCCCTGGGGCTGTGGACCGACCGTGCCCTTGAGGTGCGCGAGCAGTGGGCGGCGGGGCTGCCCGCCGACGCTCACGGGGTGCTCGGCGACGATCCGGCGGCCTCCCAGGAGGTGCTGGACGCATGGGCGGCGAAGCGCACCGGGGGGCTGGTCGAGCGGCTGCCGGTCCGGCTGGGCGAGGGTGCGCGGATGGTCCTGGCGACCGCGCTGGCACTGCGCACGGAGTGGCAGCATCCGTTCCGGGAGACGGTGCTGCGGCCCGGCTCCGGGCCCTGGCAGGGCCGTACGCTGGCCGGCCTGCACCGCAGCAGTGTGCGGCCGGACCGGATCGGTGTGACCGACGGCCCGGACGGGCAGGTCACCACGCTGAAGGTCCTGGGCGGCAACGGCATCGACGTGCACCTGCTGCTCGGCGCGGAGGGGATGGCACCCGGTCAGGTGCTGCACACGGGCATCGGCGCCCTGGAGCGCGCCCTGCCGGTGACGACCGGCGGACAGCTCCCCTACGGGCCGGCGGGGCCGGGTGTGGTGGTGGAGCGGCAGCCGTCCGTCACCCCGGATCCGGTGCGGCTCGATGTGACGACCCCCGGCTTCGTGGTCCGGGCCGACCACGATCTGCTGCAGCTCCACGGCGTGTTCGGGCTGTCGACGGCCACGAACGCCCGCGAGGGGCACTTCCCCGGGATCAGCGCCGCGCCGCTGGCCGTCGGCGCGGCCGGGCAGTCCGCGGTCGCGGAGTTCGGCCCGCTGGGCTTCCGGGCCGCCGCGGTGACGGCCGTCATGGCGGCGCCGGGCGGCGGACCGCCGCAGTACACGCACGAGTCCACCGTCGTCCGGGCCGCCTTCGACCGCCCCTTCGGCTTCCTCGCCGTGCACCGTGAGACCCGGCTGGCACTGGCGGCGGGCTGGGTGACGGACCCGACCGTGGCCGGCTAGTCGAAGTCGGTGGCCCGGGTGCGCTTCTCCCAGGCGGCGATGTCCTTTCGTACGGCGTCCAGTTGGGCCAGTACGGCGGTCACCGCGTCGTCGCCCAGGGGCAGGTGCAGCGGGGTCTCCGCCGCGTCCAGGGCGGCCAGGATCAGGGCGGCCGCCTTGGCCGGGTCGCCGGGCTGGCCGCCGTGGCCGCCCTCGACGGCGGCGCGGGTCCCGGCGACCTTGGTGTAGACCCCGGTGTCGGAGCTGGCCCCGGCCCTGCCGCTCTCGAAGAGGGCGGTACGGAACGCGCCCGGCTCCACGATCAGCACCTTGATGCCGAACTCCCGCACCTCGTCGGCGAGCGCCTCGGACATGCCCTCCAGGGCGAACTTCGTACCGCTGTAGGCGGAGAACCCCGCGAAGGACATCTGCCCGCCCATGCTGCTCATCTGGACGATCGCGCCCGAGCGCTGCTCGCGCAGCCGGGGCAGGACCGCGCGCACCAGCGCGGCCGGGCCGAGGACATGCACGTCGAACAGGTCGCGCAGTTCGGCGTCGGTGGTCTCCTCGAAGGCGCCGACATGGGTGCGGCCCGCGTTGTTGACGAGGACGTCGATACGGCCGTGGCGGGCGACGACGTCCCGTACGGCGGGCTCGATCGCGGCGATGTCCGTGACGTCCAGGCGGACGGAGTCCACCCGGCCGGGGTGGACCTCGGCCAGGTCCCGCAGCGCCTCGGGGCGGCGGGCGGCACCGACGACGGTGTCGCCCGCGGCGAGCGCGGCCTCGGCGAGCGCACGGCCGAAGCCGCTGCTCGCGCCGGTGATCAGCCAGACCCTGGTCATCCGCCGTCTCCTGTTCCTCCGCTGCCCGTTCAGCCAACCACCCTCACCCGTAGGGGAGTTCATGTCCAACGGGTTTCCGGGGCGGGTTCACCTCACCGGCGTACGCCGGGCAGAGCGGCAGCCGTACGGTGAACACCGTGCGGCCCGGCTCGCTGCTGACGTCCGCCCGGCCCCCGTGGGCCGCGGACACGGCGGCGACGATGGCGAGGCCGAGGCCGCTGCTGCCGGTGGCGCGGGAGCGGGAGGCGTCGCCGCGGGCGAACCGTTCGAAGACCCGGGGCAGCAGGTCGGGCGCGATGCCCGGGCCGTCGTCGGCGACGCGGATCACCGCCTCGTCGGCGTCGGTGCGGACGGTCACGGTGACCTTGGTGCCGGGCGGGGTGTGGGTGCGGGCGTTGGCGAGGAGGTTGGCGACGATCTGGTGGAGGCGGTCCTGGTCGCCCTCGACCAGCACCAGGTTGCCGGGCATCAGGAACTCCCAGCGGTGGTCGGGTCCGGCGGCGCGGGCGTCGGCCACCGCCTCGGCGAGCAGCGGGCCGAGGCCGACCTCCTCGCGGGCCAGCGGGCGGCCGGTGTCGAGGCGGGCGAGCAGCAGCAGGTCCTCGACGAGGGTGCGCATCCGGCCGATGCCGCACTCCATGCGGCCCAGCGCGTACTCGGCCTGCGGGGCCGCCGTCTTCGGGGCACGGCGCACCAGTTGGAGGTGGCCGGCGACGGAGGCGAGCGGGGTGCGCAGTTCGTGGCCGGCGTCGGCGAGGAAGTCGCGCATGCGCAGTTCGGTGGCGTAGCGGTCGGCGAGGGCGTTCTCGACATGGCCGAGCAGCCGGTTGACGGCTTCGGCGAGCCGGCCGGTCTCGGTGGTGCCGTCGGTCTCCGGCACCCGTTCCAGGGAGCGGACCTCGCCGTGTCCGAGGGGTTCGTGGGAGATACGGGTGGCGGTGGCGGCGACGCGCTGCAGGGGCCGTAGCTGACGGCCGATCACGGTGGCCGCGATCAGGGCGGCGACGGCCAGCGCGGCGGCCGCGGCCGCGGACTCGATGGCCAGCAGCCGGCCGAGCATCTGGTTCACGGGGCGTACCGGCAGGGCGGTGACGATGGTGCGTTCGGCCTCCCGGGTGTCGGCGCGCACCGCCTTGACCCGGTAGGTGCCGAGACCGGGCAGGTCCCGGGTGTGGTGGTGGCCGTCGGGCTCGACCAGGGCCAGGATCTGCTGCTGCCCGGCGGTCGGGGCGGTCAGCTGCCCGGAGTCTTCGACGATCGCGGCGTTGTGGATCGGGCCGCGTCGGCCGGCGACGGAGACACCCATGGTGCCCGCCGGTACCCCGAACGCCCTGAGGTACGGGAGTCCGGCGGTCGGTGCGCCGGTCTGCTCGCGGGCGGCCGCCGAGTGCTCGGCGAGGGCGTCGAGGCGCTGGTCCAGGCCGGTCATCAGGTAGGTGCGCATGGCCAGTCCGGTGATGGTGATGATCACGACGGAGAGGGCGGCCAGCAGCAGGAGACTGGAGAGGATCATCCGGGAGCGCAGACTGCCCGGTCTGCGCAGGTCGCGTCTCGCCGCACGGACCGCCGTCGCCGTTCCCGACGCGCTCATCGCGCTCATCGCGCTCACCTCTGTGCGTCGGCGGGCTTCATCAGGTAGCCGACGCCGCGCACGGTGTGGATGAGGACGGAACGGTCGCGCTCGATCTTGCGGCGCAGGTAGCTGACGTAGCTCTCGACGATTCCCGGGTGCCGGTCGTCCTCGGTGGCCCAGACGTTGTCGAGGAGTTCCTCGCGGCCGAGGACCCGGCCGGTGTGCCGCATGAGGTAGCGCAGCAGCTCGAACTCCCGGCCGGTGAGCCGGACCGGGGTGCCGGCCCGGTGCACCTGCCGGGTCTCCTCGTCGAGGGTGAGATCGCCGACGGCGAGCAGTGAGCCGCCCGGCCGTCCCGCGTCGCAGCGGCGCAGCAGGGCGCGCAGCCGGAGCACCACCTCGTCGAGGTCGAAGGGCTTCGGCACGTAGTCGTCGGCGCCCGCGCGCAGACCGGCGATCCGGTCCTCGACGCCTTCCCGGGCGGTCAGGAACAGCACGGGGAGGTCCGGCCGGTAGGCCCGGAGGCGCCGTAGCACCTCCAGGCCCTCCAGGTCGGGCAGCCCGCGGTCCAGGACCACCGCGTCGGGCCGGAAACCGCGGGCCGCCCGTACCGCCGCGGTGCCGTCCAGTGCCCGGTCGGTCTGCCAGCCCTCGGCCCGCAGGACCGTCGCCAGCAGGTCGGTCAGGTCTTCCTCGTCGTCGACGACCAGTATCCGTGGGGTTGCGGTGGATAACTTCATGGCCGGTGACCGTCCACCTCCCGGCCGTGAGGCGCGTGGGTGCGGACTGTGAAAGAGCTGTCGGGTGCTGTTGCTCAGGTGGCCGGTGTGATGCGCAGCCTGAGGGTGCGGGCCTCGGGGCGCAGGGCGAACTCCGGCCATACGTCGGGTCCGCAGGCGCGGGAGCCGAGGCCGTGCTGGGCCGCGTCGATGATCAGGTGGCTGGTGGTCGACTCCGGGAGTTCGAAGGGGTGGGCGGCGCGGTCGAGCTGCTGGGGGGTGTGGCGGCCGAGGGTGAAGCCGGGGCGCCGCCCGCGGGTGTCGGGGAGGGCGTCGATGTGCAGGACCTCGGTGTCGCCGCTGGTCAGGGTCAGCCGGCGGACCTGGGAGCGGTGGCCGGTCTCCTGGGGGCGGGCGTAGTTCGCGGAGAGCTCGCGGACGCCGGCCGAGAAGCGGCCGGTGCGGGCCGCGCGGATGCTGTCGGGGTAGGACTCCAGCGGACCGAGGCCGAACCACTCCGTGCCGTCCACGGGTGCCGTTCCGTCGGGCAGTTCGAAGCGCACCCCGATCCGCGGCCACACCGAGGACCAGCCGCGTCCCGGCTCGATCTCCACGCGCAGTTCCAGCTCGCCGTCCTCGACCGTCCAGACGGACTCCACCGTCACCGACAGCGCGGAGTCCGCGGCGGAGACCCGGTCGACGGTGCGCAGGGCGTCCGTGGCGTGTTCCACGCCGATACGCCGTGCGGTCAGGCGGTCGAGTCCGTCTCGGCGCCACAGGTCGGCGCTGGACACGTCGGCCGTGCTGGCGTCGCTGCCCTCCAGCCGGTCGGCGGTGCCCTCGTCGTTGTCGGTGGGCGCCCGGAACAGTTCCAGCCGGGGGCCGGACACGGCGCGTCCGGCGAGGCGGGTGAGGGAGCCGCCGGTGAACTCGGCGATGCCGAGCGCCAGGGTTCCCGCGCCGGGCCGCCAGCCGGTCCGGGGCCGGACGGCGGGCACCGGCCGCCGTACCGAGCAGTCCAGTTGGGCGCCGGCGATCTCGTGCCCGGCGGGAGCCCAGGCGGTGTCGGCGGCCAGGACGGCCTCGACCGTCAGCCAGGTCTCGGCGTCCGGGGCCGCCTCGACCGGCGGCAGCGCCACGCGCTCCGACGCGCCCGCCGCCACCACGGGGACCTCCAGCTCCCCGGCTGCCACGGGCTTTCCGTCGTGCTCGACGCGCCAGCGGAACCGCAGGTCGGAAGTGTCGGCGGAGTGCCGCAGGTTGGTGACCGCGAGCTTGCCGCCGTCGAAGGCGAAGCGGACCGGCTGGACGACCGCCTTGAACTCGTGGAGGCCGGGCGTCGGCACGTCGTCGCTGAGCACCATGCCGTCCATCACGAAGTTCCCGTCGTGCACGACCTCGCCGAAGTCGCCGCCGTAGGCGTGGTACGGCGTCCCGTCCGGGGCGGTGGCCAGGATGCCGTGGTCGCGCCACTCCCAGACGAACCCGCCGTGCAGCCGCGGGAAGCGGTGCACCAGTTCCTCGTACTGGTCGAGAGCGCCGGGGCCGTTGCCCATCGCGTGGGCGTACTCGCAGAGCAGGAACGGCTTGGTGCGCTGCCGGGCGCCCTGGGCGGGGGTGCAGCCCAGCAGCGGGGCGACGGAACCGTCGATACCGATCTGCTCGGTCTCCGGGACCGTCGAGTACATGCGCGAGTAGACGTCGGTGTAATCGCCGCTGTAGTCGCCCTCGTAGTGCACGGGACGCTCGGGGTCGCGGGCGTGCACCCAGGCCGACATGGCGGCGAGGTTGGACCCGGTGCCGGCCTCGTTGCCGAGCGACCAGAGCACGACGCTGGGGTGGTTCTTGTCCCGCTCGACGGTGCGCTCGATGCGGTCCAGGCAGGCGGCGCGCCAGGCCGGGTCGTCGGTCGGGTTGCCCGTCCAGCCGACCTTGTCGAAGCCGTGGGTCTCCAGGTCGCATTCGAGGACGACCCAGAAGCCGAGTTCGTCGGCGAGGTCGAGCAGCCGGGGGTGCGGCGGGTAGTGGCTGGTGCGGATGGCGTTCACGTTGAACCGCTTCATCCGCGCCAGGTCCTCGCGGGCGTGCGCCTCGTCGAAGACCCGGCCGCGCTCGGGGTGGGCCTCGTGCCGGTTCATGCCGTGGAAGACGACCCTGCGGCCGTTGACCAGGAAGCGGTCACCGCGGATCTCGACGGTGCGGAAACCCGCCCGCAGGGCAATGCTCTCGGCGGCCGAGGACACGGTGACGTCGTAGAGGCGGGGCAGCTCGGCCGACCAGGGCTCGACGCCCTGGACGTCGAAGGGCGCCACGTCGGCCGCCGTCTCCCACACCCGCTCGACGCCCAGTTCGGGGATGCGCAGGGTGACGGGGAACGCGGCCGCCTCCGCGGTGAGCTGCGTCTCGACCCGCCCGCGCCCGTCGTCGTACCCCGTGCGCAGCCAGACGTCCTCGATGCCGCCGGCCGGGCGGGCGAGCAGGGTGACGTCCCGGAAGATGCCGGGCAGCCACCACTGGTCCTGGTCCTCCAGGTAGCTGGCCGCCGACCACTGGTGGACCCGTACGGCGACCACGTTGTCACCGGGGCGCACGGCGGAGGTGACGTCGAACTCGTGGGCGAGCCGGCTGCCGCTCGCGCTGCCGATCTCGGTGCCGTTCACCCACACCCTGAACAGCGACTCGACCCCGTCGAACCGCAGCACGATCCGCTCGGCGTCGGACCAGTCGTCCGGGAGGTCGAAGTGGCGGCGGTAGTCGCCGGTGGGGTTCTCGTCGGGGACGTGCGGCGGGTCGATCGGGAACGGGAACTGGATGTTCGTGTAGATCGGCCGGCCGTAGGCTCCGTCGCCCTCCAGCACCCAGTGCGCGGGCACCGGGATGCTGTCCCAGCCGTGGTCGTCGAAGTCCCCGGACGCGAAGTCCTGCGCCGCCGACGCCGTGGGCGACAGCCGGAAGCGCCAGAGCCCGTTCAGGGAGCGGGAGGGGGCGTCGGAGTGCAGCCACGAGCGGGCCGGGCGCAGGGCGCCGTGCCAGGGGGCGGTGTCCGATACGTACGCGGAGAGCTCGGAGGGCAAGACGTCTCAACTTTCTTGGTGATGTGGGGTGTTGACAGCGTTGTCGGCTTGGTGCCGGTCACCGGAGCACGAGGGTCCGGATCTCCCAGGGTCCGAGGACGAGTTCCAGCCCGTCCTGTACCGGCTCGGGGGCGATCGGCCGGCCGAGCAGGTCGACGGTGGTGGCCTCGGTGAAGGCGCCGGTCACCCGGACGGGCGTCGCGGTGCCGCTCATCGCGGCCAGTCGGACCTCGGTGCCGGGCCCGCGCCCGGCGTCGTCGACCCGGCGGACGCTCGACACCTGGACGTCCCGGCCGTCGACCCGCACACCGGTCGCGTCGGGCGGCAGCTGTCCGCCGCCGGGCGCGGTCCCGCGGGTGACGAGGACATCGCTGCGGAACTCCTCGGCGAGCGCGACCGCGTCGGCGCCCTGCCAGCCGGCCGCCGAGGGCAGCACGGCGAACCGGTTCTCGATGCGGATGCCCAGGTCCTGCGCGCCGGGGGCCGGGATCTCGCTCGCCGCGGGCTCGTCCCGCAGGGGGTGGATGTTGACGCTGATGGAGCCGATGGCGCGCAGCAGGGTGACGGCGAGTTCGGCGCCGCCGTCGACGAGTTCGTACTCGGCGGAGTGGTCCAGCAGGACGGTGGCCGGGCCCGCCGACACGAAGGAGCTCGCGGGGAAGGTCGGGATCGGGTACTCGCCCCAGCCGCCCTCGGCAGTCAGTCCGCGCTCGGTGACGGCGAACTGCCCGGCCGACGCGGAGGTGGTGACGGGCTGCGGGAGCGGTACGTGCAAGCGCAGCCGGTGGTCGGCGGAGCGGTTGAGGAACGCGGTGGAGACCCGGACGAAGGGTTCGCCCGCGCGTACCTCCACCAGCATCTCCACGGGCGTCGGCACGGTACGGCCGGCGCGCCGGTCGCGGTCGCCGGCGAGGAGCGCCTCGGGCCAGTCGTAGACGCGGGTGACCCGCAGCCTGGCCCGCAGCGGGCCGGTTTCGAGGAGTTCGACGCCGACCCGCGTCGGCTCGGACACCAGTACGTCCTGGGCCGGGGGCGCGTAGTTGTAGCTGTCGCCGCGGTCACCGCCGTCGACGAGCCGGCCGACGCCCCACAGGACGGTGCCGTCGGTCCCGGTCACGTCCAGGGTGCCGTCGGCGGCGACGGTGACCTCGACCAGGCCGTTGGAGAGGGTGTCCGCCGTCGCGGTCGCGGGAGCGAGCCGCGGCTCGGGGGCGGCGGACCGGTCGCCCGCCCCGACCCGGAAGGCGGCCAGTCCGGAGGCGGGGACGGGCAGCGCCACCAGCGCGGTGGCCCGGGCCTGCGCCAGCGTCCGCACCCGCCACTCCCCCGGATGCGCCGCGGCCGCGGCGGCGACCTCGCCGCGCAGGGTCATCAGGTCGAAGGGACCGCCGGCCGGCACCTCGGCGAGGTGGAAGACCAGCGAGTCCGTGGTGAGTTCATAGCGGTCGATGAGCAGACCGAACAGCTCACGACGGTGGATACGACGGAGCACGCGCTCCAGCTGTGAGGCGTCGAGCCGCTCGTCGCTGAGGACGGTCGGGGCCTCGGAGACCAGCTGTACAGGATGTGTCGAGCCGTCGGCGGTGGTCGCGGTCAGCGTGCCGCCCTCCGGCGCGGCCACGACGTCCACCTCGACGAGTGCGGTACGAGGTGCGGGCAGCGGGTTGGCGACCAGGTAGCCGTCGCTGGGCACCCGGGCGGCGGGCTCGGCGAGGGCCGCGTCCCGCACCGCGCGGGCGGTCTGCGCGGCCTCGGCGAGGCGGGCCGCGACCTGGTCGCAGGTCTCGTCGGTGCCGGAGCCGACCACCGAGTCGTGCGCGGTGGACTCGATGATCTTGTGCCAGGCGAGGGCGAGGAAGGCGGAGTCGTCGCGCCCGGACCACAGGGCGTTCATCCGCTCGGCGTGGTCCACGGTCCGCTCGGCGGCGGCCATCCGCTGCTTCAGTCCGAGCCGCACGGACAGCACGCCCGGCAGGATGTTGCCGCGGACGTGACTGCGCAGTTCACCCGTGACGACGGCGGTCGCCTCGTCCCTGACGTGCTTACGGATGTACTCGTCGAGCGTGGCGATGGTGATCGGCCGCTCCTCGCTGGAGGCCTGCCGCAGCCAGTCCGCGAGCCGCGGGTCGGGCGCGTTGTGGTCGGTGCCGGACATGGCCAGCACCGGGTCGCCGCCCCAGCGGCCCGCGGTCATCTCGGCGTACTCGGCGAGCGCGCTGCGGATCCGGTCCGGTACCAGCAGGACGTCGAGGCCGTTGTCGTACCCGTCGAAGAGGAACTCGGTGCGCACCTCGGAGCCGTCGGGGGCGCGCCAGCGGAAGGCGTGACCGTCGACGGAACCCGGCACACCCCGCCACAGCGCCGCGTGCTCGATGCCGGCGCGGGCCAGGATCTGGGGCATCTGCGCGATGTGGCCGAACATGTCCGGCAGATAGCCGATCGGCATCGCACCGCCGAGGCGCTCGGCGGCCGCCCACCCCATTTGGAGGTTGCGGACGATGGTCTCGCCGGTGCAGAGGAACTCGTCGAGCAGGATCAGCCACGGCCCGACCGCGAGCCGCCCCTCCCGGACGAGGGCCGCGACCCGGTCGCGGTTCTCCGGCCGCATCTCCAGGTAGTCCTCGACCGCGGCCATCTGCCCGTCGACGGTGAAGCGGAAGTCCGGGTTCGTCTCGGCGGTCTCCAGCACGGTGTCGAGGGCGGTGACGAGGCGGTGCCGGAACACCTGGAACGGCTCGTACCACTCGCGGTCCCAGTGGAAGTGGGGCACGAAGACAGCCGGGTCGGTCATGGTGGGGGACGCCTTCTGTGTGGGGGTCACTTGAGGGAGCCGGCGGCGAGGCCGGTCCGCCAGAACCGTTGGAGCAGGATGAACACGACGATCACCGGGAGGATCGAGACCAGCGAACCGGTGATGATGGACTGCTGGAGCAGCGGCGCGCGGGCGGTCTGGCCGTTCCACTCGTACAGGCCGAGCGTGATCGGGAACAGGGACTCCTTCTGCAGCATCACCATCGGCAGGAAGAAGTTGTTCCAGATGGCCACGAACTGGAACAGGAAGATGGTCACTAGCGCGGGTGTCATCAGCCGGAACGACACGGAGAAGAAGGTGCGGAACTCGCCCGCGCCGTCCAGTCGCGCCGACTCGATCAGCTCCTGCGGGACGGCCGCGTCGGCGAAGATCCGCGCGAGGTAGACGCCGAACGGGCTGACGATGCTGGGCAGGAAGACCGCGAGGTAGGTGTTGACGAGCCCGGTCGCCGAGAACAGCAGGAACAGCGGCAGGGCGAGCGCGGTGGTGGGGACCAGGACCCCGCCGAGGACGACGGAGAACAGGAACTCCCGGCCGCGGAAGGGGAACTTGGCGAGGGCGTAGCCGCACAGCGCGGAGATCAGGGTGCCGACGGCCGCGCCGAGCACCGCGTAGACGACGGTGTTCAGGGCCCAGCGGCCGAAGATGCCGTCGCTGCGGGTGAACAGGGTGTGCAGGTTGTCGAACAGGTTGAAGTGCGAGAACAGCAGGCCGTTGGTGGAGGCCATGTCGCCCTGCGGCTTGGTCGACGCGACGACCAGGAAGTAGACCGGCAGCAGGAAGTAGACGGTCAGCAGGAGCATCAGGGCCATGACGGCCGTACGGCTGACGCGGCTCTCACGAGTCACGGAGGGGTTGCTCACAGTCCGGCCTTCTTCGAGGTCAGTCGCATGAACCCGAAGCTCAAGACGAAGGTGATGACGGCGATGACGACGGAAATGGCCGCGGCCTGCTGGTAGTTGTTCCCGGAGGCCACCGTGTAGGCGAGCATGTTCGGGGTGAACGTGCTGGAGATGTTCGAGGAGATCTGCCGCAGCACGGCCGGCTCCGCGTACAGCTGCAGGGTGCCGATGATCGAGAAGACGGTGGTCAGGACGATCGACGGGGCGATGATCGGGACCTTGACCCGCCAGGCGATCGCCCAGTTGCTCGCGCCGTCGAGCTTCGCGGCCTCGTAGAGCTCCTGCGGGATCGACTGCAGCGCCGAGTACATGATCAGCATGTTGTAGCCGGTCCACAGCCAGGTGGAGACGTTCGCGGCCGACCAGAGCACAGCGCTCGGACCCAGGAAGTCGGGGTGCAGTCCGATGCCGTTCAGGAGGTCGACGACGGGGCTGAGCTGGGGCGAGTAGAGGTACGACCACATGATCGCGGCGATGACACCGGGCACCGCGTACGGCATGAACGCGGTGATGCGGAAGAAGCCCTTGAACCGCAGCAGCGGGGTGTCCAGCAACAACGCGATGATCAGGGCCACGAAGAGCATGACCGGCACCTGCACGATGCCGAACAGCCCGATGCGGCCGATGCTGGACCAGAACTCGTCGTTCTGGAACACCTTCACGTACTGCTCGAAGCCGCCGAAGGTCGTGTACGACGTCCCGTACTGACCGCCGGTGCGGCGCACGACGCGGAAGCTCTGCCAGAGCGCGTAGCCGACCGGCACCAGGTAGAACAACACGAACGGCAGGAAGAACGGGGTCAGGAACGCGGCGACGGTGCCCGCCCGGGGACCGCCGCCGCCCTGACGCAGGCGGCGGCCCCCGGACGCGGTGACCACGTCGGCCGGACGGGTTGCGAGGTCGGTCATCGAACGGTCACTTGCCTGCCGTCGCCGGGATCGCCTGGTCCTTCATCGACTTCAGCGCGCCGGCCTGGGCCGCCGCGATCGCGTCGGACAGCGTGCCGTTGCCGGCCGCGGCCTTGGCCATCGCGTCCTGGAGGGCCAGGTTCACCGTCTTCTGGGTGGGGCCCCAGGCGAAGCTGGTGTCGATCTTCTTGGAGGAGTCGGCGAAGACATCGAAGATCTTCTGGTTGCCGTAGTACGGCACGCCCTGCTTCAGCGCGGGCAGGTCCAGGCCCGCGGTGGCCGCCGGGTAGAGGCCGCCGAACTTGTTCTCCAGCGCCAGGGCGTCCGGGTCGGTGTTCAGCCAGGTGTTGAACTCGACCGACTCGTAGAGGTGCTGGCTGCCCTTCATGAAGGCGACGGTCGAGCCGCCCCAGTCACCGGACGTGCCGTTCGCGCCCCAGGTCGGCATCGGGACGATGGTCCACTTCCCGGCCTGCTTGGGCAGGTTGTCGCGGAACATGCTGTAGCCCCAGGCGGCGCCGACGTAGGTGGCGATCTGGTCCTTCTGGTACGCCGCGTACATCTGCGTGGAGCCGTGGGCGAGGTCGGTGCGCACGACCTTCTCGGAGATCAGCTTCTGCCAGTAGTCGGCGACCTGCCGGCTCTGCGCCGAGTCGACGGTGACCTGCCACTTGTCGCCGGAGTAGCCGTACATCTTGGCGCTGTTCTGCCAGAGCAGCCCGTTGAACCACTCGGCGTTGTTCGGGTCGAAGAACGTCATGGAGAGGTTGGAATCCGCCTTGTGCAGCTTCTCGGCGGCCGCCTGGTACTCGGCCCAGGTGGTGGGGATGGCAACGTTGTACTTCTTGAAGAGGTCACTGCGGACGTACAGGGCCATCGGGCCGGTGTCCTGCGGGATCGCGAAGACGCCGGTGTCGCCGAAGCTGGTCTGCGACCAGGTCCAGGGCACGAACTTCGACTTGGCCGCGGTGGCCGTCCTGCACGCCGAGGCGTCCACGAAGGCGCTCTGGGTGCGGAGGTTGGGGAGTTCGTCGTAGCCGACCTGGGCGAGGTCCGGGGCCTTGCCCGCCTTGAGGGCGTTGCCGAGGGTGCCGTACTGGTCGTTGGAGATGTTCTTCGTCTCGACCTGGACGTCCGGGTGCTGCTTGTTCCACAGGGCGACGACCTTGTCCATGCCCGGAACGGTGTTCCAGTACTGGAGGGTGACCTTGCCCTTCGTGGGCGCGCAGGAGGCGCCGGACGCCTTGTCCGACGAACCGGACGAATCCGATGAGGAACATCCGGCGAGTACGACGATGCCCGCTGTGGCGGCCGCGACGGCGAGGCGGGTGCGAGTGACTGTGCTGCTCATATCTTCCGTTCCAGAGATCGCCTGGCGAGGCGGGTCAGGCGGGTCGACGTTGACACCTGGAGGCGGATGCCTTCCGGTTGGAATGCTTCTGGTTGGAATGTGGGTCCGTGAGCGGTACCGTGAGCGCTCACGGGAGCGGTAACGGGAAGTGATTGGGAGTGTGTGCTCCGGTCCGCCGGAGTGTCAAGGCTCAGAACCCGGGACACGGCATACTCGGTGTCCCTGCGACGTCCCTGCGACGCGGGCTCGTCGGCAATTTCGCGGAGGTGAGTGATGGCGTCGTCGGGGACCGGACCCCGCAGGGTGACGATCGACGATGTGGCCGAGGCCGCGGGCGTGTCCCGGCAGACCGTGTCACGGGCGCTCAACGACAAGGGCGAGATCGGCGTCTCCACCAAGCAGCGCGTCCTGGACGCCGCCCTGGAGCTCGGCTACCGGCCGAGCCGGTTCGCCAGGGGGCTGGTACGGCAGGACACGTTCAGCGTCGGACTGGTGATCCCCGATCTGCTCAACCCGTTCTTCACCGAGGTCGCCGCGGCCGCGCTGGACGCGGCCCGGGCCCGCGGCTGGCATGTGGTCGTGTACGACACCGGTGACCGTGTCGAGGAGGAGCGGGGCACGCTGGAGGTGATCGCCTCGCAGGTGGACGCGGTCGTGGGCTATCTGAGCCTGCCGGAGGACGAGATCGCGAAGCTCACCCGCGGACTCCCCGTCGTCCTCATCGACCGCAAGCACCGCACCGAACGGTTCAGTTCGATCCGGATCGACGGCGAGGCGGGCGTCCACGCGGCGATCCGGCATCTGACCGGGGCGGGGCACCGGCGCATCGGCATGCTGGACCACGCGGAACGGTCCGAGCCGAGCGTCCGGCACGAGTGGTTCGACGGCGCGATGGCCGCGTGCGGACTGGACGCCGGTTCGGTGGCCCGCGCGGACCAGAGCGTCGAGGGCGGGGAGCGGGCGCTTCAGGAACTCCTCGCCCGCTGCCCCGACCTGACCGCCGTGTTCGTCTTCAACGACATCATCGCCATCGGGGCGCTGCGCGCCGCGCGCCGGCTGGGCCGGGAGGTGCCCCGGGACCTCGCGGTGATCGGCTTCGACGGTCTGCGGCTGGGCGCGCTCGTGGAGCCGCCGCTGACCACGGTGGCCCTGGACACCCGCGGCCTCGGCGCGCTCGCCGTCGAACAGGCGGCCCGCCTGCTGACCGGAAGCGGCCCGCTGCACGCCGACGAACTGACGGTGGGGGCGGAACTGCGGGTGCGCGAGTCGGGGTAGGAGGCTCGGGGGCTCACTCTTCGTCGTACCGGACGGTGCAGAAGCCGTCGGCCCACGTCCGCTCGTCCAGGTCCACCGGGGAGACCTCCCACTCGGCTTCCGGCGGGCCTTCGCGATACGCCGAGGCCGCCGCCCGGGCCTGCTCCTCGGAGCGGTACGCGCCGAGGACGACGACCTCCTCACCGTGGCCGGGCTCTTCCAGGATCCGGCAGAGCAGGTGCACCTCCGCGGGCAGGCCTTCCGCGGCCGGCCCGCGGTCCACCTCCAGCGGAACAACCAGGAAACCGTCCGGGGAGTCCCTGAACCCGGGGAGTTCCGCGGTGACGGCCCGGGCCTGCGCCGCCCGCTCCGGCGAGGAGAAGACCCCGATCAGCTTGAAGTCGGCGCTCCCGTCGTCGAAGTCATGGAGATGGATCAGTGCGTGGACCGCGGTCATGTGTCACGCCTCCGCTCTCTCGACGGGGTTACGGACTGCTGGCGGTTAACTGCGCGCGGGCGCGTTCTGGCGCACATGGGTGAGTGTTCTGGCTGCGGCGTGTACGACCGCACGGGGCAGAACGAAGGTTCCTCTGCCGAATGTGTGACCTTTCCTGGCGGTGGTCGTTGGATACCGTGACGGCTTTTCGGGGGACGCCGGGACGGAGGGTGAAGGGATGGGCGGACTGCGGGAGATGGCGGCGCCGTTCGTGGTCCCCGGCCCCTCGGGAGTTGCGATCCGCGACCGGCTCAAGGGGCTGGCTGCCGAGGACGAGAAGGTACTGCGCCTGGTCGGTGATCACCTGGGCGCGCTCGCGTCCCGGGACCTGAAGGCCCGCTGCGCGGCCGGGCTGGAGCACGACGCCGGGCAATGGGCGCAGCGTAAGCGGGCCCTGACCGAGGAGTCTTCCTCCCGGTGGGCGGGCAGCGTCACAAAGGCCACGCATGACCAGTGGGCGCTCGCCCGACGCGGGCAGGGCGCCCACATCCAGAGTCTGGAAGCGGGTGTGCGCACCGTCGCGCACCGTCTGTCCCTGCCTGTCGGTGCGAAGGGCGGCAAGCGGGCGCCGGGCGGGTACCGCAGTCGGCAGGAGTGGTTCGCGAAGTCCCGCCGCCTGTGCGTTCTCGTCGGCCGGCTCGACGCGGCCCGAGCGGACCGGGAAGCCGGACGCGTCTGTGTGGTACGGGGCGGGAAGAGGCTGCTGAACACCCGCCACCATCTGGAGCAGGCGCAGCTCACCGAGGAGCAGTGGCGCACGCGGTGGGAGGCCGGACGCCGGTTTCTCCAGGCCGACGGTGAGTCCGGAAAGCGGTTCGGCAACGAGACCATCCGCGTCACCGACGGCGGCGAGGTCTCCATCAAACTCCCCGCACCGCTGGCACACCTGGCGAACGCGCCGCACGGGCGGTACGTCCTCGCCGCGACGGTGTCGTTCGCGCACCGGGGCGAGCAGTGGTCCGACCGCGTGGCAGCCAACCGGGCCGTTACCTACCGCATCCACGAAGACACGGCACGCGGACGCTGGTACCTGACCGCGTCCTGGACGATCCCCCCGGCCCAGACCGTACCCCTGGCCGCGGCCCGCGCGAGGGGGCTGGTCGGTGTGGACACCAACGCCGACCACCTGGCCGCCTGGCGCCTCGACGCGCACGGCAACCCCGTCGGCCGGCCACTCCGCTTCGGCTACGACCTCACCGGCACCGCCGACCACCGCGACGCCCAGGTCCGCCACGCCCTCATCCGCCTGCTGCACTGGGCCAGACGCCACCACCTCGCCATCGCCATCGAAGACCTCGACTTCACCGCCGAGACCACCCGCGAGAAACACGGCCGCAAGAAGCGCTTCCGCAAGCTCATCTCCGGCATGCCCACCTCCAGGCTGCGGGCCCGACTCGTATCCATGGCGGCCGAACTCGGCATCCCGATCGTCGCCGTCGACCCCGCCTACACCAGCCGGTGGGGTGCCCAGCACTGGCAGAAACCCCTCACCAGCAACAACCGCACAACCACTCGCCACGACGCGGCCGCCGTGGCGATCGGAAGGCGCGCCCTGGGACACCCGATCAGGCGACGAACGGCACCGCCCCCGCACGACCAGAGCGATCGTACGGGGCATCGGACCGTCCAGGCCCGACCGGTGGCCTCGGGGCGTGAGGGAAACCGCCCCCGCATTCCCGGACCACGGACACGATCCGTCGGCGCCGGATGCGGAGCGAACGCGGTGGACCAGAACGCCCAACACCGTTCGGGGCGTTCGGCTGAGCATGGGCTCTGGCAACAGGACTCACTCCCGCTCAGTCTCTAGAAACGGTTCCCGTCCGTCATGCCCAGGCGTGCCTGTTCCTCCTCCACGATCCGGCGGGCCAGTTCGAGGTCCGAGACGTCGACCGCGTCCGGGGTGGCCTCGGCCACCGCGCTGCGGCGGGCGTAGGCGTCGAACAAACGGGTCTTGCGCTCCAGCATCCTCACCAGGCGTTCGTCCACTCCCCCGGTGGCGAGCAGGCGGTGTACGCGGACCGGTCTGACCTGGCCCATGCGGTGGGCCCTGGCCACCGCCTGGTGTTCGATGGTGGGCTTGATCTGGGGTTCGCAGATGACCACGACGGAGGCGGCCTGCATGTTGAGGCCGACGCCCGCCGCCTGGATCTGCGCCAGGAGCACGGCGGGGCCCGGGGCGGCGGCGAAGTCGTCGACGAACTGCTGCCGACGTGCCGCCGGAACGCCACCGGTGAGCGGGCCGAAGACCGCGGTGCCGCCGTCGAGTGCCTCCTCGACCACGCGCAGGACGTCCTTGAAGTTGGAGAAGACCACGGTCTTCTGCCCGTTCTCGCCGGCCTCCTCGACGATCTCCCGCAGCCGCTCCAGCTTGGCCGACTTCTCCGGGCGCAGATACGCGGCCCGGCGCATCGCCATGAAGTTGCCGGCCCGCACGGCCTCCCGGTACGCCTCCTCGTCCGACGCGCTCAGCTCCTCCCACTCGTCGGTGTGCTGGAGGCTGGGGAGCTCCGTCAGCACGTCCTGCTGGTTGCGCCGCAGATAGACGGGGGCGACGGCCTTGCGGAAGGCGACCGAGCCGGCCAGCGCGTCCCCGTCGTCCAGGGACTCCGCGACACCCCGGTCGAGCATCCCGACCAGGTTGCGGAACTCCGCGACCCGGTTCTCCATCGGGGTGCCGGTCATGAAGAGGGTGCGCTCACAGCCCTCCGCCCACTCGGCGACCGCCTGGGACCGCTTGGCCTTGGGGTTCTTCACGGAGTGCGCCTCGTCGACCACGAACAGGCCGACCTCGCCGCCGCCCGGTGCGGGAAAGCCGCGCAGGGCGTCGAACGTGGTCACCCCGACCCCGCCCCGTCCCTTCCAGTCGGCGAACGCGTCACGCCGGTCGGGGCCGTGCAGCAGCAGGACGCGCAGGGCACTGCGGGCCTCGATCTCCCGGGTCCAGTTCACGAGGACGCTCGCCGGGCACACGACCATGAAGTGGCTCTGCCCCTCGGCGGCCAGGTGGGCCAGCACGGCGATCGCCTGGATGGTCTTCCCGAGCCCCATCTCGTCGCCGAGGATCACCTGGCGCTGTGCGAGGGCGAACCGCGCGCCGAACGCCTGGTAGCCGCGCAGGGAGACCCGCCGGTGCGAGTCGTCGAGGTGCTGGGACCGGACCCGTTCGGCGATCTCGTCCGGCAGGAAGCCCTCGGCGGCGGCAGCGTCGGGTGCCGCACCGGAGATCTCCGCGAGCAGGCTGTAGTAGTCGGCGGAGCGGAGTTCGAAGTCCGCCCAGGCGGCCAGGTCGGACGACGGTCCCCGGAGCAGGTCCACCGAGGCCTGGGCGAACAGTTCGGGCAGCAGCGCCCGCTCCGCCTCCTCCACCAGCGTGCGCAGTCCGGCCACCGCCGTCAGCGCGCGGGCCTTCTTCTCCCGGCCCGCGAGGAGCATCCGGAACCGCCCGGCGGCGGGCCGTGCGTCGGCGAGCAGCGGCTCCAGCCGTTGTGACAGCGTGGCGGCCCGGTCGACGGCGCGCCGGGCGTCCGGGCCGGCCTCCACCAGGACGTGCAGCGCCGTGACGAGGGCGGTGGTGCTCGGTTCGGGCCGGTCCACGTCGATATGGACGGCGACGGTCTCGTGCGCGGCGTCGGAGAGCCTGCGGGCGGCGGCGAGCATCTGGTCGACGGTGCGCTGTCCGACGCCGGGGATCTGCCGCAGCCGATAGGGGCCCGCCGCGAGCACGGCGCCCACGGTCCGCAGTCCGCTCTGCTCGACGCTGCCCAGCCGCAGCCGTCCCTCGGTGACGTCCTGCAGCCGGGCGACCGGGATGGCGTCGAGTTCCCGCCGCACCGCGGTGTCGTGGATCGGCGTCAGGACCGCCCGTACCGCCTCGACGGCCCCGCCGTGGTCGCCGACCACGTTCCGAGCCGCCTGGTGCAGCCGCGCCGCCCTCGCGACCACGTCCCGCTCCGCCCGCCCCACGCTCCCCGCCCCTCCCTCGCCGTCCCCGCATCCTCCCACCACACGCGCCGGCCACCGACCGGCGTTCGAGCAGCCGCCGACCGAGTCCGGCGAGGTGCCGACCGGCGTTCGAGGAGCCGTCGGCGTGATCGAACGGCCCACCCGCGCGCCGGCCTGCCGGAGCGCGTCGTTACAGTGCTCGATCATGTGAGCGTGCGGGTGGGGACCCGCGGGTTCCGGACCGGACGCGGCCCTGCCGCCCGCTCCCCGGAGTCCCGCTCGCAGTCGACCGATTCTCCGGGGGGATCATCATGAGACGCAGCACCTTCCTGGCGGCGGCCACGGCGACCGCGCTGTCCGCCTCCCTGTTCACGGGCCTCGCCCCGGCGCAGGCGGACGGCACCGCGGGCGGTCCCGTCCTGTCCGACGCCAACGGCTGGAACGAGCCGGGGCTGGTCTTCGTGACAGCGCACTCCGACAGCCCGATCACCCGCATCACGGCTCACTTCTATCCGCTGGACTCACCGGACGGAGCCCAAGAGGCCGGATCGACCGAGGACTTCACCCAGTACTCAGGACAGGACGCGACGTCCGGTACCTGGCGGGCGCCGGTCCACCTGGCGGACCTCGGTGACTACCGGGTCACCGTCGACCTCCAGGACGCCTCCGGCGCCACCGTCACCGGCGCCCTCTCCCCCGACCCCCTGCGGTACCGGACCATCCTCACGATCTCCGGTCTCACCGCCACCCCGAGCGTGCCGGACTACCTCCACCAGCAGGTCTCCGTCAGCGGCACCGTCGTCGCCCAGGACCCCCGCACCCCCGACACCCCGACTCCCGCCGACGGCACCCCCGTCGACGTCGTCGCCGACACCGGACTCGGCCGGACGACCGTGACCGCGACCGCCGGCCCCGACGGCCGCTTCACCGCCGCCTACGTCCCCACCGAGACGTCCTTCCGGCTGTTCGTCGCACCCCAGGCCTCCAGCAGCTACCCGGGGGCGATCGACCTGTCGACGTACCCCGACCAGTGGCTGCACACCACCCAGGCACCGGTCCGCTTCTCCGCCAGCACACACGCCCTGAACCTGAAACAGGGCGCCACCGGCACCGTCACCGGCCACGCCGAGATCCAGACCACCGCCGGCTGGCAGCCGCTGCCGAACACCGCGATCACCCTTGAGGACTCCCCGGTGGTGGCCGGGCAGACAACCACCGACAGCCGGGGCGACTACACCCTGCGCGTCTCCTCGGAGAGCCCCGCTCCGAACGCCGAACTCTTCGCCGGCACCGACTACATGCCCTTCCAGCAGGTCGCCACCCAACCCTTCAGCCTGCACGTCGCGTACACCACCCACACCGACATGAGCGCGGACCTCACCGACGGCGGCTCCCTGAAGGTCTCCGGCCACGTCTACTACGAAGACGCGCGCGCGAAATGGCCCGCCAAGCCCACCGTCACCCTGCAGTACTCCAAGGACGGCAGGACCGGCTGGAAGAACGCCACCGCCGTTCCCCTCCCGATCCGCTACAACAAGCCGCTGTTCGAGGAGACGTTCGCCCGCACCCTCACCGCCCCGGACACCGACGCCTACTGGCGAGCCCGCTTCGACGGCAACCCCGATCTGGGCACCAGCACCACCAAGCCCGTGCACCTCTACCGCTACACCACCCGCATCACCGGCTTCCACGCCTCCCCGAACCCGGTCCGCAGGGGACAGCCGATCAACTTCGGCGGCACCGTCCAGTACAAGAAGGGCAGCACCTGGAAGCCGCTCTACGACGGCGGCTGGCCCACCCTCTACTTCAAGCCCCGCGGCTCCAGCACCTACCACTACGTCTGCGAACTGGACACCGACAAGAACGGCCACCTCGTCGGCATCGTGGCCGCCAAACAGGACGGCACCTACGCCCTCGCCGTCAGCCGCGAGACCGGAGACCACTACCTCAGGAGCGCGAGGGTCACCGACTACGTCGACGTCCGCTGAAACCCGGTGCCGGATGCCGGAATTGACGTAGCGTCATACCACTTGCGGCATACGGCTTCCGTACCCGTGGGGTGCGCGGCTAGGTTCTCGCCGTGACGGACTCCGGCCCGCAGCGTCGTGGCTTCGCCTGGCTCCCGGTCTCGGTGGTGGCGCTCGCGGTGATGGCGTTGCTGCTGATCTTCGCCTCGCGGTACGGCTATCACCGGGACGAGTTGTACTTCCGGGTGCTGGGCCGCCATCCCGCCTGGGGATACATCGACCAGCCGCCCGGCACGCCGCTGCTCACCCGCGCGTCGATCGCCGTGTTCGGGGACACCGTGCGCGGTCTGCGGGTGCCCGCCGTCCTGGCGGCGGGCGCGGTGGCGTACCTGTGCGCGCTGGTCGCCCGGGAGACCGGCGGCGGCCGTGGCGCCCAGACGCTGGCGGCCGCCGGCGCCTCGGGGACGCTCGTGCTGACCTTCGGGCATCTGTTCGTGACCACGTCGCTGGACATGGTCATATGGCTGGCCGTCGCCCTGTTCGCCTTCCGGGCGCTGCTGCGTGACCAGCCGCGGTGGTGGCTCGCCGTCGGCGCGGTGGTCGGAGTGGGCCTCTACAACAAGCTGCTGGTGCTGCTGCTCCTGGCCGCGCTGGGCGCCGGTCTGCTGGCGGTGGGACCGCGCCGGGTGCTGCGCTCGTGGTGGCCGTGGGCGGGGACGGGGCTGGCCGCGCTGATCGGCGTACCGAACCTCGTCTACCAGGTCACCCATCACTTCCCGGTGCTGACCATGGCCGGCGCGCTCCGCTCGGACAAGGGGGCCCTGGGCGGCGTGCTGAACGTCCCGTTCTTCTTCCTCACGGTCGGACCGCCCCTGTCGTACATCGCCGTGGTGGGCCTGGTGCGGGTGCTGCGCGATGCGGAACTGCGGGCCGTGCGCGCCTTCGGCGTCGGCTATCTCCTGCTGCTGGTGCTGCTCTGCGCCATCGCCGCACAGCCCTACTACGCCATGGGCATGGTGCTGGTGCTGTACGCGGTGGGTTCCGTGCCGGTGGCGCGGGCGCTGGCCGAACGACGGCACAGCCGGGCGCTGTTCGCGCTCCTCCTCGTACTGAACCTGGTGACCTCGGTGGCGTTCGCCCTGCCGGTGCTCTCCCTCCACAGCCAGGAGAAGCTGCACCTCGCCGAGGCCGACCAGGGACTCGGGGACGAGATCGGCTGGCCGCGCTACGTCGCCCAGATCGCCGCCGTCTACCGCCCCGGCGCGATCGTCATCACCGGCAACTACGGCGAGTACGGCGCCCTCGACCGCTACGGCGCCGCCCACGGCGTTCCCCGGCAGGTCCTGTACAGCGGCCAGAACGCCCTGCGCACCCTGGGCACCCCGCCCGACTCCGCCCGGACGGCCGTCGTCGTCGGCATCGACGACCGGGCCTGGCTTTCCGCCCAGTTCGCCGACTGCCGTGCCGAGGGCCGGCTGGACAGCGGCTACCGCATCGACAGCGAGGAACAGGGCCGCGCCGTCTACCTGTGCCACGGCCCGGTGCGACCGTGGCACGTCCTGTGGCCGCGTTTCCTGCACTACGACTGACCGCAGGGGCGCCCGCTACTGGGCGCGGTGCTCCTCCACGTCCATGGCCTGGTTGATGATCTCGTTGAGGTGCTCGGGGTCGGGGACGTGCTTGAGGGTGAGCAGACCGTGCTCGGAGGCGGACTGGATGGAGACGGTGCCCTCGTGCAGGATGCGCTCCCACAGAGTGGCCCTGAACGACACGTCGTTGATCCGCGACAGCGGAATGCTGTGCTCCGTCCTGGTCAGGAAGCCGCTGCGCCGGTAGATCCGCTTCGAGGTCACGAGGTACACGGTGCCGCGCCAGGCGAGCAGGGGTATGAGCCAGAGCCAGAGCGAGGCGATCACCGCGAGCCCGGCCACCACGTAGTCGGCGACGGCGCCGAAGTCCAGCAGCCAGAACAGCGCGCCGGCCACCAGCCAGACCAGGACCAACAGGACGAACTCCGTGAACAGTTCCGTCCAGTGCTGGCGTGTGGCGTACACCAGCTCCTCGTCATCCGCGAGGTATCTCTCCGCGTAACTCATTACTGTCCTCTCGACCCGACCGGCGCTGTGCCGCGCAGAGCCTACACAGCGGTGGTTACGTGGATTTCACGAGTTCAGGCGGCATGCCCGAGGCGGCTTCAGCCCGTTGCCGTGGACCGGCCCGCGCGGCGCGAGCGGCGGTTGCGCCACCGGGTCACCAGCCACAGGACGTTGACCCCGCCCAGGGTGACCAGCACCGCGGCCGAGTCGGCGACGCGGGCGGGGCCGTGGCCCGGTCCCAGGCCGCGGGCGGCGCGGACCAGCAGGGTGATGTCGGCGGGGAGGGTGACGGCGGCCATGAAGGCCAGACAGACCACCGTGCCGGCCACGAGGACGACGCTGTAGAGACGGACGGCCCGGCGCTCGTGCGGGGGCAGCCGGGTGCTGGGGTCGGCGGCCCCGCCCCGGCGGCCCGGCGGCCGCGTCGTCCTGCGGAACACGTAACGGGCGTAGGCGAGTCCGTCGCCGTACAGGTTCCGGCAGCCGGTGAGGTCCTGGAGGACGAAGTACAGGTCGGTGCGGGTGAACACCATGAACTGGAAGGGCAACGGCAGCAGCGCCAGCAGCAGGGCCGCGGCCAGGATCCGGTGGGCCGTCGTCCCGGTGTCCGTGCCGGCGAGGGCCAGGAGCAGGGCCGACGCGACGGACAGGTTGAGCGCGATGCCGGCGAGGTAGGCCGTCAACCGGTGGCGGCGGGGGGCCAGTTCGATGCCGCTGATGTCCGTCTGCATGACCAGGAACTGCAGCCGGGTGCCCAGCCGCATCTTTCCCGGGACGCCGGCCGCCCGGGCGGTGACCAGGTGCGCCAGCTCATGGGCCAGCAGCAGCGTCCAGCCGGCCGCCGCCCCGGTGAGCAGGACCAGGCTGCCGTGCGGGCTCCACAGCAGGTCGCGGTAGCCCGGGAGCAGGTCGGGGCGGCGGAGGAGGACCGCAACGGCGGCCAGCAGCAGCGCCCCGACGAGGACGGGCAGCGCCGGGTGCAGGGCGTACCGGACGTGGTGGGGGCGCAGCCGTGGGAGGGACGCGCGCGGTGGTTCGGGGTCCGGAACCGGGTGGTCCCCGATCCGCGCCACGAACCCCAGAGCCGCCAGGTCCCTGACGAAGTCCGGGATGTCGAGTTCCTCACCGGTCTCGGCGTGCAGGATCTCCGCGGTACGGCCCACGCTCAGCCCCTCGCCCAGGAGTTCCACGGCACGGGCCCCGGCCGCCGGCAGGGCGACGAAGGTCCGGGTGGCCATACGGCCCACGATCCACTCGTCCCGGTCACGCCGTACACCGAGGTCGTGCAGCAGGACGCGCGTCGACGGCTCGATCCGGGGGACGCCCTCCGCGGCGGTGTCCGTCACGAGGGGTCCGGGAGGGCCGAGGAATCCGGGAGGGCCGAGGGGTGCTGCGGGGCCGGGCTCGCCGCCGCTGCCGCGCCGCATGCCGGGCAGTCGGAGCGGCGCTCGGCGCGTTGCATGACCGGGTCGCCGGGCATCATGAGGTTGAGGCCGAACCGGTATCCGGGGTCGATCCGGGGGATCCCGCACAGCAGCATCAGTGCCGCGTGGGCCAGCAGGCTGCCGGACAGGCCCGCGGTCACGGCGTTGACCGGATTCCACGGCATGCGCGGCGAGGCGACCTCCTCGTCCTGGCCGGGCGCGAGCCGCAGATCGCGGCGCTCGTCCTCGGCGCTGCGCAGACACTCCCAGCACGCGCCCCGGCCGGGCGCGAAGACCCCGACACTCACCAGGGGCCCGCGATAACCGGCCTCGGCCCACGGTGTGCCGGAGGCGAGACAGACCTGGTTGGCCCATCTGCGGATCACGGCGGGACGGTCGGCGGCGAGGAGGAGTGCGTCGTACCGCGAAGCGGTACCGGTACCGCCGGGGGTGCCGGTACCGCCGGGGGTGCCGGAACCGCCGGGGGTGCCGGTACCGCCGGGGCTACCGGTACCGCCGGGGCTACCGGTACCGCCGGGGCTACCGGTACCGCCGGGGCTACCGGGAACACCCGGACCGCCCCGACCGCCCGGACCACGGAGGCCGCCAAGACCGCCGGAACCACCAGCACCACCGGAAGCACCGGAACCACCAGCACCACCGGAAGCACCGGAACCGCCAAGACCGCCGGAACCGCCGGCACCACCGGTCAGCAGGTCTTCGAGGTCCGCCGGGCCGTGTACCTCGCGGCGTTCGCCGGTGACCGTCGTGTCCGAGTTCAGGGCGCGCAGCGCCGTCAGTGCCGCGTCGATCTTCGGCGTACCGAGGTCGCGCTCGCGGAAGAGGGTCTGGCGGTTGAGGTTGGACAGTTCGACGACGTCCGGTTCGACGCAGTGCAGCCGTCCGACCCCGGAGGCCACCAGGTCCCGTGCGGCGGTTCCGCCGGTACCGCCGACACCGATCAGCAGGACCCGGGCGCGGCGCAGCCGCAGTTGCGGCTCCCACGCGCTCTGCCTCGGCCCGAGGTCCATCCAGCGCAGCAGGGTCATGCCCCTGCCGTACCGCTCGCGTTCCCGTCCGGACAGCTCGGCCGGCGGCTCGGCTCCGGCGTCCTCCACGTACCCGGCCGTGGTCAGGTCCGTGATCGCCTGGACGATGTCCGGGTCCGGCAGCGACAGCCCCGGGTGGTGGCGGGACACCTCGGTGACGATGTCCGCGGGGCTTCGCGTACCGTCCATGGCCTCGACGAGCGTCCACACCCAGCCGTCGGGGTCCAGGACCTCGGCGCCGATGCCGTGCACGACGCTCCCGATCCGTACATGGCCGTCGACGGTCCGGTAGGCCCGGTGTTCCGGCTTGATCCGAGGCCGCCGCATCGCGGGCACCGTCATCTTCACGCCAATCTCGTGAGCCCCAACTACCCGAACAAAAGCGGACGTTGACAAGAGTTGTCGGCCGAGCCAACTCTGGCAAGAGCACCTCGAACACGGCACGCCCCAACCGGCGACGGAAGGACACGGCATGGCGAACAAGATCGAGATCCGGCCGTTGGACAAGAAGGAGACCACCGGCGAAAGCGGTGGCAACGGCGGCGCCTGACCAGACGCGGATGATGGACCGTTATCCCACGGTCACGGAAGTCACCGACTCGGCACGGCGGTTGGTCTCCCGGTTCCCGGGGGCCTGCCGACTGCGCCGGGTCGGCACCTCCCGTGCGGGCCGTCCGATCGAGTTGCTGTCCGTCGGACACGGGCCGCGCCACGTCCTGGTGGTGGCCCGGCCGCATCCCGACGAACCGGTCGGCGGCGCGACCGCGCTCGCCCTGGCGGAGCGGCTGGCACACGGCGACCACCCGTCCCCGGCGACCGACCCCGCTCTCGTCACCTGGGACATCGTCCTCTGCCTGGATCCGGACGGCGCCGCACTGAGCCGGGGGATCGAGAAGGCGACGGCCGGCCCCGGCCACACCCTGGACGCCTACTACCGCAGCGCCTACCGACCGGTCGCGGCGGAGCAGCCGGAGTGGGCGCCGATCGAGTCGGCGCAACTCCCGGAGACGCAGGCCCTGTTCGATGTGATCGACGAACTCAGGCCGGTTCTGCAGTGCTCCCTGCACGGTGTCGAAGCGGGCGGCAGCTGGGTCCAGTTGACCCGCGACCTCCCCGGACTCGGGCTTTCTTTCCGGGCGTCCGCCGCGGAGCTCGGCATCCCGGTCCAGCGCGGCACGTTCGACGCCCTGTACTGGGAGAACCCCGGCCCCGGGGTCTACGTCCTGCCGCCGCCGGACAGCACCGGCCGGCTGGCGGCCGGGTCCGAGAACATCGGCCGGTCCACCTGGTGTGCGCCCCAGCGGTACGGCGGTGTCACCGCGATCGTCGAAGTGCCCATGTGGGCGAGCGGCCTGGCCGCCGACCCGTCCCCGCACCCGGACGCCGCCGGCGCGCTGCGCGACCTGGCCGGGCTGGTGCGGGACGGCGGACAGCAGGTGACCGCCGTCCTCGACAAGGCACGCACCTTCCTGCCGCCGGCCGCGGACAGCCCGCCCGGACGCGTGCTGGAGTGGATGGCCGACGGTCTGTACGACCTGGTCGCCGACTCCTGGGAGCCGCTCGCCCGGCAGGCGGCCGACGGTCCCCGGCGTCTGACGAGGGCCCAGGTCTGTGCCCTGGACATCGTGGCCCGCCGCCAACCGCTGCGCGCCGCGGGCTTGTTGCTACGGCTGCTGGCCGCGGCGGACGACATCGCCGCCCCGGGGCTGTACCGGGATCTCGACGAACTCTTCACCGCCTGGTGCGCGGACTTCGAGCAGGCCCTGCGGCTGCGCTGGGTACCGGTGCGCGATCAGGCCGAGCTGCAGGCCCGTACGGTCATGGCCGCCGCCGGGACCGCGTTGACGACGGGAACCGCCCCTCGGTGAAACGCGACCCGACGACGTCGTCCCCGCCGCGCATCGCCAGGGCCCTGGCATCATCACCCGCATGGACGCCATCGGAAACCCGGACATCCTCAGGGCGATCGCGGACGAGCTCGGTGACTGGCGCAGGCTCGCCCAGCCTCTCGTGGCCCGCTACCGGGTCGCGGACGGTGTCGGCGGCGCCGAGTTCGCGGCGGCCGTCGCCCGTGAGGCGGCCGCTTCCCGGTACGACATCCCGGAGCTCCGTCTCGGACCCGGGCACATCGACATCACCCTGTACAGCGTGGACCCGGAGAGCGGCCGGCGCGGGGTGACGGCAGGCGACCTCGACCGGGCTCGCGTCATCACCCGGCTGGCGAAGGAGCACGGCCTGACCGCCGTCCCCGGCGAGGTCACGCAGATCGAGCTCTGCGTCGACACCGCCGCGGATGCCGCGCTGGGGCCGTTCTGGGCCGCGCTGCTGACCGGGGACCCGGACAACACCCCCGTGATCGACACCGTCTTCGATGCCACGAACCGGGTGCCCGCTACGTGGTTCCAGCGGACCGACGCCCACCCGACTCCGCGTCAGCGCTGGCACATCGACCTCTGGCTCGCGCCGGAGGCGGCGCCGGAGCGCATCGCGCTCGCCCTCGCCGCCGGGGGCACCCTGGTCGACGACACGGATCCGTCGTTCACCGTGCTCGCCGACCCCGAAGGCAACAGGGCGTGCGTGTGCACCGCTCTCGGCCGGGACTGAGGCCTCGCCGGCCTGGTGGTCCGCCCATCGTGCACGGCGCGCTACGCGTCCCGGCGCAGGGCGGCGGCCGTCCACTCACGGGTTGCGGCCGCCCGGTCCGGGTCCGGCTGGGGCGTGCCGTTGATCGTCGCCACCAGGGAGTGGTACCTGGTCAGCAGCTTCAGGCCGGCCGACGTGGCCGCCCACTGCGCCGCCCGGCCGTCCGGGTCGAACTCGACGATGCTGCGCCGGGCCCTGTCGACGTCGTACTCCCCGGTCAGGGCGGCGGCCAGTTCGGCCGAGTCGGCGGCCACCCGCTCGGCGATGTCCCGGGCCTGCGGCGAATCCGCGGGCACGCCGGCCTGCTGGGCGGCCTGTGCCTCCAGGCGGAGTTTCCGGTGTCTCTCGATACGGTCCATGATCTCCGGTGAGGCGATCAGCTTGCCCTGCTCGGTGGCGAAGGTGCGGTGGAAGAAGTCCCGCAGCGTCGTGCGGAACTCCTCGTCCTGCACGATCTCGGCGAGGTCGATCCAGGCCTCCAGCTGCTCGGTGGACGGCTCCTCGGGCAGGTGCGGCCGTCCGCTGCGCAGCCGCTCGACGTAGCCGGGGTGGACCTCCAGTCCGTCGGTGACGAAGTCCCAGAACCGGTCGATGAGCCGGTCACGGTCGTCGTCGGACATCGACACGAGCTTGTGCATCAGGCTCACCTGTTCCGTTGTGGTGTGTTGCCGCACGATGGTCCGCAGCACGGCGCGGCGGGCCCGGAACTGCCGCAACCGGTCCTCGACCAGGCGCAGATGCGTGACGGCCAGGTCGTGCAGGGTGGTTTCCGCGGCCAGCACCCGGCGGATGTCGTCCAGGCCGGCCCCCAGGTCGCGCAGGGTGCGCACGAGTTCGAGCCGGGCGATGGCGTGCACGTCGTACCGCCGGAAGCCGCCGTCGGTGAGGCCGGTGGGCGTGACGACGCCCTCGTCGGCGTAGAACCTGATCGCGCTCACGCTCAGGCCGGTGCGGCGGGCGACGTCCCCTATGGAGTAGAGCTCGTTCACACCCGTCACTATGGGATCTCAAGCGACTTGAGAGTCAAGGGGGGCGGCGGCCATGTGCCGCTCCCGCTCCGATACGTGCTTCAGCCGACTACGTGCTTCAGTCGGCCGGGCTCGTTCCGGCGGGAGCGGCACACTTCGTCCTCCTCCGGCGGCCGTCCACGGCTCGCGTGTGGTCCCGGCCGGGTTCTATTCGCGGATGCCCGCGACTTCGATCGCCCGTCGGCGGGTCTCCCGTCCGGTCGCCCCGGACGCGGTGACGACGGTGACGACGGCGCAGAGCGCGACGGTCCCCAGGACCTGCGCCCAAGGGATCACCGTCGGCGCGCCCGCCACGAGTCTGCTCAGCGAGACATGCTGGGACACCGCGGCGAGTGCGGTCGCCACGGCGGCGAGCGCGGTGCCGACGACCACCGCCACGGCGGACTCGGCGGCGGCGACCTTCAGGATCTGACCGCGCACCGCGCCGGCCAGCCCGAGCAGGGCGAACTCCCGCCGACGCCCGGCCATCGCCATGATCAGGGTGTTGGCGACCGCGATCAGCGCATAGGCCAGGGCGATCCCCAGGATGACCACCGCGGCGTTGTTCGTCTGCTGGGCGGCGTGCTCGTGCTGGGCCTCCAGGTAGGCGTCGTGGGTCAGGAGGCGGGCGTCGGAGCCGGACAGCGCCCGGTTCACCGCGGCCGTCCGCTGCTCGTCGAGCGGCCGGCCGGCGCCCGCCGTCGAGTCGAGGTAGACCTGGTTCGGCGGCACCGCGCCGGTCAGTGACGCGGACACATAGGTGTCGTCGCCGGTCAGACCGCGCGCGACGACCGCCGCGATGACGGTGGGGACCTTCTCGCCGGTCGGCAGCAGTGTGATCACGTGGTCCCCGGCCGACAGGCCGTCGGACCGGGCCGCGTGCTCGTCGATGACGAGGAAGTTCTCCGGCGGCGAGGCGAGCGAACCGGAGACCACGGGCGGTGTGACGGTGCTGCCCAGCGCCGTCGCGGGTACGGCGTCGGTGGTCAGCGAGTCGATCTCCTCGCCCTTGGCGGTACCGATCCGGATGTTCATCGAAGCGACGGGGGTGACCCGGACCCCTGGCACGGCCGTCAGCCGTGCCAGCGTGCGGGCGTCGATCCCGGAACCGCCGGGCACGACGACGTCCGCCGCCTGGATCTCCTGCCGCTGGCGGACCAGGACCGCGGCGTCACCGGACTTCTGCATCGTCAGCAGGGCACCGACCAGCCCGACGGCCACCACGATCGGCGCCACCGTGGCGGCCGTACGCCGCCGGGAGGTGAGGATGTTCTCGCGCACCAGCAGCGGTCCGGCCTTGGCCGAGCCGCGCAGCGGGCCGGTCAGCAGCCGGGTGACCGGTCGCAGCAGGACCGGTGCCAGGAGGGTGACCGCGCCGACGTAGAGGACCGGCACCGCCTCGTACCGGCGGGCACTGGCCGCCAGATACGGCGAGGTCCGGGAGATCACGATCCCCGCGACGACCGCGCCGATCAGCATCCCGGTCCCGAGCAGCCAGCGGAACGGCGTCATCCCGCGACGCTCCACCACGCTCTCGCGCAGCACCTCGACGGGCCGGATCAGCGAGACCCGGACGAGGGTGGCGGCCGAGCCGAGCAGCGCCGCGGCCACGCCGACGACGAAGGAGATCAGCAGCGGCAGCGGGTCGAAGGGGATGGTGAACCAGGACGGGGCGACGTCGTGGCCGAGCATCCAGGAACGCAGCGGCACGGTGCACAGCGGGGCGAGGAGGCAGCCGACGGCGGCCGCCGCCAGGCCGATCAGCAGCGCCTCGCCGAGCACCATGCGCCGCACCTGCCGCGGCGCGGCACCCACCAGCCGCAGCAGCGCCAGTTCGCGGCGACGCTGTTCGGTGGCGAAGGCGAAGGTCGCGATGACGACGAACACCGCGACGCACACCGCGAGTCCGGTCGTACTGCCTGCCATCGCCTGGGCGTTGGCCAGTGCCTCGGCGCCGCCGGTGTCGTCGGGGTCGATCCGCTTCAGGTCGTCGCCGCCGAGGACCAGGGCCCGGTCGCCCACCAGGGTGGACACCCGGCTCGCCTGCTGGTCGGTGACGAGTGCGTCGACGCCGGGCGACAGGTGCGCCGCCTCGGCGCTGCTGAAGAAGACCGCGCTCTCGAACCAGAGCGCGTCGGTGACCCCCACCACCCGGTAGAGGCCGGCGCCGTCGGCCGTGACGGCCCTGACCTGACGCCCTGTCAGAGACTTGGCGCCGCCCGCGACGACGATCTCGTCCGCGGCCCTGGGCGCGCGCCCGGCCAGGAGGTGGTAGCCCGCGAAGGCGGCCGAGGTCCAGGGGTGGCCGGTCGTCCCCCCGGAGCCGACGCTCAGCCGTACCGGGAAGCTGCGGTCGGCGGTGGCCTTCCCGGCCGCCGTCACCTTGGTCACGACGTCGGCGGACAGCACCGCGGGGGCCTTCATCGGGCGCCCCTCGAAGCCCTCCGGTGTGACGACGGTCGAGGCTTCCCTGAACCGCTGCGGCCCCGGATGCGGAGTGCCGAAGGTGGCCGCCAGGGTCAGCGTCATCATGCCGATCATCGTCGTGCCCAGGGCGAGGGCGAGGAAGGCGCCCACGAAGCCCGTCAGACGGTGCCGGAGGGTGGCTGCGGCGATGCTCAGCACGGCTTCGTCCCGCTCTCGCCCGGCTCCAGCGCGGCCATCCGCAGGGCCACGGTCTCGGCCGTCGGCTCGAACAGCTCACCGGTCACCCTGCCGTCGGCGAGGAAGACGACCCGCTGGGAGTACGAGGCGGCCACCGGGTCGTGCGTGACCATGACCACCGTCTGCCCGTGCTGCTCGACGACGCCGCGCAGCAGCGCCAGGACCTCACGCGCGGTACCCGAGTCCAGCGCACCGGTCGGTTCGTCCGCGAAGATCACCTTGGGCCTGGTCACCAGCGCCCGCGCGATCGCGACGCGCTGCTGCTGGCCACCCGACAGTTCGGCGGGCCGGTGCTCGCCGCGCTCGGCGAGACCGACCTCGGCCAGCCCCTTGTCGATGGCCGCCGGATCGATCGGGCGCCCGGCCAGGCGGAGCGGCAGCTCGATGTTCTGCCGGGCCGTCAGCGCCGGGATCAGGTTGAAGGACTGGAAGACGAAGCCCATGTGCTCGCGGCGCAACTCGGTCAGAGCCCGCTCGGAGAGCCGGTGCAAGGGCGCGCCGTCCAGCAGGATCTCGCCCGCGTCGACCCGGTCGAGGCCCGCCGCGCACTGCAGCAGCGTCGACTTGCCCGAGCCGGAAGGCCCCATGACGGCGGTGAAGGTGCCCGCCTCGAAGCCGACGTCCACCCCGTCGAGCGCCCGTACCGTGTTGTCGCCGCGGCCGTACGTCTTGTACACGCCCTTGAGCCGCGCCGGCATGCCGGAGCCGTCGCCCGCCGATAACGTCCCGGTGTGCGCATCGCGACCCTGTTCGTCGCGGTTACGGTCTGTGATTCTGCTGAGCAAGGACTGGACCTCTCGGAGTTCTCAGGTGGGTTGACGTACAAACACTCCCGATGCGGGCCCCGCGCAACGCGAATCCCGCCCACTTCCCAGAAGAACGCTCCATAGCCCCTCGTTACCTGAGCCCCGGACCTGGTTCGAGCTCCCCTGCTGCGAGGGCCGGCTGCGGTTCCGGGATGTCGACGAACCTGATCTGTCCGTCGAAGACCGCTTTGGACCGGCCCGGCCGGCCTCCTGGTGATGGAGCAGACCTCGACGCCGAGCACATCTCCTCGGGGCGCGTCAACTTCGGTCCTGCTCCTGGCCGGTGGTGGAAGGGGCAGCCTGGAGGCTGCCCCGGCGCGCCGTCAGGGGCGTGTCTGCATGCCGTTCAGGCGGAGACCCGCCGTGGGCAGACCTCTGCCGAGTTCAGCGGGCAACGGGCCTGCTTCGCCGGGCCGGCCCCGCACGACGCTGCCGCTCTCACCTCCCCCGGGGTGATCGAACAGCGGTACGGGAGCGGTCGGTGCCGGAACACCGTACGGCCGGTCGCCGTTCCGCCCCGTCACCAGACCGGTGAGGCGGCCGGAGGGCTCCACGCCGAGTTCGCCGACCAGCAGGGTGCGAAAGCGCTGATACTCGCGGTGTGCCTCGACGAGGTTGCCCTCCGCCAAGTGCACCAGGATGACGGCACGCCGCGCGCTTTCCCGCAGCGGGTCACCGCGGACGGCCGCGAACGCCAAGTCCAGGGCAGCCGCGTACTCTCCGCCCGTGCACAGCGCGCCGGCGGCTGCCTCCAGTGCGTGGAGGTGGAGTTGACGCAGCCGGTCCCGCTCGAAGACCACCCAGTCCTCGCACCATCCGGGTAATAACTCGCGGATCCGCAGATTCGGCAGGGCATGGCTCGTGGCGCCGGAGTCGGCCGGCCGGCCGGTGACCCGGTGGGCGAACTCGGTCACGTCGGCGCTGATGAGGCTCGCCAGCGCCAGTTGGCGGTGCTCGCCGCTGACCAGTCCCGGAACCACCTGGTTGACCCGCCACACGGTCGTCCGGAGACTGCCGAGCGCACGCTCCTCGGACACCTCCCCCCACAGAGTGCCCGCGACGACCGTTCGCGGCGAGGGCCCCTGGATGGTCAGATAGGCCAGCAACCGCTGGGCGCTGTCGGCCAGATGAATCCGATCGTCCCCTATCTCCAGCCGGAAACCGTCGAACAGCTTCAGGTGCCCGGGCTTGGTCATCGCCTGCTTGGGCACGACGCGCGATGTCACTTGCTCCCCCCTCATGCTCCCCCCGCTGAACTTGTTGATATCCACAACAAATGTATGGGTGGGCGCCACCTCAGTACAGGCCGAACGAGGCTCAGGGTGCCGGTGCCACGAATGTGACGGTCCTGTGACGGGGGCGGCCATAGCCTCGTCGCCGGCGAGCCACCGGCCGCCTGACCGTCCGGCCTTCGCGCGCGGCCCATCGCGCCGGCGGCCCGGAGAGGGGAGCACCGTGACCACCAGCACTCCCTACCCCGGCGTCTACGTCCAGGAGGTCGCCGGCGGGGTACGGACCATCACCGGCGTCGCGACCTCCATCACGGCGTTCCTCGGCAGGACCCGCCGCGGCCCGGTGGACCGGGCCACGGTCGTCGACAACTTCGCCGACTACCAGCGGATCTTCGGCGGGTTGTCGCCGGACAGCACGGTGAGTTCCGCGGTGCGCGACTTCTTCGCCAACGGCGGCGGTCAGGCTCTGGTGGTCCGGGTGACTCCCGGCACCGTCAAGGCGACCCCTGCCCGTCTCACCCGCCCGGCGGCGACGCCGGGCGGCAAGGACACCGCCGACGCCACCGCCGCTGACACCACTGCCAACGCTGACACCACCGCCGCCGACACCGGCCCGGACCTGGTGCTGGTGGCCGCCGAACCCGGTTCGTGGGCCAACCAGTTGACCGCCGCGGTGGTCTACGACAGCACAGTGGACCTGACCGAGGTGGCCACGCGGCTCGGCACGACGGCCGACGAACTGTTCGACCTCGTCGTCACGGACGGCGCCACCGGGCAGCAGGAGACCATCCGCAACGTCACCGTCACCGCCGGCGCCCGGCGGCTGGACCAGGTGCTGCAGGCCGAGTCACGGCTGGTGCGCGTGTCCGACACACCGGGCCTGCCCGCGCAGCGCCCCCGGGAGACGACGGCCGGTCAGCCGCTGGCCGTGGCCGAGGCCGACGCCGGCACGGACGGCGGCGATCTGACGGAGGACGACTACACCGCCCCCGCGCTGCAGGCCACCCACGGCGGACTGTACGCCCTGGACCAGGCCGACCTGTTCAACCTGCTGTGCATACCGCCGCCGGTCGCCGGGGGCGACACCCCGCCGGGCGTCTACCGGGCCGCGCTCGCCTACTGCGTACGGCGCCGGGCGGTGCTCATCGTCGACCCGCCGGGCGGGATGACCGTGGCGACCGCCGCCACGGCTCTGTCCGGCCTCCAGCTCACCGGCCCGGACGCGCGCAACGCGGCGCTGTACTACCCCCGCCTCCTCCAGGCCGACCCGGCGGCGGGCGGACGGCTCGGCGCATTCCCCGCGTGCGGGGCGATCGCCGGGGTCATCGCCCGTACCGACGCCTCGCGCGGAGTGTGGAAGGCTCCCGCCGGACTGGACGCCGCCCTCGCCGGCGCGGCCGATCTCGCGGTCGGCCTCACCGACGCGGAGACCGGCGAGCTCAATCCGCTGGGCGTCAACTGCCTGCGGTCGTTCCCCGGCGCCGGGCTGGTGGTCTGGGGCGCGCGGACGCTGCGCGGCGCGGACCAACTGGCCGACGAGTACAAGTACCTGCCCGTGCGGCGGCTGGCCCTTCACATCGAGGAGAGCCTGTACCGGGGCACGCAGTGGGCGGTCTTCGAGCCCAACGACGAGCCGCTGTGGGCGCAGATCCGGCTCAACCTGGGGGCGTTCATGCAGGGCCTGTTCCGGCAGGGGGCCTTCCAGGGCACCACCGCCCGCGACGCCTACTTCGTCAAGTGCGACCGCGAGACCACCACGGCGGACGACGTGAACCTCGGGCGCGTCAACGTCGTCGTCGGCTTCGCGCCGCTGCGCCCCGCGGAGTTCGTGATCCTGCAGATCCAGCAGATCGCCCAGGCGTAGGCCGCACCGGGCACGAGGAGCAGACCATGGCCCAGTTCAGCGTGAACGCGCAGCGCTTCGATCCGTACAAGAACTTCAAGTTCCGGGTGCGCTGGGACGGCCGCTATGTCGCGGGTGTCAGCAAGGTCGGAGCGCTCAACCGCACCACCGAGGTGGTCACCCACCGGGACGGCGGAGACCCCAGCAGCAGCCGCAAGTCGCCGGGCAGGACCGAGTACCAGGCCATCATGCTGGAGCGGGGCGTCACCCACGACACGGACTTCGAGACATGGGCCAACAAGGTCTGGACGCACGGCTCCGGGCTCGGCTCCGAGGTCTCCCTGCGCGACTTCCGCAAGGACATCGTGATCGAGGTCTACAACGAGGCCGGCCAACTCGCCCTCGCCTACAAGGTGTTCCGCTGCTGGGTCTCGGAGTACCAGGCGCTGCCCGAGCTCGACGCGAACGCCAACGCGGTCGCCATCCAGCACCTCAAGCTGGAGAACGAGGGCTGGGAACGCGACCTCGACGTACCGGAGCCGACCGAGCCCGGCTTCACCCCGCCCGGCGGGTGACGCACATGACGCGGCAGGCGGTGCGCGCGACGGACCCGTCGTGGACCCTCGCGGCCTGGGAACGCGGGCTGCGCCAGGACCCGTTGGACCGGGCCGTGACCCTGCTGTCCGCGGTCGCCGGGCTGGAGCGCGAGGACGCCGAACGCACCGAACTGGGCGTGCGGGACGCGACGTTGGCGACGGCGCTGGAGCGGCTCACGGCAGGCACGACCATCTGGGGCTGCGTACGCTGCGCAAGGTGCGGCGAGCGGCTCGACGTACCGGTCCGTCCGGCGGCCCTGCCCCGCGGGCCGCGGTACGACCCGGCGCGGCCGCTGGAGGTGGAGGTCGCCGGCGTCCGGATCGCCTTCCGGTTGCCCGACACCGGTGACCTGAGGGCGCTGGCCGGCACCGACGATCCGCGGGCCGGCCGGTGGCTGCTGCTCGCGCGCTGTCTGCCGGACGGCGCGGACGGCATCGACGAGGAGGCCGCGGCGGTGATCGAGGCCGCGATGGAGGAGGCCTCGCCGGGCGCCGCGGTGACCCTTGCCGTGGACTGCCCGGTGTGCGCGGCGTCGACCGTCGCGGCCCTGGACGTCCCCGCCCTGCTGTGGGCACAGGTGCAGACCCGGGCCCTGGCACTGCTGCACGAGGTGCATGTGCTGGCCCGCGCCTACGGCTGGACCGAGCCGGACGTGCTCGCCCTCAGCCCGGCGCGCCGCGCCGCGTACCTGGAACTGGCCGCCGGATGAGCGGGCTGCTGACCGGCCTCGTCGAGCGCACCCTCGGGCTCGTGCCCGTGCTGGAGCCGCGGCCGAGATCGCGGTTCGAACCCGTGGTCGAGGACGGTTTCGAGGGTGTCGTGCCCGGACCCGGGGACGGCCGCCCCCCACGGGCGGCCGGGGCACGCCAGGACGCGCGCCCGCCCGACGCGGGCTCGGCACCCGTGCCTGCCCCACGGCGGGAACAGCGGGCCGAGCGCCCCGTCCCGGGACGGCCGGAACCTGTCGCCCCGGCCCGCGAGGCCCGTGCCGCCGACGCGCCCACGCCCGTCGGCGACGTGACGCCGCGACAGCAGGAGCAGGCCGTCCGGGCCACCGCGCAGCCCGCGCCCGCCCCCGGCCCGGACGGGGAACGCCCGGCCACGGCCCGGCAGACGGAACACCAGCCAGACCCGGGGAAGTCCGTCCGGCCGTCGCCCCCGAAGCAGGCCGCCGCGTACCCCCAGCCCACACCCCGCCCCGACGGGCAACGCCCGGCCACAGCCCGGCAGACACCACACCGGCCGAGCCCAGAGCAGCCGGTCCGGCCGTCGCCTCCGGTGCGGGCCGCCGTGGACCGCGACGTCCCCGAGGAGCCGCCCGCGGCCATGGGCGGGCGCCCGCGGGGCCCCTTCGCCCACGGGGCCGCCGGGTCCACCGGGTCCGCCAGCCCCGCACGGTCCACCGCGGCCGAGACCGCCCCGCGTACGGAACCGGCCGCCACCGGCCCCGTACAGGAGCCCGGTACCGCCGCCTCCGGCGTGCCCCTCGGCGAACACGGCCCGCTGATCGCAGGCCGGAAGGACGGCGGCGCGGCCGCTCCCCCGCCCGCCGGGGGCACGCGCCCGGTTTCCAGGCCCATGAGCCCACCGGGAGAGCCGGCCGACCCGCCACCGGACCCGGCGGCCGTCGTCCGCGCCGCGCTGCGGCAGGCCCTCCCCGCGCCGCGGACTGTGGCGGGCGGTGCCGGGGACCCGGAACGGGCCACCGCGGCGCCCCGCATCACGGTCAACATCGGCCGGGTCGAGCTGCGGACCGCGGCCCGGCCCGCCCCTTCCGGCACCGCCCGGCCCGCCGGCCCCGGACCGCGCCAGGACCCTGCCGACGGCGCTCGGCCGCTGTCGCTCGCCGACTACCTCGCCGGCCGCGACCAGGGCAGCGGCGCATGAGCAACCATCTCGCCGTGGCGATGGTCACCGCCGTGATCAGCCGGCTGCTGAGCGAGTCGCTGGCGGCGGCCGGACCCGGCGGTGTGGAGAACGCCACCGTGACCACCCTGCGCCCGCAGACCCTCGCGGCAGCGGCGGACGACACCTTGCACGGCATCAACGTCTACCTCTACCGGGTCGTCCCCAACGCGTCCTGGGCGGCGTCCGCGCTGCCGACCCGCCGTGCCGACGGCACCCTGGTGGACCACCCCAGGCAGGCGGTCGACCTGCACTACCTCCTGACCTTCTCGGGCGACGACTCCGCGCTGGAACCGCAGCGGCTGCTCGGGCTCGCGGTCACCGCGCTCGCCGCGTATCCGGTGCTCGGCCGCGAACTGGTGCGGTACGTGGTCCAGCAGGCGGCGCAGACGGATCCGGCCGGCTGGCAGCAGTACACGGACCTGGACCAGCAGCCGGACGTGGTCCGCACGAGCCTGCTGCCGCTGGACGTGGAGGAGATGAGCAAGCTGTGGTCGATGCTCTTCCACAACCCCTACCGGCTCTCCCTCGCCTACCAGGCGACGGTGGTGCTGCTGGACGCTCCGGAGCCCCCCGCCGCACCGGCGCCGGCGGTGGTCACCCGGGTGGTGACGGTGCAGCCGTCGACCGCCGCTGCCGCAACCGGCGGAAGCTGAGCGGCCGATGACCGAGCCCACCGGGCCCACCGGGCCCGCCGAACCCACCGAACCCACCGAACCCACCGAACCCACCGAACCCACCGATGCCTGGCTGTCGGCCAACCACCGCTATCTGGTCGCGGCCCTGGAGGCCCTGCGCTGCCGGCTCGACGACGACGATCCCGCGCCGCTGCGGAAGGCCCAGAGCGCCCGCAACCGGGTGCGGCGTGCCATGTCCGAGCCGCCCGCGCTGGACCGGATCGCGGACGGCTTCGGCCTGTCGCCGTTCGAGCGGGACGTGCTGCTGCTCGCCGCGGGCCCCACGCTCGACACGCCCTTCGCGCACGTCTGCGCGCAGGCGCAGGGCGACGGTTCGCGCACCTATGCGACCTTCGCCCTGGCCCTGGCCAAGCTGCCCGGGGCGCAGTGGAACGCCCTCAGCCCGGCGGGCCCGCTGCGCCGGACACCGCTGCTGCGGCTCGCCCATCCCGACATCCCCACGACGAGCGCCCTGTACGTCGAGGAACGGATCCTGCACGCGCTGGTCGGTGTCTCCTACCTCGACCCCGAACTCGAACCGTACATCGCCCCGTTGGCCGAGCCCGAGGCGCTGTCCCCCGCGCTGCGGGAGGCGGCGCGGGCCGTGGCGGCGATCTGGTCGGCCGAAGGGGCGCCGGAGGCGGTGCCGGTGCTGGTGCACGGTCGCCGGCGGGCCGGACTGCGGCATACCGCGGCTGCGGCGTACCGGTCGGCGGGGCTGCGCCCGGTCTGTCTGCGGGCGGCGGATCTGCCGGCCGACCCGGTGGCGCGGGACCGGCTGGCGCGGCTGTGCGAACGGGAGTCGGTCCTGGCCGGGACCGGCTGGATCATCGACGTGGACGACGCGGTGCCCGAGTGCGGCCGGGCGGCGCTGGACCTGGCGGGCCGGCTGGCGGCGCCCGTGGTGGTGACCGCACGTGAGCCGTTGGACGGGCCGGGGCCGCGCCGTCCCGTCCGGGTGGCGGTCGGCCGCGCCTCGGCGGACGAACTGCGTACCGTCTGGCGGCAGGCTCTGGGCCCGGCCGCCGCGGGCCTGGACCGCTGGATCGACATGGCCGCCGGTCAGTTCGACCTGGACGCGGACGCCGTGGCCGCCGTGGCCGGGCAGGTTCCGCCGCCGGCCGACGGTACGGCGGCGGACCCGGACGGCACCGGGGTGCGGCTGTGGGACGCGTGCCGCCGCCAGGCCCGGCCCGCCCTGAACGGCCTGGCCGAGCGGATCGAGCCCCGCGCCCGCTGGGAGGACCTGGTGCTGCCTGCCACCCAGGTGCGGGTGCTGCGACAGATCGCCGCCCACGTACGGCACCGGCTCACCGTCTGGGAGGACTGGGGCTTCGCCGCCCGCAGCGGCCGGGGCCTGGGCACCGCCGCGCTGTTCTCCGGGCCCAGCGGCACCGGCAAGACGCTGGCCGCCGAGGTGATCGCGGGCGAGTTACGGCTCGACCTGTACCGCATCGACCTGAGTCAGGTGGTCGACAAATACGTCGGCGAGACCGAGAAGAACCTCAGCCGGGTCTTCGACGCCGCCGAAGCCGGCGGTGCCGTCCTGCTCTTCGACGAGGCCGACGCGCTCTTCGGCAAACGCAGCGAGGTCAAGGACAGCCACGACCGGCACGCCAACATCGAGGTGGGCTATCTGCTCCAGCGCATCGAGGCCTACCGGGGGCTGGCCGTCCTGACCACCAACCTCAAGGACTCCCTCGACCCGGCGTTCCTGCGCAGGCTGCGGTTCACGGTCCCCTTCCCGTTCCCGGACGCGTCCGCCCGCGAGGAGATCTGGCAGCGCGTCTTCCCCGAGCGGACGCCCGCCGAGGGCCTCGATCCGGCGGCCCTGGCCCGGCTGTCCGTCTCCGGCGGCACGATCCGCAACATCGCCCTCGGCGCCGCCTTCCTCGCCGCCGACGCGGGCCGCCCGGTGGGCATGGACCACCTGCTGGCCGCGGCCCGCACCGAGTACGCCAAGCTGGAACGCCCGCTGACCGGTGCGGAGTTGACCGGATGGACGGCGCGGTGAGTGGAGGGGATCGCTGATGCCCAAGGACAAGAAGGCACGCAAGTACGGGGCCAGGGGGGTGGACTGGACCGCAGGCCGCCGAAAGGTCACGGGCAAGCGATCGGTGCCGTCCTCGCCACCGAACGGCGTCACCTTCTCCAAGGTCTCCACGGGCGTGGACGGAACGACCTCGCCGTCGTTGAGCCTCACCCCCACGACGGACTCCATGGACACGGAGAAGACGACCTCGCCATCGCTGAGCCTCACCCTCTCCACGGGCTCCACGGACTCCATGGACACGGAGGGGGCGGTCAAACGGAAACGGGAGGACACTGCCGAAAAGGACCCATCCGCCAGCAAGAAGCGGAAGCCGCCCTCCGCCGAGGAGACACGCGCCTGGGCACATGGTGATCTCCATCCGTCCTGGGACTGGCCGGCCAAGGAGCTGAGCCTGAGCGGCAGACCGCTGAAGCAGTTCAGGAACGGGCGCGAAGGCGCCCACACCGTGTCCTGGACGGCCGTCGACCGGGCCGTCCAGGCGAACCTGAGCGGCTCGGCCGATGCCACCGAGGCGATCGGACGGCTGAAGGCCGTGGTCGGACACCTGGACAAGGCGCCGCTGACCACTCTCGATCCGCCGGCCGACGAGGCTCTGCGCACCATGCAGTACACGGACGTGTCGGTGCGGAGCATCGCCGCGCGGAATCTGAAGGACAGCCTCGGCTCGGCCACGAACGAACAGGGCCTCGACAAAGCCCTCAAGGACTTCCTGGTCTGGCGCAACACTCTGCCTTTCGCCGCGATCCCGGGTCCCGCTCCCGGAGCCGCGGAGGGAACGTACGCCCCCCGGCTGGCTCGGCACGATGCGCTTCTGCGGTCCGCTCCCAAGGACTTCACGGTTCACGAGTCCACCCGCCAGGAGATGGGGTTCGCCGCCTGGAAGCTGGTCGACACCGCCAGGCTGCTGGACGAGCTGAGCGCGCAGGCGGAGGTCTACGACTTCGGCACCGGGCCGGCCAGGGCGGTGCCGCTCTACGACCCTGACACCGCCGAGGCCACGTTCGCCGCGGTCGTCGCGACCCTCCTGGACGAGGTCTCCCGCTGGGCTCCCCTGTCGCTGCGGGCAGCGGGGCTGGTCGGTCCGGACGGCGACGCGGCCAAAGGCGCCAAGGCGATCACCGACCACCTGAAGGGCTATCTGGACACGGAGTTGGCGAAGGCGAAAAAGAAGGACGGAAAGAACGAAGCGCAGTACAAGCGTCAGTCGACGACGGGGTCCTACGACCACGCCGCGACCCAGGCGTGGCAGGCACGGGTCAAGTGGTTCAGCGGACACCAGGACAAGGTGCAGGAGCAACTACAGAAGTGGATGAGCTGGATAGGGAGGTACGGGTTCGACCCCACCCCCGTCGTGCGCACCCACAAGCCACTGACCGTCACGGCCGACTTCTCCTCCGGCGCTCTCCAACTGAAGATCTCCGGCCGTCCCGAGTCGCCCTTCTCCGGCAGCGAGGGCAGCCACGTCACCGCCTGGGAGCTGGAAAAACGCGCCACCCTCCAACGCCTGGGCGGAATGAACAAGGCGCAGGTGAGGACCGAACTCAAGGACATGCTCAAGGAGTGCGACTCGTCCCCCGCCGCGGGACTTCTGGGGTTGCTGCCCGGCGAGGAGCGCGACCTCACCGCGGCCCGGATGCAAGCGGCGAAGGACAGGTTCGCGGCCGCGGTGAAGCAGTTGCGCAAGACGAGCGACCCCGGAGGGGTGGTCGCCACGGCGGTTCGGGAGTACCAGAACTTCCGGAACGCGCTGCCCTTCGCCACGACTTTCGCAGGAAGCCGCTCCGGGCACGGTGAGGGCGCGATTCTGAAGAAGAGCGACGCGGAGTCCGTCTCCCGCAGCACACTCAGAAACGCGCTTTTCGACAAGGAGTCACTCGATGAGGAGATCGCCAACCTGGAGCTGGAGGAACACCGCGAGACCATCCTCAAGGCCAGGCGCCAGGAGCACAACACACAGTTCGGCCGGGCCTTCCCCAAGCAATCCACCGTCGCCGGGACCGGAGGGACGACACCGTGACCACCGAAGTGACCGTCGCCATCGACACCCTGGTCGTGGAGGTGGACGAGGCGACCGTGCGCGCCGTCGCCGAGGGGCGTGTCGAGGCCCTGGCGCCGGCGCTGCTGGCCGCGCTGCGTGACCACCCGGCGTTCGCGGACGCCGCTCAGCCGGCGCCCAGCCGGATCACCCACAGTGTGGGCCCGTGCAGGGACGCCGTCGCTCCGAAGGCACCGCCGGTGGCCGCGAACTGCACGGTGTGACTGCCTGCGGTCACCTGGGCGGAGCCGATCGTGGTCGCCGGTACCCACGTCGTGGCTCCTCCCGGAAGGGCCACAAAGCCGACTCCCCACTCCGCTGTGCCTTCCTTGTTGGTGATGGCTCCGTCGACCATGACGTGCAGGATCAGGGGGTGGTTCGGGTCCGTGGTGCTGGCGTGGCCATGGCCGATGAGCAGCAGGGTGGCCGGCGTCTGGAACTGGATCTGCCCGCTGATCATCGTGGCCGTGGACGCGTTGAAGTCGAAACCCCACTGCCCGTTGTCCGGCTTCAGCAATTGCACGCCGAGGGACTGGCTGCTCAGCGCCGGTGCGGTGAGCCCGCCCTGCGCCGTGAGCGGGCCGGTCACCGTGCCGCCCGAGAGGTCGAGCTTGCCGGTCTCGTGCCGCAGTACGGCTGCGGCGATGTCGTTCCAGTCGGCGGACCGTACCGGGTCGCCGGGGGCCTTGTCGGCCAGGTTCTGGTCAAGCGTCATCGCTGTGTCTCCTCATCGGCTCGCCGCCATCGGCAGATCACTGGAAAACTCGCTCGTCGAACGACGAGGCGTCGAACACCGCGCCGTCGGGGGAAAGCTGCACCCAGAACCAGCTGGTGAAGTCGGCGCCGCGCACGTCGTCCACGGTCGGCAGCAGCAGGTCGGTACCGCCGTCCTCGGGGCGGATTCGGGGCAGCGCCAGCCCGTTGAGGACCCGTTCGGGGTCGGCCGCGTGGACCAGGGCGCGGCCGCTGACGGTGAGACGGCAGTAGAGCCGGTCGGCCAGCGCGCCGTTGAGCAGCTGGATCGCCAGCTGGTCCAGCCAGTCGTGGAGCGGGGCGGCCGGCTCCCAAGTGAGCTGCTGTCCGGTGATGGCGGTGCGGCCGGCCAGGGTCACCGGCTGGGTGCCGAGGACGGTGCCGGGAGGCAGGTGCCAGTCGGTGCGGTCGGCGGACGACAACGGGAACGGCAGGTCCATGGTGACGGTGAGCACCGGACGGCCGGTGGTCACCACCGGGACGGGCGGGCCGTCCAGCAGCACGGCCAGGCCGCCCAGCAGGTCCCCATGGCTGATCCCGGTGTCGTTGCGCAGCTCCCGGCCGGCGCCGGTGAGCCGGACGTCCACGACGTGCAGGCCGGGGGCGAAGGGCGGCGAGGACGGGTCGGGGCGTGTCTCGGCGAGCGGGGTGAACAGCGCCCGGCAGTCGTATGTCCTGGTCCAGGCGCCGTCGTTGAGGTCGAGCAGGGCGATGGCGGCGGTGTGGTGCTCGACGCCGTCCGGGGGCTGGAACGTCGGCGTGCCGTCGGGGTCGCGGGGCCATTCCACGGTGCCGGCGAGATCCGGGTCGAGGTCGGCGTCCTCCCAGGCGGCGGTCCTGGCCGGGATCAGCCAGTGGTCGCCGGTGCGGTGCCACGCGTCGTCCTCGAACTCGACCTGTACGCCGTCCTCCAGGACGACCCACCCGCTGCCGACGGGCACGGCACCGGGTGAGTCCCAGCGCCGTACGACGACCGGGTCGGCGAGGTCCCCGTCGGCCGGGGCGGGGCCGCTCCATTCCGCCACGTGCAGCGTGGTGCCGTCGGCCTCGTCGAGGCGGCCCAGGAAGCCGTGTTCGCCGCGCCGGGTGCGGGCCAGGTCGCAGACCTCCACCCAGTCGCCCTTGGCGAAGCCGAGCCGTTCGTCAGGGGCGGGGGTGTCGATCGCCAGGGTGGTGGCGGTCCCGTCCGTGGTCAGACGTACCACCAGGGCGGCCACCGAGCCGTTGTCGCGGGACCAGACGAAGGACGGGACGCCTTCGCTGCCTTCGTGGATCTCGACCCGGTACAGCTGGTTCTCCAGGCGGCGGTAGCCGGCCGAGGGCGGGATGACGCACGGGGTCGTGGCGGTGGCGTCGGGCTCGGCGCGGGCCCGCAGCCGCCCGGACGGCAGGCTGTCCCGCGGTGCCCATGGCGCGGCGACGTCGGCGGGCACCGCCTCGGGGTCGGGGGCCGGCTCCAGCCGCACCTGCCAGACGGTACGGCTCCTGGTGCCGGTGTCGGGGCCGCCGAGGGCGACCTCGCGCAGTTCGGGGCGCTCCAGAGCGGTGAGGTGTTCGCGCCACACGTCGAGACAGGCGACGTAGCGGCCGTCGCCGGTGGGCAGCGGGACGCCGGGCAGCTCGGGCTGGGCGGCGAGCGGCACCGGGGCGTCGATCTCGCACAGCACACCGTCGACGTAGTACCGCCCGGCGGACAGCGTCAGGTCCGCGCCGGGAGTGGCGGCCGGGGTGCCGCCGTCGGGGGTGGTGATCGCGAAGCCGGCCGCGTCCTTGGGGCCGCCGTGGACGCCGACGGTGTCCCGGGCGGTGGTCTCGTCCAGGTGCAGCTGGATGTCCAGCTGCTCGTTCCAGTCGGCGTCGAGCGCGACCCGGCCCTGTTGCAGCAGCACGCCGCGGTAGTGGTTGCCGGGACGGAACGTCCGCCGGGTGAAGTCGCCCTTCATCGCTGTACCTCCGCCGTGGACCGTTCAGTCCGCTCGATCCGCTCAGTCCGGTCGTTCCGGTCAGTCCGCTCAGTCCGCTCAGTCCGCAAGGAAGACACCCGCCTCCAGGCCGAACCGCAGGTGGTCGTCGAGGCGGCCGGCCAGGTCGGCCAGCCGCCTCGGTTGCCGCACGAAGCGGTACGCGCCCATCTCCGCGCCGTTCTCCGCGCCCTCGGCGATCTCCGCGGGGCAGCGCGCGGCGAGCCGCCCGAAGCCGGGCGCGGCCGGGTCGAGGGTGTCGAAGGCCGGGGCGACCCGGCCGGCCGCCGCGTCGTCGGCGGGCTGGCAGCGGTAGCGGCGCGGGACGCGGGAGTCCGGTGGCGCGTAGCTGAACCGCAGGTAGCCCTGCTGGCGCCAGACGACCTCGGCGCGGTCGCGCAGGATGCTGTCACTGACCGTCAGGCTGCGGGCGGTGGTGCGGCCCAGGACGGTGCTCGCCTCGATCCCGACGTCCGCCGGCTGCGCGTCGAGCGCGAGCCCGCCGGCGCCGGGACCGAGGATGCTGTCGGCCAGATCCAGCCTGGGGACGTCGTTCAGCCGGACTCCGGCGCAGACGGTGCGCAGCAGCCGTACGGCCAGCCGCGGATTGGCCTCGGCCGAGATCAGGCCGCCGTCGGGGAGGGTGGCGGCGCGGTCGCCGGCCAGGGTGCAGCCGGACACCACGAGGCTGTCGAGGTTCCCGGGTGCGACGGTGATCCGGCCTTCGACCGACAGTCCGTCCAGGACCAGCTGGGACGGCTGCGCCACCTGGCCGCCGGGGGCCGCCGCCTCGATGGTGCCGGTCAGGTGCGGCCGCAGGCCGAAGGCGCCCAGGGCGGCGGGGTGTCCGGCGGCGGCCAGGACGATCAGCCGGTTGCCCGGCGGGATCAGGATGCGCCGGGGGCCGGTGAGGTCCTCGTCGTAGGTGGCGCTGTCCTGGACGGCGATGACGCCGACCTGTCCGGGGCGCGGGTCGGGGCGCTCGTTCCAGGCGGTGACGGCGGCGCCGAGGGTGGTGACGGTGGGCACGGTCGGGTCGCCGGAACCGGCCGGGTCGCGGCTCACGGCGATCTGCCAGTCGGGCGCGTCGGGCCAGGGGGTGCCGGCGGCGGCGAGCGCGGCCGCCAGGGTGGCCCGGCGGTCGTACGGCCCGGCGCCGAGGTTGCCCGGGGAGCCGTAGGAGTAGGCGACGCGGACCCGCTCCGGCGAGATGCCGGGTGGCAGGGTGAGCCGGCCGAGTGCGGGGTCGACGGCGACCTGCGGGGCCGCGCCGTCGGACGGTGCGGGCGGGCGGTCCCAGCCGGTGAGGTCGGCGCAGATCAGCCGGGCGGGCTCGACCGGGCCGTCGGGCAGCGTGACCGTCAGCAGCGGGTCGGGTCCGTCGAGCAAGGTGGACGGGGATCCGGCACGGAGCGCCGTCAGTTCCTGATGCAGCCTCAGACGGCGCAGCGGGGCCGGGGCGTCGGTCTCTTCGGCGGGGGCCGCGGCCGAACGTGGCCGGCCGAACAGCGGGAGGTCGCGCCCGGCCGGGTCGAACGTCCAGCGGCCGGCCGCCGCGTCCACCGCCCGGGCGTCCACGCCGGTGCAGGGATGGGCGGCGAGCCGCCACAGGTGCAGGCCGACCACGCCGATGTTGTGCCGGCCGCGCCGGCGGTCGGCGTGGCGGACGTCCACGGTGCGGGAGGTCCGGTCGAAGGGGGTGCCGATGAGGGCCAGCCGCGCGGTGTCCCGCAGATCGGGGGTGCGGGTGTCGCCGGGGCGCGGATGGTTGACGTTCTGGGTGGTGCCCAGCAGTCGGAAGTACTCCACGACCCGGACCGGCCAGCCGGTGATGTCGCGGGCGGCGTCCTCCAGCGCGCCGGGGGTGCCCTTGCGCCGCCGGTCGGCGAGGGTGTGGGCGACCAGGGCACGGCGCGGGACCGCGCCGCCGGGGCCGCCGGGGCCGCCCGTGAGGTCTCCCGGCCCCAGCAGGTCGGCGAGGTAGGGCAGCACCCATGCGGCGCAGGTCTCGACGAACCAGTTGTCGTAGAGCCCGTCGATGTCCTCGCGCAGGCGCAGCAGTTCCTCCTCGACCACCTCCAGCAGGGACCGCAGGGGGTGGCCGAGTTCGGCGTCGCGGCTGCGGTGGACCTCGGGCAGCAGCCGGTAGACGGGGCGGTCGGGGTCGGCGGGGGTCACGGCACCAGCTCCGTCACGGTGATCCGGCCGGGGTCGGCCAGCAGCAGTTCGGCGGGGAGCACCCCGGTCCGGCCGAGGCGGGCGGGACGCGCGACGAGCACCTCGGCGACGGCGTCACCGTCGGGGGCATCGACGAGGTGCAGCGCGCGTACGGTAGCGGCCAGCACGCCGGGCACCTGCTGGACCAGGGTGAGCACGCCGGAGGCGGGCACGGGCCGGGCGAAGTCGCCCCGGTCGAAGGAGTAGGCCGTGCGCAGCGCCTCCCGCACCGCGTCGGCGACCTGCTCCCACTCCCGGTCGGGGGCGGCCAGGACGGCGACGGTGACGGCGAAGGAGAGCGGCCGGTAGGTGTCCAGCCCGAGCCGGCCGGGTGGCCGTCCGGCCGCGTCCAGTGCGGCGCGCAGGGCGGCGAGCGTGTCCGCGGGCACGTCCGCTCCGCCGGGGCCGGCCACGGTGAGGTGCACGAAGGGGTGGCGCGCGCCCGGCAGGGCCGTGGCCGTGGCCTTGGCGATGCCGGCGAAGGTACGGGCGAAATCCTGGTGGTCGTCGAGGGAGACGACCCGGTCGAAGGTGCGCACCGACAGCGGCGCGGCGGTCCTGCCGTCGTCCGGCCCTTCGGGGGCGGTGCCGCCGGTGGCGGGCACGGGGTTGGTCACGTCCCGGATGCCCAGCGGCCGGACCGGGAGCAGGGAGAGCGCCCCGGCGGCCACGTTGCCCGCGGGGCCGGTGCCGCTGCGGTAGTCGGCCCGGACGTTGTCCTGCCCGGACGGCAGGCGGGCGCCGCGCTCGCCGTCGCCGAACAGTACGCCGACGGAACCGTCGTCGCCGATCCTGACCACGTACCCGCGGTCGTGGGGGCCCAGCTCGTACAGCGAGGCGGCCTCGGTCCACTCGACGTCGTCGACCCGGACGCTCAGCGAGTCGCGTACCCCGCCGGGCACCGCCGCGGTGGTGTGGGTGAGGTCCCCCCGCAGCAGGGTGAAGCCCTGGTTGCCCCTCGCGCCGTCGCCGCTGCCGAGCACCTCGTCGGTGACGCTCTCCCCGGCGGTGGCGGCGACGACGTTGCCCAGCACCCGCACCGAGGCCGGATCGAGCGGCAGCGTGAGCGGATCGGCGAGGGTGAGCCGGGTGCCGTCGGCGGTGGCGGTGCTGCCGGCGACGGTCACGGGCTGGGTGACGGACCGGCCGTCCGGGGTGCTGCCGGTCACCACCACGGTGCTGCCGCGGGTCAGTACCAGCGGCCGGTCCAGCAGCAGGCCGGTCCCGGTCACCGGTGCGGTGACCGGCTCCTCGGCCGGCCGGAGGCGCTCGCTGCGGGCGTCGACCGTCGTGGTGCGGCGGTCGAAGGGGGCGATCGGGCCGGAGCCGCGCAGCCGCAGCCGGGTGGTGGTGGCGGTCAGGCCGAAGTCGGCGGCGGCGGACGGGTCCGCGGTCACGACCTCGTACAGCTCCACCAGGCCCGGGGCGCGCAGCACCAGCCAGGAGCCGGGCAGCACCTCGGGGTAGGGCGCGTCGAGTTCGAGGACCGGCTCGCCGCCGTCGGCGGGGTCGACGAGCGCGAACCCCGGCCACTGGGTGGGCAGTGGGGTCGCCTCACCGCCGTCCGCCGGGCCGGGGGGCGCGTAGTTGCGCCGGACGGTGTCGGGCATGATCCGCCAGTCCGGGGCGTTGTGGCCGAAGACCGCCGCCCGCTGCCGGAACGCGTACACCTCCACCGGCGCGGGATCGCCCGTGGCGGACGGGTCGGTCAGGTCCAGCGGCTCGTCCCAGCGGACCAGGGTGGTCGCCGGGCTCCCGGAGGCGTCGGCGGGGTGCGGCTCGACCTCGGTCAGCACCCGCAGTTGCCAGGGCTGCTGGCCGTCGGGGCGGCGGACGAGCAGCGGGTCGCCGGGGCGCAGGCCGGTGGTGACCCCGTCGAGCAGCACCTGGGCGGCGCCGGTGGTGATCCGCTGCGTACGGCTCAGGCGCAGTCGTATCGCGTTGTGCTCGGCGCGGGCGGTCAGCTCCTCGGCCGTTTCGAAGGTCTGGGGCAGTTCGCCCTGGCCGGGGATGCTCTGTACCCGGGTGCCGGCCGGGACGACGGCCTGGGCGCCGGGGTCGACGACGTCCTCGACGGTGAAGGACAGCCAGGTGGCGGCCGCGACACCGGGAGCGAGTTCGTAGCCGATCGCCCGGGCGAGTTCGAGCACCGACCGGCGCTCGGTGGCGGTGCGCAGATAGCCCTCGCTCGCGATCCGCTCCTGGTAGAAGGTGACGATGTCGGCCACCGTGGCCCAGGCGTCCAGCAGGGCGACCGCGGGGTCGTCCGTGTCCTGCCCGGTCAGGGCGGGCAGCCGCAGGCGCAGGGCGGTCAGGGCGCGGTCCAGCACCTCGGCGTGCGTGCCGGCGCGGTGGGTCAGGCCGGTGCGGCCCGCCGGGCCGGCGGACGACTGGGCGGGGGCGGCGGGCGCCGTGGTGTCGTCGGGGTTCACGCGCCGCCCTCCGGCAGGAAGTCGATCCGTCCGTGCTCCGGCCGGCTGGGGTCGTTCATGCAGCGGGCGACCTCCTGGCGGCCCATGGCGATCAGCCCGGCCGCCCGCTCGCCCGCGGCCGGCCGTCCCCAGCGCCGGAAGCGGTTGGGGCTGGGCGGGGTGTCGTCGGTGTCGACCCAGAGCACGCCGGGGACGGCCGAGGCGGCCGCGACCACGTGGCTGAGATAGACCGGCCTGCCGAAGGCGAGGTTCGCGGGGTGGAAGAAGCCGGGGGTGCCGTCGGCCCGCAGCCCGGCGCTGAACACCTCCAGCAGGTCCCGTCGTACGTCGCTGCCCAGCTGTCCGGGCGCGATGTGCACCGTCAGGACGATGTCCAGCGACACCGGCACGACCGCGGTCACCCGTACGTCCCCGCCGGCCATCCGGTAGTCCTCCAGGTACGCGGCGGTCCCGGCCCGGAACGCGCGGTCCGCAGGCAGGCCGTCGGCGCGCTCCACGGTGACCGTCTCGGTGTACCAGGAGCCCGTCCAGCGACGGGCGGCGACCGCCTGCCGCACCTGCGCCAGACGGCCCGTCACCTCGGCGTAGTCGGCGTCGGTGACGGCCCGCTGCCGGACCCGGAAGGCCTGCGGCGCCCATTGCCTGACCTGCTCGACCGGTTCCGGGTCGGTGCCGCCCGCGGCCGGCAGCGGGTTGCCGACGCGGACGCCGGTGAGCGGCGCGGACAGCCGGGTGAGGGTGTCGCGGCCCACGTTGCCCGCCGTGCCGCCACCGGTCCGGTAGACGGCGGTGAAGGCCGTCCCCGGGACGGGGGCACGGCCGTAGTCCCCGTCGCCGAAGCGCAGGAAGGCCCGTCCGTCGTCCTCGGTCTCCACGACGCACTGCGCGGCGTACGGGCCCGCGTCCAGCAGGTCGCGCACCGCGGTCCAGGGGCCCGTCCCGTCGTGCAGCGCGTCCAGCGCGGGCAACGCCAGGGCCGGGTCCACGGCGAGAGCCTCGGCGGCCGGCCGGCCGAGCGCCTGCCGGTGGTCGTACGGTACGGCGTGGGCGAGCCCGGGGCGCGCGAGCCGGGGCCGGTAGCGGCCGCGCACCGGGACCTCGGCCGGAACCAGCGGCTCGGGGCCGACGAGGGTGCCGTGCTCGGCCAGCACGACGTTGGCCCGGGCCACTGCGGCCCCCACGGTGCCGGAACCGCCGTCCGGGAACCGCCACAGTCGCAGCGGGAACGGCGGCGCGTCCTGCCGGTACCAGCTCACCCGCACCAGCTCGGTGCCGGTCAGCGGGTCGGTGTCCGCGACCGGGTCCGCGTCCAGGCGCACCGCCTGACGCCGCATCGGGTCGGCCGTCCCGGCGCTCCCGTCGTCGCCGAGCACCTCCTGCAGGACCAGTACGTCACCGGCGGTCAGGCCGAGTTCGGCAGGGGTGCCGACCAGGGTCGCCCCGGTGGCGCCGGCCGGCAGCCAGGCGCGTTCCTCGCCCCAGGCGTACAGGTCGACGGCGTTGCGGGCGGTGCGGGCGGTCAGCGGGTGCAGGGTGCGGAAGACGGCATCGGTGCCGCCGTCCGCCGCGCCGGCCTCCGTGCCGGCCGGGAACGCGGTGCCGTCCGCGCCCGGGTCGGCGTCCAGGGCGAGCCAGACCCGGGCGGCGGCCCCGTCGTGCATCGGGTAGTCCAGCAGCCGGGCGTGGCGGCGCACCGACACCCGGCGGCGTGCGGTGCCGAGGTAGGCCTCGGTGGCCACCGCGTCCTGGGCGTAGGCGAGTTGGTCGCCGAGGTAGGCGAGGATCTCCATGACCGTGATGCCGAGGTCGGCCGGGCTGCGGTCGCTCCAGCCGGGCAGCAGCAGTGACAGCCGGTCCAGCAGCAGCCGGCGCAGCCCGGCGTAGTCGCGGCTGAGGTAGTCGGCGGCCGGCACGGGCGCGGGCACCGCCGGGACGGTGCGCGGCGGGCGCGGATCGAGGTCGGCCGGGCAGTCCACCTTGAAGGTGAACGGCACCCGGGAGAGCCGCGGGTCGAAGCCGTACCGCTGCGGGTCGGCGAGCACCAGGGCGTACGGGGAGAAGTCGCCGGAGGAGCCGGTGCGCACCACCAGCAGCCGGTCGGGGTCGGGCAGCCCCGCGAAGGCCGCGACATCGCCGGCCGTGACCCGGTCCGGGTCCGGGGGCCCGTCCGGGTCCGCGGTCCCGTCCGGGTCCGCGGTCCCGTCCGGGCCGGTGACCTGGGCGGCGGCGAGGCCGCTCGCGGGCAGCGCCCACACCACCGGCACCGGGTTGAGCGTCCGGTCCCCGCGGACACCGCCCACGACGGTGAGCGAGCCGGCGTCGAGACCGGCCGGCACCGGGCGCAGGCAGCGCACCAGCAGGGTCCGCTGGGGCGGCACCTGCGGCGGATGCCCGTCGTCCACCTCCAGGCCCTCGAACGCGTTGAACCTGCCGTCCGCGCGGACCGCCGCGAGCCGCAGCCCCGTCGCGTCGCCGGACCCGCCGGACCCGCCGGACCCGCCGGACCCGCCGGACCCGCCGGACCCGCCGGACCCGCCGGACCCGCCGGAGGTGTCGTACCCGCCGGAGGCGCCGTACACCGGGGTGGCCATGTCGGACGTCATGTCAGGCCGCCCGGGTGATGACGGCGGTGACGGGGGCGGGCGCGCTGCGGGTGCGGTACTGCACGGTGACCCGGACGGTGGCGTCGTCGGCGACGACGTCGACGGCCTGCACCGCGATCTCGGCTCCCAGCCACTGCTGCAGCGCCGCCTGCACCAGCGCCCGGGTGGCCGTGGCCAGTTCCCCGGAGGCGGGCTGGAACAGCAACTGCCGCAGGCCGCTGCCGAAGTCCGGCCGGTTAACGCGTTCGCCGGGCGCGGTGAACAGCACCTGCTCGATCAGCCCGCGAACGTACTCCTCGTCGTCGGCGCCCGCGGTGCGGCCGCGGTGGTCGACACGGAAGGGAAAGCCGATGTGCACCGGTCACACCCCCCGTACCCGGCGCTGGACGGTCACCTGCACGGTCAGCGGGGTGCCGGTGGGCGTGCACACCGAGAGGCTGCCGGACAGCACCACCGGCACGCCGCCGGCCCGCACCCGGGTCGCGCCACCGGCCCACTGCGCGCTGACGCACGGCCCGGTGCCCGGCTGCGCGGGCAGCGGGCAGCCGACGACGGTGTACTTGTCGGTGGCGACGGTCACCAGGAACCCGCCGACCTTGACACGGGTACCGGGCGGGGTCGCCGGCGTCACCTCGCCGGTGTGCGCGCAGGCCACAGTGGCACCGGCGTGCAGCAGGTAGCCGGGCATCAGACGACCTCCAGGGCGCCGTCGTTGACCGACACCGAGGCCGGGGTCAGCTTCACGCTGGACTTGCCGTTGGTCAGCTCGATGCCGTCGGCGGTCAGGGCCAGCCGCAGCTCCGCGGGCACCAGCGGCAGGGAGACCACGACGGTCAGCCCGCCGGAGCCGGAGAGGTCGTCCACGGTCACGGTCACCCCGTCGGTGCGGAACACCTTCTTCTGCGCGAGCGCCGGTGTGACGGGCAGCTGGCCCGTGCTCCAGAAGCAGCCCGCCCAGATCGGGTAGTCCGGATCGCCGCCCTCGAACTCCACCCACACGTCGGCGCCCACCGGCGGCAGCGCGAACAGGCCCACCCCGGGCCCGGCGTAGGGCACGCAGGGCATCGCCCAGACCCTGATGCCGTCCCCCAGGACGGCCGGGCAGCTGACCTGCACCCGGCCGAGCTGTCTGGGGTCGGCGTTGTCGGCCACCTTCCCCCGGTACTTGCCGTAGAAGCGGCTCATCGCGCACCCTCCCGCGTTCGGCCGGCGGCCCTGCCGCCGTGGATCATGGCCCGCTTCCGGATCGTCGCGGTCACCGCCTCACCGCCCCGCCCCGGACGGCGGTGGCAGCAGCGGCACGGTGCTCCCGGTGCCCTCGCGGGACAGCGTGAACTGCTGGGTGTGCCGGCCGCGGGCGAGGGCGTGGGTGACCTGCCGCACGTAGTACAGCCCGTCGTGCTCCCACCCCGCCCCGCGTACGCCCACCAGGCCGCCCGCGGTCAGCAGCGTCCCGTAGCGCAGGGTGTCCAGCGTCCCGGTGGCCACCATCGCGTCGTTGGACGCCTCGGCCGTGCCCTGGGCACGGGCGGCCGCCTGCACCGCGCCCGGTCCGCTCTCGCGGAAGGCCACGGTGCGCACGTTCGGCCGGTTCACCGCCCAGTCGGGCGCGGCGGCCAGCGGTGGCCGCAGACTGCCGGCCCCGCGCACCGGCAGCACGGTGTCGCTGAGCGGGTCGAGGACGGACCCGGAGACCTGGACCGGGGCCAGCGGGTCGCTCCGGAAGGTGATCTGCTGCACGTTGGCGGCCGGACCGCGGCCGACCGACAGGGCGGGGGCCGGCGGTCCGACGCGCCTGAGCGGCCCCCAGTAGGCGGTGTTGACCAGCGGTGCCGGACCCGGGGTGACGTAGAAGACGTAGCCGAACCGCCGGGCCGTCGCGGTCAGGTAGGCCAGGTCGGTGCCCTGCTGCACCGGGATCCGGTCGATCGGCAGCGGCGGGTCGACCACCGGTGGCGGGATCACCTTGGGCACCAGGCCGTACCGGGGGTAGCCGAGGATGAGCCGGGTCGCGATGGCCGCCTCGTCCTGGGCGGGGTACGCGGCCGACTTCTCCTCCAGGTCCATCATCACGCTGACGTCCTCGCCGGTGACCGTGAGCCGCGTCGAGCCCGGGACCGTACCCGGCGTCAGCTCGCGGTGGGTGATGACCCCGTCCATCAGGACCAGCGGCCGGCCGCCCGTCGTGACGATCAGGACCACGCGGTCGAAAGCCCGCAGCCGGCCGCCGCTCAGCTGCGGGAAGTCGACCAGGCCGGTACCGCGGTCCCGTCCGGCGCCCAGCACCAGCTGGAAACCGGACCGGGCATCGGCGGAGGACGTCACCCGGACCTCCTCGATGCACCGCACCAGTTGCGCGGGAGCGGGAACGGGCACCGACGGCCCGAGAAGCACCGTCAGCCTCGTACTGCCCGACAGCATGCCCGGCCCTCCCCTCGTGCCCGCCGCGGCCCGCGGATCACGGCTGCGGAAAGGGGACGCGGACGGTCCCGCCGATCCGGTCGTCGGCGGTGAGCTCGTCCGGGTGGATGACCAGGGCGGCGTCGCACACCCGCCAGAACAGCGTGGGATCGCCGAGGTACGCGGCCGCCACCAGGTCCGGCCGGTCGCCGCGGGCCACGGTGTGCAGCGCGAGCGTCTGAGAGCCGCCGGGCGGTGGCAGGAACCTGCGGCGCAGACAGCGCACCTCGCGGGTGCCGCCGGAGGGGTCGGGAACCTGGGCCGTCGCGATCTCGGTGGTGGCGTAGCGGCTCGCGGGATCGATCACCGTGCCGCTCCGGCGGTGCTGACGCCGGCCGCCAGGGCTCCCAGCCGCAGGGGCGCCGAGACGCTGCCGAGCACGGCCAGCGCCTCCTTCGCGACCTGATGGACGAGGAACAGGTGGTACCCCGGGTCGGTGACCGGCAGATCGCTGTAGGACAGCACCCGCAGCTCCAGATCCACCCGGGCACGCAGCGGGGTCAGATCGGCGTCGTAGGCCTGCTCCGCGATCGAGAAGCCGCTCAGCCGCACCGGCAGCACCCGGCCCGGGCCCCAGACGAACAGCGTCAGCGGCGCCTGCTGCGGCACCAGCTCGATCGTGCCCAGCAGTTCGAGCGCGTCGTTCGCGAGAACGGCCGCGCTCTTCGGGTACAGCATCATCTCCAGGGCCGAGAGCTGCGGATACACGCCCAGCAGCGCGGCCGCCGGATCCTCCGCGGCCGCCCGGTCGTTGGCGTCCAGCTCCACGGCGAGCGAGATCGTCTCGATCGGCGCGCCGTCCAGCCGCAGCGCCTCGTCGCGGGCCCCGCCGTTCGTGTCGACGTCCGTCCCGGCGGCCGATCGCGCCCGCAGCCGACGGGTCATCTCCTCCGGGTTGTACTGGAACACCACCGTGGAGGCCACGGGGTTGTTCTCGTCCACCGCGACCAGTGCGCCTCGCAGGGCTCGCGGGGCATCCGTCACACCAGTCACCGGCACCCGCCTCCCCCACCACTGCTGATCCGCATACGGCGATGGTGACCGGCCCCCGTCACTCCGGCGTCACAGCACCGTCACGCCCCTCGCCGCGGCAGAGATCACCCACCTGCTCCGGGGTGACGACGACCCCTTGATGTGGCGCGGTGAGCGCGAACCCTCGGCCCGACGCCGGAGGCTGCCACCCGCCACCCGCCACCCGCCACCCGCCACCCGAAGGTGAACCGCGGATGGCATTGCGCGGTACGGGAGTTGTCCGCATGCGCATCGCGAGAGGCTGCGCGAGAGAGCAGGTGCAAGCAGGTCACATGGGGTGGATTGTGTGGTTTGATGCGCGGACCGCGACCGCGCGCCGCGTCCTTCCGTATGAGGAGGCCGCCTGAGGCGCCGGGCGGTTCGAGGGAGGGCGGTCGCGTGGGGAGCGCGGTCGCGGGGGCTTCATGTGCCGGGCATCGGAGGGGGTTTTCGTCGTGGGTGCTGACAGACGCGGCGGCATACGGAAGAGACGGGCCGGGTGGCGCGGGCTGGTGCTCGCGGTGACGGGCGCGCTGACGGCCGGGGGGCTGATCGGCGTGGGAGTCTCGCAGGCGCGGGCCAGCGAGACCACCGGGTCGGTGGACTCGCTGCGGACCGGCTGGGACCAGGGTGAGGCAGGCCTGAGCGCGGCGGACGTACGGTCGTCGTCGTTCGGGCAGTTGTGGAAGGCCCCGGCCCAGCTGGACGGGCAGATCTACGCGCAGCCGATCGTGGTCGGCGCCACGGTGGTGGCGGTCACCGAGAACAACGTGGCCTACGGCCTGGACCGGACCACCGGCGCCGTGCTGTGGCAGCGGAACTTCGGGCCCGCGTGGCCGGCCGCGACGCTCAGCTGCGGTGACCTGGCGCCGAACGTCGGCAGCACCGGCACGCCGGTGTACGACCCGGCGACCGGCGCGGTCTACCTGACGACCAAGGTCGGCGACGGCCCGAACGCGCTCAACCCGCACTGGTACATGCACGCCCTCGACCCGGTCACCGGCGCGGAGAAGCAAGGCTTCCCCGTGACGATCCAGGGCTCGGCGTCCAACGACCCGAGCCAGTCGTTCCTGCCCGCGTACGAGATGCAGCGGCCGGGGCTGCTGCTGCTCGACGGGGTCGTGTACGCGGGCTTCGGCGGGCACTGCGACGCCAAGCCGTACCGCGGCTACGTGGTCGGCGTCAGCACCACCTCGCCCTCGGTGACGTCGATGTGGGCGGCGGAGACCGGCGCCAGCAACAGCGGCGCCGGCATCTGGCAGTCCGGCGGCGGGCTGGTCTCCGACGGTCCCGGCCGGATCTTCGTGGCCACCGGCAACGGCGTCAGCCCGGCGCCCGGCCCGGGCACCTCGCCGCCCGGCACGCTCGCGGAGTCCGTGGTCCGGCTCCAGGTGCAGCCCGACCAGAGCCTGAAGGCCGCGGACTTCTTCAGCCCGTCCAACGCGCCGACGCTCGACCAGCTCGACACCGACCTGGCCTCCGGCGGCCCGGTGGGCCTGCCGGACGGCTTCGGCACCTCCTCCCACCCGCATCTGCTGGTACAGCAGGGCAAGGACGGCCGGGTGTTCCTGCTGGACCGCGACCACCTCGGCGGGCGCTCGCAGGGCCCCGGCGCGACGGACGCGGTCGTCGGCGTCACCGGACCGCTGAAGGGCCAGTGGGGCCACCCCGCGGTCTGGGGCGGTGACGGCGGCTACGTGTACGTCGTCGGCAACGGCGGCTCACTCACGGCGCTGCACCGCGGCGTGACCGCCAAGGGCGACCCGGCGCTGAGCGTCGCGGGCGCGAGCCAGGACTCCTTCCCCTACACCAGCGGCTCGCCGGTGGTCACCTCGGACGGGACGCGCTCGGGCAGCGCCCTGGTGTGGGTCGTGTGGTCGGGCGGCCCGACGGGCGTCAACGCCCAGCTGCGCGCCTACGACCCGGTGCCGGACGCGAACGGCGTCCTGCAGCTGGTGTGGTCCGCGCCGATCGGCACCGCGCCGAAGTTCGCCGTCCCGGCGACCGACGGCAACCAGGTCTTCGTCGGGACACGGGACGGCAAGGTCTACGCGTACGGCAACCCGGTGGGCAGCCCGCTCAAGGGCGGGCCGGTCGACTTCGGGACGGCGCAGGTCGGCGACACGGCGAGCACCGACGTCGTCCTGACGGAGAACCAGAACCCGTCCAAGGCATTGGCGATCAGGTCGGTGAGCGTCGAGGGCCCGTTCACCGCGGACACCTCGTCGCTGCCGGCCTCGGTCCAGGCCGGCGGGCAGCTGACCGTACCGGTCACGTTCAGGCCGACCGCGGTCCTGGGCGCGAGCGGCACGCTCACCGTCGCCACGGACGCGGGCACGTTCGCGCTGAGCCTGCACGGCGTCGGGACCAGGGCCGGCCTGGCCGCGTTCCCGGGCACGGTGTCCTTCGACAACCAGCCGACGGGGACCGCGGCCACCGCGAACGTCCAGGTGACCAACACCGGCACCGAGCCGGAGACCATCACCTCCATCGCCTCGCCCACCGGGCCGTTCAGCGCGGACAACCTGCCGAACGCCGACCCGGCGGACCCGACGGTCGTCCCGGCCCAGGGCTCGGTCGTGCTCCGCGTCGGCTACGCGCCCACGGCCACCGGCCAGTACTCCTCGTCGCTCACGCTGACGAGCACCAGCGGCACGCTGACCATCCCGATCGAGGGCAACGCGATCAGCGGCCAGGGGCACCTGCTGCTCACTCCCCCGTCGCTGGCGTTCGGCGGGGTCACCCGCGGCACGTCGGTCACCAAGGCGTTCACCATCACCAACTCCGGGAACGTTCCGGTCACGATCACCAAGGCGAAGGCGCCGGCCGGCGTGTTCACCAGCGCCGACCCGCTGCCCGAGGGCCTGGTCATCGGTCCCGAGCAGAGCGTGCGGCAGACCGTGACCTTCTCGCCGGCCGTCGTCGGCACCTGGTCGGCGTCCTATGAGATCACCGGCGACGCCGGGCAGGGCGCGATGCTGGAGACGGTCAGCGGCACGGGCGCTCCGCCGCCGGCCCAGCTCGGCACGCTGCTGGCGCGGGACACCTCCGGGGTGCTGTGGCAGTACCACGGCACGGGCGTGCCGGCGGCGCCACTCGCGAAGCGCCTCAGTGTCGGCCCCGGCTGGAACACGTACAACCTGATCACCAGCGTCTCGCGGGTGATGTCGGACGGCAGCGGCTCGGTCGTGGCCCGCGACGCCACGGGCACGCTGTGGCTGTACCAGGGGACCGGAAAGGCGGCGGCTCCGTTCGCGGCCCGAAGGAAGGTCGGGCCGGGCTGGGGCGGTTACACCTCGCTGACCGGCACGGGCGACCTCACCAACGACGGCAGGGCCGACCTGGTCGCCCGCGACACCGCGGGCAGGCTGTGGCTGTACCGCGGCACCGGCAACACCACCACCCCCTTCACCACCCGCACCCTGATCAGCGGCGGCTGGAACACCTACAACACGCTGACCGGCGCGGGCGACGTGACGGGTGACGGCAGGGCCGACCTGGTCGCCCGCGACACCGCGGGCAGGCTGTGGCTGTACCGCGGCACCGGCAACACCACCACCCCCTTCGCCGCCCGCACGCTGATCAGCGGCGGCTGGAACACCTACAACGCGTTCGCCGGACCGCGCGACGTCACCGGCGACGGCAGGGCCGACCTGCTGGCCCGCGACACCACGGGGACGCTGTGGCTCTACCGGGGCACCGGCAACGCCGCCACACCGTACGCGGCGCGCGTCAACGCCGGGCCCGGCTGGAAGGTCTACAACTCCCTCGTCTGAGCCCGCCACCCCGGGGAACGACGGGCGGCGCGACACCCGGGAAGGGTGCCGCGCCGCCCGTGCGTCCGTCCTCAGAACCCGTACGCCGCTTCTGCCAACGCGATGTTGTCGCGCTCGCTCACACGTTGAAGCGGAACTCCACCACGTCCCCGTCCTGCATGACGTAGTCCTTGCCCTCCATGCGGGCCTTGCCCTTGGCGCGGGCCTCGGCGACGGAGCCGGTCTCGACCAGGTCGGCGAAGGAGATGACCTCGGCCTTGATGAAGCCCTTCTGGAAGTCGGTGTGGATCACACCGGCCGCCTCGGGGGCCGTGGCGCCCTTCTTGATGGTCCAGGCGCGGGATTCCTTGGGGCCGGCCGTGAGGTAGGTCTGCAGGCCGAGGGTGTCGAAGCCGACGCGGGCGAGGGTGGCGAGGCCGGGCTCCTCGGCGCCGACCGACTCCAGGAGCTCCAGAGCGTCCTCCTCGTCGAGTTCGGCGAGGTCCTGCTCCAGCTTGGCGTTGAGGAAGATCGCCTCGGCGGGGGCGACCAGGGCGCGCTGCTCGGCCTTGAAGGTGTCGTCGGTCAGCTCGTCCTCGTCGACGTTGAAGACGTAGAGGAACGGCTTGGTGGTCAGCAGGTGCAGGTCGTGGAGGAGCTCGGCACGCTCCGAGCCCTGGACGATGCCCTGGGAGAACAGCGTGTCGCCCTTCTCCAGGATCTCCTTGGCCTCCTCGACGGACTTGACCTTGGGAGCCACGTCCTTCTTGATCCGCGACTCCTTCTGGAGGCGCGGGAGGACCTTCTCGATGGTCTGGAGGTCGGCGAGGATCAGCTCGGTGTTGATCGTCTCGATGTCGTCCTTCGGCGAGACCTTGCCGTCGACGTGCACGACGTTCTCGTCCTTGAAGGCGCGGATGACCTGGCAGATCGCGTCGGACTCACGGATGTTCGCGAGGAACTTGTTGCCCAGGCCCTCGCCCTCGGAGGCGCCGCGCACGATGCCCGCGATGTCGACGAAGTCGACCGTGGCCGGGAGGATGCGCTCCGACTTGAAGATCGACGCCAGCTGGGCAAGACGGGCGTCGGGGACGCCGACCACACCCACGTTGGGCTCGATCGTGGCGAACGGGTAGTTGGCCGCCAGCACGTCGTTCTTGGTCAGGGCGTTGAACAGGGTCGACTTGCCGACATTGGGCAGGCCGACGATTCCGATCGTGAGCGACACGTTGCGACTTCCCGTAGTGAGTGGGTGAGTGAGCCGGGGGGGCTGCCAGTGCCGGCGGGCCGGCCGATCCACCAGTTTACGGGGTTCGGGGCCCGGGCCGGCGGCCGCGTCGAACACCTGGACAAGCTCTGTGACAACTCTGCTCTTCGGCTTGCTTTCGGCGTGTCTGGGCCCCGATTCGGCACATTAACCGACCTAAGTTGGTCCAATGGAGCAGCACAGGACCCGTCCCCGACAGCAAGGACCGCGCCGCGGCGCGCCCCGCGCGCCCCTGCCGCCGCAGGCCGGACGGCGGCCGGCGACGGCCGAGCGGCGGCCCGCCCCCGGAATGTCCCGTCCGGCACCGGCGGCACCGCCCCGACAGCTCCCGAACCCCCGGCTCACCGGACTCGGCGGCGGCCTGTTCTGCGCGGCCGCGATGTTCCTGCTCGGCTTCCTGGACGACCTGCTCCTCGGGGCGTCCCTGACGGTGTACGGCGTGCTGTTCCTGCCGGTGGCGGCGCTGACCGCGCTGTGGGTGCGCGGGGGCGATCTGCTGACCGCCCCCGTGGTCGTGCCGATCGCCTTCGCCGCCGGCCTGCTGACCGTCGCCGACGGCGGCGGAGGCTTCCTGGGTGGCCTGATGGGCCTGGTGACGGGCCTGTCCACCCAGGCGGGCTGGCTCTACGGCGGGACGCTGGTCGCCGGGGCGATCGTCCTCGTCCGCCGGGCCCGGATCATCCGGCGCCGGCGCAGAGTCTGATCGCCGCCGGCGCAGAGTCTGATCCGCTGTCGGCGCAGGGGCCGGTCCCGGCTACCTGGCGTGGAGCGCCGCTCGCATCGCCGCGCCCACGATGCCCGCGTTGTTCTGCAGTTGGGCCGGCACGATCTCGGCCTTCACGCCCGTCAGGTACGGCAGGAACTTCTCGGCCTTGCGGCTCACCCCGCCGCCGATGATGAACAGGTCCGGGGTGAAGAGCATCTCGACGTGCGCGAGGTACTTGTTCACTCGGCCGCCCCACTGCTCCCAGCTGAGGTCGTTGTCCTCCTTGGCCTTGCTGGAGGCCTTCTTCTCGGCGTCGTGGCCGTCCAGCTCCAGGTGGCCCAGCTCGGTGTTGGGGACCAGCTCGCCGTCCACGAACAGGGCGCTGCCGATGCCGGTGCCGAAGGTCAGCAGAAGGATGACACCCCTGCGGCCGCGGCCGGCCCCGAACTCGATCTCGGCCACGCCGGCCGCGTCCGCGTCGTTGACGACGGTCACCGGAAGGCCGCCGAGCCGCTCGCTGAACAGCGTGCGCGCGTCGGTGTCGATCCAGCTCTTGTCGACGTTCGCCGCCGTGCGGATATGGGTGCCGTCCGAGATCACGCCCGGGAAGGTGAGCCCGACCGGGCCCCGCCACCCGAAGTGGTCGACCACCTGCTTGACCCCGTCGGCGACGCCGTCGGGCGTCGCCGGATGCGGGGTGAGCACCTTGCAGCGCTCCTGGGCCAGGTCGCCCTTGTCCAGGTCCACAGGAGCGCCCTTGATCCCGGAACCACCGATGTCCACGCCGAAGATCTGCATGGCTCCACGTTACGTCGTACGACTGACAGTCACGACGCCGGTCGGCCCGCGGCCACACCGTCGTACGGCCCGCGGTCACACCGTCGTACGACCGGCTTCACGCCCCGGCGCCGGTCCCGCCGCGCTCGGCGACCAGGGTGGCCGCCTCTTCGCGCAGGTCACGGCGGAGTTCCTTGGGCAGCGAGAAGGTGATCGACTCCTCGGCCGCCTTGACGATCTCGACATCGCCGTAGCCGCGCTCGGCGAGCCACTCCAGGACCTCCTCGACCAGGACCTCCGGGACGGAGGCTCCCGAGGTGACACCGACCGTGGTGACGCCCTCCACCCAGGCCTCGTCGATCTCGCTCGCGAAGTCGACCAGGTAGGCCTCGCGGGAGCCGGCCAGCTTGGCGACCTCGACGAGCCGCTTGGAGTTGGAGGAGTTGCGGGAGCCGACCACGATGACCAGCTCGGCCTCGGCGCCCATCTGCTTCACGGCGAGCTGGCGGTTCTGCGTGGCGTAGCAGATGTCGTCGCTGGGAGGGGAGATGAGCTGCGGGAACTTCTCCTTCAGGGCGTCGACCGTCTCCATGGTCTCGTCCACGGAGAGGGTGGTCTGGGAGAGCCAGACCACCTTGGACTCGTCGCGGACCTCGACCTTGGCGACGTCGCCGGGGCCGTCGACCAGCTGGATGTGGTCGGGGGCCTCGCCGGAGGTGCCGATGACCTCCTCGTGGCCCTCGTGCCCGATCAGGAGGATGTCGTAGTCCTCGTTGGCGAAGCGGACCGCTTCCTTGTGGACCTTGGTGACCAGCGGGCAGGTGGCGTCGATGGTGGCGAGGCGGCCGCGCTCGGCCTCCTCGTGGACGACGGGGGCGACGCCGTGCGCGGAGAACATCACGATGTTCCCCGGCGGGACCTCCTCGGTCCGCTCGACGAAGATCGCGCCCTTCTTCTCCAGGGTCTGCACGACGTACTTGTTGTGGACGATCTCGTGCCGGACGTAGATCGGGGCCCCGTACTGTTCGAGGGCCTTCTCGACGGCGATCACGGCGCGGTCCACACCCGCGCAGTAGCCACGGGGGGCGGCGAGCAGGACACGGCGGCCAGGCGAAGCAGTCATGGCACCCATCGTAAGGCCGCGTCCGGGGCGTCGAGATCGCGTCCGGGTGACGGTCCGGGGGAGACCGGACCGGTTCGCGGTACGGCGGGACGGCAGTCCTGTCAGTCCGCGCCGTTACGCTCGCCGCATGGCTTTGAACACGTCAGCCGAAGCACCGCTGCCCGTCGGTGAGATCTCCCGGCTCATCGGCGGATGGATCGACCGGCTCGGTGCGGTGTGGGTCGAGGGGCAGATCACCCAGCTGTCGCGGCGGCCCGGCGCCGGGGTCGTGTTCCTGACGTTGCGGGATCCGTCGCACGACATCTCGATCGCCGTCACCTGTTACCGCCAGGTGTTCGACTCCGTCGCCGATGTCGTCGGGGAGGGCGCCCGGGTCGTCGTCCACGCGAAGCCGGAGTGGTACGCGCCGCGTGGGCAGCTGTCGTTGCGGGCCGCCGAGATAAGGCCCGTCGGGGTCGGGGAGCTGCTGGCGCGGCTGGAGATGCTCAAGAAGGCGCTGGCCGCGGAGGGGCTGTTCGCCGCCGGGCGGAAGAAACCGCTGCCGTTCCTGCCGCAGTTGATCGGGCTGGTGTGCGGGCGGGCCTCGGCCGCGGAGCGGGACGTGCTGGAGAACGCCCGGCACCGTTGGCCCGCGGTGCGGTTCGAGGTGCGGAACGTGCCGGTGCAGGGCGTGCACGCGGTGCCGCAGGTCGTGCAGGCCGTGAAGGAGCTCGACGCGATCGAGGAGGTGGATGTGATCATCGTCGCGCGCGGGGGCGGCAGCGTGGAGGATCTGCTGCCGTTCTCCGACGAGCAGCTGGTGCGGGCGGTCGCCGAGTGCCGTACGCCCGTCGTGTCCGCCATCGGCCACGAGCCCGACACCCCGCTGCTCGACTACGTCGCCGACCTGCGTGCCTCCACCCCCACCGATGCCGCCAAGAAGGTCGTACCGGACGTGGGTGAGGAGCTGGAGCGGGTGCGGATGCTGCGGGACCGGGCCCGGCGGTGTGCCGACGGGCTCGTGGCGCGGGAGGAGCGGGGGCTGGCGCAGGCGCTCGCGCGTCCGGCCATGGAGGACCCGCACCGGATGGTCGACGAGCGGGCCGATCACCTCGCGTCGCTGGTCGACCGTTCGCGGCGCACCCTCGGGCATCTGCTCGACCGTGCCGACTCCGAGCTGACGCACACGCACGCGCGCGTGGTGGCCCTCTCCCCCGCCGCCACGCTGAAGCGCGGGTACGCCGTGCTGCAGAAGGACGACGGCCATGTGGTGCGGGACCCGGCGGACGTCGAGCCGGGCGAGGCCTTGCGGGCGCGGGTCGCCGAGGGCGAGTTCACGGTGCGGGCCGATGGCTAGAGCGATGTCCCGGGCGTTGTCGTACGGGCGGATCAGAAAGGCAAGTGCATGAGCGGCAAGACCGAGGAAGCCCTCTCCTACGAGCAGGCGCGGGACGAGTTGATCGAGGTCGTACGGCGGCTGGAGGCCGGCGGGACGAGCCTTGAGGAGTCCCTCGCGCTCTGGGAGCGGGGCGAGGAGCTGGCCAAGGTGTGCCGGCGGTGGCTGGAGGGTGCGCGGGCCCGGCTGGACGCGGCGCTGGCCGGGGACGAGGACGAAGAAGAGGGGGAGTGAGGGGCGGGGGAAGAGGGAGCGCGGGGCGCGCAAGGGCTGCCCGGATGTGAGGCGGATCACTGCGGTCCGCATTTTGTTGAAGCTTGAAGCTTCATTCGTCTATGGTCGTGCCGTCAGCCTATCCGGACCACGGTCCGTTTTCGACCGGGACGCGACCTCTAGGAAGTTCTCATGTCTCTCGTTCTCGACCCCGCCGCTCAGGACCTGCTGTTCCGTGAGGCCCGCTCCGCCAACACCTTCACCGACGAGCCGGTGACCGAGGAGCAGGTCCAGGCGATCTACGACCTGGTCAAGTTCGGCCCGACCGCCATGAACCAGACGCCGCTGCGCGTCGTCCTGGTCCGCTCCCCCGAGGCCCGTGAGCGCCTGGTCCAGCACATGGCCGAGGGCAACCAGAAGAAGACCGCCACCGCCCCGCTGGTCGCGATCCTCGCCGCGGACAACGAGTTCCACGAGGAGCTCCCGCAGCTCTTCCCGCACTTCCCGCAGGCCAAGGACGCCGTCTTCGGCGACCGCGCGGTGCGCGAGGGCAGCGCGGCCCTGAACGCCGCCCTCCAGGCCGCCTACTTCATCATCGGCATCCGTGCCGCCGGTCTTGCCGCCGGTCCGATGGGCGGCTTCGACGCCGCGGGCATCCAGAAGGAGTTCCTGGACGACGACCACACCCCCTTCATGGTCGTCAACATCGGCAAGCCGGGCCCCGACGCCTGGTTCCCGCGCGGCCCGCGCCTGGCCTACGACGACGTCGTCACGACCGTCTGAGCCACCCCGCAGTCATGCGGGACACACGAGAGGCCCCCGGCAACGGCGCCGGGGGCCTCTCGTGTCGCACGCACGGGGCAGGTACGTCAGGACGTCCGCAGCGCCGCCGCCATCTTCGTCAGCTGGGCGAAGGAGGCGGTGCCGGCCACCACCGTCGTGGAACCGGGGGTGTTGTCCAGCACCAGCGCGACGTAGCGGCCACCGGTGTAGTGGGTCCAGGTGCGGTCGCCGATCTTCTCGGTCGTCTTCGTCGCCGTCGCCCCCTGACTGGCGTCGTCGATGAAGTCCGCACGCTTCTGAGTGGACTGCTCGATCTGGACGTACTGCCCGTCGGGGGTCTGGTAGCCGAGGTGCCAGCGGTCGCCGTCCTCGCCCTGGAAACGGACCGAGGTGGCCTTCCAGGCACCGGACAGGCCCTCCGGTGCGGCCACCGGGTAGCTCGCGGCGCGCCGCGCCGTCAGCAGCTCGACCCGGTAGTCGACCCTCGGGAGGTCGGGAGAGTGGTCGTCGTGCGGGACGAGAAGGTAGATGAAGCCCGCCGCGAGACCGATCAGGGCCAGGGAGAGAATCATGTCCCGGACCGTCTTCTGCTTGCCGTTCGTGCCTGCCACGCCCCCTATCGTCGCAGGTGCCCCTTGCGCTCATCCGTGGGGTCCCCTGCTCATTTTGTCAGCCTGGCGATAGAGTCGACGGGAAACCCTCATCCGGCCGTCGTCGTATCAGAAAGGTGCGCTCCGATGACCGAGAATCATCATCACCTGCCGTCCGAACTCGATGTACCCTCCGAGGCCCCCGACCGCAACCTCGCCCTGGAGCTCGTCCGCGTGACCGAGGCCGCCGCGATGGCCGCGGGGCGCTGGGTGGGCCGCGGCGACAAGAACGGCGCCGACGGCGCCGCCGTGCGCGCCATGCGGACCCTCGTCTCCACCGTGTCGATGAACGGCGTGGTCGTCATCGGCGAGGGCGAGAAGGACGAAGCCCCGATGCTCTTCAACGGGGAACGTGTCGGTGACGGCACCGGACCCGAGGTCGACATCGCCGTCGACCCGATCGACGGTACGACGCTGACCGCGAAGGGCATGCCCAACGCGATCGCCGTGCTGGCCGCGGCCGAGCGCGGGGCCATGTTCGACCCGTCCGCCGTGTTCTACATGGACAAACTGGTCACGGGCCCGGAGGCGGCGGACTTCGTCGACATCAACGCGCCCATCTCCGTCAACATCCGCCGGGTCGCCAAGGCGAAGCGGTCCTCGCCGGAGGGCGTGACCGTGGTCATCCTCGACCGGCCGCGGCACGAAGGGATCATCAAGGAGATCCGGGAGGCCGGCGCGCGGATCAAGCTGATCTCCGACGGTGACGTCGCCGGGTCGATCTACGCGCTGCGCGAGGGCACCGGCGTCGACATGCTGCTCGGCATCGGCGGCACGCCCGAGGGCATCATCTCGGCGTGCGCGGTCAAGTGCCTGGGCGGGACGATCCAGGGCAAGCTGTGGCCCAAGGACGACGCGGAGCGGCAGCGGGCGATCGACGCCGGGCACGATCTGGACCGGGTCCTGACCACCGAGGATCTGGTGACCGGCGAGAACGTCTTCTTCGTCGCGACCGGCATCACCGACGGCGAGCTGCTGCGCGGGGTCCGGTACCAGTCGGAGACCGCGCTGACCGAGTCGATCGTGATGCGGTCGAAGTCGGGGACGGTGCGGCGGATCGACTCCGAGCACCGGCTGCGCAAGCTGCGGGCCTACAGCACGATCGACTTCGACAAGGCGAAGTAGCACCTTCCGGGCAGGGACTGCGGACCGTTCGCGACTGCGGGTTCGTAGTGGCTGGTCGCGCCCGCGCGGCGGCAGCCGCAAATCAGCACAGCCCCGCGCCCCTTTGGGGCGCGCTGTCCCCTAGGCATGTCAAAAGGCGCCCTCTGTGCGGAGAGGGCGCCTTTTTGTCAGCCCGCCTGGGCTATGTGGTTCGCCGCTGTCGCTCGGGCCGCCTTCTTCAGTTCCATGTCGCGGCGCCTGCGCCTCGCCAGGACCACCCGGCGCTCCGCCGCCGTGAGGCCGCCCCAGACGCCGTACGGCTCCGGCTGGAGCAGCGCGTGTTCGCGGCACTCGACCATCACCGGACAGCGGGCGCAGACCCGCTTGGCCGCCTCCTCCCGGGACAGCCGGGCCGCGGTGGGCTCCTTGGAGGGTGCGAAGAACAGGCCTGCCTCGTCGCGCCGGCACACCGCCTCGGTGTGCCAGGGGGCGTCTTGGTCCCTGTCCCGCACTGGCACCCGCTGGGCCGGAACGGCAGCTACCTGCGCGGACGAATGCGGCGGTTGCAGCACGGTCTACTCCTGACGACGGCTTCGCGAGCGAGAGACGATGCAGCAAGCCCTACCCGCTGTGCGCGGGCCTATGCACAGCGTCCCCAACGGCCGTAGCGCGGCGGCCAGTTCACGACCCCGGGCGCCACCGACCAGGGAGTGATTCGCGACCGTCAACGGTCCAGGTGTTTGCGCAACTTCCGGTCGACCTTGTCGTGGACCCGGTCCAGGATGTCCTCGACGAACTTCCCGCGCTTCGGCCGCGCCTCCACATTGCCGAGGACGGCCCACCCGTCGACGTAGACGACCGGCGCGTCGGAGTCGACCGAATCCAGCGTGTCCGCCTCGAAGTTGCCCAGCACCCCGCCGCCGGTGCCGCGCAGCGACACGTTCTCCGGGACGCGGATCTGGACGTCGCCGAAGACCGAGAACGCCTTGATGACGACCTGCTGGTACTCGAAGATCGCCTCGGTGAGGTCGATCTCGACGGAGCCGAAGATCGCGTACGCGTGCAGCCGGCGGCCCGCGCGCCAGCGGCCGCGACGGCGGGCGCTGCTGAAGACGGCCACGACGTTGGTGTCCGCCTCGACGGGAATGGCACCGGGCGTCGGCCGGGGCGGCACCGGTGTGTAGGCCGGGGCGGCCCGGCCGACGTGGGCCGCGGGCAGGTCCCGTATGAAGACCTCCAGCTCGCCCACCGTCTTGGCGTTCAGCACCCCCTCCACGCGCTCGGCGTGCTCGTCGACGGTCAGGCGCCCCTCGGCGAGGGCCTCCCGCAGGATGTCGGCGATGCGGTCACGGTCGGCGTCCGAGGCGCGCAGCTCGGCGACCGGCGCCCCGGCGCGCTCCTCGGGGATGTGCTTCTGAAGGTCCACCGCAGCAGCGTACCGAAACGCGATAGATCGCGACTAGGGGTTGGTGTCGGTCCGGGCGTGTCGAACTGAGCCTTACCTCACAGGTTCCGTGTCGGTCGCAGGTTCTAGGCTGGACAGCGCCCGCCAGCGTCGGCGGGCGGCCGTCCGTCAGAGTGAGGAATGGGCTGAGATGCCTGAGTTCGCGTATACCGATCTGCTCCCCCAGGGCGAGGACACCACGCCGTACCGGCTGGTGACCTCGGAGGGTGTGTCCACCGTCGAGGGACCGGACGGTCGGACGTTCCTCAAGGTGGAGCCGGAGGCGCTGCGCAAGCTGGCCGCGGAGGCCATCCACGACATCCAGCACTACCTGCGGCCCGCCCACCTCGCCCAGCTCCGCCGGATCATCGACGACCCTGAGGCGTCGAACAACGACAAGTTCGTCGCGCTCGACCTGCTGAAGAACGCGAACATCGCGGCGGCCGGAGTGCTGCCCATGTGCCAGGACACCGGCACGGCGATCGTCATGGGCAAGCGCGGACAGAACGTGCTGACCGAGGGCGGCGACGAGGCGGCCCTCTCGAAGGGCATCTACGACGCGTACCTCAACCTCAACCTGCGCTACTCGCAGATGGCTCCGCTCACCATGTGGGAGGAGAAGAACACCGGGTCGAACCTGCCGGCCCAGATCGAGCTCTACGCCACCGACGGCGGCGCCTACAAGTTCCTCTTCATGGCCAAGGGCGGCGGCTCCGCCAACAAGTCGTTCCTCTACCAGGAGACGAAGGCGGTCCTGAACGAGGCCTCCATGATGAAGTTCCTGGAGGAGAAGATCCGTTCGCTCGGTACGGCCGCGTGCCCGCCGTACCACCTCGCGATCGTCGTCGGCGGTACGAGCGCCGAGTACGCGCTGAAGACCGCGAAGTACGCCTCCGCGCACTACCTGGACGAGATCCCGGCCGAGGGCTCGGAGCTCGGGCACGGTTTCCGGGACAAGGACCTGGAACAGAAGGTCTTCGAGCTGACGCAGAAGATCGGCATCGGTGCGCAGTTCGGCGGCAAGTACTTCTGCCACGACGTGCGCGTGGTGCGGCTGCCGCGGCACGGCGCGTCCTGCCCCGTCGCCATCGCGGTCTCCTGCTCCGCCGACCGGCAGGCCGTCGCGAAGATCACCGCCGAGGGCGTCTTCCTGGAGCAGCTGGAGACGGACCCGGCGCGCTTCCTGCCGGAGACCACCGACGAGCACCTCGACGAGTCCTCGGACGTGGTCAAGATCGACCTCAACCAGCCGATGGACACGATTCTCGCCGAGCTGACGAAGTACCCGGTGAAGACCCGGCTCTCCCTCACCGGTCCGCTGGTCGTGGCCCGTGACATCGCGCACGCCAAGATCAAGGAGCGCCTCGACGCCGGCGAGGAGATGCCGCAGTACCTGAAGGACCACCCGGTGTACTACGCCGGTCCGGCCAAGACCCCCGAGGGCTACGCGTCCGGCTCCTTCGGTCCGACGACGGCCGGCCGCATGGACTCCTACGTCGAGCAGTTCCAGGCGGCGGGCGGCTCCAAGGTGATGCTCGCCAAGGGCAACCGCAGCAAGCAGGTCACGGACGCGTGCGACGCGCACGGCGGCTTCTACCTCGGTTCCATCGGCGGCCCGGCCGCGCGCCTCGCCCAGGACTGCATCAAGAAGGTCGAGGTCGTCGAGTACGAGGAGCTCGGCATGGAGGCGGTCTGGAAGATCGAGGTCGAGGACTTCCCGGCGTTCATCGTGGTCGACGACAAGGGCAACGACTTCTTCCAGGATCCGGCGCCGGCGCCGACGTTCACGACGATTCCGGTCCGGGGCCCCGGCCTCGCGTAGCACCTCGGGTACGGCGGGGACGGCCCGCGGCGGAGCCGCTGATCGATACCGCGCCCCCGCCGCCCCTACCCGTCCCATCACCAGGGGGCCGCGCCCCCTTCGACCCCCGCCGGGTGGGGCCCGCACTGGGGGCTGCCGCCCCCAGCCCCCCGGTCCGGCCTGTACGGCCTCGTCCCCAAACGCCGGACGGGCTGGAGGGGGTGCGAACCGGCCTTCGCCCTCAAAGCCGGACAGGCTGGAGGGGGGTGCGGACCGACCTCCAGCCTCGAAAGCCGCACCGGCTGGAGGGGGTGCGGACCGGCTTCCAGCCTCAGAAACCGCACAGGCTGAGACATGGCGCGGACCGGCCTTCATGCCCAAGAGCCGGACGGGCTCAGATGTGGCGCGGACCCGTCTTCGTTCCCAAGAGCCGCACGGGCTCAGATGTGGCGCGGACCGGTGCTCGTCGCCAAGAAGCGCACGGGACGAGATGTGGTGCGGGCCGGCCTGTGGCCTCGGCAGTTGTCGGCTGGGGGTGCGTGCGCTGGGTCACACACCCTGGCGGAGTACTCGGCGGAACATCCCCACCCCCGCGACCGCTATACCCGGCATGAGCGACTACCGCATCGAACACGACTCCATGGGCGAGGTCCGGGTCCCCGGGTACGCGAAGTGGCGGGCCCAGACGCAGCGGGCCGTCGAGAACTTTCCTGTCTCCGGGCAGCGGATCGAGCGGGCGCACATCGAGGCGCTGGCCCGGATCAAGGGGGCGGCGGCCAAGGTGAACGCCGAGTTGGGAGTCCTCGACAAGGACATTGCCGGGGCGATCCAGGACGCGGCCGGGGAGGTCGCCGACGGGAAGTGGGACGAGCACTTTCCCGTCGACGTGTTCCAGACGGGGTCCGGGACCTCGTCCAACATGAACACCAACGAGGTGATCGCGACCCTCGCCAGTGAGCGGCTCGGGCGGGACCTCCATCCGAACGACCACGTCAACGCCTCGCAGTCCTCCAACGACGTGTTCCCGTCGTCGATCCACATCGCCGCCACCGCCGCCGTCACCCGGGATCTGATCCCGGCCCTGGAGCACCTCGCCGGCGCGCTGACCCGGAAGTCGGAGGAGTTCTCCGACGTCGTGAAGTCGGGGCGGACGCATCTCATGGACGCCACGCCCGTGACGCTCGGACAGGAGTTCGGCGGGTACGCCGCACAGGTACGGTATGGAATCGAACGGCTCCAGGCCTCCCTGCCCCGGCTCGCCGAGCTGCCGCTCGGCGGTACCGCCGTCGGTACCGGGATCAACACCCCGCCCGGGTTCTCCGCCGCCGTGATCGAGGAGGTCGCCCGGGCCACCGGACTGCCGTTCACCGAGGCGCGCGACCACTTCGAGGCACAGGGCGCCCGCGACGGGATCGTGGAGACCAGTGGGCAACTGCGCACCATCGCCGTCGGGTTGACGAAGATCGCGAACGATCTGCGATGGATGGCCTCGGGGCCCCGCACCGGGCTCGCCGAGATCGCGCTGCCCGACCTCCAGCCCGGGTCCTCGATCATGCCGGGCAAGGTCAACCCGGTGATCCCCGAAGCCGTGTTGATGGTGTCCGCCCAGGTCATCGGCAACGACCAGACCATCGCCGTGGCCGGCGCGGCCGGCAACTTCGAGCTCAACGTGATGCTTCCGGTCATCGCGAAGAACGTCCTGGAGTCCGTCCGGCTGCTCGCCAACGTCTCGCGGCTGCTCGCCGACCGGACCGTGGACGGGATCACCGCGAACCGGGAGCGGGCCCGGGAGTACGCCGAGTCGTCGCCGTCCGTGGTCACGCCGCTGAACAAGTACATCGGGTACGAGGAGGCCGCCAAGGTGGCCAAGAAGGCGCTCGCGGAACGTAAGACGATCCGCCAGGTCGTCATCGAGGGCGGGTACGTCGAGAAGGGCGAGCTGACCGTCGAGCAGCTGGACGAGGCGCTGGATGTCCTGCGGATGACGCGGCCGTAACCGCGTGCGAACGTTTCACGCCGCCCGGCCGGAAGCGTGACGTCCGCCGCAGCGTCGTATGCCTACGGCACCTAATATCTGTGCATGGCAGACGGTGGAGCGGTGAGGCGCGTGATGCGCGGGGAGACGGGCGGCGCGACCGGGCACGGGACCAGCAACGGAACCAGGAACGGGAACGGCTTCTGGGTGCCGGGGAGCCAGATCCTGTGGCGGTACCGGGAGAACGCGGGGCACGGCTTCCACATCGCGCGCCCCGTCACCGTCGTCCGGGACGACCAGGAGCTGCTCGCCGTCTGGCTGGCCCCCGGCACCGAGTGCGTCAGACCCGTGCTGGCCGACGGCTCGTCGGTCGGCGAGGAGCCGCTGGAGTCCCGCTACACCAAGCCCCGGTCGGTCACGCACGGCCACTGGCGGGGCACGGGCGTGCTGAAGCTGGCCCGGCCCGGTCAGCCCTGGTCGGTGTGGCTGTTCTGGGAGCCGGGCTGGCAGTTCAAGAACTGGTACATCAATCTTGAACAGCCGCTGGTCCGTTGGGGCGGCGGAGTGGACTCCGAGGATCACTTCCTGGACATCTCCGTGCATCCGGACCGGAGTTGGCGCTGGCTCGACGAGGACGAGTTCGCGCAGGCCCAGCGGGACGGCCTGATGGCCGCGGAGACGGCCGAGCGGGTGCGGGCGGCGGGACTGGCCGCGGTGGACTCCGTACGGGCCTGGGAGGCGCCGTTCTCGGACGGCTGGCAGCACTGGCGCCCGGACCCGTCCTGGGCGGTACCGTCACTGCCCAAGGACTGGGACCGTACACCCGCGCACGTGTCCACATGAGACCCTTGATGCGCCCCCGGTCCACAACCGTAGGATCGTCCTCCGCAAGGGCGCGTTGAGCACAACTCCCGGATCATGTGCCGGGCTTGACCGAACGTCACCGAGGGGCGGCAGGACGTGAGCGAGGGGTACGAGGGCAACACCGGCGAGCGGTGCGCGGGCCGCAGATCGTTTGCCGGTGGCACAGAAACAGCCTCCAGCCACGCCGGAATTCCGTTCCTGGGGCACGTAATCCGGGTATCGGGACTTCGGCGGGACCACCTGCGCGCCCGGCGCGCAGCCCCGGACGGACGGATTCGACACGCGTGACGGAGCACCCCACCTCCTACGAACGCCCACAGCCGGGCGTCGACCCCGCGGAGGCCCGCGGGGCGCTCCTGCGTTCCTCGCAGCCACCCGACCGGGCACAGCCGCCGGCGCAGCCCCGTCCGCTCGGCACCACCGCCTTACCGGCGCAGGCCCGCGCGGGCGAGACGCCCTCCGGTCCCGGTACCAGCACGTCCAAGGAGCACTCCGTCAACGGCCCCGAGCACGCCCAGCCCACCAGCGCTGAGCCCGATCCGCACCGGCCGCGCCCCACTCCGGAGGGCATCCCGCCCCAGCCCGGCGCGGAACAGGAGCGGGTGGCGGGCTCCCAGGAGCGCCGTACCGGACGCGGGCTGCCGCCCGGCCGTCCGATGCCGATGCGGCGGGACGGCGACCGGCTGCGCTTCGTGGGCGCCGCGACCCGGCGGATCGCCCGGGGCATGGACCTCGACGAGATCGTGATGGGGCTGTGCCGGGCGACCGTGCCGACCTTCTCGGACGCGATCCTGGTCTATCTGCGCGACCCGCTCCCGGTCGGCGACGAGCGGCCCACCGGTCCGGTGGTGCTGCGGCTGCGCCGTACCGACCGGATCCCGGAGGAGCGGGACTCCGAGGGCGGCGGCTTCCTGCCGGTGCCCGTCCCGGAGCCGGACCCGGCCGACATCGGCCTGGCCGCGCTCACCGCCGATCTGTGCGAGGTCCGGCCGGGCGGCGCCCTCAATGAGGTGCTGCGGGGCGTACGGCCGGTGTTCGCCGACGCCCCCGCCGCGCGCGCCGCCCTGCCCGAACTCCTCGGCGAGGGCAACGAGTCGCTCGTGCCCGGCGGACAGCACGCGATCCTCGCCCCGCTGCGCGGCCGGCGCCGGGTGATCGGCGCGGCCCTGTTCCTGCGCCGCCCGGAGCGGCTGGCGTTCGAGGCGGACGACCTGCTGGTCGCCGCCCAGCTGGCCACGCACAGCGCGCTGGGCATCGACAAGGCGGTGCTGTACGGCCGGGAGGCCTACATCGCCGACGAGTTGCAGCGCACCATGCTGCCCGAGAACCTGCCGAGCGCCACCGGCGTACGGCTCGCCTCGCGCTATCTGCCGGCCGCGGAGACCGCACGGGTCGGCGGCGACTGGTACGACGCGATCCCGCTGCCGGGGAGCCGGGTGGCGCTGGTCGTGGGCGATGTCATGGGGCACTCGATGACATCGGCGGCGATCATGGGGCAGCTGCGGACGACCGCGCAGACGCTGGCGGGGCTCGATCTGCCGCCGCAGGAAGTGCTGCACCATCTCGACGAGCAGGCCCAGCGGCTCGGCAGCGACCGGATGGCGACCTGCCTGTACGCCGTCTACGACCCGGTGTCGCACCGCATCACCATCGCCAACGCCGGGCATCCGCCGCCGGTGCTGCTGCATCTCGGCGGGCATGCCGAGGTGCTGCGGGTGCCGGCCGGGGCGCCGATCGGGGTGGGCGGGGTCGACTTCGAGGCGGTGGAGCTGGACGCGCCGGCCGGGGCGACGCTGCTGCTGTACACCGACGGTCTTGTGGAGTCCCGGCTGCGGGACGTGTGGACCGGCATAGAGCAGCTGCGGGAGAAGCTCGCCGCGACCGCGCAGCTGACCGGGCCGGATCATCCGCCGCCGCTGGAAGCGCTGTGCGACGAGGTGCTCGACATGCTCGGGCCGGGTGACCGCGACGACGACATCGCGCTGCTCGCGGCCCGGTTCGACGGGATCGCGCCGAGCGATGTGGCGTACTGGTTCCTGGAGCCGGAGGATGCGGCGCCCGGTCGTGCCCGGCGGCTCGCGCGGCGGGCGCTGGCCCGCTGGGGGCTGGAGGAACTGTCCGACTCCGTCGAGCTGTTGGTCAGCGAAGTGGTCACCAACGCGGTGCGGTACGCCTCGCGGCCGGTGACGCTGCGGTTGCTGCGCACCGATGTGCTGCGGTGCGAAGTGGGCGACGACGTGCCCCAGTTGCCACGGCTGCGGCAGGCGCGGGCGACGGACGAGGGCGGCCGGGGGCTGTACCTCGTCAACAGACTGGCCAGACGGTGGGGAGCGACCCGGCTCAGCACCGGCAAGGTCGTCTGGTTCGAGCTGAACAGATAGCGCCGTAGGGCGTGGGGACGGCGGGAAACCGCGGGCCGGCTGTGGCTGGTCGCGCAGTTCCCCGCGCCCCTGGGGAGTTGTGGCCACGGCGTTGTGAAGTGCTGAACGTATAGCGCCGTAGGGCTTGAGGATGGCGGGGAACCGCGGGCCGGTCGTGGCTGGTCGCGCGGTTCCCCGCGCCCCTGGGGGGGTTGCGCCCCGCGGCGTTGCGAAGTGCCGGCACACGTCGAAAGAGCCCCGCGCCCCCTTTCGGGACGCGGGGCTCTCGCGTTACTGGCCGTCCGCCGGATCGAGCGGGTTGTCGGTGGTGCCGCCCGTCGGGGGGGTCGTCTCCGGTGACGACGGTGGTGCGGACGTCGGCGGCGCCGAGGTCGGCGGGGCCGAGGTCGGCGACTTCGTCGGAGGTGCGGACGTCGGCTTCGACGATGTCGGCGGGGCCGAGGTCGGCGTCTGCGACGGGCTCTGCGACGCGGACGCGCTCTGGGTCGGCGTCTGGGTCGGCTGGACGGCCGCGCCCAGCGTGGTGTTGAGGTCGAACTTCTGCTTCGTGGTGACCCCGAAGGTGTACGCCGCCCAGATCTGCGCCGGGTAACCGCCACCGTTGATACGGCCGGTGCCGGGGATGAGGCCCGTGGCTCCGGTCAGCGAGACCTGGTTGTGGGTCTTGGCGTCCTCGCCGAACAGGCCCACCGAGGTCACCAGGTCGGGCGTGTACCCCGTGAACCAGGCCGACTTGTTGCCGTCGGACGTACCTGTCTTGCCGGCCACCTGCTGGCCCTTGCGCAGCGAGTTCTGGGCCACCGACACCTTGGCCGTACCGTCGTCGACCACACCGGTCAGCACCGAGGTCACCTGGTCGGCCGTGGACCTGCTGATCACCTGGTCGCCGATCGGGTTCGGCAGGTCGACCTTGCGGCCGGCCTGCTCCGCCGACGCGAGGACCGTCGGGGTGACCTTCTGGCCGTGGTTGTCGAGGGTGGCGTACACCCCGGCCATCTCCAGCGGGCTCGCGCCCATGGTGCCCAGCGTCATCGCGGGCACCGCCTGGACGTGCGTGGTGTCCAGGCCGAGGTCGTTCGCGGTCTTCAGCACGTTCTTCATGCCGACGTCCACGCCCATCTGCGCGAACACCGAGTTGACGGACTTGTTCATCGCCGTCTGGACGGGGATCTTGCCGTAGTCGGCGTCGTCCTCGTTCGGCGGTGCGAAGGCGATGTCGCTGCCCTTGACCGCGCGGCCGCTGGTGCCGTCGTAGATCGTGTCGGCGTCGATCGCCTTGCCGTCCTGCGTCTGCGCGTTCTGGTCGACCGCGGCGGCGAGGATGATCGGCTTGAAGGTGGACGCCGGCTGGTAGTCGGCGCGGGTGGCGTTGCTCGTGTAGTGGTCGTAGTAGCCCACACCGCCGTAGAGCGCGACGATCTTGCCGGTCTTGGGATCGACGGAGACGGCGCCGGCCTGCACGTTCTTGTCGACCTTGCGCTTCTTGCCGTCGAGCTTGCTGGTGAGCTGGCTCTTGACGGCCGCCTCCAGCTTGGCCTGCTTCTTCGGGTCGATGTTGAGGGTGATCGTCCAGCCCTTGTCGACGACCAGGGACTCCGCGTCGGACCTGGAGATGCCCTGCGCCTTCATCAGCTGGTTCTCCAGCTGGGTGTTGGCCAGTTCGACCAGATAGCCCTTCTGGCCCTCCAGGCCGGAGACGGCCTTCGGCTCCTTGGGGATCGGGAACGTCATGGCGTCACGTTTGGTCTTGTCCAGCCAGCCCTGGCCGACCATGTTGTTCAGGGTGTAGTTCCAGCGGTTCTGCACCAGCTTCTTGCCGACGGGACCCGCCACCGCCCAGTCGTACTGGCTCGGCGCCTGCAGCAGCGAGGCCAGATAGGCGCCCTGCTGGACCGTCAGCTTCTGGGCGTCGACGCGGTAGTAGGCCTGTGCGGCGGCCTGGATGCCGTAGGCGCCGCGGCCGTAGTAGCTGGTGTTGATGTAGCCGGCGAGGATGTCGTCCTTCGACACCTCGCGGTCCAGCTTCAGCGAGATGACCAGTTCCTTCAGCTTGCGCGTGACAGTCTGGTCCTGGCTGAGGTAGTAGTTCTTGACGTACTGCTGGGTGATCGTCGAACCGCCCTGGGTGCCGCGGCCCATCGCCGTGTTGTAGAGGCCGCGGGCCATGCCCCTCAGGTCGATGCCGTTGTCGGTGTAGAAGGACTTGTTCTCCGCCGCGACGAAGGTGTGCTGGACGTCCTTCGGGACCTTGGAGAGGCCCACGATCTCGCGGTTCACGGTGCCCTTGCGGGCGAGGACCGAGCCGTCGCTGTACTTGTAGACGTTGCTCTGCGTCTGCGCGAGCGGGTTGCCCTCGGGGACTCTCACCGTCATGTACAGCGCGATGAAGGCGCCGATGCCCAGCAGACAGACTCCGAGGAACGCGCCGAGCATCTTCTTCCAGGTGAACAGCCTGCGTATCCGGCCCTTGGCGGGCTTGCCGTTCTTACGCGACTGCCCCGGCTTGCCCGGCTGCCCCGGCTTCCCCTTGGCCGCGGCCTTGCGGCGCTCCGCACGGGTGGCCCCCTCGGCGGCCGGCGACTCGACCGCGGTCGCGGTCCCGCCCGCCGCGGTCGGCGCCTCCGGCGGTGTCTCCGGCGCGGCCTGCTGCGGCGAGCGGTGCCCGGGCGCGGCGCGGCGGCTACCGCCGCGCTGCCGCGCTCTTCTGTCGTCCGCTCGTCCCATGAGTCCGTCTGCTCCGCTTCGTCTCGGCTGTCAAACGTGTGTACGGCTGTCACACAAGTACGTGGCTCAGGTCAATCCAGAAAGCTAACACCGCTGCCTGAGACACAGGACGCACGATCTGTCCTTTTTCGGACGTGACAATCAGCACCCCGCCCAACGGAACCGACGAGCGGGGAAGGCGGAGGGTTGCTCTGCGCGATAAAGTGATATCACTTAGATAGAAGCAAGATAGGCAGTCAAGCCGTTCAAGACCGGCCACCCAAGGGGGATCCCATGTCCGTTCACGACTCCTCGGCGACCGCCGACATACCCGAGATGCCGGCCCCGCGCGTGCGGGAGTTCACGGCGCACAGCATCGGCGGCGGGCTCGCCCTGCTGCTCGGGCTCCTCGGTCTCGCGGCCGCGGTCGCGCTGTTCGTGGCGAGCTCCACCGTGAACCCCGGCTTCGCCGTCGGCGGCGTCCTGGTCTTCCTCGCCGCCGTCATCGCGATGCGCGGCCTGAACACGGTCGCTCCGGGCGAGGCCCGGGTCGTCCAGCTCTTCGGGCGGTACCGGGGCACGATCCGGCAGGACGGGCTGCGCTGGGTCAACCCCTTCACCTCACGCACGAGGATCTCCACGCGGGTCCGCAACCACGAGACCGCCGTCCTCAAGGTCAACGACGCGTACGGCAACCCGATCGAGCTCGCCGCGGTCGTCGTCTGGAAGGTCCAGGACACCGCCCAGGCCGTCTTCGAGGTCGACGACTACACGGAGTTCGTCGCGACGCAGACCGAGACCGCCGTACGGCACATCGCCATCGAGTACCCGTACGACGCCCATGACGAGGACGGGCTCTCGCTGCGCGGCAACGCCGAGGAAATCACCGAGAAGCTGGCCGTCGAGCTCCAGGCGCGGGTCGAGGCGGCCGGAGTGCGGATCATCGAGTCGCGCTTCACGCATCTCGCGTACGCTCCCGAGATCGCCTCGGCGATGCTGCAGCGACAGCAGGCCGGTGCGGTGGTGGCCGCGCGGCGGCAGATCGTCGATGGAGCGGTGGGGATGGTGGAGGCGGCTCTTGCCCGGATCGCCGAGCAGGACATCGTGGAACTGGACGAGGAGCGCAAGGCGGCGATGGTGTCCAACCTGATGGTGGTGCTGTGCGGGGACCGGGCGCCGCAGCCGGTGCTCAACACCGGGACGCTCTACCAGTGACGGATTCGCCCTCGCCCGAGGAGGCGCCCCGGCGCCGGCCGCAGCAGCGCAAGCAGGTGCTGCTGCGGCTCGACCCGTCGGTGTACGACGCGCTGGCGCGGTGGGCCGGGGACGAGCTGCGGTCGGCCAACGCGCAGATCGAGTTCCTGCTGCGGCGGGCGCTGGCGGAGGCCGGCCGGTTGCCCGGCGAGGCCGGTCCCCTGCCGCGCCGGGGGCGGCCCCCCGGGGGCTCCGCCCCCGGACCCCCGACCACCTGAAGGCCGGGTCCGGGCCGTCGCCGGGTGCGGGCCCGGTGGGGGCTGGTCGCGCAGTTCCCCGCGCCCCTGAAAGACGAGGGATCCGCGTCTTGAAACCGTTCCCCTAGTCGGCCACGCCGCCGGCCTCTCCCGACAGTGCCCACGCATCCGCCACCGGGCCCACGTGGCGCAGCTTGTCCGGGTTGAGGATCGAGCGGATCGTCTGGATACGGCCGTCGAGGATGTCGAGGGCCATGGTGCTCAGGACCCTGCCCGCACGGTCGTAGAGGACCGCGCCCGGCTGGCCGTTCACCTCGCGCGGCTCCAGTACGACACCGGCCCCGTGCAGCCTCGACGTCAGTACGCCGATGACCTCGGTCACCCGCGCGACGCCGACCAGGCCGCCGCCGCTCCACAGCGGCGCCTTGCCGCCCGCGTCGCCGGTCATCCGGACGTCGGCCGCCAGCAGCGCCCGCAGGCCGTCCACGTCCCCTTCCCGGAACGCGTCGAAGAAGCGTCCGGCGAGTTCCTCACGCTCCTTGCGGTCGGCCTCGAAGCGGGGGCGCCCCGCGTCCATGTGCCGGCGGGCCCGGACCGCGAGCTGCCGGCAGGCCGCCTCCGAGCGGTCCACCGCCGAGGCGACCTCCGAGAAGGCGAAGCCGAACACCTCCCGGAGGACGAAGACCGCCCGCTCCAGCGGGGACAGCCGCTCCAGCAGGAGCAGGGCGGCCATCGACACCGAGTCGGCCAGCTGGGCGGAGCGTTCCGGGTCCTCGTAGGGGTCGGTCAGCAGCGGCTCGGGGAACCAGGTGCCGACGTACTCCTCCCGTCGTACCCGGGCCGAGCGCAGGACGTCGATCGAGACCCGGGTGACCACCGCCGAGAGGTAGGCCCGTGTCGAGGCGGGCCGGGTCTGCGCGGTCGTCCAGCGCAGCCAGGTCTCCTGGACCGCGTCCTCGGCCTCGCCGACGCTGCCCAGGATGCGGTACGAGATCGAGAACAGCAGCGGGCGCAGCTCCTCGAACTCCTCGGCCGGGCTCACGCCAGCGCCGCCTTGAACCCCTGCCGCCAGGACGGGTACCGCAGCTCCCAGCCGAGCTCCCGCCGGGCCTTGGCGTTGGAGAAGCCGCGGCCCTGGGTCATGATCACCACCGCCTGTTCGCCGGCCAGCAGCCGGGCCAGCCAGACCGGCGCCCGGTAAGGCCGCTTCGCCCCGGCGCACTCGGCCAGATACGGCAGCCAGTCGGCGGCCGGCGCCGGTTCGTCGTCGACGATGTTGAACACGCCCCGCGCCTTCTGCTCGACGGCCAGCACGGTGGCGCTCGCCGCGTCGTCCAGGTGGATCCAGCTGCTGTAGCCGGTGGCCCGGCCGACCAGGGGGTACTGGCGCTTGCGGACCAGCTCCACCTGGTCGTCGATGGCACCCGGGCCGTAGAAGGCGCCGTAGCGCAGGGCCGCGCCGCCGGCGCCGAGCACCGCGTCCTCCAGGTGCCGGAGAGCCAGCATGCCGCCGTGTGCGGGGGTGCCCGCCATCAGGTCCAGCGGGTCCTCCTCCGTCTTCACCCAGCCGCCCTCGCGGGCGCCGTTCCAGCTGGCGTGACTCTGTGCGACGACATGGGGGACGCCGGTCGCCTCGGCGGCGGCCAGCAGATGGTCCGTGCCCTCGGTGCGCAGCCGGTTGGTGAGGGCGAACCACCGGTCCGGGTGCTTGATGTCGGGCTTGCCCGCGTGCGCCACGGAGATCGCGGTCAGCTGGTGCACGATCACGTCCGGGCGGGCCTCGGCCACCGCGGCCCCGACCGACAGCGCGTCCAGCCCGTCCATCACGACGCCCTCGGCGCCCATTCCCCTCAGCAGCTCCAGCCTGGCGGCGCCGGTCGTCGTGGCCGTCACCTGATGCCCCCGCGCCACCAGCAGCGGCACCAGCCGCCGTCCCAGAACCCCACTGCCACCCGCCACGAAGACCCGCACGGCGATCACCTTCCAGCTACGAGAACCGATTCCGCACCAGAGACGAGACGGGGCCGCCCGGATGTGACATGGCGCTGTCGCACAACCGTGACAATCGGCCCCCACCTGCGCGGAAACACAGCGAACGCACAGTGGGCCGCCATCTGCACACGGTGCGTATACATACCGCGTATACACCGTGTGTAGAGTCATCGCCATGTCCATCGGTCACACCCTTTTGGGGCTCCTGGAGTCCGGCCCGCGCCACGGCTACGACCTGAAGCGGGCCTTCGACGAGAAGTTCGGTCACGACCGGCCGCTGCACTACGGCCAGGTCTACTCGACGATGTCCCGGCTGCTGAAGAACGGGCTCGTGGAAGTCGACGGCATCGAGGCGGGCGGCGGACCCGAGCGCAAGCGGTACGCCATCACCGACGCCGGCGTCACCGACGTGGAGAGGTGGCTCGCGACCCCGGAGAAGCCGGAGGAGTACCTCCAGTCGACCCTGTACACCAAGGTCGTGCTCGCGCTGCTGACGCACCGGAACGCCGCCGACATCCTCGACAGCCAGCGCTCCGAGCATCTGCGCAGCATGCGGATCCTCACCGACCGCAAGCGCCGGGGCGATCTCGCGGACCAACTCGTCTGCGACCACGCCCTGTTCCATCTGGAGGCCGACCTGCGGTGGCTGGAACTGACCGCCGCCCGCCTCGACAAGCTCCGCACGGAGGTGTCCAAGTGAACGCTCCCGCCGGTTCGTTGCTCGCGGCCGAGGCGCTGCGCAAGACCTACGGTCCGACCGTCGCGCTCGACGGGGCCGAGTTCTCCATACACGCGGGCGAGGTCGTCGCCCTGATGGGGCCCTCCGGCTCCGGGAAGTCCACACTGCTGCACTGTCTCGCCGGGATCGTGACCCCCGACGCCGGGTCGATCGTCTACGCCGGGCGGGAGATGGCGACCATGAACGACGCCGAGCGCAGCGCGCTGCGGCGCAGCGAGTTCGGGTTCGTCTTCCAGTTCGGGCAGCTGGTGCCCGAGTTGACCTGCGTGGAGAACGTGGCGCTGCCGCTGCGGCTGAACGGCACCTCCCGCAAGGTGGCCGAGAGGACGGCGCTGGACTGGATGCAGCGCCTGGAGGTCGACGATCTGGGGCGCAAGCGGCCCGGTGAGGTCTCCGGCGGCCAGGGGCAGCGGGTCGCGGTGGCACGGTCGCTGGTGACCGGTCCGCGGGTGCTGTTCGCGGACGAACCGACCGGCGCTCTGGACTCGCTCAACGGCGAGCGGGTGATGGAGCTGCTGACCGAGGCGGCCCGCTCGACCAACGCGGCCGTCGTCCTTGTCACGCACGAGGCACGGGTGGCCGCCTACTCCGACCGCGAGATCGTCGTACGGGACGGGAAGTCCCGGGACATGGAGCGCGCGGTATGAACGCAAGGCAGTGGTCCAGAGATCTGGCCATGGGGGTTCGGTTCGCCTTCGGAGGCGGACGCGAGGGCTGGTTCCGGGCCACGCTGACGGCCATCGGCGTGGGTCTGGCGGTGGCGCTCCTGCTGCTCACCACGGCCATCCCGAACGCGCTGGCCGTACGCCACCAGCGCGATGTGGCACGGGCGGACTACACGTACACCTTCGGCCACCCCATGAAGGCCGGCGAGAAGACGTTCGTCGTCGCGGACATCGACACCCCCTACCGCGGCGCCGACATCCGCGGCCGGGTGATCCAGCGGGAGGGCGCGAAGGCGCCGGTGCCGCCCGGGCTCGCCGAGTACCCGGCGCCCGGCGAGATGGCCGTCTCGCCCGCGCTGAAGCGGCTGCTCTCCTCCGACGACGGAGCGCTGCTGCGCGCCCGGCTGCCGTACCGGATCACCGCCACCATCGCGGAGAGCGGGCTGACCGGCTCGCAGGAACTCGCCTACTACGCGGGCTCCGCCGACCTGGCCGACCACATCAACCCGCCGGACGTGGCCCGGATCGACCACTTCGGCAGCCCCAGGTCACCGGACTCGGAGTCCGACCCGGTCCTCACGCTGCTCGTCCTCGTGGTGTTCGTGGTGCTGCTGATGCCGGTCGGCGTGTTCGTCGCGGCCGCCGTCCGCTTCGGCGGCGAGCGCCGCGACCGGCGGCTGGCCGCGCTGCGGCTGGTCGGCTCCGACGGCTGGATGGTACGGCGGATCGCGGCCGGCGAGGCGATGGCAGGCGCACTGCTCGGCCTGGTCCTCGGCGCCGGCTTCTTCCTGGCCGGCCGTCAGCTCGCGGGCACCGTCGAGGTGTTCGGCACCAGTGTGTTCCCGAGCTATCTCAACCCCTCCCCCGTGCTGGCCGCGCTGGTGGCGGTCGCCGTCCCGGCGGCTGCCGTGCTGGTGACCCTGTTCGCGCTGCGCGGGGTGGTCATCGAGCCGCTCGGCGTGGTGCGTACGGCGAAGCCCGCCCGCCGCCGGCTGTGGTGGCGGCTGCTGCTCCCGGTGGCCGGTCTGGCCGCGCTCTACCCGATGGTCGGGCAGGGCCGCGGCGGCGGCGGCTTCAACGAGTACCTGGTGACCGGCGGCATCCTGCTCCTCCTGGTCGGTGTCACGGCACTGCTGCCGTGGGTCGTGGAGACGGTCGTCGGCCGGCTCGGCCAGGGCGCGGTGGCCTGGCAACTGGCTGTCAGGCGGCTCCAGTTGAGCAGCGGTACGGCGGCCCGCACGGTCAACGGCATCGCGGTGGCGGTCGCCGGTGCGATCGCTCTCCAGATGGTCTTCGCGGGCGTCGAGGCCGACTACACCAAGCGGACCACCAACGACCTCAGCCGCGCACAGATGTCGGTCCAGGTACCGGACGGCGTCCAGGTGCCCGAGGTCGCCAAGGCCATGGCCGGCACCAAGGGCGTGCTGAAGGTGGTCTCGATCGCCAACGGCGAGGCCGGCGACAAGGGCAGGGAGCCGAGCAGGACCGCCTCGGTGAGCGTCGGCAGTTGCGCCTCGCTGCGCGAGGTCGCGACCCTGCCGTCCTGTCACGACGGCGACGCCTTCGTGCTGAAGGGCTCCGACGCCGACTCCGAGACGGCGAAGCTGCTGACGATCGCGGAGAAGCACGGCCGGACGCTGTACCTCAACCCCGCCTACAGCGGCGACACGGACCACGGCGTCGTGAGCCGCTGGACGGTGCCGGCGGGGCTGCGCCAGGCCGAGTCCCGCGAGGACCCCACCGGCTACAAGCGCGACGGTTTCCTGCTCACCCCGGGCGCGCTGCCGCACGGTGCCAGCACGGCGGTGCAGGGCATGGTCTACCTGTCCATCGACTCCGGGATGCGCGAAGCCAGGGAGTACGTGATCAATACGGCGGTCCGGATCGACCCGCTGATGAAGGCGGAAACGCTGGTCTCGGTCGAGCGGGACAGCCAGTTCAACTCCATCCGCACCGGGCTGTTCGTCGGCGCCGCCGCCGTACTGGCGCTGATCGGCGCGAGCCTTCTGGTCAGCCAACTGGAGCAGCTGCGCGAGCGCAAGAAACTGCTGTCGGCCCTGGTCGCCTTCGGCACCCGGCGCCGCACGCTGAGCCTGTCGGTGCTGTGGCAGGCGGCGATCCCGGTCGGGCTCGGCCTGCTGCTGGCCGGTGCGGTGGGGCTGATCCTGGGCACGGTGCTGCTGAAGATGGTCGGCTCCACGGTGCGCGTGGACTGGCCGGGCGTGCTGGCGATGACCGGCTTCGGCGCGGCGGTCGTCCTGGCGGTGACCCTGCTCAGCCTGCCGCCGCTGCTGCGCCTGATGCGCCCGGACGGGCTGCGCACGGAGTAGCCGCGGCCTCCCCCTTCACATGGGCCCCTTCCCACCGGGAGGGGCCCATGTGCGGTGCGGTCACAGGCTGTGCTCCCGCACCACCCTCCGGGTCTGGGCGAACAGCATGCCGACGTTCACCGATTTACGGCAGACGACCACGGCCACCACGTCCTGCTGCTCGTTCATACGGATGAACAGGTGGGTGAGATTGTCGCTGTTGACCAGGATCTCCTGGAAGAAGTGGTTGTCGGAGGTGATGCCGCGGCGCTCCTTGAAGACGTCCTCGATCATCCCGACCGTCCGCCCCTGGAACAGGTCCAGGGTGGCGCCCGCCAGCAGGTCCAGGACCTCGGCCGGGTGGTTGTCGATCGTCTCGTACGCGAGCAGCATCCCGGTGGACATGTCGACCACTCCGGACGCGACGCACTCCGGCGCGTCGTTCCGCAGCGATTTGACCAGGCTCATCACCTGGTCCGAGAAACTTGCGGCCATGCGTTTCGTCGCCATCCCTTCACACTCCCTCTGGAGCCTTCTCGGTGAGGATCGAGCCGATGCGGTCGAGGGCCGGATGGGTCGCCCGGTGCAGGCGGTCCACGTCCATCCCCTCGTCGCCGAGCACGACCATCAGGGCGGTGTCGCCGACGGCGTAGAAGGCGACGCAGCCGTGACTGCCGTACGTCACCGTCTGCCGCAGCACACCGCGCGCGGTGGCCTCGGCCGTGCGGCGCGCGAGGCCCAGGCCGGCGGCCGCGAGGGCGGCGAGGCCCTCCGGATCGATGGAATCCGCCGTGTCGGCGGCTATCAGCATTCCGTCGGCCGCCGCCAGGGCCGTGTCGGTGATTCCGGTGACCCGTTCGCGCAGCCCGCGCATTTCCTGCGCCAGGGCTTCGTGATCCATATGTTCAACTCCCTCATTCCTGACTGAATTCGACCGCTACGGCAATCAACACGCCCTTTTCATTTGGCGGTTCCGTGCCGCAGCCGGAAGAACCCTTTCCAGCTCGCCCCGCTCTTGGACGGGCCGAGGGCTTCGGTGATGCCGCTGGCGCCTGGCTCACGGCGCGGCAGTTCGGCGGGGACGGGGACCGGCTCCGGGGCGGGCGGCGGCTCAGGCGGCGGCTCAGGCGGCGGGGGCGGTTCCCGGTGTCGTACGACGGGAGCCCGCACCGGCATCCGGACCGGGATCCGGGCGATCGGACCGCCGCACTCCAGCAGCCCGTCGCCGAGCATCCGGGCGACCTCCACCGTGACCGTGTAGACCCCGCGCCCGGTACGGAAGGCCAGGTCACGGGCGGTGCGGCGACCGTCGGCGTGCCCGATCAGCTCCCGTTGCAGCGGGGTGAGGGGGCGGTCGGCCGCGGCGGCGGGCAGCGGTCGTTCCCGGTCGGGGCGCACGGGGTGGGGCAGGGCGGCCAGGGCGGCCAGTTTGCGGTTCGCCTCCTGGAGCAGCCGGGCGGGCGGCTCGCCGACGGCGACGGGGGCGTACGGCTCGGTGCCGAGGACCGCCTCGCAGCCGTCCACCCGGCCGGCGACGATGGCGAAAGCCGCGTCCTGCAGCGCCATCACGCACACCACTCTGAGCTGGGCCGCCCCCGCGTAGCCGTGGGCGATCAGGCCGGCGACCGGCCAGCGGGCGCCGCCGGACTCCCGTACCAGCTCGGCCCACTGCTCGCCGTCGATGCGGTCGGAGCGCAGCAGCAGCGCCTCGGGGCCGGGGGCGCCGGGGCTGTCGGCCGCGACCACCAGCCCGGCGCGCAGATGGAAGGCGCCGCCGGGGCTGCCCGGCACCCGCAGTTCTCCGCTGAATCCCTCGCGTCCGCACGCGATCAGGGCGTGCGCGAGCCGGCCGTAACCGGCCCTGCCGAGGGGATCCCGAACCTCCGACATCGCCCCCCTTGGCATATCGGCATTTCGCACAGACGCCTGACGCGTCGCACCGAGGAGGTATGTGTATCAGTTCGAGAGCGCATTCCAGCGACGGATTTCCCACCTGTCGCCGGCTGATGGAAGTTGGACTGTTAGGCCACTCAAATCATGTTGTTCGACACTCATTTGATCGAACGGAGGGCGAAGTCAGATACCTCCGCAGAGGAGTTGGTCATCCTGCGCGGCCGCGTCCTCGATCCTCTCGATCCCTTCGACCGCCTCGGCCCTCTCGGTCTCCTCGGGATCCTCGACGGGGGCCGGTTCGGGTGGTGGGGCGGCGTCGTCGGGCTCCGCGTCCACGTACCGCTCCTCGGAGTACTGGCGCAGATAGCTGACCGCCGTGTTCGAGACCGCCACCAGCGGTACGGCCACCACCGCGCCGCCGATGCCCGCGACCATGCCGCCGGCCGCGACCGAGAGGACCACCGCGAGGGGGTGGACCCGGACGGCCCGGCCGAGGATGAACGGCTGGAGGATGTGACCCTCGATCTGCTGCACCGCGAGGACCACGGCCAGGGTCATGACCGCCGTGAACACGCCCTGGGTGACCAGCGCGACCACCACCGCCAGCGCCCCGGAGGCGACCGCGCCGACCAGCGGGATGAAGGAGAACAGGAAGATGAAGACGGCGAGCGGGACGGCCATCGGGACGTTCAGGAAGTAGATGCCCAGGCCGATGCAGATGGCGTCGATGAGGGCGACCAGGACCGTGCCCCGGACGTAGGCGGTGAGCGTGCGCCAGGCGCGCGGGCCGGCACCGCCGACGCCCTCGCGGGCGGCGGAGGGGACGAGCTTCAGGAACCACTGCCAGATGCGCGCGCCGTCGTACAGCAGGAAGAGCGTCGAGAAGAAGACCAGCAGGATGCCGGTCAGGGCCTCCACGACGACCTGGACGCCCTCCAGACCGAACGACGTTATCTCGTCGGTGTTGGCGCCGATCGCCTCCCGGAGGTTCTTGGCGATCTGGTTGATCTGTTTGTCGGTGACGTGGAAGGGGCCCTTCAGCAGCCAGTCGCGCAGGTCGTTGATACCACTCTGGATCTGGTCGGAGAGCGTGTCGATGTTCTCCATGACCTGCCAGGTCACGAACCAGCCCATCAGTCCGATCACCACGAACCCGGAGATCGCGGTGAGCGCGGTGGCCGGGCCGCGCGGCACCCCGCGGCGGCACAGCCAGGCGACCGTGGGCTGGAGCAGCGCGGTGACCAGCAGCGCGATGACGAAGGCGAAGACGACCAGTTGTACGGAGCTGATGACCCGCATCAGGACCCAGACCGTGCCGGCCAGCACCAGCAGTCGCCAGCCGGCCTCGGCGGCGACCCGCACGGCCCAGGGGACGGCCGTCACGGGGTCGGGGCGGGGGCGGAGGCTGGGCGGAGGCTTCCGGGCGGCGGGCACGGACGCGGAGGCGGAGGCGGAGGCGAGGGCGGGGGCCGGGACGGGTGCCGCCGCCGACGCGGGCGGCACGGGCGGTTCCGGCTCGGTGTGCTCCCGCTCCACCTCGGCCCTGCGCTCGTCCAACCGCTCGCCCATCTCGGTGAGTCCGGCACCGAGCCGGCCGAGCCACTCCGGCACTCGCGACATGATCCGCCCTCTTCCCCCGCGTCCTCGGGTGCTCCTCACCACTCCCCCCTGGAGTCGTTCGGTCCGACCGTACAGGGCGACAGCCCCTCCCCCTAGGACGGGGAGGGGCTGTCGGAGGTTGAGAAAGAGGTGTGTCTCAGTACCAGCCGTTGGCCAGGTGGAACTGCCAGGCGGCACACGGGCTGCCGTACCGGCTGTTCATGTAGTTGAGACCCCACTTGATCTGGGTGGCCGGGTTGGTCTGCCAGTCGGCGCCGGCGGAGGACATCTTCGAGCCGGGCAGAGCCTGCACGAGGCCGTAGGCGCCGGAGGAGGCGTTGACGGCCTGGTAGTTCCAGCTGGACTCGGTGTTCACGATGTCGCTGAAGCACTGGTACTGACCGGACGCGACCATCTGCTTGGCCATCGCCTGGACCTGCGCGATCGTGTAAGAGCTCTGGACCGGGAAGCTGGACGCGGAACGGCTGGCCTCCGTCTTGGCCTGGGCGCGCTCCTTGGCATCCTTCGCCGCCTGCTCGGCCGCGGCCTTCTTGGCGGTCGCGGTCTTGGCGGCTGCCACGCGGGCTGCCTGCTCGGCGTCCTTCTTGGCGCTCGCGTCGGCCTGGATGGCCACGGCGTCGGCCTGCTGCGTCAGGGAAGCGGTCTGCACCGTCGCCTGCTCACCTGCGGGCAGGTCAGCCAGGAGCGTGGTGTCGGCTGCTGTCGCCTCTGCGTCATTGTTCGGCTGCGCCACGCTGCCCGAGGCAACACCGACGACGCTTCCGACAGCGGTGACCGCGGTGGCCGATGCCACCGCGAATCCCCGGACCGAAATCCGGCTCACACGGTTTCCTTCCAGCAGCGCCCGCTTGGGTGACCCTGGCGGACGCAATCGTGCCCCTGGCGCTGGCCTCCTCACTGCTTGGGTCACGGGAGACACGGGCCCGGTGGGCAACTCCCTCGAAGGGAGCGCCGCGTGGTGCTCGGGCGGCATACGACGTCGCTATGGAATTGATGTGGCACTTCTGTTGTTCCGTACCGCTGGGGGTACAGGTGTGTCGTATGCGGGGCCTGACAGGAGTGAGACTCTGCCGTAACCGGACGCCGGGAGGCAATTCCGAGTTGCGTGTGAAAGCTCACATCCCGTTTCCCCCCGGGGATTTCAGGAAACCGCCACACACGAAGGCGCCGCCCGACTAGGCTCAGGGCCTTTGCCGGACGGCGCCAACCGGTGGGTGATCAACCCAAGTTGGACACGCCGATCAGATGTGTCCGTCCTCCAGCATTTCGGTCACAAGTGCGGCGATCTGGGACCTCTCGGACCTGTTCAGGGTGACATGCGCGAAGAGCGGATGCCCCTTCAGCTTCTCCACCACGGCGACCACACCGTCGTATCGTCCCACCCGCAGATTGTCCCTTTGCGCCACATCATGGGTCAGAACGACCCGCGAATTCGCGCCGATCCGGGACAGAACGGTCAGCAGGACGTTCCGTTCCAGCGACTGGGCCTCGTCCACGATCACGAAGGCGTCATGGAGGGAACGGCCGCGGATGTGGGTGAGCGGCAGCACCTCCAGCATCCCGCGGGCGGTGACCTCCTCGATGACCTCGCGGCTGGTGACCGCGGAGAGCGTGTCGAAGACCGCCTGCGCCCAGGGGCTCATCTTCTCCGCCTCGGAACCGGGCAGATAGCCCAGCTCCTGGCCGCCGACCGCGTAGAGCGGACGGAAGACCATCACCTTCTGGTGCTGGCGGCGCTCCAGGACCGCCTCCAGCCCCGCGCACAGCGCCAGCGCCGACTTGCCGGTGCCGGCCCGGCCGCCCATCGAGACGATGCCGACGTCCGGGTCGAGCAGCAGATCGAGCGCGATGCGCTGCTCGGCGCTGCGGCCCTTGATGCCGAACGCCTCCCGGTCGCCGCGCACCACACGGATGTTGCCCTCGGCCGTCACCCGGCCGAGCGCCTTGCCGCGCTCCGACTGGATGGTCAGACCGGTGTGCACGGGGAGGTCCGCGGCCTCCGGGGCGTACACATGGCCTTCCTCGAAGAGGATGTCCACCTGTTCGCCGGACAGGGTCAGTTCGGACATTCCGGTCCAGCCGGAGGAGTCCGTGATGGCGAGTTCGGCGCGGTACTCCTCGGCGAGGAGGCCGACCGACGACGCCTTGATCCTGAGCGGCAGATCCTTCGAGACGACGGTGACGTCGTACCCCTCGGCCTGCAGATTGCGGGCCACCGCGAGGATGCGGGAGTCGTTGTCCCCCAGGCGGTAGCCGCTCGGCAGCACACTGGGGTCCGAGTGGTTGAGCTCGACACGGATCGTGCCGCCGAATTCGCCGATCGGGATGGGGGCGTCGAGACGGCCGTGCCGGACCCGGTAGTCGTCCAGCAGGCGCAGTGCCTGCCGGGCGAAGTAACCGAGTTCGGGATGGTGCCTCTTGGCCTCCAGTTCCGTGACCACGACGATCGGTAGCACTACCTCGTGCTCCTCGAAGCGGGCCATGGCGTTCGGGTCGGCCAGCAGGACGCTGGTGTCGAGAACATAGGTGCGCCGGTCGGACTTGCGGCGCGTTGTGCTGGTCACCACGGAAGGACGTACCCCCTCGGATGAGGTCGGGGAGCGACGAAAGCGAGCTGGACCGGTCGACGGCCGCCCTGCACGGGCCGAAAACCGGCCCCCCGCTGCTTCTTCCGTGCCGTGACCGCACGGTCGGGCTGGTGCAAAGGGCCTCCCGGGCGGACGGCCCCGAGCCGCCCGCTGAGATCCGATGCCCGTGGTTCGGGCATCGACCTGCTTGGCTTATGCCCTCGAACATGCGCCGCCATGCAACGGTCTGCAACGACGCGCAGGTGAACTCCGGGTTACTCGCGCCCCGAAATGGGTGATTTACGCCTCATGGGCGACGTGAGGTCATCCACCGTGACGGGTGGGTCATCCAGCGTGACGGCCGTGCCGGGCATCGTATGCCGTGTTGACGACCGCCGTCACGATGGCGTCACCCGCCGTAGCGGCGGTGGCGGGCCGCGTAGTCACGCAGGGCGCGCAGGAAGTCGACCTTGCGGAACGCGGGCCAGAAGACCTCGCAGAAGTAGTACTCGGCGTGGGCGGTCTGCCAGAGCATGAATCCGGACAGCCGCTGCTCGCCGCTGGTACGGATCACCAGGTCCGGGTCGGGCTGGTCGCCGGTGTAGAGGTGGCGGCCGATCGCGTCGACGGTGACGGAGTCGGCGAGGTCGTCCATCGCGACGCCCTTGTCGTGGGCGTCGAGGATCATCGAGCGGACGGCGTCGGCGATCTCCTGGCGGCCGCCGTAGCCGATGGCGACGTTGACCAGTATTCCCTCGACGTGCGCGGTGGCCTCCTCGGCCTCCTTCAGCGCGGTCTGCATCTGCGAGGGCAGCAGGTCGGGGGTGCCGACGTGGTGGACACGCCAGCGGCCGTCGGCGGCGAGGGTGCGGACGACGTCCTCGATGATGCCGAGGAGGGGGACCAACTCCTCCTTGGCACGGTCGAAGTTGTCCGTGGACAGCAGCCAGAGGGTGACGACCTCGACATCGGTCTCGGAGCACCAGCCGAGGAATTCCTCGATCTTCTCGGCGCCGGCGCGGTGGCCGTGCACGGTGGTGGATCCCGCGGCCTTCGCCCAGCGGCGGTTGCCGTCCATGATGACGCCGATGTGCTTGGGCACCTGTGCGTGGTCCAGGTGGCCTTCCACCCGGCGCGCGTAGAGCCTGACGAGCAGGCCGCGCAGCTTGTCGCGCAGGTTCACTTGAAGTCCGCCCCTCGTGATTCGGCTGCGGGAATGCGGGAGTCCGCGGGCCGAAGCCTACCCCGCTGGGAGTTGGGCGGTGGGGCTCGGGTTGGCGCCCACAGGGGTGGGGGCTTGGGCCGTTCAGCGGCGGTCGGCTTCGTCGTGGCTGGTCGCGCAGTTACCCGCACCCCTTCGGGGGCGTGGCGCCGACGGCGCCTGAAAAGTGGGTGAAAACCGCGGACAAAAAACGGGCCGGTCCGTGGGGGGGAGACGGACCGGCCCGAGGGGGGGTTTCCACCATAACCCTTTGTAAGTGATGCTGCGTGCATCGGCGCGCCTCAACTACTCTCCGCAGTCGCCCGACGACGCCCCGATGGGCCTGGAACGCTGGATTCAAGGGTCTCGCGTGGCCGGTTCGCAGCGGAATCCCAGGAAGTGTTGCCGCATACGGGGAGATCAAGAGGGTTTGAGCCGTCTTGGGGATGCCTCGGCGGGTTGTTCGCCCATCCCCCCGACGGGCGACTCCGGCTGCGAACGGCGGCTTGACGGGAGCCACCGGGGCATTACGGCACCGCGCAGCCCCCTCCGCCGCACGGTGCCGCCCGCGCGGCTTTGCTCACGCGAATTACCTTGGCCTGAACTTACGTGAGCCGTTTGGCTGATGTGAACCCTCAGCGGTAACGATGCGGGAACGCTGTGCAAAGAGAAGATGAACGGGAAGGGCGAACGTTCACTTATGCGTAGCTCCATGAACTAAGGCAGGACTTGACCTCATTGACCCATGGCGTCACGACATGCCCAGCGGGGATCGTTTGTGATCACTCGGGCCGGAGCGGGTGTCCGACGGCTCGGACGGCGGTTCCTGGCCATTCTTCGCCGCCTGGCATTCCAAGGCCGATGGATCAAGCCCCGGCCCACGGCCTGCCCGGCCCGCCCGGCTCGGTGCGGTTCATGTCCCCCACGATCGCAGCGGGTTGTCGGTCGTCCCCGCTGCTAGTTTCGTCCGCCATGACCACAGACGGCGGCAAGTACACCACTGGTGAGAAGGAAACCCTGCGAGCGAGCCTGGCCCGGCACCAGTACGCGGTGCTGTGGAAGCTGGAGGGCCTCGACGACGAACAGCTGCGCCGACCGATGACCCCGTCCGGGACGAACCTGCTCGGGCTGGTGAAGCATCTGGCGTCCGTGCACTACGGCTGGTTCGTGGAGACCTTCGGCGAGGAGGTCGAGCCGCTGTGGTTCGACCCGGCCACCGAGGACATGGCGGCCGGCCCCGAGGAGACGACCCGGCAGATCATCGACTTCTACGGCCGTGCGCGCGCCGCGTCCGACCGGGTGATCGCGTCACGGCCGCTGGAGACCCTGGGCCGGCCCTCCTGGCACGACATGACGGTCTCGCTCCGCTGGGTCCTGGTCGACATGATCGAGGAGACGGCCCGGCACGCCGGGCACATGGACATCCTGCGGGAACTGATCGACGGCGCGACGGGCGCCCACCCACCGGTCACGGATTCGGCGTGACCGGGTCGTAGGCGGCGGCCGCCCCCGTCCCGGAGACCCCGCGCAGGACGAGCAGCACGAACCCCTCGTCCACGGGGTGCTCCGGGTCGTCGTCGGCCGGGACGAACCCGCTCTTCTCCAGCAGCCGTACGGAGGCGGTGTTCTCGGCGAAGAGGTCGGCGTACAGGGGGCGTACGGTCTCCTCCCGGAGGAAGAGGGCGAGGGCGCGGGTGCCGACGCCCCGCCTCCAGTACGCCCGCCCGAGCCAGTACCCGGTGAACCGCCGCTCGCCCTCCCACCAGGCGACGATGTTCCCCGCGACCTCCCCGTCCACGAGAACGGTCCGCACCAGGCCGCTCGGATCCCCGAGCACCCTCTCCCTCCAGTGCCGCAGAAAGGCCTCCCGCGGCCGGGGCGTGAACCTCGACCGCCGGACGGCTTCCGGGTCGTGCTCATAAGCGAGGAAGAACTCGAGGTCGTCGTCCAGCACGGGACGCAGGCGCACACGAACATCATCGGTCGTCATCATGCCCGCGAGCATGGCACCACCCACTGACACCGCCCCCTGCTCCTACTCCTACTCCTACTCCTACTCCTACTCCTATGGCACGAGCGGCCGGACCTCCTCCGCGGTGAACCGTACGAAGCCCTCGGGGTCGGGCTCGTCCCCCGTCGGCTGGAGGATCACGGTGTCGGCACCGGCCTCCACGAGCCGCTGCACGGCCTTGGCGACGGCTCCCGCGTCTCCGGCGACTCCGAGGTCGGGGACGGACTCCAGCCCCTCCTCGACAAGTTCGGCGCGGAGCCGGTCGGCGGCGTCGGGCCCGGTGGCGGTCAGAAGATAGACCACGACCTCATGCCGCTCGTCCTCTTCCCGCCCGGCGGCGACCCGCCCCTCCTCGATGAGCCGCCGCGCCCGGCGGACGCCATCGGGCGGGGTGGCTGCGGTGAGAACGGTCCCGTCGGCGGCCGCACCGCTGAGCCGCAGGGAGCGGGGGCCTGTGGCACCGGCGAAGACAGGAACGGGCCCGGCGGGCGGCCAGTCCAGGGCGACGTCATCGAGCCGGACGTACCGCCCGCTGACGGTGAGCCGCTCCCCTCGCAACAGCGCCCGCAGGGCGTCGAGATGCTCCCGCAGCAGGGTCAACGGCGACTCCGCGCGGGCCCCGACCTGCCCCATCCAGTCCTGCACACCGTGCCCGACCCCGAGGACGGCACGCCCCGGGAACATCCGGTGCAGCGTGGCGGCCTCCATGGCGGTGATGGCGACGTTCCGCAACGGCACGGGCAACAGCCCGACCCCGACCCGCACCCGCTCGCTCCAGGCGAGCGCGGCAGCGGCAGCCGAAATCCCCCCTTCCCGAAAGCAGTCCTCCCACAACCACAGCTCCTCAAGCCCCACGTCATCAGCAAGCCGAACGACAGCTTGCAGCCGCTCGGGCGGAAGTTGGGGACGGAACACAGCGCCGAGTGCAGTCATGGAGGATGTCCTACCCGGGGTAGCCGAACCGTCACAACTGAAATTGCGTCTCGGCCCTCCAGGCCACCATCGTCAGGTGCCGACCGAGCCGCTGTCCGGTACACGGACCCCGGCTCGACGAGCGAGTTCCAGTGCGTGAAGACCGGCTCCATGGGCTTCGGCAGGGAGACCTGGATTATAGCTCGGGCGCTGATGGATCACGTAGAGGCGGCGGGGACCCGGCACGGCGATCACCGCGGCGAAGCGGGGGTCCCCCGCGGACCAGATCTCCCGTACCTGTGCTTTCCGTTCGGCCTTGGCACGCTTACCGAGGCGTCCACCCCACCAGATGGAACGCACATGTGAGTGCATGACCATCGTCACCTGCTGATCCGGCATCTCAGGGTTGGGGAACTTCAGCCAGGCGTAACCGTTTCCGACACCGGGGATGTTGCCGAGCCCGCTCTCCAGTTCCATGTGCACCTGCCAGGGGTATTGCCGCAGGAGTCGACGCGCGCGAAACGCTCCCCTCCAATAGGCCCATTGAAGGAACGTTCGATAGAACGTGTAGGCCATCGGGACGAAGAAGAGCCACAGCGTCCACGTGATCGACGTGCTCACGTACCACGCCAGCAGTGCCACCCAGGCCGCAGGCCAAAGGATCTGACCAAGGGCGGCACAGATCAGCAGCAACGCCCAGGCACGGCGGGTCGCCGGGTCGTCCCAGGCCATGCGGCACGTCGGCGACATGTCACTCCTTGTCGGGTACGTCATCTGACACACATGGAAGCGGGTTTTCGAAACTGACCGAATCGGCGATGTCCGTAAGCAGGGCCCGGTAGTGCCTTGCTCGCGCGACGGATGCCGTGGCGAGTTGGAGAATTGCCATGCGCCGGCCGTCGGGGCATGGCGCGTAGGCCGTGATCTGGAGCAGTTCGCACGGTGCGCCCAGGCCCAGCTCCGGTGGTGCCGTCAGGCGTGTCTGCACGAGTGCGGCCGGACCGCACGGCAGGTCCAAGAATTCGATGTGCTCCGCGCTCTCCGTGCCGGCCGCGGCGCGGGCCGCAAGTACGCTGCGTGGGGCCCAGTCCGTGCCCCGCCATGCAAGCATGACGAGCGACAGCACCGGGCTGCCGTCTCCTTCGTCATCGGCATGCAGTCCCAGGCAGCAGTGCACCGTTCCGGCTTCGACGAGCAGTCGGGCCAGCCGGAGCACCGGGCCGAGCCCGATCAACGGCCCTTCCGTCTGGACCGGTTCCCGCTCGGCGGCTGTCAGCTCCAGCAGGGGGAGCGGGATGAATCCAGGAGGCAACACGAACCAGATGTCGGCGTCCTGGCTCCTGGCCGACTCATCGATCACGTAGGAAGCACCACTCATGTCGCTTCCCCCGCACCGCGCAGCAGGAAGTGCAGGGCACCCATCGTCGCCGGAACATCGATCCCCAGAGTTCTGGGTCCGTCAAGGAGGTTGCTGACCGTCTTGGCCGCGTCGTTGTCCAGGGTGTCGGCGCAACTGCTCGTCACACCGTAGACGGCGGTCCCGGCCCCCAGGATCGTCGCCGGTTTGTCAATCTTCTCGACGATCGGTGCCAGTCTGCCGCCGAACACCCGGGAATGGGCCAACAAGCTGGCCGCCCCGCCTGCAGCGGCGGCCTCCGACCTGATCGAGGTACCGACCGTCTTCAACGATGTTCCGGCATTGGTTCCGAGCCTCGCCAGCTTCTGCCCGGTCGTCAGTACCTCGACGCCCTCTGCCGCGAGCGACAGTAGTTCGCCGGACTCCCCCAGAGAACGGAGTCCGATGTAACTGCCCTTGGCCACCGCCCCCAGCCCCGGCAGCATCCCGAGGAAGTCGCCCGCGACTCCCAGCAGGTTGCACCAGAAGTCGATGTCCAGCTCGCCCTTCGTGAGGCCGTCCTCCAGTGATGCCAGCACTTCGGGATCGCTGACCCGCAGGCCGAAGGCCATACCGCTGAGCAGGCCCGCCGCGAGGAACAGCATCCACGGGGCGACCGCCGTGAGACCGAGCAGTGCGATCACCCCCAGGACGGCGGCGCACGCGCTGAGAATGTCCGGGAGGTTGTCTCCCACCCAGTCGGTGAACATGTCCCACGCGTTCGGCTCGTGAGGCGCCAGCTTGTGGGTGGCGTCGCTGATGTGCCGGGCCCGCCTGCGTGCGGTGTCCTCGTGCTCGCCCGCGAGGGAGCGGGCGCGCTTCAGTACGCCGTCGAGTTCCCCCTGTGCCGTCTCGACCCTGCTGTTCGCCTTGCCGAGAGCCGAGCCGCCGTCATCGTGCACGTGGCCCGTGCCCGGCCTTCCCGAGGTCTCCTTCACCTTGTCCGCGTGCCCCTGCGCACGCTGCAACGCGTCGCGCGCGGCCTTGGCCTCTCCGTCGAGCTTCTTCGCGCGCCGCTGGAACTCCTCCAGTTCCGCGCCCCACAGATCCAGCTGCTTCGCGGCCTTGTCGACGGAATGAGCACCGTTCTTCAGGTTGAGCGGCAGCGGCCCGCCCCTCAGTTGCTCGCGGAAGGCGACCGCCGCATCCCCCTCCCAGTAGCTGCCGTTCATGAGCCTGGTGACCTTGGAGTGCGCCTTCTCCATCTCTACGGCGCAGTCGGACAGCTTGCGGTGAATGTCCCGCACCAGGTCCATGTCGCCCGGAGCCGGGTCGAAGCCGAGGTGGGGATAGGGGTCGGCGCCCGTCACGTGCTCCCGCCCTTTCGCCTCGCCTTGTCCAACGCCTTCTCCAGGGCCATGTCCACCTCGCGAAAGTCGTCCTTGGCCTTCTTGGTGATGTCCATGAGTTCCGCGATCTGCTCGGCGATCTCCCCGGCTCCGTGGTGCCAGTCCTCCTGAAACCGGTCGCACGCCTTGTCCAGATCGTCCGCGCCCAGGCCGTTGACGCCTGGGTCGTGCAACACCTTCTGCAGAGCAACGAACGAGTTCTTGGCCTTCGTCAGGTCTTTGAAGAACTTGTCGAGCTCCGTACCGTCGACCTTCAGCCGCTCAGCCATGCTTCCCTCGCCACGTCGTGGGTCCCGTGCGCCGGCGGCTGACGGACTGGATCTCCTGGACCGGGACGCGACGGTGGTTTCGAACACGTACGGCGCATCGCCCGAGGGCGGCGGGCGGCGCGGAACCAGGTAGGGCGGCTCACTTGGGGACTCCAGGTGGGGCTAGGGACCTCTTGATCCACTCAACGACGTCCCGGGCCCGAGTGACACGTGTCCGGCCCCCGGAGGCATCACCTGTCGCCCGCATTTGCGGATACGGTCGGTACGAGCAGCTGCGGCGGAGCCATGGAGAGAGGCTGGACATGGGGCGCTGGCGGGACGGGCGGGGGACGTTGGTGGTGCAGCGGAGTGGGGGTGCGGTGATGAGCGTGCCGCTGGAGATCGCCACCTCTTACCGCGCCCGCACCAAAGGGCTGTTGGGGCGGGATGGCCTTGAGGGGGCGATCCTGCTGTCCCCCGCCAACGGGATCCACACGTTCCGGATGCGCATCCCGATCGACGTCGCCTATCTCGACCGCCGGCTCACGGTGATAGCGGTGCGCACCATGCGCCCCGGCCGGCTCGGTCTGCCCCGCCTGCGCTCGCGGCATGTGCTGGAGGCCGAGGCCGGAGCCATGGCGTCCTGGGGCGTGGAGGCGGGCACGCGGGTCACGGTGGATGCGGAGCAGCCGTTGTAGCCGGAGCAGCCCACTCGCTCCTCAACCGGGCAGGCGGTAGGCACCCGCTCGTGGCAGTACCGCCCACATGCGGGTGCCGCCGCCTGGTTGCCTCACCTCGCCGAATCCCCAGTCACCCTGGCTGGCGCGGACGACCTCAGCCAGGGTGGCTAGCGCGTCCCGGCGGCGGCTGTCGCATGCGGTGGACAGACGTGTGTTCACGTGGCGGGGGTGGCCATCGTAGAGGATCACGCGTAGCGCGTCGTCGCGGTAGCGCAACGCCAGGTACACCTCGTCGGTTGGCGTGAAACGGCAGGCACAGGCGGCCAGTTCGGCGGCCACCAGTTCGGCCGCCGGTGCCACGTCCTCCAGCCCGTGGGCCCGCAGGATCAAGCAGGCCACCCCACGGGCGATGGCCGGGCTCTGCGGAGCTGCGGGGAGAGTGAGGCTGTACGTGAGGGATTCTGGAGCCGGCGGCTCGGGGCGCGCTTCGTCGCGGGTCGGGATCCAGCAGGACGTGAGGAATGTGGACATCACAACTCCCGGTGGCGGTGAATGGGTTGGCCTCCGGCGGGTGACTCGTCTCCCTGGCACGGCCAAACCCCTCCCAGGGAAGGAGATTGCGGGCGGGCTCGTGCGATGCGCTTCCGGTTCGGCGGAGGGGTCATGTGTAGTCGATTCGTCACCGACCGTAGGTGCATGAGAGTCACAGTGTCCATCCAGTTGGAGATAATTACCCCCACTAGGGCTACGGCAGACTGTTCAACACGACCGCGGGAAGGGACGGCATGGCCACGAGAACCACGCCGACGGAACGGCAGAAACGCCTGGGTGCCGAGTTGCGGAAGATGCGACTCGCCGCCGGTGTCAGCACGGAGTACGCCGCTGGACTGCTGGGCATCGACCGCACCCGGCTTTCCAACATGGAGTCCGGGATCCGACCCTTCTCGACCGAACGCATCCGCACTCTCGCCTGCAACTACGCGTGTACCGAGACGCGTTACGTCGAGGCGCTGGCCGCGATGGCCGAGGGCAAGGAGCGGGGCTGGTGGGAGCAACACCGGGGCACCCTGCCCGCCGGACTGCTGGATATCGCCGAGCTGGAGTGGCACGCGGCACGGGTGCGGACCGTGCAGTTCATGCACGTTCCCGGACTTCTCCAGACCGAGGAGTACGCCCGCGGCATCTTCGCCGCCGTACTACCGCAACTGACGCGACTGGAAGTCGAACTACGAGTGGCTCACCGTATGCAGCGCCAGCAGGTCTTCGAGCGAGCGCAGCCTCTGCCGTATGCCGCCTACGTCCACGAAGCGGCGCTGCGCATGCGATTCGGCGGTGCCAAGGCGACTCGGCAACAACTTGAGCACCTGGCCGCCCAGTCGGAACGGGAGGACATCTGCGTGCGCGTCGTTCCGACGGATGTGAGTGGATTCCCCGGGGCAGGCCATGCTTTGTTGTACGCCGATGGTGCGGTGCCCCGACTCGACACCGTTCAGCTCGACTCCGCGCACGGGCCGGAATTCACCGGCGCGGAGGCTCAACTGACCAAGTATCGTGCCCACCTGGAGTGGATGGAAGACGCGGCACTGCCCCCGTCAGCCTCCCGCGACCTCATCCACAACGTCGCCCGCGAGCTCTGAGGGAGCACCATGGCCGGCATCGACTGGGAAGATCCGTTCTGCGGGGAAGGCAACAACTGCTTCCGCATAGGCACCGACGCCGACGGCAACGCCTACCTCGCCGTCGCCGGACAGGAGGAGCGCCACCTCACCGACAGCCGCGAAGCACTGCGTGCCCTCATCCTGGGGATCAAGGCCGGAGAGGCCGATCACCTTCTGTAGTGGGCCCAGGTTCAACCCTCGCGTCAGAACGGTCACCCATTGTGATGACGCGCGTCGATTTCGCCGGTTACGGTGGATGAGCAGGCCGAGAATCCCGCCTATGGGAGGAATCATGACCGCCGAGCCCCTCGCCGAGCCGAACGCCGCGCCCGGCCGCCGCTGGCCGGTGCCGCCCCAGGACGGATACACCGTGGACGACCTGTTCACGTTGGCCGACCTCCCGCCGCACACCGAGCTGATCGACGGGAGCCTGGTTTTCGTGAGTCCGCAGCGGCGCTTTCACGCCAAGATGATCGAATTGCTGCTGAACGGCCTACGCCGCACCGTGCCGCAGACCCTACGGGTGGAACGCGAGATGACCGTCCTGCTCGACCGCCGCAACGGCCCCGAACCTGACCTCTCCGTGGTCCGGGCCGAAGCAGTCACCGGACTGGAGCAGACCCGGTTCGAGGCCACCGACGTCGTCCTCGCTGTCGAGGTCGTCTCGCCTGACTCGGAGGCCCGCGACCGCGACACCAAGCCGCACAAGTACGCCGCCGCGGGCATCCCGCACTTCTGGTTGGTCGAGATGACGGGCGCGGGCAAGCACCCGGTCGTACGGGTCTATGAACTCGACCCCGTGACCAAGGCCTATGCCCTGGCCGGCACCTACCGAGAGCAGCTCAAGATCGGCGCCCCGTTCGACGTCGACGTCGACATCTCCCTGGACGCGCTCCAGGAACTGTGACCGTCGCCCTGCCCTCCGTCAGCGGTTCAGGTCCATGACCCCGACTCCGAGCCCTGCGTAGGCCTCCGGCGCGACCGTCGCCACCAGCGCCCCGTCGGGGAGCGCGACGCTCGGCCGCGCCGCATGCACGGCAGCCGCGACACCGAAGCCGACATCGGCTCGGCACAACTCGGCAACGGTCACGGCTGTCGCGTAGTCATCGTCGACGAAACGCAGAACGTCTACCAGGACGCCGGCATGAGCGACGATCCCGGAGCGCTCACGCTCGGCCTCCAAAAGACAGAGAACCGGCACCCAAAGGCGCACGTCATCACTTGCCGCCGCCGCATGGATGAGTCCGGAGACCTGCTTGTTGCCCCCCATTGCCAGCAGCGTGGCACTGTCGAGGACATAGTGCTCGACGATGTTCAACGGGGTGGCTCCGGCTCCGCCAGCCTGGCCCGATGAGCAGCCGCGGCCTCCCGCATCTTGCGCCGCATCTCTGCGGACTCCTCGTCGGTCACGTAGTGCCCGAACCGCTCGGCAAGCAGAGTACGGGTGCGCTCGGCCCGTTCCTGGATCTGCTCTGGAGTCAGGGTCTGAGCCGCTATCTCTTGCATGAGCGCACGGAGACTGGTCCCGCGCGCCTCCGCCACGGCGGCGAGCTGGTCACGGACTTCGGCAGGCACGCGGATCATGACATCGGACACGGTGCAAGTATACGTCGCGTATACGCCCCCGGTGAGCGGTCGGCCAGCAATCCGTTCCAGTTCACTACCATCCCCACATGGACTCTGCGGAGCAGTGCAGCAAGGACGGGAGCCCGACCCAGAAGGTCAGCGTGTCCATGTCGGCGTACATGAGCGCGGCCGTCGAGCGCCAGATACAGCGCGACCTGCTGGAGGAACTGCTCCAGGCGAAGGAGGCGGAGATCGGGCCCCCCTCACCGGACGTCCAGGAGTGGGCCGCGGAGATCTTCGGTGAGGCTGAGTCCATGGCGGCGAACAAGCCCGCAGGGGACACAAGTACGCGACTGTTTCCCTGGACGAGATGAACTCCGTCGGTGTGTGACCGCGGTCAGCTCCCCGGCCGCGGGAACGTGACCTCCACCCTGCGGTTCTTCTTCCTGCCCTCCTCCGTGGAGTTGTCGGCGATCGGGTACTGCTCGCCGTAGCCGCGGACGTCGAAGGTGATGTTCGGATCATTCAGGTCCTGGTCGAGTACGCCCTGTACGGCGTTGGCCCGCTGGCGGGAGAGGATGTCGCCGTGGGCCGAGGAGCCCAGGTTGTCGGTGAAGCCGAAGACGCGGACCTGGGTCGCGTTCTGCTTCCTGATCTCGTCCGCGATCGCGCCGATCCGCGCCTTCGCCGCCTCGCTCAGCTTCGCGCTGTCCTTGCTGAACAGCACCTCGGCCTGGAGGGCGAACGTCACGTCCGCGTTGGTGTCCTCCCTGCGCTCGTCACCGCTCTGGTCCTCCACGACCGACTTGATGTCCAGCACCTTCGGCTCCGCGAGGGTCGCGCCCTCGGGGAGTTTCAGGTCGGGGTCGGTGGGGTCGATCTTCACGGGGGCGGAAGCGGAGGGTTCGGTGCCCGGGGGGACACTCGGATCGGTGCCGTCGGCCCTCGCGGCGGTCGCGCCGTAGAGATTCGTCACCAGGAGGAGCGTGGCGGCGCCCAGGGTCAGGGGCAGGCGTGGTGTGGTCACTTCGGCCTCACCCGGAGATCTTGATCGTGCCGCTGGAGAAGGTGGGGAGTTGGAGGGTCACTTCGGTGGTGTCGGCCGGCGGGGCGGGGAACTGCATGAAGACGGGGATGGTCTGGCCGGAGTCCACGTTCGTGATGCCGGTGCTGGTGAGCGGTCGGCCGTCCGTGTCGCGGAGGACGTAGTAGCGCTTCTTGCCCTTGGAATCCACCAAGGTGGCCCCGCCGAGGGAGAAGCCGTGCTTGGTGATCTCGGTTTCGTCGCCGCTCACCTGAGCCGGGATGACGACGGAGTTGGCTCCGTCGTTCTTGATGTCACCGTTCACGGTGACGAAGCCGCCCGAGTCCCGCTGAGCTGAGGTGACCTGGAGCAGCAGCCCGCCTTCTCCCTTGAGTTCGGCCAACGGAGTATCCGACTGCCCTTCCTGGGCGCTCGCGTTCGATCCACCACTCTTGGACGCGGAGGCGGATGCCTGCGGAGTCTTGCCGTCGTCACCGCCACCGCCACCGCAACCGGCGACGCCTACGGCGAGACCGGCCGCAACCGACAACGCGACCATCCCCCTGCGAGCCTTCGCAGTGAACCGAATGCTCATCGCTCCGCCTCCTCCTTCACTCGTCGATTCGCTTGTCAGTCGGCCAGATGGACGTCGAAGAGGTCCTCGGGGCCCGGAAGATGCGTCGGGTCGGTCGGGTCCAGGATCCAGTTCCGGTCCCTGCAGGAGAGTTCGGGCAGGACGCCGCCGCCACCGGTAGGAGTGAACGTGCAGAGTTTCTCGATCACAGCCGTGGCGTGTGCCGTCGACTTCATGCTCTCGGTGCCGGGTACGACGGAGCTGCCCACGGTCTTGTTCGTCTCGGCGTCGACCTTGTAGCTCAGCGGCCCGTCGGAGACGCACTGCGCCGTCGCGTCGTTCTGGGCCGCCAGCTCGTTGGCACGCCAACACGAGTCGGCCACCGACACATTGCCGTCGAAGATGTCCTGCCACTTGGTCGGGTCGAGTACGTCCTTCACCCACTGGTCCGCAAGCTCGTCACGCGTGTTCATGGCCGCGGCGAGCGCCGCCGCGTCGGCAGCCGTCTGTGCACCGTTGCGGTTCACCGCGGCCTGGCCGACCGCGAGGTACGCGAACGCGAGAAAGAGCAGGCCTCCCACTACCGTGATGTAGATAGGGAAGGCCTGCCCCGAGTCGCCGTAACGGCGGAGACGCATCACGTGATCTTGGTGATTTCCGCTGTGATCTTGGTGAGGATCGTCTGACCGATGCTGGTACCCGTGACCGCCAGCACGATCGCCACCACCACCGCGATGATCCCCAGATACTCGACCGCGGTCTGCCCCCGGTCGTCGGCGCGCCGCTGCATCGCAACAAGCATCCTCAGCATCAGGTCGCTCATGGTGGTGCTCCCCTCCGGGTTCGGTTCCGATCGTCGCAACGTACGACGGAACATACCCATCGGCGGAGGGTCCCAGGGCCCAAATGCGGACCCAGTTCATCCTGTTCATCTCAGGCCACCCCCAGCCACTTGGCCGTCGCCTGGGCGCGGGTCGTGGTGTGGAGCTTGGCGAAGATGCGGTTGATGTGGTTCTTGACCGTCTTCTCGCTGATGAAGCAGACGGCGGCGATCTGCTGGTTGTTCATGCCGGACGCGATGAGGTCCATGATCTCCGCCTCTCTGCCGCTCAGTTGAAAACGGGACTGTGTTGACTGTCCCACATATGATTGCATTCGCGAAAGCTTTTGTGGAGATGTTTGTGGGGGCAGGGGCTGGAGTTTGGATTTTATGTGTGCAGTTGCGTGGTCTCTGATGTGGGCGAGCAATGCGCTCGTCGCCGTCGGCGTGAAGTGCGGGCGGCCGCCGCCCACGTCCCTTACCGCCTGGGTGAGCTGTTGGGTCGTGAACTCGCCGTGGACCAGGTAGCCCCCGGCACCCAGGCGTACGGCCTCCTGGACGATCTCCGTCCCGTCGCTGTACGTCAGCATCATGACCGGGGCCAGACGCACCAGGTGCGGCAGCGCCGCCATGCCGTCGACGCCGGGCATGCGGACGTCGAGGAGGATGACGTCGGGGTGGTGGCGCAGCGCCGCCTCGTACGCCGCGCGGCCGTCGTCGGCCTCCGCGACCACCGTGAGGTCGTCCGCCGCGGAAAGGACCGCCGTCAGGCCCGCGCGGATGACCGGGTTGTCGTCGGCCACCAGGACGCGCAGGGGCGGGGACGGGTGGTCTTCCCGTTCCTGCCGTTCCCCGAAGGGGTTTTGCGGCATCGGGGGGCCTCCCCTCGTCTCCGTCATGTCAGTGGCACCTCCACTCGGACCTCCGTGCCTTTGTCGCCCTTGTCGGTGGTGAGCCGGATGCCGGCGCCCACGGACGCCGCTCGCTCCGTCATGCCCAGGAGGCCGAAGTGGCCGGTGCGGGCCAGGTCTTCCGGTGTCGTGTCCGGGGGAAGGCCCCGGCCGTCGTCGTGGATCGTCACCACCAGGTGGGTGGCGGTGGTCCGCGCCCGTACGTCCACTCTCGTCGCCTGCGCGTGGCGGTAGGCGTTCTCCAGGGCCTCCCCCGCGATGCTCAGGAGCTGGCGGGTCGTGGCGGAGGGCAGGGGGACCGGGCCGGCGGGGCCGTCGTACGTCGCCGGCAGGGCCGTACGGGTCGCGAAGTCCCTTGTGAGGGCCTGTAGTTCGGAGAGCAGGTCCGGGGCCATGTCTGCCCTTTCGCTCCGCAGGTCCGTCAGGAGCTCCCGGGATTCCGCCGCCGCCTTGCGGGCCGCGCTCGCCACCAGTTGCGCCTGCTGTCTGATCAGCGCCGGGTCCAGGCGGTCCGGGGACGCGGCCGCCGATTCCGCGAGGCCGTCGGCGACGAGCGCCACGCCGTACAGGGTCTTGGTCACCGAGTCGTGCATCTCGCGGGCCAGCCGGGCGCGTTCCGCGCTCACCGCCTCGGTCGCGGCGAGGCGCGCCCGGGTCGCGGTCAGGGCCTCGGTCGCGGTGCCGAAGCGGAGCATGAGCGTGCGCAGGGTCGAGCCCATCGCGCCCGTGATGACACACAGGCCGGGCAGGAGGAGGGACTCGGCCGCACTCGTGGAGTGCTTCAGCGTCGTCTCCACCAGGAGCAGGATCACGGACTGCAGGGACGCGAAGACGGCCGCTCCGCGCCAGCTGTAGAGGAGACCGGCGAGGAGCGGGGTGCAGACGCTGACGTAGGCCAGGGTCGTGTCGGGGCCCGCCGAGACCAGGAGGAAGGAGCCGAAGAGGGTGTCGGCGGCCAGGAGGGTGGGGTGGCGCAGCAGGAGGGGGGCGAAGCGCTGCCAGTCCCGGAAGAGGACGTACGAGATCATGAAGGTGACGACCACCGCGGAGCCGACCAGGCGGGCGCCCAGGCCGGGGGTGGCGTTGAGGAGAGCCGCGGGGGTCGCCACCGCGATCATCGCCAGGCGGAAGCCGAAGACCTGGCGGCACATGGCCTGGAGCGCCCGTATCTCGACCTTCTCGACGTCCTCCCGCGTCGTCGCCGCCGTCGTCATCGCCGTCACCCGCCCTCGCCCCGTCTACTTCCCCGTGACCGAGCCGAGGTTGATCCCGGAGCCCAGCAGCAGGCCCGCGGCCAGCAGGAGCATCGTCGCCGGGACCATGAACGTGGTGATCATCAGTGTCGCCTTCGGCACCGCCCTGGCCGCCTTGCGGCGCGCGTTCTGGGCGTCCGTACGGCGCATGTCCTTGGCCAGCGCGACCAACGTGTCGACGATCGGCGCGCCCAACTCCTCGCCCTGCTGCAGCGCGGTCACGAACATCGCGACCTGTTCGGAGTCGTTGCGGCGCCGGAGTTCCGCGAAGGCCTGGCGCCGGCTCATGCCCAGGTCCATCTGGCGCAGGGTGATGCGGAGTTCGTCCGCCCAGGGGCCCTCGTAGTGGGTGGCGACGCGGTCCAGGGCCTGGCGGAAGCCGAGGCCCGCGCCCACCACGACGGCCAGGACGTCGAGGAAGTCCGGCAGGGTGCGTTCGATGACGTCCTTGCGGATGCGGATCGCCGACCAGATGCCGACCTCCGTCCAGAACGCACCGAAGAGCAGGAGGATCAGGGCTATCAGGTACTGGCCGCGGAGGAGGAAGACGACGCAGCCCACGGCGCCCAGTGCGCCGTAGACCGCTCTGCGGGCCGCGTAGCGGTCGATGGTGAGGCCACCGGGGTTGCCCGCCAGGTCGATCTTGCGGCGGTACTTGGCGACCAGGCGCGGGCCCATCAGGCGGAGCACGGCGGGGGCGTAGCGCATGCCCATGCGGTCGATGAGGGAGTTGGCGGCGCCGGTGCGGGTGGCGCCGACCTCCAGGGCGATCGCCAGGTCGGCGGGGAGCTTCGCGTCCGCGCGGTACATGCGGACGCCGGCGAAGGCGCCCCAGACGCCGAGGGCCATGAGGAGGGCCAGGATCAGTGCCATGACGAAGACCCCTATACGTCGATTCGGCTCAGACGGCGGATGAGGACGAAGCCGAGGACGTACAGGCCGAAGGCGATGAGCACCGCCGCCTGGCCGAGTGCGGAGCCGGTCATACGGTCCAGCGTGCCGTCCTTGACCCCGTTCATCAGGAACAGGGCGCCGACGCCCAGCGCCGGGACGGCGTACGACGTCATCGTCACCTGGGAGAGCTGGGTGCGGATCTCGCGGCGGGTCTCCTTGCGTTCCTCCAGGGTCTCGGTGAGGTTGCGCAGGGCAGACACCACCTGGCCGCCCGCCCGGTTGGAGAGGACGAGTGTGGTGACCAGGACGACCAGTTCGCGGGAGGGGAGGCGTTCGGCCAGCTCTCCCAGTGCGTCGTCCATGGAGTGGCCGATCGCCAACTGAGCGGCGACCTTGGCGAGTTCCTGGCCGGCCGGCGCCTCCAGCTCCTCCGCAGCCATGCCGATCGCGGTGCGCAGGGCGAGGCCGGCGTGGGTGGCGTTGGCCAGGATGCGGGCGAGTTCGGGGAGTTGGCCGATGAACCGCTCGATGCGTTTCTGGCGCTGCCAGTTGAGGAACTGGACGGCGGCGAAGACGCCGAGGAGGCCGGCGATCGGGCCGAAGAAGGGGGCCAGGGCGGCCTGGCCGATGAGCCAGAGGGCGGCCACCGTGGCGAGCATGTAGACGAAGAACTCGCCCGGGGTGACGTCCAGGCCCGTTGCCTCCAGGCGGAGTTCGAGGCGGCGGCCGAGCGAGGTGCGGCGCAGCCGGCGGTCCAGGTCGCGGAAGCGGCGGCGCCTGCCGGACAAGTGGACCTGGCCCGTGTAGGAGAGGCGGTCCACCAGGGCGGCGCGCTGGGCCCGGCCGGAGGCGTAGGTGTGCAGGCCCACCACGGCCAGCAGGCAGGCCAGCAGGGTGACTCCGGTGGTGAGGCCGACAAGGTCGTGGAGGGACATGGCCTACCTCGCTTCTCGGGTGGTGAGCTGGTGCAGATGCTCGGCGACGCCGAACGCCTGCGGGATCGGCTGGCTCGCCATGTAGAGGCGGTCGGCGGTGCGGCGCGGGAGCGGGAAGTACCGGAAGTCGCCGTAGACGCGGCCGTCGTGGGTCATGGGCTGGGCGTCGAAGCGGGCCACGGTGGCCAGCCGGTACGGTTCGCTGCCGTGGCTGTCCAGCATCGCGATCTCGGTGATCCGGCGGGCTCCGTCGGCGAACCGGGTGAGCTGGACGATCACCTCGACCGCGCTGTTGATCTGGTCGTGCAGGGCGACGAAGGGGACCTCGACGTCGGACATGGAGGCCAGCGTCTGGAGCCGGGTCAGCGCGTCCTCGGCGCTGTTGGCGTGGACGGTGGCCAGGGAGCCGTCGTGGCCCGTGGACATCGCCTGCAGCATGTCGAGGGACTCGCCCCCGCGGACCTCACCGACCACGATCCGGTCGGGCCGCATCCGCAGCGAGTTGCGGACCAGGTCGCGGATGGTGACCTGGCCCTTGCCCTCGACGTTCGACGGGCGGGACTCCAGGCGGACCACGTGCGACTGCTGGAGCTGGAGTTCGGCGGAGTCCTCGATGGTGATGATGCGCTCGTGGGCGGGGATGAGGCCGGAGAGGGCGTTCAGCAGGGTCGTCTTTCCGGTGCCGGTGGCGCCCGAGACGATGATGTTGAACTTCGCCTGCACCAGGCCCGCCAGCAGGAACACCATGTGCTCGTCGAGCGAGCCGAAGCCGATGAGCTCCTGGAGGGTGAAGGAGCGCGGGAAGCGGCGGATGGTGAGGATCGGGCCGGTGAGCGACAGCGGCGGGATGATGACGTTGACGCGTTCGCCGGAGGGGAGGCGGGCGTCGACCATCGGGTTCGACTCGTCCACGCGGCGGTTGACCGTCGAGACGATCCGTTCGATGGTCTGCATCAGCTGGTCGGAGGAGACGAAGCGCAGCGGCAACTGCTCCACCCGGCCGCCGCGTTCGACGAAGATCGCGTCGGGGCCGTTCACCATGATCTCGGTGATCGACGCGTCTTCGAGGAGCGGCTCCAGGATGCCGAGGCCCAGCGCCTCGTCGACGACCCGGCGGATCAGCTGGGAGCGTTCGGCGGTCGACAGGACCGGGCCCTCGCGGCTGATGATGTGGCCGAGGACGCGTTCGAGCCGCGCCCGGCGCTCGGCGGCGGCCAGCGCGCTCATCTCCGCGAGGTCGATCTCCTCCAGGAGCTTGGCGCGGTAGGAGGAGACCAGGTGGCCGTCCTCGCCCCGGCTGCCGTTCTCCTCGGGGGAGTTGATACGTGCCCGCAGGCTCATGTTGCCGTGCTCCTCGTTCAGTGCTCGACGTTCAGTGGTCGACGGGCATCGTGGCGGACTTGGTGGCGTTGCCCAGGTCCCAGACGATCTTCGGGATGTGGACCGTGGCGGTCACGGTGACCGAGTCGCCGCCGCCGGAGGAGGCACAGCTGACGTCGATCCCGCTGCTGACCGCGCTGGCGCAGGCCGCGCCGACGTCCTCCTGCAGCGAGGCGGCCCGGGCCCCCGCCCGTGCCGCGGTCCCGGCCTGCTCCGCGGCGTAGGCGACGGCGCCGAGCTGAATGCCCGCCAGGGCGACGATGAGGAGGATCGGGATGAAGCCGAGGTACTCGACGGCGACCTGGCCGCGGTCGCGGGTGTGCCGGCGGCAGCGGGGGGACATCTCAGTGCTTCACCTCCTCCACCGTGCCGGCGTGGCCGTGCACGGTGACGGGGAAGTCGATGGTGCCGGGGAAGAGGACCGGGACGCGCAGGGAGACGTCGGCGGTCACGGTGCCGGTGCCGCCGCAGTCGTCCACGGACGCGCCCTGCCGCCAGGCGCTGGAGAGATCCTCCAGGGCGGCCTTCTGGCAGGCGGCGAAGCGCTCGCCGCGGGGGACTGCCGTGCCCGCCCGTACGCCTTCGTCGGCGGCGTTTCCGGCGAGGGTGAAGGCGTAGCCGACGAGGACTGCCTGCCAGACCAGGACGAGGGTCAGGATGATGACCGGGGTCATGCCCAGGAGTTCTATGGAGACCTGTCCGCGGTCGCGGGGGAGGGGGGCGGCGGGTCGTCGGTCGGGTGCGGGCCGGTGGGGGCCGAGCGCGCAGTTCCCCGCGCCCGCGCCCGACCGGCGGCTCGACAGCCGCCCCGCGCCCGTCCGACCGCGCCTCACGGGAGTTCCTTCCGCCGTCTGAACCCCACCGCGGCCCGCTCCCCACTCCGCGCCCGTCGCGTCGGTGCCGGACGGCCCTCCCCCGTCCGCACCAGCCCCAGCTCCCCGGCCAGCCCCCACAGCGCCTGCTTCACCGTGCTTCTGGAGTCCAGCTCGTGCATCCGGCCGGCGTCCACCGAGGCCTGGAGTTCCTTGAAGTTGGCCGGGATCGCCGTGCCCGCCAGTGCCGTGCCGGTGATCCGCTGGATCAGCGCCGGCTGGATCTCGGTGGCACGCGTGTACCGGTTGACCACCACCGTCGTCTCCTCGGCCTTGCGGATCTGCAGCCGGTCCCACATCCGGACCGTGCGCTTCGCCGCGCGCACGGCGACGACGTCCGGCGTGGTCACCAGGAGCGCCAGGTCCGCGGTCTCCACGGCCGCCGCGCCCGCCCCGCTGAGCTGGGCGCCGCAGTCGACGATCACCATCTCGTGGCGGGAGCGCAGAGCGCTGAGGATCTGGCGGGCGGCGCGGTCGGTGACCTCCTCGCCGCGTTCGCCCTCGGCCGGGGCGAGGAGCAGCGCCAGCCCGGAGTCGTGGCGGAAGACGGCCTCGGCCATCACCCGCGGGGAGATGTCGTTGACCGCGGCGAGGTCGGCGACCGAACGGCGGAACTGGACGTCCAGGTAGGAGGCGACGTCGCCGGTCTGGAGGTCGAGGTCGACGAGGGCGGTGGAGTGGCCGGAGGCCTGCGCGGCGAGGGCGAGCTGGACGGCGACCAGGGTCGCGCCGGTGCCGCCCTTCGCGCCGCTGACCGTGACGACCGTGCCGCCGACTCCGGCGAACACGTCGGCGCCGTGGCCGAGATGGCGTCGCACGCCCGTGGACCACTGGGCGACCGCCTGCACGCGGCCCGCCAGCTCCTCGTAGCTCAGCGGGAGCCCGACCAGGCCGCGGGCGCCGGAGTCCATCGCGGCGGCGAACAGGCCGGGGCTGGTGTCGGTGGTGACGAGGACGACGCCCACGGCGGGGAAGCGGAGCGCGACCTCGCGGATCAGTTCCAGCGCCGGGACGGGGCCGATGCGTTCGTGGACGACGACGACCTCGGGGAGTTCGTCGACGGAATCGGCGGCGAACCGGGCGAGCATGTCCACGAGTTGGGTGGAGTCGACGACGGGCTGCAGCGGCTCGGCGTCGGGGAGCTGGCTGAGCAGGGAGACGAGGGAGCGGACGGCGTCCGCGTCACCGACGGCGGGGAGGATCCTGATGGGCATGCGAGGCGCCTCTCACTTGTCCGTCGCGAGTTCGTACGTACGGTCCTTGTCCGGCACGGTGGTCGTCGTGCCGGGCGCGACCAGGGCGAGCCGGACCCGCTGGGCGAAGGACTCCGCGTAGGTGAGGCGCTGGGCGTCGAGCGTGGACAGCGCGAAGGTGATGGGGACGGCGTCGGTCGGCTGCTGGTTCTTGTTGTCCGGTTCCAGCGAGGTGAGTTCGCCGACGTCCAGGACCCGGGCGTTGGTCACGATGATCTTCGACTGGTCGGGGTCGCTGGACTGCTTGCCCTGGAAGGTGGCGTAGACGTTGACCAGCGAGCCCGGGGTGATCTTGCCGGCGACCCCGGTGGCCGCGTCGATCATGATCGCGACCTCCTGCTGGCCCGGCTTGAGCGCGGGCTGGTCGACGACCATGTCGGACTGGAGCAGCGAGCCCTTCTTCAGCGTGGTGACCGCGATCTTGCCCTGGATCCCGGCGAGGTCGGTGACCGCGTTGGGGGACAGCCACCGCTGGGGCATCGAGATCTTCTTGAACTGGCCCGCGTTCAGGGTCGTGTAGGGCGCCACGTCGGAGCGGAGTTCGTAGGCGGTGACCTCGGGGCCGACCTTGGACTTCACGTCGTCGATGACGGAGAGCACGCCGGCGAACGCGCCGAGCGCGCAGATCACCGACAGGATCAGGAGTATCACGCCGCGGCGCTGACGGGAGTTCATGGGACCGTGCGACCTCATCGGGGAAGCGGGGCAGGTGGGGGATACCGTGCGGTGGTCGGAGCGACCGGCCCGAGGGCGGCCGTCGCCCCGGACGTCAGGCCGGCGTGCGCTGTTCCAGTGCGCGGGGCGGCGGCGGGTCGTACACGGGCGGGGTGGCGGAGCAGAAGACGCAGCGGTCGCCGATGACGTCGATGCCGCACCAGTGACAGCTGGTCTGCCGTACGGAGGTGACCAGTTGGTAGAGGACCGAGAGGTCGGCGAGGTAGCTGGTGAACTCGATCAGCCGGCCGGTCCCCCACCACTCGGACGACTCGGCCGGCAGCGGGGTCTCGCGCAGCCCGTGCGCTCCCCAGGACTTGGCGAGGCCGCCGATCCAGTCCGACTGCAACTGCCCCTTGGCGAGCAGCATCCAGGTGCCGAACTCGGGGCCGTTCAGCACGGCCTCCGGGCCGATCCGGACCAGCTGCGGCTCGGGATGGGCGACGACGCCGAACTGGGTGTTGGGCATCCAGGACTTGGCGTGCGCCTTGAGGGTGACCGGGACGCGGTCCAGCTTGGCGACGGAGCCGAGGACCGCGCCGGAGTGGATGTAGTGGGTGAGCAGCCGGCCGGCCGACGCGAGCACACCGGGACTGAGGTCGCAGGAGGCCAGCTGGCGCAGCTGCCGGGTCAGGACGGCGATACCGAGGGGCGGCAGGCCGGGACGGAACAGCGCGATCCGGTCGCTCTCCAGCAGTGAACGGAGCGTGTACAGGCGCCGGATCACGGGCTCCGGTACGGCGCCCGAGCACACGACGATCACATGTCCGTGCTGTTCGATGAGGGCCACGAACTCGGCGAGGGTCTGTTCGAGGGGCCGCTGGTCCAGGTCCCGGAGCACGACCGCGGGCATGGTCCGCTCGTCCTGCGCCGGCAGCGCCATGTCGGCGCTGGTCACGGCAATGGCAGTTGGCACGCGCAGCTCCCCGCTCTTCACACCCCGGCGGCCCACCGGTGTTACCCCAATGAGCCGGGACGACTTCATTGCGTGACTACCTCAGCACTGTAACCACGCCTCTGTGACCGGAGAACAGCGTTTGTGTAGCTGTCTGGGATCCGTGACCACACAAGTGCCACCAAATCGGGACGGGTTGAGCATATGACCGAGGCCAGTTCCGGCCGTCCCCTTCCCGCTTCCGGTCCCCCTCACTCCACCCCGCACCCCCCTCCCCCGTTCGTCGAATTTGGTCTGGACCTATTGACAGCTGAATTGGTCTGGACCACCTTGATTGTCATGCCCAGACTCATCCCCCGACTGGCGTCCCCCCACACCGGACGGCGACGCATCCGCACCTGGTCGGCCGTGGCCACCCTCGCCACGGCCCTCGCGATGGCGGGCCTCGCCGCCTCCCCCGCCTCCGCCGCCGACATCAACAACGCCAAGAACCCCGGCTTCGAGTCGGGTCTGAGCAACTGGACCTGCTCCGCGGGCAGCGGTACGACGGTCTCCTCCCCCGTCCATTCCGGCGCCGCCGCGCTGAAGGCGACCCCGGCCGGGCAGGACTACGCCCAGTGCAGCCAGACGGTGGCGGTGAAGGCCAACTCGACGTACACGCTGAGCGCATGGGTGCAGGGCTCCTACACCTACCTCGGTGTCACCGGCACCGGCACCACGGACGTGTCGACCTGGACCCCGAACACGTCCTGGACCCAGCTGTCGACGACGTTCACCACCGGTTCCTCGACCACCTCGGTGACGGTCTGGACCCACGGCTGGTACGGCCAGGCCGCCTACTACGCCGACGACTTCTCGGTCTACGGCCCCGACGGCGGTGGCGGCTCCGACCCGGCCCCGACCGTCCCGGCCACCCCCACCGGCCTCGCGGTCTCCGGTACGACGTCGTCCTCCGCCTCCCTGTCGTGGGGCGCGGTGTCCGGCGCGACCGGTTACAACGTCTACCAGAACGGCACCAAGGTCTCGGCGGTCACCGGCGCCTCGGCGACGATCACCGGGCTCGCGGCCTCGACGTCGTATTCCTTCCAGGTCACCGCGACCAACTCGGCGGGTGAGTCGGCGAAGTCGACGGCGGTGACGGCGACGACCACCGCGACCGGCACCGGTGGCGGCGGCTCCCTGCCCAAGCACGCGGTGACGGGCTACTGGCAGAACTTCAACAACGGCGCCACCGTCCAGAAGATCTCGGACGTGCCGTCCTCGTACGACATCATCGCCGTCGCCTTCGCGGACGCGACCGGCACACCCGGCGCGGTGAGCTTCACCCTCGACTCGTCCGGCCTCGGCGGGTACACGGTCGACCAGTTCAAGGCCGACATCAAGGCCGAGCGGGCGGCCGGCAAGAAGGTCATCATCTCGATCGGCGGCCAGAACGGCACGATCTCGGTGAGCGACTCGACGTCCGCGACGAACTTCGCCGACTCCGTCTATTCGCTGATGCAGACGTACGGCTTCGACGGCGTCGACATCGACCTGGAGAACGGCATCAACGCCACCTACATGAGCCAGGCGCTGCGCTCGCTGTCGGCCAAGGCGGGCTCGTCGCTGATCATCACGATGGCCCCGCAGACGATCGACATGCAGTCGACGTCCAACGGGTACTTCCAGACGGCCCTGAACATCAAGGACATCCTCACCATCGTCAACATGCAGTACTACAACAGCGGTTCGATGCTGGGCTGCGACGGCAAGGTGTACAGCCAGGGCTCGGTGGACTTCCTCACCGCGCTCGCCTGCATCCAGCTGCAGGGCGGTCTGGCCCCGTCCCAGGTGGGCCTCGGCCTGCCGGCGTCGACCAGCGCGGCGGGCAGCGGGTACGTGTCCCCGACCGTGGTGAACAACGCCCTGGACTGCCTGGCCAAGGGCACCAACTGCGGCTCGTTCAAGCCGTCGACGACCTACCCCGGCCTGCGGGGCGCGATGACCTGGTCGACGAACTGGGACGCGGCCGCCGGGAACGCCTGGTCGTCCTCGGTGGGCGCCCACGTCCACGCCCTGCCGTAACCCCTGGACGGGTCCCGGCGGCCGGGCAGGCCGCCGGGACCCGGGCGGGCTGTGGGGCGGGCGCTACGGCTGCCGCCGACCGCAGCCGTCGCATCCGCAGGTGCCGAGCTCGAACCACACGGTCTTGCCCGGCCCCTCCTGGTGGCAGCCCCAGCGCCGGGCAAGCGCATCCACCAGGTACATCCCCCTGCCGCCCTCCGAGAGGCCCGCGTCCAGCAGCCTCGGGGGGCGGCGGTCCTCGTCGGCGACCTCGCAGCGCAGCACACCGTGCGAGGCCCACAGGGTGAGCCGGAACCGGCTCGCCGCATGGCACAGCGCATTGGCGGCCAGCTCGCCGACCAGGAGTTCGGCCACCTCCGCCACATCGTCCTGCTCCGCCAGTCCCCACTCCTCCAGCTGCCGCCGCACCGCCACCCGGGCCTCCCCGGCCGCCGTGGGACGGGGGTCGTAGTCGACGCTCAGATGACCTGCGCGGGTCGGGGGCTGCGGGTACGCGGCGTACTGAGGGTCGGGATCCGGGAGACGGCCCCCGGAGGATTGCAGCATGTCCCCCAGCCTGCCCGTACCCGGCTCCCCGGGCAGGGGGAGGATTACCCCATTCCCTACCTGCGTATGGGCAGCCGCGGGGGTACGCGCGTACGGCGTCTCGCTCACGCGTACTGGACGCGGATCCTCGCCCCGTCCCCCGGCACCCCGTCCCGGACATCTACGTACGCGCACACCTGGCGGGTGAACCACAGCCCCTGCCCCGGCGCCGGCTCCCCGCCCGGCGGCGGCACGAACCCGGCCAGCGGATCGTCGACCGCCCGGCACAGCCGCAGCTCGACCAGACAGGCCGGGGCCTCGCCCCAGGCCAGGATCTCGATCACCGGCCCGTGCGCGGCCGCCGCCTCCACCACCGCGCTGGTGAACAACTCCGATTCCGCGGCAGGGAGTCCGAGCCCGGCCGACCAGGTGCCCACCGCCTCCGGACCCGGCAGCCGGGCGGCCGACAGCGGGGGCGGCGGCAGCGGTACGACATCCAACTCGCGGACCAGCACCGACGGTTGCTCGTACACCCCGGTACCCGGGTGGGCGCGGCGGGCCGCGTCCACGACGGCCGGGCCCGCCGTCCGGGTGTCGTACGCGCACAGCGCCGTGGTGCCGAAGGGCGCGAAGAGGAGGTTGGCGAGGGACTCGTAGCGGATCCACTCGGTGCTCTCCCGCGCCGAACGGCCCGCGCGCCCCGCCCAGTCGGGCTCCATGAGGAGGTGGATACGACCGCCGGGCCCGGCGTGGGCGGCGAGGTAGCCGGCGCCCTGGGCCACGGCGTTGGCGGCGGTGCCGGTGTACCAGTCGGTGTGGTCGATGAAGCCGATCTCCTTCGCGTCGGCGCCGAGCGTGTCCCGCAGGGCGGCCAGCCGGGCGGGGGCGGCGATGGCGACGGGCGGCGGCTCGTCGGCGGCGAGGCCCTCGGCGAGGAAGGGCAGGGCGGCGGCGACGAACGCGTCGTCCGAGCCGAACACGGCCATCCGGTGGTCGAAGGGCGCCTCGGCCACTGCGGGCCGCGCGTTCGTACTGCTGCTCATCGGGTCTCCTGTGCGTCAGCGCCGGGCGGTCACCCAGGCGGCGATCTGGCTGCGGTTGCTGAAGCCGAGCTTGCCGAGGATGCGTTCCACATGGCCCTCGGCGGTGCGGCGGGCGATGACCAGGCGGTCGGCGATCTGCTGGTTGCCCAGCCCCTCGGCGACGAGTTCGGCGACCTCGGTCTCGCGGCGGGTGAGCCGGACCGGTGACATTCTCAACTCCGGCTGTTTTTCCGACTCTTGGAGTTCCTCGTCGAGGGCGTACGCCACGATCTCCGCCAGGCCGAACGCCCCGCCCCGGCCGTACGCCCGCTCGTACCCCCCCGGCCCCAGGGCCGCCCGGGCACTGGTCTCGCACGCGCGCCGGGCGGAGTTGAGGGCGGTGGACCCCCAGCGGTCGCGGTCGATGTCGGACCAGACGCGGTCGGCGCCGCCCAGCAGGACGGCGGTGCGCTCGGCGGCGCCGAGGCCGTCCGCGATCCTCGCGAGCAGGTCCAGGGTGAGCCCGATGCCGATGACGTCGTGCACGTCGAGTTTGCGGCGCAGCGCCTGGCGGGCGCACGGCTCGGCGCGCGGCCAGTCGGCGCGGACGGCGTGGGCGAGAGCGAGGATGCGCAGGACGTAGGAGCGGACCCAGTCCTCGCCGTGCGCCTCGCACAGCCGCAGGGCCTGCTCGCAGACGGCGGTGGCCCGGTCGGGCCGGCCCAGGAAGGCGTGCGCGCAAGCCAGTTCGACCATGTCGAGGCCGTGCAGACTGAGGTGCTGGCCGGGTACGGGGCCGCGGGCGACGGTGGTCTCGTAGTGGGCGTGGGCGGCGGTCAGGTCGTCGGCGAAGAGCTGGACGACACCGATGACGTAGTCGGCGTGGGCGGCCTCCGCGGGGTCGCCCAGCCGCTCGGCCAGGGCGCGGGCCTCACGGGCGCGGCGCAGGCCCCGGGTGAGGTCCTCGGGGCTGCCGGCGAGGAGGGCGGAGACCCAGAGGGCGCGGGCGCGTTCGGGGGTCGGCTCGGGGTTGGCGTCGAGGGCGCGGTCCAGCCAGTAGCGGCCCTCGCGCGGGGCGCCGCAGGCATGCCAGTGGAACCAGAGGGTGCCCGCGAGCCGCAGCCCGGCGAGGGCCTCGCCCGGGGTGGTCAGGCTGAAGTCGAGGGCGGCGCGCAGATTGTCCCGGTCGGCGCGGAGCCGGGCGACGATCTCCCGCTGCCCGGGCCCGAACCAGGCGGCCTCGCAGGCGGCGGCGTACCGCTGGGTCCGGTCACGATGCCGGCGCCGTACGGCGACCTCCGCACCGGGGCGCTCACGCAGCCGGTCGAGGCCGTAGTGGCGAAGGGTGTCGAGCAGCCGATACCGAGCACCGCCACCGTCCGGATCGTCCTCACGGACAAGCACGGACTTGTCGACAAGCCCGGCCACGGCTTCGAGAACGTCGAGCGAACCGAGGCCATGACACCCGCCTTCAGCCGGGCCCAGGCATACCGCCTCGGCTGTCTCCAGGTCGAAGCTTCCGGGGAGTACCGACAGGTGGGCCCATGCCGACTGCTCCTGCTCGGTGCAGAGTTCGTGGCTCCAGTCGACGGCCGCGCGCAGCGTCTGGTGGCGGGGCAGGGCGGCGGGGCTGCCGGCCGTGAGGAGGCGGTAGCGGTCGTCGAGGCGGGCGAGGAGCTGGTCGAGGCCGAGGACGCGCATCCGGACGGCGGCCAGTTCGATGGCGAGGGGGAGTCCGTCGAGGCGTCGGCACAGGCGGGCCACGGCGGCCCGGTTGGCGGGGGTGAGCCGGAAGCCGGGGAGTACGGCGGCGGCGCGGTCGGCGAAGAGGGCGAGGGCCGGGTGGGACCCGGCGGCGGAGAGGTCGCCGTCCGGGTCGGGGACCGGCAGCGGTCGTACCTCCATGAGGTGTTCCTCGGTGAGGCCGAGGCGGTGCCGACTGGTGGCGAGGACGCGGACGCCGGTGGTGCCGCGCAGCAGGGCCGCGGCGAGGTCGGCGCAGGCGGCGAGGAGATGCTCGCAGTTGTCGACGACGAGGAGTAGACGGCGGTCGCGGAGCCGTTCCACCAGCGCGTCCAGCGGGGGCCGGTCGGAGTGGTCGTGCAGGCCGAGGGCGTCGGCGGCGGCCAGCGGGACCAGTTCGGGGTCGCGGAGGCCGGCGAGGGCGACGTAGCGGACCCCGTCCGGGAAGGCGCGTTCGACGCGGGACGCGATGTGGGCGGCGAGGCGGGTCTTGCCTACGCCGCCGGGACCGGTGAGCGTGACGAGGCGCGCCTTGGCCAACAGCTCGCGGCCCGCGGCCTGTTCCTCTCTCCGGTCGACGAAGCTGGTCGTCTCGACCGGCAGCCGGCAGCCCCCGCGCGGCGCTGATCCGCCCATGATCAGCCAGCCCTCCTGTTGGCCGTCCGTCCACGGTCCCCCGGCTGACCGGGGAAACGCACACAGGGGTCACGCGGGCGGGTGTACTTCGGCGGGGGTGGCTTGCGAGGACGGGTACGCGCGTACACTGCGCGGCCGATTCACCCGACCGGCACGGCTGATTTTACTATCTTGACCTGTTCATGTCATTCGCAGACGATGAGCGGCACCCGCACAGCCATTTCACAGGCACGTCGCACTGGACCACCCCCACCTCCCCTCTAGGAGACTTCATGCGACTTCGCATACGCGCCTCCGGCGCCCGCGGCGGCAGACGGACCGCCGCGCTCGGTGCCCTGCTGGCCCTCGCCCTCGCGGCCCCCGTCTCGGCGACGGCGACGGCCACCCACGCGACCGCCGACAGCGCCCGCCCGCCGGCCCCCTCGGCCGACGACGTCCGGCAGTACGAGATCCACCAGAGCACCACCCCCGTGACCCGCACGGCCATCCAGCAGACCGGCGTCACCGTGGACGAGGCCGACGAGGAGACGGTGGTCGTCTCCGGCCGGGCCGCCCAGATCGCCGCGCTGAAACGGCTCGGCTACGACGTCACTCCCCTCGGCGCGGCCCCGGACCGGTCGACCCCCGCCGATCAACTGCGGCTGTTCGACTTCCCGACGGCCGACTCGAAGTACCACAACTACGCAGAGATGAACGCCGAGATCGACCAGCGGCTCGCCGCCTACCCGAACATCATGAGCAAGCAGGTGATCGGCAAGTCGTACCAGGGCCGGGACATCGTCGCCATCAAGGTCAGCGACAACGTGGCGACGGACGAGAACGAACCCGAGGTCCTCCTCACCTTCCACCAGCACGCCCGCGAGCACCTCACGGTGGAGATGGCGCTGTACCTGCTGCGGGAGCTGGGTGCCGGGTACGGCACCGACTCCCGGGTCACGAACATCGTCAACAGCCGGGAGATCTGGATCGTGCCGGACCTCAACCCGGACGGCGGCGAGTACGACATCGCCACCGGGTCGTACCGGTCATGGCGGAAGAACCGGCAGCCCAACTCCGGTTCCTCGAACGTCGGTACGGACCTGAACCGGAACTGGAACTACAAGTGGGGCTGCTGCGGCGGGTCGTCGGGCTCGACGTCGTCCGAGACCTACCGGGGCGCGGCCGCCGAGTCGGCCCCCGAGGTGAAGGTGGTCGCCGACTTCGTACGCAGCCGGGTCGTCGGCGGGAAGCAGCAGATCAAGGCCGGGATCGACTTCCACACGTACAGCGAGCTGGTGCTGTGGCCGTACGGGTACACGACGGCGGACACGGCGACCGGGATGACCGCGGACGACGCGGCCGCGTTCAAGGCGCTCGGGCAGAAGATGGCGGCGAGCAACGGCTATACGCCGGAGCAGTCCAGTGACCTGTACATCACGGACGGGTCGATCGACGACTATCTGTGGGGCACACAGAAGATCTTCGACTACACGTTCGAGATGTATCCGACGTCCAGTTCCGGGGGTGGGTTCTACCCGCCCGACGAGGTGATCGAGCGGGAGACCTCCCGGAACCGGGACGCGGTGTTCCAGTTGCTGGAGAACGCGGACTGTGTGTATCGGTCGATCGGCAAGGAAGCGCAGTACTGCAGCTAGGCGCGCGCTTCCTCGCGGCCCTCGCCGGCGTCGGTGTCTGCGTCGGTGCCGGCATCGGTGTCGGTGTCGTCGGACGCGTCGGCACCGTCGTCGAAGTACGCGTCCAGGACCGCGTCCAGCTCCTCTTCCCACTCCTTGAAGCGGGACCGGGCCGTCGCCTCGATCTCGATCGGGTACCAGCGGCGGTCCGGGGTGTGGACGGTGATCGTGAAGCGCTTGCCGAAACGCGGCGCCTCGGTCTCGACCGCGCCGATCTCGTCCCAGCGGAACTCGCACTTCTCCTCGTCGAGGGCGAGGCGCACACCGGTGGCGTCCGCCACTATCCGCGCCCGACGGTCGGCGGCCTCGAAGACGGGTCCTTCCGAGGCCTCCTCCTCACCGTCGTCCGCCGTGTCCTCGACCTCCGCCTCGACGACCTCGGCCTCCGGTCCGGCAGCCTTCTCGATGGCCTCGGGCCCCGCCTCCTCGACCTCATCGGCCTCCGTGGCCTTCGCCTCGGCGTCCTCCGGCGCCGCGTCCTCCGGCTCGGCGGGCGCGGGTGAGGTGAGCCCGGGGATGAAGGCCGGGTCGAATCCGGCGCCCTCCAGGGGCTTGCTGTTGGCTCCTATGCGCTGCTCCACAGCGGGCAGTATGGCTGACAACTCTGTGCCGGACATAGCCAGCCCCAACTTCGTTTTGACTTCCTCCCCACACCGTCAAGGTGAGGGGATTCCAACCAGCGATGACACCGGTTGGCGCGGTACCCCTCGCGGGGCCGCTGGTTCCTGCTTCACGGACCGCCCAGCGGCGAGGTCTCCACAGGCTGGCACCGCATGCCCTGCGGCGCTGAGGACGTTCTTGGCGGCATTCACGTCAGCATGGTCCCGGTGACCGCAGGCCGTGCACACGAAGACCGCTTGGCTCTTGCGTGACTTCGCGTCCACATGTTTGCACCGGTTGCACGTCTGCGACGTGTATGCAGGGTTGACCAGTAGCACCTCCGTGCCAGTGGACCGGGCCGCTTTACGGATGGCGACTTCCAAACGATGCCATCCCTTGTCGAGGATGGCTCGGTTCAGTCCGGCCTTCTGCCGCACCTTCTTGCCCGGCTGTTCCACGTCACCCTTGGCGGAGCCGGTCATGTCAGTGATATGCAGGTCCTCCAGGACCACCACCGAGTGCCGCTTGGTGAGGCGGTTCGCCGTCCAGGCGGTGAAGTCGGCGCGTCGGTCCACTACACGGGCCATGATGCGTGCCATGGCGGCGAGGGTCTTGCGTCTGCTGGCCGAGCCCTTCTTCGAACGGGCGAGCTTCTGCTGCAGCCTTCGGTATCGCCTCCCTTCGCCTGGAGTGGCGAACTCACGGTCGTGGAAGTCACCCGTGCTCGTGGTCACGGCGACGACAATGCCCCGGTCGACACCGACCGGCGTACCAGGATGGTGGTCAGGGGTCTGGACCAGGTCCTCGACGAGGAACGAGAGATACCAGTGCCCAGCCCGGCAGGAGACGGTGGCCGAGCGGATCTCTCCACCCGGCGGCCGGGTCCACCGGAATACGACCCATCCGAGCTTGGGCAGCTTTGCCCGTCCCCACCTGCGGTTCAGCCGTTCCACCATGATCCGGTTTCCCGCCGGGAACCGGAAGCCAGGTGCCCACCGGTTCTTGGAGCGCCAACGGACCTTGAACGTGCCTTGGGTACGGCAAGCTCTGTCGAGATCCATCAGTGTCTGCTGGAGAACGTGCGGGGGTGCACAACGCAGCCAGGCATGATCCCGCTTGGCATCGGCGAGCTCAGCGGCTTGCGGAACGTAGTTCATCCACGCCCCGCGCCGCCGATACTCTCGACGCTGTTCGAGACCCGTGTTCCAACAACACGGCAGATGTTCCCGAACTCCTCGCATGCCGCGACCTGTCCGGGCGTCAGCCTCAACCGGTACTTCCTGCCCACCAGCACACGCCACCGCCCCCACCGCTTGGTTACGTTGCCGAGAACAACGGAGCCCATACGGAAAGGGCACGGGTTCGAGCGTCGATCACTCGATCGGGTGCCGTTGCTCCCCCCTGACGCCCAGCGAACCTGGATCTAGACGAAGACGCTGAGCACAGCAGCCACCGCGAACCCCACCACCGACAGCACCGTCTCCAGCACGGTCCAGGTCTTCAGGGTGTCGCGTTCGCTGATACCGAAGTACTTGGCGACCATCCAGAAGCCGCCGTCGTTGACGTGCGAGGCGAAGATCGAGCCCGCCGAGATGGCCATGATGACGAGGGCCACGAAGGCCTGGGAGTGATGGCCCTCGGTGAGGAGCGGGGCCACGATGCCGGCCGTCGTCACGATCGCCACCGTCGCCGAGCCCTGCGCGACCCGCAGGACGACGGAGATGAGGTAGGCGAGGACGACCACCGGCAGGCCTACGCCGTTGAACGTGTCGGAGAGGGCCTGGGCGACCCCGCTCGCCTTCAGTACCGCGCCAAAGATCCCGCCCGCACCGACCACCAGCAGGATGTTGCCGACCGGCTTGAGGGACGCGGTCGAGACGGTCTCCAGGGACTTGCGGGACCAGCCGCGCCGGAGGCCGAGCAGGTAGTAGGCGAGGACCAGGGCGAGGGTGAGGGCGACCATCGGCGTACCGAAGAACTCCAGTACCGAGCGGCCGGTGGAGGGGTCCAGGGCGATCGAGGAGAAGGTCGAGGCGAGGATGAGGACGAGCGGGGTACCGATGATGGCGAGGACCGTGCCGAGCGGCACCGGCTTCTCCTGCGGCTCGACCCCGGCCGCCCGCTGCTCCGCCGCCACCGCCCGCTTGGCCTCCTCGGCCGCCTCGACCATGTCCTGCGGTACCGCGACGAAGATCCGCTTGCCGATCCACGCGGAGTACGCCCACGCGGCCAGCACGGCCGGGATGCCGCACACGATGCCCATGAGGATCACCCAGCCGAGCTGGACGTGCAGCAGTGCGGCGGCGGCCACCGGCCCGGGGTGCGGCGGCAGGAAGGCGTGGGTCATGGAGAGACCGGCGAGGAGGGGAAGGCAGTAGAGGAGGATCGACTTGCCGCCGCGCTTGGCCGCCGCGTAGACGAGGGGCGCCAGCACGAAGATGCCGACGTCGAAGAAGACCGGGATACCGAAGATGAGCCCTGTGAGGCCCATGGCCAGCGGGGCGCGCCGCTCGCCGAAGAGGTTCAGGAGCCGGGTGGCCAACACCTCCGCGCCGCCGCTGACTTCGAGGATCGCGCCGAGCATCGTGCCGAGGCCGATGATGATCGCGACATGGCCGAGGATGCCGCCCATGCCGGACTCGACCGTGGAGACGGCGTCCGAACGCTGCACGGTGCCGAAGAGTTCGGTGACCGAGAGACCGGCCAGCAGGCCGACGGCTATGGAGACGGCGAGCAGCGCGACGAAGGGCTGCAGCCGCGCCTTGATGATCAGGAAGAGCAGCAGGGCGATACCGATGGCGGCGACGGTGAGGAGGCCGGCGGTGCCGTCGAGGAGCAGGAGCAGTCCACCGGTGTGGGGTGGGGTCGCGGGAGTGGTGGGGGCGGCGAGCGGTAGGGACATGTGGGGGTCCTCTTCGGCGTAGGAACATTGTGCTTTCGGGCAGGGGGGATCGCGGCACGGCACCCGGGGCGGGCGCCGCGCCGTGACAGACGTACGGTGTGCGGGAGTCGGGTCGACGGGTCGACGGGCCGTCAGCCGAGCACGGCGAGGGCGTCGATCTCGATGAGGAGGCCGGCGGGCAGACCGACGTAGACCGTCGTCCGGGCGGCGGGCGGGGCGGTGAGGCCCTGCTCCTCGAAGTAGGTGTTGTAGATGCCGTTCATCTCGGCGAAGTGGTCCACGTCCGTCAGATAGACGCGGATCATCATCACGTCGTCCCAGGAGGCGCCGCCCTCTTCGAGGATCGCCTTGACGTTGGCGAGGGTCTGGAGGGTCTGCTCGCGCAGCGTCGGCCCGGCCGGGGTGGGCGGCTTGCCCTCCTCGGCGGGCAGGAAGCCGACCTGGCCGGCGACCTGGAGGATGTTGCCCTTCCGGACGCCGTGCGAGAACTTCGCGGGCGGCGTGGTGTGGGTCTTCGGGGTGAGCGCGATCTTCTCGGTCATCAGTCGCTGGCTTCCTTGATCGGAGTTCTGCCGGAGTACTCACCGCTGATCGCGTCCGCCGTACGGCGCACCTGCGGGAGCAGGGTGAGGAGTTGGTCGGCGGTGACGACGACGTTCGGCGCGGATACCGACATCGCGGCGACGACGCGGCCGTCGGCGCCGCGGATCGGGGCGGCCACGCAGTTGATGGACTCCTCGTGGCCGCCGAGGTCGGTGGCCCAGCCCTGTTCGCGCACCTTGGCCAGTTCCTTGCGAAAGGCCTCCGCGTTCGGCGTCGAACGGGCCGTGTACATGGGGTAGTCGAGCTTGTCGGCGAGGGCCCGCCGCTCGGGCTCGGGCAGGTCCGCGAGGAGCAGCTTGGCGACGGCGGCGACGGTGATGGCGACGGGCTTGCCGATCCGCGAGTACATGCGCACCGGGTAACGGCTCTCGACCTTGTCGATGTAGAGGACCTCGCCCTCCTCGAACACGGCGAGGTGCACGGTGTGCCCGCAGGCCTCGTTGAGCCGGGCCAGGTGGGGGTGGGCGATCTCGCGGATGTCGAGGTTCTCCATCGCCTCCTGGGCGAGCGCGAAGAGGCGGGCGCCGAGCCGGTAGCGCTGGTCGGACTGGCGGTAGACGAGCCCGTGTTCGTGGAGGGTGCGCAGCAGCCGCAGTGCGGTCGACTTGTGCACGCCGAGGCGGTCGGCGACCTGGCCGAGGTCGGCGGGGCCCTCCGCGAGCAACGGCAGGATGCTGAGTGCTCGGTCGACGGTCTGGCTCATGGGTTGCGTACCTCCTCTTCGGCCGCGTCGGCTTGCGTCCAGCCGGGGCCGAGTCGAAGTCTCTCCCACGCGGTGTCCTCGAGAGCGGTCAGGCGGTCGGTGGTGTCGCGGGCGGGGGGTGCGGCGAGGTCGGCGGGGGTGGTGAGGACGGCGGCGGCGAAGAGATGGCCGAGCCGGAGTGCCTGCCGTACGGGCAGGCCGCGCAGTGCGCCGGAGAGGAATCCGGCGGCGAAGGCGTCCCCTGCTCCGACGGTCGCCACGACGTCGACGGTGGGGGCGGGTTCGAAAGTGCCGTGGGGGTAGGCCGGGGGCGGGGTTTCACTCACCCGCGCTTGCCGGGTGGCTCGATGGGACACGGCTGGGCAGCGCCCCGCAAGGGGCGCGGGGAACTGCGCGACCAGCCCCCACCGGGCCGCGGCCGAAGAACCGCCCGCACCATCCCGCCGAAACGCCGTCGCCCCCTTCACCCCCTCCTTCACCACCAACACCGCAGGCTCCGGCAGCAGTTCCCGAATCGCCTCCGGTCCGCCCTCCACCCCCCACGCCAGCTCCGCCTCGTCCTCCCCCACAAAGACGATGTCGGCCCGACGCGCCAGCTCCAACAGCACGTCCGCGCCGTCGGAGCCGGCCCACAGGCTCGGCCGGTAGTTGACGTCGAACGACACCAGTGGCCGGCGCTCGGCGGGCGCCGTCAGCTCGCGCAGCAGTTCCAGGCACCCCTCCGACAACGCGGCCGTGATCCCCGACAGATGCAGGACCCGTCCCGCCCGCACCGCGCCCAGATCCACGTCGGTCACCGACATCGCGGACGCCGCAGAGCCCGCCCGGTAATAAGCCACCTCGTGCGCGTCCGTCGCCCGGTCCCCCGCCGTACGGAAGTACACGCCCGTCGGGCGCACGGCGTCGCGGCCCACGTACGAGACGTCCACGCCGTACGACGCGACCGCCGCCACCAGGTGATCGCCGAACCCGTCCGCCCCGACCCGGCTGACCCACCGCACGGCGTGGCCGGCGGCAGCCAGCCCGCAGGCCACGTTGGACTCGGCGCCGCCGATCGCACGGTCGAAGGACGGTACGTCCGCGAGCCGCCCCGGCCGGGTGGGCAGGAACGTGACCATGGACTCGCCGAGCGCGACGACGTCCGGGGCGTCAACGGCGTCAACGGCGTCCGTGGCCTTCACGATGGTCGTGGCTCCTCGTCGATGGGGAGGGTCGCTGTGGGCTCCATTGACCCGGCATTGGCGTGGATGTTAGACAGCGGTAAGCGATATACGCAATGAGCGTTGCACATAATGCAATCAGCTCGATCAGGGAGGTTCCGTGACCCTCGACCCCGGCACCGAAGCGCTTGCCCGTCTCGCGGAAGAACGCGTCGACCACCGCTTCAAGGGCCTCCCGCCGGACGCCGAGGGCCGCACCGTCGGCGAGCTGGCCGCCGAGCGCCGCAACCTCTTCTCCGACGGCTTCGCGACCCCGGTGCTGGCCCTCTCCGCCGAGCGCCTGGAGCACAATCTCGCGCTGATGGAGACGTACACCGAACGGCACGGCCTCGCCTTCGCCCCGCACGGCAAGACCTCCATGGCCCCGCAGCTCTTCCGGCGCCAGATCGAGCACGGGGCATGGGGCATCACCCTCGCCGTGCCGCATCAGGTGCGGGTGGCACGGGCGTTCGGCACCCGGCGGGTCTTCCTCGCCAACGAGCTCGTGGACGCCCCGGCCCTCCGCTGGATCGCGGGCGAGCTGGAGCGGGACGAGGACTTCCGCTTCCTCTGCTACGTCGACTCGGTGCGCGGGGTCGAGCTGATGGACACGGCGCTGCGCGGGGTCACCACCCGCCCCGTGGACGTCGTCGTCGAGCTCGCCGCGGGGGAGGGCGCCCGTACCGGCGTCCGTACGGAGGCGGAGTGCGCGGCGGTCGCGGACGCGGTGGCCGGGACCGAGACCCTGCGGCTGGTGGGCGTGGCAGGGTACGAGGGCGAGGTGCCGGAGGCGACCCCCGACCGCGTCCACGCCTATCTGCACCGCCTCGTCGCCCTCGCCGTCGACTTCGACAAGGCGGGGCGGTTCGCGGACCTGACGGAGATCGTCGTCAGCGCGGGCGGCAGCGCCTGGTTCGACGCGGTGGCGGACGTCTTCGCCGGGATCCCCGAACTCTCCCACCCCGTACTGAAGTTGCTGCGTTCGGGGGCGTACGTCTCGCACGACGACGGCCGCTACCGCGAGATCACCCCCTTCAACCGCGTCCCCGAGGAGGGCGCCCTGGAGCCGGCCTTCCGCCTCTGGACGCAGATCGTCTCCCGCCCCTCCCCCGAGCAGGCCTTCGCCAACGCGGGCAAGCGGGACGCGGCCTACGACCTCCACCTCCCGTTCGCCCAGGTGATCCGCCGGGACGGCACGGAGCGGCCGGCGACCGGCGTCGAGGTGACCGGCCTGTCCGACCAGCACACCTGGCTGCGCACCGCGCCCGAGGCGGACCTGGAGGTCGGGGACTGGGTGGGCCTCGGCCTGTCCCACCCGTGCACGTCGTTCGACAAGTGGCAGCTGATCCCGGTCGCCGAGGCGGACGGAACGGTCGTCGACTACATCCGCACGTTCTTCTGAGAGGATTCCAGGAGGGATCATGGAGGATCTGGTCATCCGGGACGCGGACGTCGTCGACGGCAGCGGCGCCCCCTCGTACCGCGCGGACGTGGTCTTCGACGGCGGCAGGATCGTGTCGATCGTCAAGGAGGCAGCGGCGGCCGGCTGCCAACGCCCCCGCGCCATGCGCGAGTTGGACGCGGAAGGCCTGGTCCTCTCCCCCGGCTTCATCGACATGCACGCACACAGCGACCTGGCCCTGCTCCGCGACCCCGACCACAGCGCCAAGGCCGCGCAGGGGGTGACCCTGGAGGTCCTGGGCCAGGACGGGCTGTCGTACGCCCCGGTCGACGACCGCACCCTGGAGGAGGTCCGCCGGGCGATCACCGGCTGGAACGGCCACGGCGACGACATCGACTTCGACTGGCGGTCGGTCGGCGAGTACCTGGACCGCCTCGACCGGGGTGTCGCCGTGAACGCGGCCTACCTGATCCCCCAGGGCACGGTCCGCGCCCTGGTCGTCGGCTGGGAGGACCGCGCGGCGACCCCCGCCGAACTCGACCGGATGCGGCGGCTGGTGGCGGAGGGCCTGGAACAGGGCGCGGTGGGCCTGTCCTCCGGTCTGACCTACACCCCCGGCATGTACGCCGAGGACGCCGAACTGACCGAGCTGTGCCGGGTGGTGGCGCGCTACGGCGGCTACTACTGCCCGCACCACCGCTCGTACGGCGCGGGCGCCCTGGAGGCGTATGCGGAGATGGTCGCCCTCGCCCGGGAGGCGGACTGCCCGCTCCATCTGGCCCACGCCACCATGAACTTCGGTGTGAACAAGGGCCGGGCACCCGAGCTGCTGGCGCTGCTCGACGAGGCCCTCTCCGCCGGCGCCGACATCACCCTCGACACCTACCCCTACACCCCCGGCAGCACGACCCTCGCGGCGATGCTGCCGAGCTGGGCGAACGAGGGCGGCCCTGAGGCGGCTCTGGCCCGGCTGGCGGACGAGGAGACGTCCGAACGCATCCGCCACCACCTGGAGACCGTCGGCTCCGACGGCTGCCACGGCGTCCCCATCGAGTGGGACACGATCGAGATCTCGGGCGTGGCCGATCCGGCTCTGGCCGACTTTGTCGGCCGTACGGTCGAGGAGTCGGCACGGCGACGCGGCGAACCCCCGTGGACGACGGCCCGCCACCTTCTCCTGACGGACCGCCTGGCCCCCTCCATCCTCCAGCACGTCGGCCACGAGGAGAACGTCCGCACGATCATGCGCCACCCGGTCCACACCGGTGGTTCGGACGGCATCCTCCAGGGCGCGAAGCCGCACCCCCGCGCCTACGGCACCTTCCCGCACTACCTCGGCCACTACGTACGGGAGTTGGGGGTCCTGTCCCTGGAGGAGTGCGTGGCCCACCTCACCGCCCGCCCCGCGGCCCGGCTGCGCCTGCCGGACCGCGGCCGCATCCGCGAGGGCTACCGGGCCGACGTGGTCCTCTTCGACCCGGAGACGGTGGCGGCGGGCTCCACGTTCGAGGAGCCGCGCCGCCTACCGACAGGCATCCCCCACGTCCTGATCAACGGCCGTTTCGTCATCGAGAACGGCCACAGAACGGACGTACTGGCCGGACGAGCGGTACGCAGGGCGCCCCTTTAGGGGCGCGGGGCTGTGTCGATCTGCGGCTACCGCCGCGTGGGCGCGACCAGCCCCCACACACCCGCACCCGACAACGGCGCACCCGGCGGGGCATTACGGCTTGGGCAGCGTGCAAGCGCTCGCACTCAGGTTCAGCACATTCCCCGTCGTGAAGCACGCCGGGATGTTGTACGTCTCCTCGGCGTAGTTGATCCCCTGCCGGACCGTGATGTTGCCGCTCGCGTCCACCTCGCACGGGTTGTCGACGGTGCACTGCTCCCCGTCCTCGTTGCCCGTGTTGTTGATGGCGACGACCTGGCCCGTGCTGGTGTCGATCACCGGCGACCCCGACGTCCCGCCGATCGTGTTGCACGCGGAGGTGTAGCGGACCGAGTCCTTCCAGGTCCAGTCGCCCTCCTTCAGCCGGTACACGAACCCGTCGATGTTGCAGCTGTAGATCGTCTTCCAGTACCCGGAGACGACCTTGATGGCGGCGCCGGCGGTCGGGTGGGTGTCGCTGAGGGTGAGCGGGCTGATGCCGTAGGAGCTCTTGATCGCCGAGTACGTCGTGGTGGTGCGGTAGATCGTGACGTCCGTGTCGGTCATCGTCGAGTAGACGACCTGGTTCGCGCGGAGCGTGGCGACGCGGGTACCGGAGGAGTTCAGCAGTCCGAAGGTACGGCTGGAGGACTGCCCGGTGATGACCTCGCCGGGGTCCGGGAAGCCGGTCTCCAGGCAGTGGCCGTTGGTCATCACCAGCGCCGGGTCGGTGTCCGCGGAGTTCGGGAAGCGGATGACGGAGCCGGAGCAGTTGCTGAGCGAGACGGTACCGGCGAAGTTGACGGTCACCGCCGCGGCCGCCTTGGCCTGCGGCGCGGCGACCGCCGGTGCCACGCCGATCCCGGTGATGGCCAGGGAGGCGAGCGCGGCGACGAGAGGCTTGTTCATGTGGGGGTCCCCTCTATACGACGAGGGTGACCGGAGATCTTCCGGCCACCCGCATTCTTGTCATGCACATTCTCAACACAACAAGGTGCGGGGGCAAGATGCTGTTTCCGGTCGACCGGAGCCGCCGGGACCTCCTGACACGGATGACGACGAACCACCGCGGCCGGTTGGCCGGTTGACCGGTTGCGTCACCCGGCCCAGCCCGGCCCGAACGGGGCGACCCGCACGGCGCCGGCCTCATGGCCCCCCAACGCCCCCCAACGCCCCCTAACGCCCCCTGCCGCCACCCCTCCCGTGCCCCCAGCCGTGCCCGCCGTACGTCGGGGTCGTGGTGACGGCGGTCGGCGAAGGTGTCCCACTCGCACTGCGGGTCGGGACGGTGCTCGGCGAGGGGTTCGCCGATGCCGACGACCCGGCCGTGGCCGTGGCGGCGGACCCGGATGCCGCGCCGGTCGCCGGCGACGCCGCGTCCGACTTCGGGGACGGGGTGACGGACGCGCCGCGCGGGCTCTCCTGCGGCGACTGCGACGACTCGCCTGCCGTGTGCTTCGTACGGTTCTGCTCGCCCCGCGTGCCGTCCGGCGACGAGGAGAAGGCGAAGCCGGCGATCAGCGCGGCCACGGACGCGGCCCCCACCGCCCCCACGGCGACCGCCACATGCTTCGCACGCGGGCCGCCCGTGCCACGAGCCGCCGCCCGGCGCCGCTCCGCCCGGCCCGGCCCCGGTGCGGCGGGCGCGATCCGGGGCAGCTCGCTCGTCTCGTCGTATGCGTTGAGCCAGCCGTGCGCGAACGCCGGATCCCGGTACTCCTCGTACTCGGGGGCCGGTCCGCCCTGGTGCTGGTAAACGCTGGGCGCTCCGGTCTCGTCCTCGGCAGGTCTCGGCATGGACGCGAATTCTAGGGAGGGTGGGCACCTTTGAGACAGCTACCGGCGATAACAGGCCAAATCATCGGGTCGTATTCATGTCCCACCAGTGCTCCTCCCGTGTCTCACGTGGTGGAAAACACGACCCGACGGGCGTTACCGCACCGTAAGCTCACGGACATGCAGGTGATCCAGTCGACCAAGCTCGCCAATGTCTGTTACGAGATCCGGGGCCCGGTTCTCGAGGAGGCGATGCGGCTTGAGGCGGCGGGACACCGCATCCTCAAGCTCAACACCGGAAACCCGGCCGCCTTCGGTTTCGAGTGCCCGCCGGAGATCCTGGAGGACATCCTCCGCAACGTCTCCACGGCCCACGGCTACGGCGACGCGAAGGGCCTGCTGGCCGCCCGCCGCGCGGTGGTCATGCACAACCAGACCATCGGCATCGAGACCGACGTCGAGCACGTCTTCATCGGCAACGGCGTCTCCGAGCTGATCGTGATGGCGATGCAGGGGCTGCTCGACGACGGGGACGAGGTGCTGGTCCCGGCGCCGGACTACCCGCTGTGGACCGCGGCGGTCTCCCTCTCCGGCGGTACGGCCGTGCACTACCGGTGCGACGAGCAGTCGGACTGGATGCCCGACCTCGCCGACATCGAGCGCAAGGTCAGCGACCGCACCAAGGCGATCGTCATCATCAACCCGAACAACCCGACGGGCGCGGTGTACGACGAGGCGATGCTGCGCGGGCTGACCGACATCGCCCGCCGCCACAACCTGCTGGTCTGCTCGGACGAGATCTACGACAAGATCCTCTACGACGACGCCACGCACACCTCGACCGCCTCCGTCGCCCCGGACCTGCTCACACTCACCTTCAATGGCATGTCCAAGGCCTACCGGGTGGCCGGCTACCGGGTCGGCTGGATGTCCATCTCCGGTCCCCGCGCACACGCCGACTCCTACATCGAGGGCCTGACGATCCTCGCCAACATGCGACTGTGCGCGAACATGCCAGGTCAGCACGGTGTCGTGGCCGCGCTGAGCGGTCGCCAGACGATCACCGACCTGGTGCTGCCGGGCGGGCGGCTGAAGGAGCAGGTGGACACGGCGTACGAGCTGCTCACCCAGATCCCGGGCGTGAGCTGCGTCCGGCCCAAGGGCGCCCTCTACCTCTTCCCGCGCCTCGACCCCCAGGTCTTCAAGATCAAGGACGACCGGCAGATGGTCCTGGACCTGCTGCGGCAGGAGAAGATCATGGTGGTCCAGGGCAGCGGCTTCAACTGGCCGGAACCGGATCACTTCCGGGTGGTGACGCTGCCGGCGATCGGCGACCTACGGGACGCGATCACACGGATCGGGCGGTTCCTGGACGGGTACAGCCAGCGATAGGCGCCAGCCGTAGGTAGCCGCCGGGGCACCATCCGTGAACGTGGTCAACTTTAGACGAGATCCAAGCTAGGATGGCTTCCTGTCAGAGCACAGGAGGCCATCTCCCATGTACGAACCGATCCGCACCCCTTCTTCCCACAAGGGGTCCGTCCACAGCACGATGGCCGGCACGCCTTCCGACTTCCCCCACCGGACGCGCGAGGAGGAGCTGGACATCCAGCTCGCCGGACATCTCGCGGCGCTGCTCGCCGTCACCGACGAGCTGCGGGCCCTCGCGCCGTCCACCGACCTCGACGCCGCCGCGACCCGGCTGGCCGAGCAGGTGACCCGGCTACGGAGCGGACGTACGCCGGTCCGCGCGTCGCTGACCGCGGTCCAGGAACCGGCCGCACTCCACGAGCGCGCGCACGCGCTCGCCGGCCGCGCCCTCGTCGTCGCCGCGTCCCGCGCGGACACGGCGGCGGCGATCCTCGCAGCGGAGCGCATGGACGCACACGCGGCAGCCACAGAACTCACAACGACAGGCTGACCCGCCCACCGGCCACCCACCGCCAAGCCGACCCGAACCGCCCACCGACCACAGCCGGGCCGACCACCGGCCACCCACCACCGCCGGCCGACCCGAACCAACCAACGGCCACCCACCGCCTGGCCGGCCCGAACCGGCTACCACCGGGCCGACCACCGGCTACCCACCACCGCCGGCCGATCCGACCGCCTCTGCCGGTCCACCCCTCCCCCGAACGGCCCCGGTCCGCGCGCTCCCGCAGCGACGCGCGGACCGGGTTGCCACAACCCCCTCCCCTCTCCACAGCGCAGCCCTCTCCCCTCCACCTCCACAGCGCAGCCCCCTGCGCCCTCCGCAGCACAGCGCTCCTCCCCCTCCACAGCCCCGCCCTCTTCTCCGCCGCGACAGATCTCTTCCGCCGCGACGGCGATCAGCCACGACGGCGCAGTCCGGCGGTGCCGATCCGGCCGTGGTTCCGCGGTGCCGTGGTCCCGCGGTGCCGCGGCTCCCGGCATCGCCGGACCACGCTGCGACGGCCGCGCGCCGTTGGCGTGGGTGGTGCTGCCGGCGTCGGCCCCGCCTCTCACCCGCCCCCTCCCCGCCGCACCCCTGATCGATCTTCGTGGCCCCGTTGTATTCCGGGACGTCCGATTCACCCCCCGTTCACCCTGGTCGCCCAGGAACGTGGGGTTCCGCGAGCACGCTCCCCCGCGTGAGACGTATCGCGGGAATCGTCCTCGCGGTGCTGCTGATCGGTGGCGTGGTGGCTGCCGTCGTCGCAGGCCGGAACGGGGATGGCAAGGGCACGGCAACGAAGACCGTGCGCGGTGTGATCGGTTCGGAGAAGTCGGACTTCTTCGCCGATCCCGATGTGGTGAAGGCCCTCGCCGCCAAGGGCTACACCGTGAAGACGGAGTCGTCGGGGTCCTGGGCCATGGACGGCCTGGACCTGAAGGGGTACGACTTCGCCTTCCCCTCCAGCTCGGCGCCGGCCGACCAGCTGGCCGCGAAGTACCACGCGCGCCAGCCGCTCCCCCGGCCCTTCTACTCGCCCCTGGTCGTCGTGGCCCACCGCAGCGCGGCCGACGTCCTGGCGGCGAACGGCCTCGCCGTGCTCGACGGCAAGGGCCGGGGCACCCTGAGGATGGCCGCCTATCTGGACGCCGCCCGGCACGACCGGACCTGGCAGCAGCTCAAGGGCGCCACCGTGCACGGGGAGTTGACCGGGACGCTCTACATCACGAGCACCGACCCGGAGACCTCCAACTCCGGCGCCCTCTACCTCGCCGCCGCCTCCTACGTGGCCAACGGCGGCCAGGTGGTGGCCAGTACCGCCGACGTCGCCAGGACCGCCCCGCTGCTGCACAAGCTCGTCAGCGTCCAGGGCGCCCAACAGCCCAGCAGTGACTCGGTGTTCCGGGACTTCATCAGCGGCGCGGGCAACCCGCTGGTGTGCCTGTACGAGTCGCAGGTCGTCTCGCTGCTCGCCGACCGGCACGGCGCCGACGACCTGGTCGTCCTCTATCCGGACACCACGGTGAACAGCGACCACACCATCGTGCCGCTCGACGACGCCGGCCGGGCGCTCGGCGAACTCCTCAGCACCGATCCGACCCTGCGCAAGCTCGCCGTGCGGCACGGTTTCCGGCCGCAGGGCGATTCCGCCGAGTTCGTCAGTGCCACCGCCGGCCAAGCCGCCTACCTCAACCAGACACTGACCGGCGTCCGGCAGGCGCCCGTGCCCACCTACGCGGTGCTGCACGAGATGGCCCGCCGGGCGCGCGGCTGACGGGGGGATCCTGTGAGCAACTTCGACAAGATGGTGCCGAGCGGCGGTGAGCACCCGCCCACCCTCAGCGGTGAGGACGTGTTCACGCTGACCCCGCCGGAGGCCGTCGCGCCCGTGCCGCGGGAGAAGGCCGGCGGACTCGTGCCCGTCGACGACGGCGTCCGTACGGACATGGCGCGCAAGGCCGACGACTACGTCCGAGGCCTCGCCGCCCTGGACGCACGGTCGCCGGAGTTCGCAAGCAAGGTCGGCGAGATCACCGGCCTCGGCGCCGGCGAGATGCGCACCGCCGCCTCGCAGTCCAACCGCATGCTGGAACGTGCGGTGCGCAGCCTGCCCGACAAGGGCGGCGACGCCCAGGCCAAGGTGGCCGGCTCGCTGGTCGAACTCCGCCGGGTCGTCGAGGACCTCGACCCGCGCGACCTGCCGACGGGCAAGGGCCGCAAGTTCCTCTCCCGGCTGCCGGGCGGGAACAGGCTCCGCGACCACGTCGCCAAGTACGCCTCAGCGCAGGGGACGTTGAACAAGATCGTGGGGTCGCTGCGCGGCGGCCAGGACGAACTCCGGCGGGACAACGCCGCGTTGCAGACCGAGCGGGTGCGGCTCTGGGAGACCATGGGCAAGCTCCAGGAGTACGTCGTCCTCACCCAGGCCCTGGACACCGCCGTGGAGCAGCACATCACCCGGCTCCCCGACCCCCAGGAGGCCGACGCCCTGCGGTCGGACGTGCTCTTCCCGGTCCGGCAGAAGCACCAGGACCTGCTCACCCAGCTCGCGGTGTCCGCACAGGGCTACCTGGCGATGGACGTCGTACGGCGCAACAACGACGAACTGATCAAGGGCGTCGAACGCGCCGCCACCACCACGGTCTCGGCGCTGCGGATCTCGGTGATGCTGGCCTCCGCGCTCGACAACCAGAAGAAGGTCATCGAGCAGGTCAACGCGTTGCGCGGGACGACCGAGGACCTCATCCGGGGCAATGCCGAGATGCTCGCGACCCAGAGCGGCGAGATCCAGCGCATCGCCGCCGACCCGGCCGTAGGCGTCGAGACCCTGCGCGCCGCCTTCCAGCAGATCTACCGCACCCTCGACGCCATCGACAGCTACAAGGCGCAGGCGACCGAGGCGATGGCCGGCACCGTCCAGTCCCTCACCGACGAACTCCAGCAGGCGAGCGCCTACTTGGCGCGCAGCCGCTCGAAGGGCGCACTGGAGGACGGCCTCGCATGAACAGACGCACGCTGCTCGCCCTCCTGGCGACGACGGCCGTCGTACTGACCGGCTGCACCTCCCAGGACCACGACGACGACTCCACGGCGCCGAAGCCCGGCACCCTCCGGGTCCTCGCCTCCTCCGAACTCAGCGACATGAGCGCCGTCTTCGACCGGGTCCGCAAGGACACCGGTGTCACGGTCCGTCCCACCTACATGGGCACCCTGGACGCCGTGGACCTGCTGGCCAAGGGGCAGGCGGACGGGAAGTACGACGCGCTCTGGCTGTCCTCCGACGACTATCTGCGGTTGCGCCCCGAGGCGGCGAAGAAGGTCGTCTCCGAGACCTCGATCATGTCCAGCCCGGTCGCGATCGGCGTGAAGACGGCCACCGTGCAGTCCCTCGGCTGGAAGCCCGCCGACGTCACCTGGTCCCGGATCGAGCAGGCCGTGGAAGCCGGGAAGCTGACGTACGGCATGACCGACCCGGCCCGCTCCAACTCCGGTTTCTCCACGCTGGTCTCGGTGGCCTCCGCGCTCTCCGGGGCCCAGTCGGCGCTCACGGACGGCGACGTCACCAAGGCGACCCCCCGGCTGAAGAGGTTCTTCAAGGGCCAGACCCTGACCTCGGGCTCCTCCGGCTGGCTGGCCTCGGCCTACAAGCGGCGCGGCAACGTCGACGCCCTGCTCAACTACGAGTCCGTCCTCATGGGCATCCCCGGCCTGACGGTGATCCGTCCGACCGACGGTGTGGTCACCGCCGACTACCCGCTCTCCTCCCTGGCCGCCACCTCCTCGGCCACCCGCGAGGACGTCCGCAAGGTGACGGAGGACCTGCGCACCACGGCCGTGCAGAGAATCGTCACGGACACCACGCACCGCCGCCCGGTGGTCGCCTCCGTCCCGCCCGCCTCCGGCCTGGACACGACCCGCCGCCGCGAACTCCCCTTCCCCGGCAGCCGGTCCGTGGCCGACGGGCTCATCTCGGCGTACGAGAACGACCTGCGCAGGCCCTCCCGCACGGTCTACGTCCTGGACACCTCGGGCTCGATGGAGGGCGACCGGCTCTCCCGCCTGAAGAAGGCCCTCACCGGCCTCACCGGCGACTTCCGCAACCGCGAGGAGGTCACCCTGATGCCGTTCGGCTCGGACGTGAAGAGCGTGAGCACCCACGTGGTCGACGACAAGGCCGACCTCGACGCGATCCGCAAGGACACCGACGCCCTGAACGCCGACGGCAACACGGCGATCTACACCTCTCTGGAGAAGGCGTACGCCCAGCTGAACCCCTCCCAGGACACCTTCACGTCGATCGTGCTGATGACCGACGGCGAGAACACCACGGGCGCCAAGGTCGGTGACTTCGACGACTTCTACGGCAAGCTCTCCGCCGACCGGCAGCAGATCCCCGTCTTCCCCATCCTCTTCGGCGACTCGTCCCGCGCCGAACTCCAGCACATCGCCGCCCTGACCGGCGGCCGTCTCTTCGACGGCCGGCAGGACTCCCTGGACGGCGCCTTCGAGGAGATCCGTGGCTACCAATAAGCTCCTCGGCTACCTGGAGTCCCGCAAGAACCTCACCGGCTCGGCGGGCGGCCTTCTCGGCCTGGTCCTGACCTTCACGGACGTGGCGGGCCCGTACTGGCCGGTGGTGGTGGCCGGCCTCTACGGCGCGGGCGCGCTGATCGCCCCGCCGGAACGCCCGCCGCTGCCGGACTTCCCCACCCCGTCGGCCCAGCTGGAGGAGGTCCGCGCCGACTTCCGCAAGCTGGAGACCTACCTGGCGGAGGTCGGCCTGCCGGCCTCCACCGAGGCCCGCCTGACCGAACTGACGGACCTGCTGACGGCGTTGCTGGACCCCGGGTGGGCCTCCGAACTGCTCGCCCAGGACCCCGAGGGCGTACACGTCCTCTCGCGGGCGGTACGGCAGGACATCCCGGAGGCGGTCGACAGCTTCGTACGGACAAGGTGGTGGACCCGCCTGACCCCCGGCCAGGAACCCCCCGAACGCCACTTGGAACGCCAGCTCACGGTCCTCAAGGAAGAGGCGGAGCACCTGGCAGCAGCCCTGAGGGACACAGAGGCCAGACGCCAGGAATCCCACACCCGCTACTTGGAAGAAAGGGGCAACTGAACGCCCCTGAAAAGGGGCGCGGGGCTGTGTCGATGTGCGGCTACCGCCGCGTGGGCGCGACCGGCCCCCACCGGCCGCAAGCCAAAAACGCACCCCCACAGGCGAAGGCCTGCCGCCGCCAGAGCTCCCGTCGGGGCGGACGGAAATAGGCGACGACAGGCCCACAAGCCCCGCACCCCATTGTGCGCGGCCTCGCCGGTTCACACCGCGGCCGGTCGTGACGATCGCTGGTCAGGGCACTCCCCCACTGCCTTAGGGGCGTGGGAGGTACCCCCAGGACCGGCCGCGGAGATCGAACGGGAGTTATCCCAGCCGCTCGACCAGCGCCTGGTACTCGTCCCACAGCTCCTTCGGCGTGTGCTCACCGAAGGTGTTGAGGTGGTCGGGGATCAGCGAGGCCTCCTCCCGCCAGACCTCCTTGTCGACGGTCAGCAGGAAGTCGAGGTCGCTGTCGGCCAGGTCGAGGCCGTTGGTGTCCAGGGCCTCGCGCGTCGGGAGGACACCGATCGGCGTCTCCACACCGGCCGCCTTGCCGTCCAGCCGCTCCACGATCCACTTCAGGACACGGGAGTTCTCGCCGAAGCCCGGCCAGACGAACTTGCCCTCGTCGTTCTTGCGGAACCAGTTGACGTAGTAGATCTTCGGCAGCTTGGCCGCGTCCGCGGACTGGCCGACCTTGATCCAGTGGGCCATGTAGTCGCCCATGTTGTAGCCGCAGAACGGCAGCATGGCGAACGGGTCGCGGCGCAGCTCGCCGACCTTGCCCTCGGCGGCGGCGGTCTTCTCCGAGGCCACGTTCGCCCCCAGGAACACGCCGTGGTTCCAGTCGAAGGACTCGGTGACCAGCGGTACGGCGCTGGCCCGGCGGCCGCCGAAGAGGATCGCCGAGATCGGCACGCCCTTCGGGTCCTCCCACTCCGGCGCGATGATCGGGCACTGCGCGGCGGGGACGGTGAAGCGGGCGTTGGGGTGGGCGGCGGGCTCCGCGGACTCCGGGGTCCAGTCCCGGCCCTTCCAGTCGGTGAGGTGGGCGGGCGTCTCCTCGGTCATGCCCTCCCACCAGATGTCGTCGTCGTCGGTGAGAGCGACGTTGGTGAAGACGGCGTTGCCCCAGAGCGTCTTCATCGCGTTGGCGTTGGTGTGCTCACCGGTGCCGGGCGCGACGCCGAAGAAGCCGGCCTCGGGGTTGATCGCGTAGAGGCGGCCGTCCGCGCCGAACCGCATCCAGGCGATGTCGTCGCCGATGGTCTCGACGGTCCAGCCGGAGACGGTGGGCTCCAGCATGGCGAGGTTCGTCTTGCCGCAGGCGCTCGGGAAGGCCGCGGCGACGTACTTGGACTCGCCCTGCGGAGGCGTGAGCTTGAGGATCAGCATGTGCTCGGCGAGCCAGCCCTCGTCGCGCGCCATGACGGAGGCGATGCGCAGGGCGTAGCACTTCTTGCCGAGCAGGGCGTTGCCGCCGTATCCGGAGCCGTAGGACCAGATCTCGCGCGACTCGGGGAAGTGCGAGATGTACTTGGTCTGGTTGCACGGCCAGGGGACGTCCGCCTCGCCCTCCGCGAGCGGGGCGCCGAGGGTGTGCACGGCCTTCACGAAGAAGCCGTCGTCGCCGAGTTCGTCGAGGACCGCCTGGCCCATGCGCGTCATCGTGCGCATGGAGACGGCGACGTACGCGGAGTCGGTGATCTCCACGCCGAGCGCGGAGAGCGGGGAGCCGAGGGGGCCCATGCAGAACGGGACGACGTACATCGTCCGGCCCTTCATCGAGCCGCGGAACAGGCCCTTCTCGCCGGAGAAGATCTCCCGCATCTCGGCGGGGGCCTTCCAGTGGTTGGTCGGGCCCGCGTCCTTCTCCTGCTCGGAGCAGATGAAGGTGCGGTCCTCGACCCGGGCGACGTCGGTCGGGTCGGAAGCCGCGTAGTAGGAGTGGGGGCGCTTGATCGGGTCGAGCTTCTTGAAGGTGCCCTTCGCCACGAGCTCTTCGCACAGTCGCTCGTACTCGGCCTCGGATCCGTCACACCAGACCACGCTGTCCGGTTGCGTCAGTTCGGCGATCTCGTTGACCCACGAGATCAGTTCCTGATGGTTGGTGGGGATGACGGTGGGAGCCGCGATGTCGCGCGCCACGATTGCTCCTAAATGAGGGATTTTTGATCTTGCGGCCCTGTTTCAGGCCTTGTTGCCCCGTGGGGGCTGCGACCCGGATGCTTCGTAGCCGCTCATCCGGTGCCGACCGCACTCATTTGATCCTCCGACTCGATCTCCCATCTGTCCAGAGGGAGTCACAGATGAGCGACGTGAGGAAGGCCACGGTTTCCGTGTTTTCCTGCGTTTCTTTGCGTCCACGTTGAGTTCAACTGGAGATCTTTTTGCACGCCCCTGCCTGTGCAACAGGCGGGCATGAGACGATGAGTGCGGTCGAGTGGTCGTCGTGCCGTACTGACGCGTAACCTACGGTTCCGTAGGTACGATGCGAGACATGACTGCGTCCGCCCCCGACGCGCCCTCGGAACCGCCGGCCGCCGGCCGTGGCTCCTCGGCGCTGTCCTCCCTGTCGCACCAGGTCAAGCCCAAGTTGCGCGGCTGGCTGCATCTGGGCATGTTCCCGGCCGTACTGATCGCGGGCCTCGTCCTCACCGCCCTCGCCGACTCACCGCGCGGCCGCATCGCCTGCGGGATCTACGTCCTGACGGCATGCCTGCTGTTCGGCGTGAGCGCGCTGTACCACCGGGGCAACTGGAGTCCGCGCATGGACGGCATCCTGCGCAGACTCGACCACGCCAACATCTTCCTGATCATCGCGGGCACCTACACACCCCTGACCCTGCTGCTCCTGCCCGGGGCGAAGGGGCTGTGGCTGCTGTGGGGCATCTGGGGCGCCGCGGCCGCCGGCATCGTCTTCCGGGTGTTCTGGGTCGGCGCCCCGCGCTGGCTGTACACGCCCTGCTACATAGCGATGGGCTGGGCGGCGGTCTTCTTCCTGCCCGACTTCATGCGCACCGGCGGTATCGCGGTCCTGGTCCTGGTGATCGTCGGCGGCCTGCTCTACAGCGCCGGCGGCGTGATCTACGGCATCAAGCGCCCGAACCCGTCACCGCGCTACTTCGGCTTCCACGAGGTCTTCCACTCGCTCACGCTGGCCGCGTTCGTCGTCCACTACGTGGGGATCTCCCTGGTGGCGTACCAGCACGCATAGCTCCACCGCCCCTCCTTCGAGTGGCCACGGCTCCCGAGCCGTGGCCACTTTTTCATGCCCTGACATCGACTCCCCATTGACAGTCTCTAGATTTTGAGAGCTACTCTCATTTCATGGCTACTGTCACTCAGCTTGAAGAGACACAGCAGAACCCCCGCCGCTGGTGGGCCCTGGGCGCCCTGGTCGCGAGCATGCTGGTGCTCGGCTTCGACATGACGATCCTCAACGTGGCGCTGCCGACCATGGCCGAGCAGCTCGGCGCCACGACCGGCCAGCAGCAGTGGATGGCCGACGCCTACGTGGTCGTCTTCGCGTCGCTGATGCTCCCGGCCGGCCTCCTCGGCGACCGCTTCGGCCGCCGCCGGATGCTCATCACCGGCCTCGCGGTCTTCCTGGCCGGGTCCGTGATCGGCGCCCTCGCCGGCGATGTGAACTGGGTGATCGCCGCCCGCGCGGTGATGGGCGTCGGCGCGGCACTGGTGATGCCGCTGGCGCTGTCCGTACTGCCCTCGCTGTTCGGACCGGCCGAGCGCACCCGGGCCGTCGGCATCATCTCCGCCGCCTCCGCGCTCGGCCTGCCGCTCGGCCCGATCATCGGCGGCTGGCTGCTCAACCACTTCTGGTGGGGCTCGGTCTTCCTGATCAACGTCCCGATGGTCGCGATCGGTGTCACCGCCTGCGTCTTCCTGCTCCCCGAGACCAGCGACCCAGCCTCCCCCAAGGTCGACGCCCTCTCCACCGCGCTCACCGCGACCGGCCTCGGCGCCCTGATCTACGCGATCATCGAGGCCCCCGACCGCGGCTGGGGCGACCCTCTGGTCATCGCCCTCTTCGCGGCGGCCGTGCTCCTGGTCGCGGGCCTGGTGCTGCGCGAACGCCAGGTCGACCGCCCCATGCTCGACATGGAGCTCCTCACCCACCGCGGCTTCCTGCTCAACGCCCTCGCGGCCACGCTCGTGATGTTCGTGCTGTCCGGCCTGATGTTCGTACTGCCCCCGTACCTCCAGGCGGTCCTCGGCAACGACGCCTTCGGTACCGGTCTGCGCCTGCTGCCCATGATGGGCGGGCTGATGATCGCCGCACGGGCCGCCCAGCCCATCGTGGCCCGCTTCGGTTCACGCGCCGTGGTCAGCGCGGGCCTGGTCGTGCTCGCCTTCGCCGCCCTCCTCGGCAGCCGTACGACCGTCCACGACGGCTACGGCTACACCGCCCTGTGGCTGTCCGTCGCCGGCCTCGGCTTCGGCTTCTCCGTCGTGCCCTCCATGGACGGCGCCCTCGCCGCACTGCCCGCCAACCGGGCCGGCAGCGGCTCCGGACTGCTGATGACCCTGCGCCAGGTCGGCGGCGCGATCGGTATCGCCCTGCTCGGCAGCCTGCTGGCCAGCACCTTCCGCGACCGCCTGGACGTGACCGGCCTGCCCGCCCCGCTCGGCCACACCGCCGGCGAGTCCGTCGTCGCCGCCCACCTGGTGGCCGCGAAGACCGGCTCCACCCACCTCGCCGCCTCCGCGAACGCCTCGTACGTCCACGGCATGGGCCTGGTCCTGATGGTCTGCGGGATCGCCGCGCTCGTCACCGCACTGCTGGCCGCCGCGTTCCTGCCCAACACACCGACCGCCCACCGCACCGAAGGGAACGAGGACCCGGCCGTGGCCCCCGCCACCGCCGATGCCGGACAATGACCAGCATGACGGCACCGCACACCTCCCCCACGCTCGGCCTGCGCGAACGGAAGAAGATCAAGACCCGCGAGGCGATCCGCACCGCGATGTACACGCTGGTCGAGGAGCAGGGGTATGACGCGACGACGATCGAGCAGATCGCGGAGCGGGCCGAGGTGTCGCCCTCGACGGTCTTCCGGTACTTCCCGACCAAGGAGGACATCGTCCTCACGGACGAGTACGACCCGATCATCATGGAGGAGCTCCGGTCCCGGCCCGCCGACGAGCCCTGGCCGGACTCCCTCCGCCATGTGATGCACCGGGCGATCACCCTGGGCATGAAGGACCCGCACGCGGTCTCCAGGCTGCGCACCCGGCTGATGGTCGAGGTCCCCGCGGTGCGCTCCCGGATGATGGAGAGCATGTCGGAGACCGGCCGGATGCTCTGCCAGGCCATCGGCGAACGCACCGGCCGCGACCCGGAGAGCCTTGAGGTCCGGGTCTACGCGATGTCCATCGTCGGCGGCCTGATGGAGACCTCGATGTACTGGGCGGAACAGGACCACGAGCCCGACTTCGACGCCCTCGTCGACCGTGCCCTCAACGTCATCGAGCACGGCCTGCCCCCCGAAAACCACTGAGGTCACGGCCGTCTCCCGTGCCATCCTGACCAGGTGAACACCGCCGAGATCCACGTCGAAGTCGCCCCCGAGCTCGCCCTGTTCGTCCCGCACGCCCGCCGCGTGGGCGTCCACCCGCTCGCCGTCGACGGCGTCTCGACACTGGGTCACGTGATCGAGTCCCTGGGCGTCCCCCTCACCGAGGTGGGCGCCCTGGTCGTGGACGGCCGCGAGGTCCCCGTCGCCCACATCCCGGCGCACGGCGAGCGGGTGACCGTACGCCCGGTCGCCCGCCCCCAGCACGTCCCCGGCGCCCCGCTCCGCTTCCTCCTCGACGTCCACCTCGGCACCCTGGCCCGCCGCCTCCGCCTCCTCGGCGTGGACACGGCGTACGAGTCGACGGACATCGGCGACCCGGCCCTCGCGACCCGCTCGGCGACGGAGCAGCGCGTGCTGCTCAGCCGCGACCGGGGCCTCCTGCGCCGCCGCGAACTCTGGGCGGGCGCCTACGTCTACAGCACCCGCCCCGACGACCAACTCCACGACATCCTCGACCGGTTCCGCCCCGAACTACGGCCCTGGACCCGGTGCACGGCCTGCAACGGCCTGCTGAGGCAGGCGACCAAGGACGAGGTGGCGGAGCAGCTGAAGGGCGGCACGGAGAGGTCGTACGACGTCTTCGCACAGTGCGAGGAGTGCGGCCGGGCCTACTGGAAGGGCGCGCACCACGACCAACTGGAGGAGATCGTGAAGCGCGCCCTTGCTTCTCAACGCCCCTGACCGAAGCGCCCCTTCAGGGGCGCTGGGGGTACCCCCGGCCGAAGGCTGGGGGAGGAACTGCGCGACCAGCCCCCACACGCCCGCAGACGACTAACGACGCACATCCCCCTTCCCACAGGCGACGCCGTCCCGATTCCGGTCAAGGCCCAGCGGATCGTCCTGCCCGTTGACTTCCAACCGCCCGTAGTGGTTCTGCCGAAGCCAAGCGCAGCGAGCCGCCGCCGTCTTCTTCACCCCCGGCGGAAACACCGTCGGCACACACACGTTGACCGACCCGTAGTGCCGATCGCACCCGGAGATGGTCGTACTGACCGGCTGCGAGGTGCGCTTCTTCCCGGCCCCCGAGGTCTTCCCCGAGAGGGAGTCGGCGAAGGCGTGCACATGCGGGCTCGCGTCCGCGCTCAGCGCGGCCGGCCCCTGCAGATGCACCCACTTGGCCACCGACGGCACCCCGTTCGCGTCGACGGCGAACAGCATGTACCACCCGGGCGGGGCCACGTCCGGGTTGCTCGTCACGTTCAGGTCGACGTTGTCGCCGTCGACGGACAGCGGCAGGTCGACGAAGCGCTGGTTCGGGTCGGAGGAGTGGGTGACGGCCGCCGGGCGGATCAACTCGGCCTTGACGATGGGGTGGTCGACCGTGATCCGCTGGGTGTCGCCGTAGTGCCACTCCGTGTTGATCATCGAAGTGATCGTCGGACGCTCGCCCTTGAGAAGGTAGGGCGGGGTGTAGATCGACACGTTGTGGTTCCAGGTGCCGTTGCCCGGGTTGTCACCGGTGGCCATCACCCGGCCGTCGGGCAGCAGGAACGCGGACGAATGGTAGCCACGGGCCTGGGGGTCGGCGGCCACCGGGTCGAAGGTGTTGCTGTCGGGGTCGTAGATCGAGGCCTCGTAGACCGGGTTGGCCCGGTTGTGCAGTCCGCCACCGGTCTCCAGCACCTTGCCGTCGGGCAGCAGTACGGCGGAGACGTACATCTTGCCCTGGCCGCCGGTCTCGGGGACCGGGCCGTTGCCCAGGTCGACCGTCCCCTGCGGGATCTGCGGCCCGGCGACGTAGGACGGGTTGGCCTGCTTGAGGTCGATGATGTCGGTGAGGCGGTTGGCGTCCGGATTGGTGTCGATGTTGCCGCCGCCGATGGTGAGCACCTTCTGGTCCTGCGCCGGGGGCAGCAGCACGCTCGCCGACTGGTCGCGCTGGTCCTTGTTCTGCAGGCCCGGGACCTGGGTGATGGTGTTGGCGCCGTAGTCGTAGATCGCCGAGCCGGTCCCCGGGATGTTGTTGCCGAAGACATGGCTGCCGGAGTAGAAGAGCCGGCCGTCCTGCATCAGGATCATCGACGGGTACAGGCCCCAGTACGACCAGGTCTGGTTGACCTGCCACAGCGCCAGCCACTTCTGCTCGGCGTCCGACCAGTACTCGGCGGTCACCGATCCGGTCGAGTCCTCGCGCAGGCCGCCGAAGGAGATGACGTCACCGTTGCCGAGTTCGGTCGCCGACGGGTACCAGTGGCCGTCGTTCAGGTCGTTCGTCCTGCTGTAGGTCTCGGTGACCGGGTCGAAGATGTACGAGTCCTTGTAGCCCTCGTAGCCGTGCGAGCCGTCCGCCGCCGGGAACGCCTTGTTGCCGCTCAGCACGAGGACACGCCCGTCCTGCAGCTGGATGTGGCCCGAGCAGAACATGTCCTTCGGCGTCGGGATGACCTTGTACGTGCCGTTCGCCGGGTCGTACACCGCGCTGGTGAAGGTGCCCGCGTCGAAGTTCTCTTCGCTGTTGCCGGAGCCCGCGATCAGCAGCACCTTGCCGTTGTTGAGGACGACGGAGTGCATGGAGCGGACCGGGTTCTGCGTGGGCAGCACGTCCCAGCGGCCGTTGGCACACTCGTCCGCGGTGCCCGTGCAGGTCGCGGGCGGGACCGGGTCGGCCACCTGCTCCATGGTGTAGTCGTCGGTGGTCGCCGAGCCGGTGCCGTAGACGGAGACACCCCAGGTGATGCGGTCGGTGCCGTCCGGGACCTGGGGCGTGCGGACCGTGGCCTGCGTCCAGTCCCCTTGCATCTCAAGGGTCTTGAGGTCGGTCCAGTACTGCCAGCCGGCGGTGGCGTCGTGCCGGAACAGGGTGATGTTCGCGTCCGGCGTGGTCGTCTTGTACCAGAGCCCGAGGTCGTACTGCTTGCCCACGGTCACGGTCGGCGCGCAGTCGGAGGTCTCCAGGATCATGGCCTTGCGGTCGCCGTCGACCCGCCGGGTCAGCGTGACCTTCATGGCCTTGGCCCCGGAGTGGGCGTCCGAGGTGGTCTCGAAGGTGAAGTCGTTGTCGCCCCAGCCGGACTTCTCCCAGCAGTACGGCATGCCGTCCGTGCCGGCGGTCTCGAAGCCCGGATCGGTGATGAGGTTGGCGGCCTGGGCGGGCTGCGGTGCGGCGAGCAGCAGTCCGGCGGTCAGGGCGCCCACCCCGAGCAGGGCCGTCCTTCTTCTGTGCGGTCTCACGCGGCTCTCCTTGCGTCCTTCTTGCGGCGCGGCAGATACACCAGCGCCTCCGTCCCCAAAAACCGCAGCACGAACGTCGTCACCAGCGCGAGCGCGGTCGCGGACAGCGCGCCCATCCCGAACCGGTCGACGAACAGGGCGATCAGCGGGATGCGCAGCACCAGGTCGGCGTTGGCGAGCAGCGCGAACCGGCCGCCCCGGTCCCACCAGCGGCGATGGGCCCGCCGGTCGCGGAACAGCAGGTGTTCGATGAGGACGAAGTTCCAGGCGACGCCGAGCTGGTTGGCGAGGATCTCGGCGGGGACGTAGTGCAGGCCGAGGCGGGTCAGCGCCCACAGCCCCACCAGGTTGGGCACGAAGCCGCTCAGCCCGATCAGCCCGAAGCCGACCATGCGGGCGACCGGCGAGGCGGTGCGCAGTCCGGCCAGATGACGCAGGAAGCGCAGGCCCTCCTGCGCGGTCGACTTGGACTCCCCGGCGAACCGGTCCTGGAAGACGAAGGGGACTTCCGCGACCTGCCGGGGCCTGCTCCTGACCGCCAGCTCAAGGAGGATCTTGTAGCCCAGCGGCTTCAGCACATCCGCCGTGACCGCGCTCCGCCGGATCGCGAAGAAGCCGCTCATCGGGTCGCTGATGCCGTGCAGCCTGCGCGGGAACAGGGACTTGGTCAGCCAGGTCGCCCCGCGTGAGACGGCCACCCGGTAGCTGCCGGCGAGCCCGGCCCGGCTGCCGCCCTTGATGTACCGGGAAGCGACGACGAGTCCGGCGTGGCTGCGCTCCCCCGTGGCCACCAACTCCGGTACCAGGGACGGCGGATGCTGGCAGTCGCCGTCCATGACGACGATCCAGTCCGAGGTGGCCGCCCGCAGCCCCTCCACCACGGCCCCGCCCAGACCGCCCACCGGCTCCTCCCGGTGCAGCACGGTCACCGGGAACGGACAGTCCTGCGCGGCCTGTCGGATGACCTCGGGGGTGTCGTCGGTGGAGTCGTCGACGAAGACGACCTCGCAGGGCAGCCGCGCGGGCACCGACTCGGTGATCTGGTGCAGCAACCGCCGTACGTTCCCGGACTCGTTGAAGGTCGGTACGACGATGGTGACGGCGCCCGGCTCGGGCACCTCGGTGGCCTTCAATCCCGGTACCGGGACGGTGTACTCGTGGCCGCTCAACGGGCACCCCCTGCGATCTGCCGGATCTCGATGCGGTCGGCGCCGGTGCCGAAGACGGCGACCGGGGTGGAGTGCCGGAGCGCGGCCCTGACGTTGGGCAGGTCGCGGGCGTCCCGTCGTACCGTCGGGGAGGCGACCACGTAGTCGAGGTCACGCCAGCCGTGCGGCAGGGTCTTGGTGACGGCCGGGTCGAGGTCGGCCTTGTAGAACCAGATGACGCCGAGGCCGGGCCGGTAGCCCTCGTGGACGAGGTCCAGCCAGAGCGCGTCGTCGACGAGGACGCGGGTGTCGGCGGGGTCGGCGACCTTGCTGCCGAGCCACTTCGAGGCCTGCCGGTAGGGCGCGTTGGCGTCGGCCGTGACGGCGGTGCGATCGCCGTCGTACCACTTCGGTACGACGTACGCCCCGGCGGCGAGGGCGAGTACCACGGCCAGCGCGTACCGGCCGCCGGTCACCGCGCGTCTCTCGCCCTCGGCGCGCCATCTGCGCAGCGTGGCGTGCGCGACGGACGCGGTGGCGCCGGCGAGGACGAGGGCCAGGAAGGGCAGCGCGCCGATGATGTACATCGCGGGCAGATAGCCGCCCGGGCGCAGGGCGACGGCGGCCAGGATGACCACGGCGAGCGCCGGGCCGGCGAGGGCGCGGGCGGTGACCGACCAGCGGTGGACGACGAGAAGCAGCAGGGCGCCGCCGAGGCCGCCGAGGGGCAGCACCCGGTCGTAGTACAGCCAGGAGTGCAGCACGCCGTAGGAGCCGGAGGAGCTGTCCAGAATGAAGCCCGAACCCGGCCTGGACATCTGGTACTTGATGCCGTCCCAGAGCGATACATGGCCGGCGCCGGGCAGCAACTCGCCCTTGAGGAGGGCGAAGAGGGGGTACGACAGTCCGGCCATGGTGCAGGCGGTGACGGCACCGGTGAGGGCGAACTTACGGGTGTCGGCGTGCCCGTGGCGCCACATGGTGACCAGCAGGGCCGGGAGGACGACGAGCATCGTCTCCTTGGTCAACACCCCGGCCGCCGCGGCGAGTCCGGCGCCGAAGTGGTGCCAGAGGTGGCGGCTGGGCGAGGCGGCGAGGCAGAAGGCCAGCAGCAGCCACATCACGGCGATGTTGTCGAGGAAGATCTCGCGCTGCAGGACGACGGAGAGCGGTGAGAGCCCGAAGAGGGCCATGCCGAGGCCGGCCGCCCAGCGGGGCAGCGAGAGGCGGCGGCCGAGGACGTAGACGAGGACCGCACTGACCGCGCTGACCAGCAGCATCGCCACGCGCATGGAGCCGACGGTCATCAGGCCGGGGTCGAGGGCGGAGGGTATCCAGGTGAGCAGGGCTATCTGGATCCAGCCGAGCGGCGGGTGGTCGTACCAGTAGGTGTAGTGGGCGAGGCCCCGGCCCTCCTGGACGGCCCAGGCCTGGGCGAGGTAGGTGCCCTCGTCGTCGCTGAGGGTCGGGTAGTCGGCGATGTTCCAGCCCTGGACGGCGAGGATCACGAGCAGCAGGACGGCGCAGAGGAGCAGGTCGGGGCGGGAGGACCGGAGCCGGAGCGGCGGGGACGTTCGGCCGGTCGAACCCGCTGTGGGCGCAGGCCGGCGCTGCGCGGGGACCGTCGGAGTGGTCACCGCGGGAAGGGTGGAGGTCACGCGGGTACGTCCTCTCGGATCGGCTCGGCCGCGGTGAGGTGCGCGCCGACGTGCGTGGTCAACTCCCAGTCGTTGCGGCCGCGTTGTTCGCGCCACACTGCGCGGATCGCCGCTCCGGCGAGGAGGACCTGGTAGAAGGGGCCGCCGACGACGAGCTTCGCGTAGTGGACGAAGCGGACCCGCAGCCCGTACTGCTTGCCGAAGTCGTGCAGGCCGACCACCTCGAAGACAAAGGTGACGGCGGCGGTGACCAGCGGCAGGAAGGTGAGGAAGGCGACGCCGACCGGAACGTCGAGGAAGAGGGCGACCGCCGCGTTCAGCGGGATGATCACGCCGGAGAAGGCCTGCAGGAACGGTGTCATCAGGGTGTACCGGGCGAGCAACCGCTGCCCGAAGCCGGGGAGTTGCTGCCAGTCCTTCTTCCGGTAGACCTGGAGGAAGCCCTGGTTCCAGCGGGTGCGCTGCTTGAGCAGCGACATGAGGGAGCCCGGGGTCTCCTCACGGGTCACCATGTCGGAGTCGTAGGCGACGACGACCTTCTTGCCGACGCTCGACAGCCGGACGCCCAGGTCGCAGTCCTCCGCGAGGCAGTCGGGATCCCAGCCGTCGGCCTCCCTGAGCACGGTCGTCCGTACGAAGACGGTGTTGCCGCCGAGCGGGATGAACCCTTTCTGCGCATGCAGATGCAGCCGGGACCGGAACCAGAAGAAGTACTCCAGGCAGTTGCGCAGGCTGTACCAGCTGGAGTGGAAGTTGATGAGCTGGACGCCCCCTTGGACGACGTCCGCGTCCGTGGTGCGGAAGGCGTGGTCGACATGGGCGAGCAGCGCAGGGTGGACCTGGTCCTCGGCGTCGAAGACCCCGACGACATCGCCGCGGCAGTGCGGCAGCGCCGTGTTCATGGCCTTCGGCTTGTTCTTCTTCTCGTGCGTGTCGACGACGACCCGGACACGCGGGTCACGCCTGGCGGCCGCTTCCGCGACCGCCGTGGTCTCGGGATCGTCGTGCCCGACGATGACGATGATCTCGAAGTCGGTGTGTGTGGACTCCAGCAGCCGCTGGATGGTGTGGTCGAGCACGGCCTGTTCGTGCCGCGCGGGCAGCAGCAGCGAGAACGACAGGTGTTCACCGCCGTCGGGTCTACCGAACCGGGTGGAGGCGAGCACTTCGGGCGTACGCCACGCGTGCATCTGCCACCACAGGGTGAAGGCCGCCATCCAGAACAAGGCGAGCGAGACGGCCGCGACGAGGACAGACGTCAGCAAGAGAAGATCCCCCCAGATCCCGAAACCCCCTGTGCGCAACGGCGAGTGACAGCCGTCGCGCCCTTGTGGAGAACCTAGGGGGGATCTGTGAAGCGCAACCCCCGATCCGATAAACAGCATGTTTCGGAACGGTGGTGCCGCAAGCGGTATCTATCAGAACAGGGGTGCATTTGCGGTCAGTTGCACCCCTGGCGAGCGACCCTCCCCGACAACTTCAGCCCCCGAGAGCCGATTTCAGCCGTTCAGGGTCGGTGGTCGGAGCGTCGCAGGTGAAGTTGCGGCAGACGTAGGCGGCCGCCTCCCCGCCGACGAGCGGCCGCCCTTCGAGCAGCGGGAACTCGTCGCTCTCCGGAGTTCCCACAGCCACGACCGCGCCGGGGGCGGTGCCCAGAAGTGCCGTGCGGTGCAGGGTGGCCGTCTCTTTGTCCTGCGCTCCCGGTCCGACGATCGCCACCTCGCGCGGCCCGTCGAGCAGCGCCTCGGCCACGGCGAGCCCCCACCCGACGAAGCGCGGCACCCGCGGCCCGAGCGTCCTGACGACCCCCAACGCCCTTTCCGCCGCGGTGCGATGAGGTTCCGAGCCGGTGTGGGCCGCATAGCTCAGCAGGGCGCCCGCGGCGGCGGTCCACCCGGAGGGCGTGGCGTTGTCGGTCGGGTCCTGGGGGCGGCGGATGAGCTGTTCGGCGTCGGAGGCGGTGTCGTAGAGGGCGCCGGTCTCCGGGTCGGTGAAGCGGGCCAGGACATGGTCGAGGAGGAGGCCGGCGAACTCCAGCCAGACGCCCTCGCCGGTCACGGACGCGAGCGCGAGGAAACCCTCGGCGACATCGCCGTAGTCCTCCAGGACGCCCGCGTTGGCGCCGGCCTTGCCGTCCCGGCTGGTGCGGGCGAGCCGTGCGTGGTCGTCGAGATGCAGCCGTACGAGGAGGTCGGCGGCGCCGACGGCGGCCTCGACCAGGTCGGGGCGGTCGAAGTAGGCGCCGGTCTCGGCGAGCGCGGCGACGGCGAGGCCGTTCCAGGCGGCGACGACCTTGTCGTCACGGCCGGGGGCGGGGCGCTGTGCTCGCGCGGCCAGCAGCCGCTGCTTGACGGACTCGATCCGCTCGGCGTCGAAGACACCTTCCTGCTGCGGGAGTTGGAGGACGGACTGACCGTGTTCGAAGGTGCCCTCTTCGGTGACCCCGAAGTACTGGGCCGCCAGGTGCGCGTCCTCATCGCCCAGTACCTCGGCGAGCTGCGCGGGCGTCCAGACGTAGTACGCGCCCTCGACATGCTTCCCGGTCCCGGTCCCGTCGTCGCTGTCGGCGTCGAGGGCGGAGGCGAACCCGCCCTCGCCGGTGCGCAGTTCACGGACCATGAAGTCGGCGGTCTCCAGAGCAACCCGGCGGGCCAGCTCGGACCCGGTGGCCCGCCACAGGTGGGCGTACGCCCGGCACAGCAGGGCGTTGTCGTACAGCATCTTCTCGAAGTGCGGCACGACCCAGTCGCGGTCGACGGAGTAGCGGGCGAAGCCGCCGCCGAGCTGGTCGTAGATACCGCCGCGGGCCATCCGCTCACAGGTGTCCACGGCCATCTGCAGCGCGCCTTCGGAACCGGTCCGGGCGTGGTGGCGCAGCAGGAACTCGACGACCATGGACGGCGGGAACTTGGGCGCACCACCGAATCCGCCGCGCTGCGCGTCGTACTCACGGGTGAGCCCCAGCAGGGCCCCGGCGAGTTCCTGCTCGCCGGGCGGCCGGTCGCCCTGATAGCTGATCTCCCGCTCGGCGAGATCACGGACGATCTTCCCGGCGACCTCGGAGACCTCGTCCCGCCGGTCGGCCCAGGCGGCCCGGACCCCCTCCAGAACCTGCCGGAAGGAGGGCATGCCGTGACGCGGGGCGGGCGGGAAGTAGGTGCCGAAGTAGAAGGGTTCGGCATCGGGCGTCAGAAACACGGTCATGGGCCAGCCGCCCTGCCCGGTGGCCGCCTGCACGGCCTCCATGTAGACGGCATCGACGTCCGGCCGCTCCTCGCGGTCGACCTTGATGTTGACGAAGTGCTCGTTGAGGTAGTCGGCGGTAGCCCGGTCCTCGAAGGACTCGTGAGCCATGACATGGCACCAGTGGCAAGAGCTGTACCCGACGCTCAGCAGGACGGGTTTGTTCGCGGCCCGAGCGGCCTCGAAGGCTTCGGCCGACCAGGGCCACCAGTCGACGGGGTTGTCGGCGTGCTGGAGGAGGTACGGGGACGTCTCATGGGCCAGTCGGTTCACCCTCCCACTCTCCCACGGGGTCGGGGGCGGCGTAGAAGCGCACGTTGACCCGGCGCGCCCCCTCGGGGACGGCGTCTTCGGGGTGGCCGTAGCGGTCCAGGAGTTCCTTGTAGGCGCGTACGAAGTCGTGGAGGTCGCTCTTCGTCATCCAGGTGCCGGTGCGCTGGACCTGGGCCCAGCCCTGCGGGCCCCGGTACTCCTGGTGGGCGCGGCGGAACAGCCGGGTGTCCATCTCGATCTTCAGCAGGGCGAGTTGCTCGGCCGCGGCGTACTCCTCCTGCGTCATCGTCGCAGGGTCGGGCGTGGTGTGGCTGAAGGGCAGGCTCCGCCACCAGCGCTCGCGCCCGCCCGACTTCTCCGGGATCTCCTCGATGAGCCGCTGCTCGGCGAGTTTGCGCAGGTGGTAGCTGGTGGTGCCGGAGCTCTCGCCGAGTTCGCGGGCGAGCACGGTGGAGTTCGCCTCGCCGTGCCGGCCGAGGTAGTCGAGGATCCGGCGGCGCAGCGGGTTGCCGAGGGACTTGTAGAGGGCGGTGCGTTCGAGGCTGGTCATTTCGGCGTGTTCGGCGGGTGCGGCGGGCTCGGGTTCTCCGGCCGTCCGGGGCGTGCCGTCGGTCATGTCGTCACCGTAACCCTGAGAACCCCGAGAAGTCCCTGATATCTGCCGAATTTTCTTTGCAGAATTTTCTCTGCGATCTAGCGTGGGGGCATGGCGGATCGAGGCATGACGGATCGAGGCATGGCGGAGCACCAGAAAGATCCGCGGAGCCGGAACAGGACAAGGGGGATCACATGTTGGAGGGGTTAACGACGACGAAGGTGCGGCAGATGAAGCGGACGAGGCGGCTGAAGAGGTGGGCACTGATCCTTCTCGGTTCGTCCGCCGTGCTGCTCGTTCCGTGGATGGCGGTGCTGGCGGTGACGCTGCCCGCCAAGACCGAGGTGCACAACTGGTCGGTGGCCTGGATAGGGCTGGACGTCCTGATGGCGGCGGGCTGCGCGGCAACAGCGGTACTGGGACTGCGGGGCGACAATCGGGCCCGGCTCACCGCTTCCGCGACGGCGTCGATGGCTGTCCTGGACGCGTGGTTCGACATCACCACGTCGGCGATGGGCACGGAACTGGTGGTGGCGCTGGGCAGCGCGGTGGCGGAGGCAGGCCTGGCGGCCGCGTGCGTGTACCTGGCGCTGTCGAAGGGCTGGGGCCGGATACCCGCCCACCCCGGCCGCACCGCCCAGTAGCCAGGAGAACCACACCGGCCCTTCGACGGGATGCCTGAGCGCCGGCCCGCGGGGTCCAGGAATCGGGGAACCACCACCGAACCCTCACCCGCCCTCTGATCGTCGCCCCCTCGCCATCACGCCCCTCGGCAAGGACACTTGTACACAAAGGAGTTGCCGCTGGAGGGGGACGGGACATGCGGGACGCCCATCGGGCGGAAGCCGACCGGTTGCTGGTGCGAGCCGTGGAGGAGGAGGTCCGCCGCTCGGGCGGCCGCGTCGACGGACAGCTGTTGCTCTCACGCGCACGTGCCGGCATGGACACGATGGCGCGGTCGGCCACCGAGGAGTACGAGTCGTACACCCACGCCCTCGACGAGACGGAGGCGGTCCGGCCGAGCTTCGGCCGACGGTACGCCAGAGACGGCGCCGGAACTCCCCTGCTGGTCGCGGCCGTCGCGGCGGTCGCCGCCACCGTCGCCGACCTCTCCCTGGGCACCGGCGCCGGTACGGCGCTCGGCGCGGGTGTGGCCGTCGGTGTCGTCGGCGCGGCGGCGACGGTCGTGAAGGTCGCCGGTTCTCACCTCCCCGCCGCCCATCACCACGCCGGCGCGGCCGGTCAGCCCGGCGGTCCCGAGCAGTTGCGGCTGCAGTGGCTGACCGCGCTGGAGGTGCGGGGCATCCGTCCGTTCCTCGATCAGCAGCGGGTGCTCAGCGCCTCCACGGGCCCCAAGAAGCAGAGCCCCGGCCTGCGTGGCGCGGACAAGAGCGCGGCGGCCCGCAGGCGTACGGTGCTGCAGCAGTCGTTCGGCCAGCTCCCCCGCCCCGACGGCCCGTTCGCCGGCCGGCAGCAGGAGCTGGCGCGGATCCGGCAGTGGGCGCAGGCGGCCCGGGCGACCACGGAGACCCGTCCGACGGTGGTCGTCCTGCACGGGGAGCCCGGCTCCGGCCGTACGGCCCTCGCGGTCCGTGCCACGCACGAGCTGAAGGACCTCTTCCGGGGTGCGGTCGTGGTGGATCTGCGCGGCGACAGCCGGGGGGAGCCGCCGCTGACCACCCGGGACGCGCTGCTGCATCTGCTCAACCGGCTGGGCGCGCCGCGCGAGCAGCTGCTGTTCCGGGAGCGTTCCTCGCCCGACCAGCAGGTCAAGCGGCTGAGCGAGCTGTACCACCAGCACCTCACGGGTCTTGCGGTGACGATCGTGCTGGACGACGCCTCGGATCCGGAGCAGGTGCGCACCCTGGTCCCGGAGCGTTCGGACAGCCTGGTCCTGGTCACGACCCGGGACCAGCTCGATCTGCCGGCGGATCTGCCGGCCTGGGTGCACCGGCTTCCGGTCACGGCGCTGGACGCGGCGGGGGCGGAGGAGCTGCTGGGCGCGGCGGCGCAGGAGGCGTCGGGGCCGTACGACGCGCAGTCCGCGGACGAGATCCGGGAGCTGTGCGGCGGGCTGCCGTTGGCGTTGCGGATCGCTGGGTCGTCGCTGGGGGCGCGTTCCCCACTGCAACTGGCCACGGATCTGGGCGCGTACGGGCCGGTCGAGCCGGTGGAGCGGGTGCTGTGGCTGCGCTACACCGACCAGTCGGAGACTGCGCGCCGGCTGTTGCGGAGGCTGGCGCTGGCGGGCCGGGCCTCGCTCGGCGCGGCGGCCGCGGCCGCCCTGCTGGCCACGGACGAGGCGGAGGCGACCCGCCACCTCGTCGTACTGGCGCAGGCCGGTCTGATCGACCATGTCCGCGGCAGCCGCTACCGGCTGCACGACCTGGTCCGCTCCTTCGCCCAGGCCCGTCTGCTGGACGAGGAGGAGCCGGCCGACCGTACGGCCGCGCAGGAGCGGCTGATCGTGAACTACGCGGAGCTGGCCGACTCCGTGCTGCGGCTGGTCGACGGCAACATGTCGACCCGCTCGGACCGGTTCAGCCCGCACGGCTTCACCTCGCTGGACGAGGCGCTGCGCTGGCTGGACGACGAGTCGAGCTTCATCACGGCGGCGCTGCGGCAGTCGGAGGGCGTCGACCAGGGAGCCGTGCAGAATCTGCTGGGCGCGCTGTGCGACTACTGCCTGCTGCGCGGCGATCTCTACCGGCTCGGTGAGATCAGCGAGCTGGCGCAGGCGGTGGACCAGGGGCTGCTGGTGCGCTCGGTGCAGTGGCGGACGGGTATCGCGGCCCGTCAGCTGGGCGAGCTGGACAAGGCCCGCACCACCCTCGCCTCGGTCGTCGATCTCTACATGGAGGCGCATCACGACGCCGGCGCGGCCCGTGCGCTGTGTTCCCTCGGCATCACCCTGCACCATCAGGGCAATCTCACCGAGGCGGCGGCCAAGCTCCAGGAGGCCCTGGACCTCCAGGCGGCCCCCGAACTGGCCACCGACCGGGCCTGGACCATGCACGCCCTGGCGGCGGTGCAGCGCGACCGTGCCCGGTTGCCCGAGGCTCTGGACCTGCTGACCCGCTCACTGGTGCTGCACCACGAGGGCGGTTCGGTGCACGGCGAGGCCTGGGCGCACTTCCAGCTGGGGCAGCTGGCGCTGCGCATGGGTGACGTACCGCGTGCGGAGCGGGAGCTGGGGGCCGCGCTGGAACGTTACGGCCGTACTCAGGACGCCCGGGGAGAGGCCTGGGCGCTGACCCAGCTGGCGCGGGCCCGGCTGGTGGACGGCGACGCCTCCCCCGCGGTCGACGGCCTCCGCCAGGCAGCGGCCCGGCACCGGGACAACGAGGACGCGCGCGGCGAGGCCTGGACGGTCTACTACCTGGGCCAGGCCCTGGAGGAGACGGGCAATCTCGACCAGGCGGTCCGCGAGCTGGAGCGCTCGCGCACCATGTTCTCCCGGATCCGGGACGTCTACGGTCTGGCCTGCGCCCGTCATCACTCGGCCCGGACCACCCGCGACCAGCGGGCGGCCCAGACCGGTTCGCTGCGCAACTCGGGCTTCGCCCGTCAGCTCCTCGTCGACGCCCGCGCCGACTTCCAGCGCATCGGCGTCGTGCACGGCGAGGCCTGGACCTGTCTGGAGCTGGCCGTCGTGGACGCCGGCAACACCCGCACCCAGCAGGCCCTGGCCCTGTGCGACGAGGCGATCACCCTGTTCACGTCGTACGGCGACCGCCGCGGCGAGGACTGGGCCCGCTTCCTGCGCTGCACCCTGCTGCCCTATGCCGCGCCCGGCGGCGTGGAGGTGGGCACCGCGGTCGCCCAGGAGGACCTGGCCCAGCTCTCCCGCACCGCGCATCCGCTGCGGGACGAGAAGCTGACCGAGTACGTCACGGCGTACGGCCTGCTCCTGGAACGCGGTGTGCAGCTGGAGTCCGGCTGGCAGGCCTGGCGCCTGGGCATGGTGCCCAGCCGGCACGCCCGTGAGGTCATGGGGGTGCCGGTGCCGGGCGGAGCGTGACGCCGGTCAGCCCTTGGGGCCGGCCGCGGGAGCCCCGGAGCCCGCCTTGGCCCCCGGGGACTCCTCGGACTCCTCGGAGTCCTTGAAGTCGACCTTCTGCATGTGCTTCGTCATGGACTTCATCAGGCCCCAGACCGCCAGGGCCATCACCGCGAAGACGATGAAACCGAGGACGCCGGGGGTGACCTTGTTCTCGTCGACCTCCTTGGCGAGGGGTACGAGGTTCGTCAGTGCCAGGCTTGCGCTTGCGCTCATGTCAGGCATTGTCGCGGATGCCCGCAAAGAGGTCGTCCTCGGGGAGGGAGGTATCGACGAGCGCCTTCGCGAGCTCGTACTCCTCGGTCGGCCAGACCTCCTTCTGGAGGTCCATCGGAACCTTGAACCAGCCGCCGTCGGGGTCGATCTGCGTGGCGTGGGCGATCAGCGCCTTGTCACGGATCTCGAAGAAGTCCGCGCACGGGATGTGCGTGGTCAGGGTGCGCTCGGTGCGCTCGAACTCGCTCCACCGCTTCAGCCAGTCCCCGTACGGCGACTCCAGGCCGCGCTCCAGCATGGCGTTGTGCAGCGCCTCGGTGCGGGGGCGGTTGAAGCCCTGGTTGTAGTAGAGCTTCTGCGGCTGGTAGACGGGGCCGTACTCGGCCTCGGGGTACTTCTCGGCGTCGGCCGCGCCCTCGAAGGCCACCATCGAGATCTTGTGGGTCATGATGTGGTCGGGGTGCGGGTAGCCGCCGTTCTCGTCGTAGGTGGTGATCACCTGCGGGCGGAAGGCGCGGATCTTGCGGACGAGCTCGCCGGCCGCCTTGTCGACGTCCTCCAGGGCGAAGCAGCCCTCGGGCAGCGGGGGCAGCGGGTCGCCCTCGGGCAGGCCGGAGTCGACGAAGCCGAGCCACTCCTGCTTGACGCCGAGGATCTCGCGGGCCTCGTCCATCTCCTTCTTGCGTACCTCGTGGATGTGCTCCTCGATGTACTTGTCGCCCTGCAGCTTGGGGTTGAGGATGGAGCCGCGCTCCCCGCCCGTGCAGGTCACGACCAGCACGTCCACCCCCTCGGACACGTACTTCGCCATGGTCGCCGCGCCCTTGCTCGACTCGTCGTCGGGGTGGGCATGGACGGCCATCAGTCGCAGCTGGTCAGTCAAGACTCAATCCTCGGTAAGTCGGCGCCCCGGTAGCTCGGGGGCGATTGAAAGGTGTCGTCCCGCAGGGACGTCGATGAGGGGTGGTGGTCGGGCGGCGGGCGGGAGGCTTCTATAGTGACCGAATCGGGGGGCGAATAATTCCGGGGTCCGGTTCCTGACGGGTCCGGGGGTGGTTCTTGCCGGGAGGACGATCATGAGTACCGCGAGCACGCGGCTGCCCGAGGGCCGTTACGGCCGCACCTCGGACGAGCGCGCCGACCGCAAGCTCAGGACCGCCGGCGCGATCCTCGGTGCCCTGCTGCTCGTCCTGGTCGGTTACTGGGCCTACCACTACGTGGTCGAGAACAAGATCAGCGCCCAGGTCGTCACCTTCGACGCCTCCGCCAACGCGGTCAAAGTACATCTCGAGGTCCACAAGGACTCCGGCGCCTCCGGCTACTGCACCCTGCGCTCCCAGGCGGCGGACGGCTCCGAGGTGGGCCGTGCGGACTTCCGGTTCACCGGTTCCGCGACCCAGATCGACAGGCTGGTCACCCTCCGTACGACGGCCCGGGGCACCACGGCGGAGCTGCTCGGCTGCCACGCCGACTGACACCAGTGGGCGTCAGCCAGAATACGTAGGGGCTGACCTGCGTTGACGCGACTCTAGCGGCTTATGTCCTCCCCCTTTCGCCGTTGAATTGTTAGGCTCGTGGTTTCGCCCATCCATGAAGGAACATGCTTCTGGGTAGGGCGATGCTTTGTATTCCCAGTACCGACGAGGAGCACCTGTGACCCAGACCAGCGAGAACGTCACCTGGCTGACCCAGGAGGCGTACAACCAGCTCAGGGCCGAGCTGGAGTACCTGTCTGGTCCTGCGCGCACGGACATCGCCGCCAAGATCGCGGCCGCGCGCGAGGAGGGCGACCTGCGCGAGAACGGCGGGTACCACGCGGCCAAGGAGGAGCAGGGCAAGCAGGAGCTCCGTGTGCGCCAGCTGACCCAGCTCCTGGAGAACGCGAAGGTCGGCGAGGCGCCGGCTTCGGCGGACGGAGCCGTCGCGCCCGGCATGGTGGTGACCATCGCCTTCGACGGTGACGAGGACGACACCATGACGTTCCTCCTGGCCTCGCGCGAATACGCGAGCTCCGACGTGGAGACCTACTCCCCCCAGTCCCCTCTTGGCACCGGTGTCATCGGTCACAAGGTGGGCGAGGACGCGGAGTACGAGCTGCCGAACGGCAAGAAGGCCTCGGTGAAGATCCTCAAGGCCGAGCCGTACTCGGGCTGACGCGGACCGAGCCCTGCCGGGGCTGACGCAGACAGACACGAGCCCCCGGCGTCCGAGTGACGCCGGGGGCATTGCCATGCCGTGCGTCACGCGGTGGCGGAGCGGTACTTGCGGACCGCCAGGGTCCGGAATATGGCGATGATCAGGACCGAGTAGATCAGCGAGGCCCAGACCGAGTGCTGCATCGGCCAGGCACCGGACTGGGACTGGCCGGGGTTTCCGAAGAGGACCCGGCAGGCCTGCACGGTGGCGCTGAAGGGGTTCCACTCGGCGATATGGCGCAGCCACGGGGTCATATGGCTGGTGTCCACGAACGCGTTCGAGATGAAGGTCACCGGGAACAGCCAGATCAGCCCGCTGGAGGTGGCCGCCTCGGGGGTGCGGACGGACATGCCGATCAGGGCGCCGATCCAGGTGAACGCGTAGCCGAGCAGGAGCAGCAGACCGAAGGCGGCGAGGACCTTGCCGACGTTGGTGTCCCCGTCCGTTCCGACGCGCCAGCCGACGATCAGGGCGACCACGGCGAGGACCACCAGGGTCAGAGCGGTCTGCACCGAGTCCGCGAGGGTGCGCCCGGTCAGCACCGCGCCGCGTGCCATGGGCAGGGAGCGGAAGCGGTCGATGAGGCCCTTGTGCATGTCGTCGGCGATACCGGCACCGGAGCTGGCCGTCGCGAAGGTGACGGTCTGCGCGAAGATGCCCGCCATCAGGAAGTTCTTGTAGTCGACGGCGCTGGTACTGCCGCCGATCTGCATCGAGCCGCCGAAGACGTAGGTGAACAGCACCACGAACATGATGGGCTGGATGAGCCCGTAAATGATCATCTCAGGAATCCGGGACATCCGGATCAGGTTCCTCTTCGCGACGACCATGGAGTCGCGGAATGACTGGGTGACGGCGTTGGCGGGGGGTGCGACCCGCACGGCGTCGCTGACGGCGCTCACTTCACGGCCTCCTTGCGGCTGTCCTTGCGGGTGTTCTTCTGGCCGCCCTGCGCGCCGCTGCCCTCGGGCTTCTCCTCGGCCACGTGTCCGGTCAGGGACAGGAAGACGTCGTCGAGGGTGGGGCGGCGCAGTGCGATGTCGTCGATCTCGATGCCCCGGGTGTCCAGCTCGCGGATGATCTCGGCGAGCAGCTTGGCGCCGCCGGTGACGGGGACGGTGAGCTTGCGGGTGTGCTCCTCGACGGTGGTGTCGCCCTTGCCGAAGCCGCGCAGCACGTCCGCCGCGGTCTGGATGTGGTCGCGTTCGTGCACGACGACCTCGACGCGCTCGCCGCCGGTGCGGGCCTTGAGCTGGTCGGAGGTGCCCTTGGCGATGACCTTGCCCTGGTCGACGACCGCGATGTCGTGGGCGAGGTGATCGGCCTCTTCCAGGTACTGGGTGGTGAGCAGCAGGGTCGTACCGCCGGAGACGAGCTGCTTGATGACCTCCCACAGCTGCTGGCGGTTGCGGGGGTCGAGGCCGGTCGTCGGTTCGTCCATGAACATCACGGGCGGCGAGACGACCAGGGCTGCCGCGAGGTCGAGGCGGCGGCGCATGCCTCCGGAGTAGGTCTTGGTGGGGCGGTCGGCGGCGTCGGTGAGGTGGAACTGCTCCAGCAGTTCGACCGCGCGGGCCTTGGCCTGCTTCGCCCTCATCTGGTAGAGCTGGCCGACCATCTGCAGGTTCTCTCGGCCGGTCAGGTACTCGTCGACGGCGGCGAACTGTCCGGACAGGCCGATGGAGCGGCGCACCGCGTCCGGTTGTTTGAGCACGTCCATGCCCGCGACGACCGCCTTGCCGCTGTCGGGGCGGAGCAGGGTCGTCAGACAGCGGACGGTCGTCGTCTTGCCCGCGCCGTTGGGTCCGAGCAGTCCGAGGACCGTGCCTTCGGGGACATCGAGGTCGACACCGTCCAATGCCCTTACGTCGCCGAAGGTCTTGACCAGCCCTTCGGCATAGATGGCGCCTGGCATATGAGTCTCCACGTCGTCGGGGATTCTTCGGATAAAGGCTGGATTCGCGGCCTTCGAGCCGCCTATGGTTTCTCGCCGGCGCGACGGCGGGCGGGCGCAGCCGTGCACCACGGCCACACGACACACCATAACGCGATGTATCGCGTTCGTCGACGGATTTCCCCGAACGAGTGAGTGAACAGATCCTGACCTGGTCGTTTCCCGCCCGGACGGGCGGCCGGGCTCAGTCGATGACGGTGTAGCCGGCCTCGCGCAGGGCCTGGCCGACCTCGATGCAGTGCGCGGGTCCCTTGGTCTCAAGGTGCAGCTCGACCTCCGCCTCCGCGAGCCCGAGCCGAGGGTCGGTCCGGACATGGCTCACGTCGAGGACGTTAGCGTCGACCACTGACAACACCCCGAGGAGCGTGGCGAGGGCGCCCGGCCGGTCGGTCAGCCGCAGCCGTACCGCCAGGTAGCGGCCCTGTGCGGCCATGCCGTGCCGCAGCACCCGCTGCATCAGCACCGGATCGACGTTGCCGCCGGACAGTACGGCGACGACCGGTCCGGCGAAGGCGCCGGGGTCACCGAGCAGTGCCGCGACCGGGCTGGCGCCGGCCGGTTCCACCACCAGCTTGGCCCGCTCCAGACACAGCAGCAGCGCGGCGGAGAGCTGGTCCTCGCCGACCGTACGGACCTCGTCGACCAGCTCCTCGACGATCGCGAACGGCACGTCGCCCGGCCGTCCGACCCTGATGCCGTCGGCCATCGTCACCGGGTTCTGCACGGTGACCGGGTGCCCGGCCGCGAGCGAGGGCGGGTACGCGGCCGCGCCCGCCGCCTGGACACCGACGATCCGCACGTCCGGCCTGAGCGACTTCACCGCGACCGCGATCCCGGCCGCGAGCCCACCGCCGCCGATACCGACGACGATCGTGCCGACCTCCGGGCACTGGTCCAGGATCTCCAGGCCGACCGTGCCCTGACCGGCGATGACATCGGGGTGGTCGAAGGGGTGGATGAACACCGCACCGGTCTCGGCCGCGTACTCCTGGGCGGCGGCCAGCGTCTCGTCGACCACCTGGCCGTGCAGCCGCACCTCCGCGCCGTACTCCCGGGTGGCGCTGATCTTGGGCAGCGGGGCGCCCTTCGGCATGAACACCGTCGCGTGCACGCCGAGCAGCGAGGAGGCCAGCGCCACGCCCTGCGCATGGTTCCCGGCGCTGGCGGCCACGACCCCGGCGGCCCGCTCCTCGGGCAGCAGCCCGGCGATCCGGACGTAGGCGCCGCGCAGCTTGAAGGAACCGGTCCGCTGGAGGTTCTCGCACTTGAGGTGGACCGGTGCCCCGACCTGCGCGGACAGATGCCTGCTGCCCTCCATCGCGGTCACCCGCGCCACGCCCGTGAGCATCTTCTGCGCACCGCGCACATCGTCCAGGGTGACGTGGCGCAAGGAGTCAGCCGTGCTGTAGCTCATGACTCAAGTCTCGCAGTTCACAGGCCGAAGGCGCGGGTGTGACCAAGCTCCGAGACCGGTTTGCGCAGCGCCGGTACGGCTCGCCCCCTGTCCGCGTACTCTGTCCCCCACCACAGCACTCTTCATGAAGTGAGCCCCCGGCCATGCCCACAACACCTGAAATGTCGATGGACATGACGACCGTCGGTGACAGCGGTCTCCTGGACACGCTGCAGCACGAGGTGGCGGTGTTCGCCCGCCGTGCCGAACAGACCCGGCTCGGCGGCGTCGGGCAGGTGCGCAACTCCATGGACCGCGCCGCGTATCTGCTGCTCAACCGCCTCGACAAGGAAGGCCCCATGGGGGTCAAGGCGCTCGCCGCGAGCATGGGGATCGACTCCTCGACGGTCACCCGGCAGGTGGCTCCGCTGGTCGACACCGGGCTCGTCAAGCGCACCTCGCACCCCGAGGACGGGCGGGCCGTGGTGCTCCAGCTGTCCCCGCGCGGGATGTCCCGGCTGGAGGAAGTACGTTCGTCACGGCGTCAGTTGATGGCGGAGTTGACGCAGGACTGGGAGCCGGAAGAGCGCGAGACGTTCTGCGCGCTGCTCACACGCTTCAACACCGCCCTTTCCGCCCGCATGGCCGTCCCCTCGGGCACGGACACCGCGCCGGCCTCCTGACCGTCCCCCGGGCACGGACCTCCGTCGGGCTGCCCGGCCTCCCACCGGCGAGGGACACATCCGTCGGCCTTCCGGGCATCCGCCGGACACAGAGACCGCCGACCACCGACCACCGGAACATCCCCCGGCACGGACGCCCCGCCCCGGCCTCCTGACCGTCCACCGGGCATGGACACCCGCCGGGCACGGAACCCTCGTGCTTCCCGAACGTGCTTCCCGCCCCCACCGCCTGGCACGGAACCCGTCTGTTTCCCGAACCCCCGGCCGGTCGCGGAGACCCCCGCCCGCGCTGAAGCATCCGCCCGGCACGGACACGCACCGGCCCCGGCACACGCGCGCACGGACGCCCGCCGCCCTCCGAGAACATCCGGCACACGCTCGTGCCGTCCGGCTCTTGACCGTGGGGCCGTCCCTGGCCTCATATGAGACCGGGCCCCGTCGGACACGTGTCCGGGTATCGGACGCGGCGGGATCCCGTGGACGGGGAGGCACGGTGCGCGATCGGCAGGCGTCCCAAGGCGCCCGCCGGGCCCGGGAGTTCGAGGCATTCGTCGCGGGCGCGGCAGGACGGCTGCTGCATGCCGCGACCCTGCTCACCGCCGAGGCCCCGGACGCCAATCCACGCGCGCGACGCCTGCTGACGCTCGCGCTCGCGCACACGTACGCGTGCTGGGACCGGCTGCGCGGCGAGGACCCGTACGACCGGGCCCGCCAGTACCTCGCACTCCGCTTCGCGAACTCCGCCTGGCACCAGTACGGCGGCCCGCTGAGCCGCGGCCGCCCGCACCCGAAGAGCGCCCTCGCCGTCCTGACGCCCCAGGAACGCCTGATCGTGGTGCTACGGCTGTACGAGGGGGTCGCCGAGGAGCAGACGGCGGCGCTGCTCGGCCTGCCCACGGACCGCGTGCACACCATCTGCGACCGGGCGACGGCCACGCTGCTGCACCCGCCCAGGAAGCCGGGCCCCAGGGTGATGGGAGCGAAGGTGGCGCCGTCGTGAACCGCACCGAACGCGAGGCCGCCGCCCGGCGGATCATGGAACGGACGCCGCCACCGGTACCGCCCGACCTCTACGGCGAGGTGGTGCGCCGGGGCAGCCGCATGCTGCGCCGCAGCCACAGGATCCGCCGGCTGCTGTGGCTGCTGCTGTGCGCGGCCGTGGTGGCGTTCACCGTCTGGGCGGTCATGGCCCACCCGTGGGTGGAGCCGCCGTCCACGACGACTCCACCCGTCATCGACTGGTGACCTAGCCCAGCGCCTGCTGCAGGTCTTCCAGCAGGTCGTCGACGTTCTCGATGCCCACGGAGAGCCGCACCAGGTCGCCCGGGACCTCCAGCGCGGAACCGGCCACGGAGGCGTGCGTCATCCGGCCCGGGTGCTCGATCAGCGACTCCACACCGCCCAGGGACTCCCCGAGCGTGAAGACCTTGGCACGGTTGCAGACCTCGACAGCCGCCTCCTCGCCACCGGTGACCTGGAAGGACACCATGCCGCCGAAGGCCTTCATCTGCTTGGCGGCGGTCTCGTGCCCCGGGTGCTCGGGCAGGCCGGGGTAGAGGACACGCGTCACGCGCGCGTGCCTGCTCAGCATGTCGGCGATCCTCGTCGCGTTCTCGCTGTGCCGGTCCATGCGCACCGCGAGCGTCTTGGTGCCGCGCAGCACCAGCCAGGAGTCGAAGGGCCCGGCGACCGCGCCCATCGCGTTCTGGTGGTAGGCGAGCTCCTCGCCCAGCGTCTGGTCGGACACGATCAGCGCGCCGCCGACCACGTCCGAGTGACCGCCCATGTACTTGGTCAGCGAGTGCACGACGACGTCCGCGCCGAGCGAGAGGGGCTGCTGGAGGTACGGCGTGGCGAACGTGTTGTCGACGACGAGCCTGGCACCCGCGTCGTGGGCGACCTGGGCGACGGCGGCGATGTCGGTGATGCCGAGCAGCGGGTTGGAGGGGGTCTCCACCCAGATCGCCTTGGTCTTCGGGGTGATCGCGGCGCGCACGGCGGACGGGTCGCTGGTGTCGGCGACGGACCACTCCACGCCCCACCGCGAGACGACCTTCGCGAACAGCCGGAACGTGCCGCCGTACGCGTCGTTGGGGATCACCACGTGGTCGCCGGGGCTGAGCAGGGTGCGCAGCAGGGCGTCCTCGGCCGCCAGACCGGACGCGAACGCGAGCCCGCGGCGCCCGCCCTCCAGGGCGGCGAGGTTCTCTTCCAGGGCGGTCCTGGTGGGGTTGGCGCTGCGGCTGTACTCGTAGCCGCCGCGCAGACCGCCGACGCCGTCCTGCTTGTAGGTCGAGACCTGGTAGATCGGCGGTACGACCGCACCGGTGAGGGGGTCCGCCGTGTTGCCCGCGTGGATGGCGAGCGTCTCGAAGTGCTGACTGATGTGCCTGTCGCTCATGAGTAGTGAGCCTAGTGCTCCCACGCGCCCGGCGCGTTTTCCACAGGACGCGCCGCCGGTTGTCCACAGCCCGGGGCACCGGTTGGCCATTTGTCGGCGCCGTCTGGTTCGCTTGACGCATGGCGATTCTCTGGGCCCTGATGGCGTTGCTCCTGCTGAGCTTCGCGCTGCTCCCCGTCCTGCGGCGGCGGCGCGGCATGATCGAGCGCGTCCACCCGGGCCACCCGGACGCCGCCGACCCGGCGGACTACGGATTCGTGCGCGAGGAGGACCTCGACGTCCGTATGCCCGGCCCCGACCAGGACCTGCTGGACGTCCTGGACATCGTGCAGCGCACCCAGGACCACCGCGCGGCCGCACAACTGCTCGCGGGCACGGAGATCGCGGGTGAGCTGCGCTGGCAGCGCGTGCAGGCCTTCGCGGGCGCGGCGGCGCTGGAGCTCCAGCAGCGCCCGGGCGGGGTCAGCGAGACGCCGGGCGGGCAGTGGCTGCGGGTGTGGCGGGCCGAGCAGCCCAAGGACGCGGGCGGCGCCGCCGTACACGCGGAGTTCCTGGTGCAGCAGGCGTGGCGGACGTCGACGCCGGGCACCGACGACTTCCGGATCATCATGGAGGAGGCCAGGGACGCGTGCGGGCAGGCGGCGCTGCTGTCCCCCGGTGACCCGGTGCCGTATGTCATCGAGCTGTCGGTGGCCCGCGGGCTGAACTACTCGCAGCCCGAGTTCGAGAAGCTGTGGCTGAAGATCCTGGACCGGGCGCCCACGCACATGGGGGCGCATCTGGCGGCGCTGCACTACTGGTGCGAGAAGTGGCACGGTTCGCGCGAGCTGGCGTACTCCTTCGCCGAGGCCGCCGCAGCGCGCGCCCCGCAGGGCTCGCTGCTGGCCGCGATGCCGTTGTTCGCGGTCTTCGAGCACCTCCCCGAGGTGAACCTGGTGGCGAGCCTCTACCAGAGCGAGGTCGTCACCAAGGCGGTGCACGGCGCGCTGCACGCCGTGCACTCGGCCCGCCAGGACGACCCGATGCTCGCCCACGTCCGGCATCTGCTGGTCTTCTTCCTGGTGCGCTCCGAACGCTGGGCGGAGGCCATGGGCGAACTGATACGCGTCGACGGGCATGTGGGGGCCCTGCCGTGGACGCTGTCCGCGAACCCGGCCGCCGAGTTCGCCCTCTACCGCGCGCTGGCCGTGGCGGGGTACGAGGCGAACGGGGGCAGTCCGGCGACGCTGCGCAGCTGAGGACGCCGGCAGAGAGATCCGGTCGTGTGCCGGCCGCGGGTGGCGGGTGGGGGCTGAGCGCGCCCGCGCGCCGGCAGCCACGCATCGAATGCAGCCCCATACCCCTTACGGAGCGCCCGAATTGGCGCCCTGACCTGCGGTACGGCATACTCCGGCATCCCCCCACAGCAGCATCACCAGCACCACCCGCACCACATACGGGCGTCCGTCTTCAGATGGCCCTGTTCGTTTTCCGTGTCGTTGTCGGTTCCCTTTTCTGGGGTCCGGTGGGGGGATCTGCCCGATGGGCGCAACTCTGCGGGCGCTGCGCGCCCTTGTTCTGCTCTGTGGTTTCTATCTGCTGAGCCTCGTCCTGCTGGCGGCGCTGGCCACGCTCGACGTGGCGGCGTTCACCTGGGCGCCCGGGGCCGCCGCCGGGAAGATCGCGATCGTCTCCCTGCTGCTGGCCATGCCGGTCGTGAGGGGCATGTTCATGCTCCGCACACCCAGGGGCGAGGGCCCGGCCGGACTCCCGGTCACGGAGGCCGACGAGCCTCGGCTGTGGGCGCTGGTGAGGGAGCTCGCGGCGGCGACGGGGACACGCGCGCCGGACACCATCGTGCTCACCGGTGATGTCAACGCGGCGGTCAGCGAGGAACCCCGGCTGCTCGGCCTGCGCCCCGGACCGCGCAGCCTCTATCTCGGCGTACCGCTGCTGACCGGGCTGACCGAGGCCCAGCTGAAGTCCGTACTCGCCCATGAGTACGGCCACTTCACCGGCGGCGACACCCGGCTGTCGGCCCTTGTCGTACGCGGCCGGGTGCAGATCGGGCGGACCGTCGGGCACTTCCATGCGAAGGCCGACGGCAAGCAGGCGGCCGAGCGCGCCCGGCAGGAGAAGGCCGCCGCCGAGCGGACCGCGAAGGGCAAGAAGGCCAAGGAGATCGACACCGCCGGCGCCGGGGTCACCTACCGGATGATGGCGGCGATCTACACGGCGTACGCGAAGCTCTACATGCGGGCCACGCTGTCGACGGCCCGCGCGCAGGAGTACGCCGCCGACCTGGCCGCCGCGCGGATCGCCGGGCGGGACGCGACCGCATCGGCGCTGCGCGAGATCCCGATCCTGGCCACGGCGCACGACTTCTACCTGGAGTCGTACGCGACGCTCGGCGTCCAGGCCCGCCGACTGCCGCCGCGCGGGCAGTTCTTCGGAGGCTTCGGCCGGATGCTGACGGCGCGTGAGGCGGAGCTGGCGAGGATGCGGGAGAAGCTGCCGACGGAGCCCAGGTCGCCGTACGACTCGCATCCGCCGATCGCCAACCGGGTGCTGCGCATCGAGGAACTGCCCGCCGACGGGCGCGACGAGGAGGCGGACGGCCCCGCGCTCGCGGTGCTGGCCGACCCGGCCCGGACGCTGGCCGCGCTGGAGGACGCGGTGCTGACGGACGAGGTACGGCAGTTCGAGCACGCGCCGGAGTGGGAGCAGTTGCTGGGCTCGTCGATGGCCGCGGGGCTGGCCTCGCTCGACACCCCGCTGCACCGGGCGCTGGCGTTCCACACCGAGGCCCCGCCGTCGCTGCCCGCGCTGCTCACGGTGATCGACGACGGTCAGCTGTGGCAGCTGGCACAGCGGCTGCCGCTGTCCGGCCAGGCGGCGGCCGCGGAGGGCCGGGCGTTCCGGGAGCTGGTACGGCCGGTGCTGCGGGACTCGTTGCAGAGCATGGTGCTGGCCGAGTTCAGTGCGCGGTCGTTGCTGCACTGGGAGTTCTCCTGGTCGCGTCCTGCGGCGGTACGGCTGCCCGGTTCGGCGTCGGACCTGGACGGCGAGGCGGGCACGGAGGCCGCGCTGGACGCCGCCGTGGACGCTGCGCTGGCCGACCGCCCCGACACGGCCCCGCTGCGCGCGCTGCTGCCCCCGGCCCCACAGCCGGCCTGACCCGGAAGCGACACCGGAAACGGTGCCGAGGGCGCCCGCGGACCTGGCCTGCCAGCCCGCGCCCGCCCGCCCCCGACATGAGCGGAATTCGGACGGCACCCGGCACGTTGTGAGGGGTGCCGCCGCGGGGCAGACACCCCGCCCCCGGGACCGACAGGGAGACCCCATGCTCTTCGGCCGCACGCCCCAACTGCCCACCGCCGAGCAGGCACTCAAGGGCCGCCCCGCGCCCATATTCAAGGTCCCCGACCGCCACACCGTCCTGGGCAACCCTCTCCAGGGCCCCTACCCCGAGGGCCTGGAGGTGGCCGATTTCGGCCTCGGCTGCTTCTGGGGAGCCGAGCGCAAGTTCTGGCAGCTCCCGGCGGGTGTGTGGACGACGCTCGTCGGCTACCAGGGCGGCCACACCGAGAACCCCACCTACGAGGAGGTCTGCTCGGGCCTGACCGGCCACACGGAGGTCGTGCGCGTGGTCTTCGACCCGAAGCTGATCTCGTACGCACGCCTCCTGCAGACCTTCTGGGAGTCCCACGACCCCACGCAGGGCTTCCGCCAGGGCAACGACGTCGGCACGCAGTACCGCTCGGCGATCCACACCCACACCCCCGAGCAGGCAGCCACGGCCGAGGCGAGCCGCGAGGCCTACCAGAAGGCCCTCACCTACTCCGGCCACCGCAAGACGATCACCACAGAGATCCTCCCGGCACAGCCCCGCCCCTTCTACCCGGCCGAGGCCTACCACCAGCAGTACCTTTCGAGCAGCAAAAACCCGGGCGGGTACTGCGGGTTGGGCGGGACGGGCGTCTCGTGCCCGGTCGGCGTCGCGCCTGTTCCCAACGAAGATGAGGGCTGACCTAACGAAGATGAGGGCTGACCTAGTCGCGCACCTGATGGCCTCGACTGTGGTGTGTGCCCGCAGATGGATACGGCCATACAAATCGACCCGACCGACACGAAGTTGCTGCCTTTGACGGTCAAGAACGCGGATCCGGCGCTGGGTGCGAGCGGTCATACGCACTGACGTGAGTGAGGCACAGGATCGGGTGGTTGAGGCGCTGGCCGGGGGTGAGCGGCATGCGGTTCCTCGGCTCGCTGACAGCGTTCCAGCCGGCGAGCAAGCTCGGCGATGGTCAAGACTGCGTCATGGCATAGCGGTGGCTGAGAGGGCGGCAGCCGGCCGACGTACTAAGGGAACAGGCAGATGCGACTCCCGACGAAAGGCGACTTCTTGATCCCGCGACGCACCGTCCCGAACCTGGTCGTAGGGCTCGCCTCCGCGTTCTTGCTGGGAGCGTGCGGCTCCTCGACCGGCACCAACCCCGCCAGCGTTGCTCCGACAGCGCCGGCCACCTCGGGTCCCGCGCCCTCCGCATCGGCTGCTTCAGCACCGGGCGACGTCAGCAGCTCCGAGAGCGGACACCCGGCCACGACCACATCCGTGATGGCCAGGTCGATGAAAAGCATTGGCATCGTGGTCACCGACGACAAGGGGCTGGCCCTCTACCGCTATGACAAGGACCAGCCGGCCCCCTCGAAGTGGACGTGCACGGGTGCGTGCACAAAAACGTGGATCCCAGTCATCGTGCAGGACTCAGTGCAGACTTCAGGGGTTGAGCACAGCCTCCTCGGTACGGTCCACCGGAACGGCATGAAGCAGCTGACCCTCGCTGGCTGGCCGCTCTATCGGTACATCGGCGACACAAAGGCCGGGCAGGTAAACGGCCAGGGGAAAGACAAAGAGTGGTACGCCGTCACCCCCTCTGGGCAGAAATCCGCCGCGACAAGCTGATCACCCACAACCTGAGACGGCGGAGACCGGCCGCTTGGTGCGAAGCGGACCACCCTCCGGTCACGTCTGCCGCAGGAGTGGAAGGGGAAGCGCTGCTCCCTCGGCCTACTGCCGAACGGTGAGGCTTTCATTGGCCTTGCCCGGGGTGGGCTATGGGCACGGCGCGAACCTGGACCGCTGTCCGTCAAAGCCTTGAGACGGTCGGCCTGCTGCGGGTCCGGCTGCACAAGTGGCTGATCCACATGTCAGTTCCTGTCGGCGGGGTTCTTCGAATTCCGGCCTTCCACTCTGGGCGTCCCGTGTGCCAGGTGTCTGCGCGGCAGGAACAGAAACGACACACCGTCAGCGTTCGACAGGCTGCTCCTCGTAAGTCCGCTGACGGTCTTTCCCATGCCTGGCGGCCCACTGGGCGCTTCCCTGCGCGACCAAAGACTTCCAGGACCTGTTCTGCTTGAATGGCATCTCGAAGACCTTGGAGAATAGCCAGGCCCCGAGTATCGAAACCGGAAGACCCAGGGCCAGCGTGAACCAGAACGTGGGCAGCCCGCTTGACACAAAGTGAGGGGCTATTCGACGAATCACGGCCATGACGATCGGAAGATGAATCAGATAAAGGCTGTAGGAGAAGTTGCCGAGACCGCGAACGGGACGTGTGGTCAACAGCCTTATCAGGAATGCGGGTTTGCCGGTGGCAACCGCGGCAAGAACCATCGTCATGGCCGGAGCGATGGCGAGATCTACCCAGAAATAATGGTTCACCGTCCAGACAGGGCCCCGGACGGCACCAAGAGCCAGGACAGGCAGGGCCGCCAGGGCAGCGAGCCATCCCCACGGCAGACGTCGAATCCTGTCCGACGCACTGATGATCCCTGCGCCTATCATGCCGGCAGCAAACACCGGGGCGAGATGCGGAGCGAGCCAGTTATCGCCCTCCACAGGGGATGCACCAGCCGCCATCAGCCCACCGGCGACCACCGGAAGCGTCACGCACACGGCCAATACCGCAGCACCCCACCGTCGACGGACAAACAGAAGAAGGGGAAACAGGAGATAGAGCTCGGACTCCACTCCGATCGACCAGAACGCACCGTTTGGAGTCGGAGCGGTGACCATGTCCTGGGCAACGAGGCCATACACCAGTACCGTCGCGCGGGTCGGTGGCCCGAAGTGCGAAGCCGGCACCACGAACCACGAAATGAGCAAACTCAGAATCAGTGCCGCCCAATACGGGGGCAGGATGCGCCAAGCGCGCCGACGCAGGAACTGGCCAACGCCGCCCGACCGCCAACCGTGACGCGCCGGGGAGATTGCCAGAGAGAACCCGGACAGCACCAGAAAGAAGACGACAGCAAGACGCCCGAACATCAAGCCGCCCAACCACGGAGGCGCCGAACTGTTGGGGTAGCCCGGGAAGGTATACAACCAGCAGTGGAACAGGACTACATACAGTGCCGCCAGGCCACGGAGGCCGTCCAGGCCCAGCACTTGCCGGCGCACATGCGTTCCGCTCGCCCTCTCCCCCTGGTCAGGAGGCGGGGTGGCCAAGTCGAGAGAGCCGCCAGCCGAACGGCTCGAATCCACTGAAATTGTTCAGCCCTTCCCCTGGTCGCCGATTGCCGTACGCCGGCGACGTTCCCTGGGCGACGCGTTGCCGCCCGCAGTACCTGGTACGTCACATCAGGCCGAGTCGTTCAACGGACGAGTCGTCACGAACGGGTACCACCATGCCCCCCTCGACCCATTCACCCCCGGTCACGGACTCGACACATCACACCCACACGCAAAACACATCTACAACACAGAAATGAGCCGAACCGGCAACCCCTTGGCCAGCTTGTCCAATCGGCGGTGACCAGCAACAACGCATTGGCGGGCTCAGCATGGACAGCGCGTCTACTGATCTTTTCAGAATGCGGTGAGCCGCGGGTCTTGTGCTCGACGGTCTGGTCGACAGGGTGTCCGAGCGCGAGCTGCTCTCGTTCCGGACGACCTGTGGGAGCGTGTGGCCCCGCTGCTGCCACCTGCTCCCGAACGGCGCCGCCGTCATCCCGGGCGGTTGCGTGTTCCTGACCGAACAGCACTCGCCGACGTCCTGTTCGTGCTGCGGACCGGTGTCGCCTGGCGGGACGTTCCGGCGGAGACCGTGGGCTGCTCCAGAGTGACGGCGTGGCGCCGGCTGCGGGACTGGACCGAGGCAGGTGTCCGGCCCCGCCTGCACGCCGCTTGCTGAGCGAGTTGCGCCGCACCGACCTGCTGAACCTGGACGACCGTGCCGTGGGCGGCTCGCACATCCGGGCTCTCAAGGGGGGATCACGTCGGCCCCTCGCCCGTCGACCGCGCCCGCCCCGGCTCGAAGCACCCCTTGATCGTCGACTGCCACGGAACCCCGCTCGCCGTCACGCTCACCGGCGGCAACCGGCACGACGTCACCCAGCTTCTGCCCCTGCTGAACACCATCCCATCGATCCGCGGACTGCGAGGACGCCCCCGCCGCAAGCCCCGGCGCCTGTACGCCGACCGGGCCCGACTTCGACAAGTATCGCCGCCTGCTGTGGAAGCGCGGCATCAAGCCCGTGATCGCCCGACGCGGCGTCGCCCACGGCTCCGGACTGGGCAGGGTCCGCCGGGTGGTCGAACGTGCCTTGGCCTGGCTGCACCAGTTCAAACGGCTCCGCACCCGCTACGAACGACGCGCTGATCTCCACCAGGGCCTGCTCGAACTGGCTTGCAGCCTCATATGCCTCCGCCGCCTCCGAACCGCATTCTGAAACGATCAGTAAATCATCGCTGCCGGTCACGCCAACTCCCCCTATGTCTGCAGGAGTTCTTATGACACCTGGAGTAGAGAGCTACCACCAGCAACACCTCGACAAGAACCCGGCGGGTTACTGCGGCCCGCCCACGGCGCAGGAGGTGTTCGTCTCCATGATGCGCGCGCGGATCGCCCCTGCGCTGCGGGCGCTCGGGTTCAAGGGCTCGGGGCAGGTCCTCGAACTGCCCCACCCGGCGTCGTGGGCTCTCCTCCGTTTCCAGAGGTCCGCGTACAACACGGCGGGGCATGTCGAGTTCACGGTCAACGTCACCGCTACCGGCAAGACCTCCTGGGCGCAGGCTCGTGAGCGCCTGCCGCACCTGCCCGCCCGGCCCGACCCGAACGTCGTGTACGGCCCGGCAGCCTGGCACAGCCGCATAGGAAGCCTCCTTCCCGCGGCCCAGGACACCTGGTGGACGATCTCCCCCAAGAGTGATCCGAGCCGCACGGCCGGTTCCGTCATGGCCGCGATCACCGGCTACGCGCTCCCGGCCATCAGGGAACAGCTCCCTTCATGACGACCGAGCCGAGACACTGTCAAGTAGCGGTGGTCCCGGTGTCCGGGTGAGCATCGGGTGATGCCAGGCGTGCGTACGAAGGAAGTCCGGCCATGTGCAGCCGCCGTCGTGTCGGCGTCACGGCCGGCGTGTACGTGGGACGTACACCCGAACGCGCAAGGCGCTCAGGGACGTTCGCCTCCGTGGCACGAGCCTGTACGCGGAACTGCTCCGGGGCTCTCAGGACCAGACGCAGTTCGCTGGGCAAGTTGGTTGGCCACAACCTCATGCTGGTACACGCCCCCGACACCGGTCCGACTGGATCGTGCATAAGTACCCCAGGGGGCCTCAGTCGTCATGGGCGACCGGCTCGGCGTCGGCGTCCAGTGCGTCGAGCACTGCGTCGCCGTTCGCCCTCGCCCACTCGGTCAGCATGTGGATCGGTTCGATCAGCGTCGCACCCAGCGGAGTGAGCTCGTACTCGACGCGGGGCGGCACCTCGGCGTAGGCGTGGCGGCTGATGAGTCCGTGCGCCTCGAGCCGGCGGAGTGTCTGGGTGAGCATCTTGCGGGAGATGCCGCCGATCAGCCCGATCAGCTCGCCATGGCGCACCGGGCCCTTGCTGAGGCCGTAGAGCACGACCACCGTCCACTTGTCGGCGATGAGCTCGACGGCCAGACGCGCCGGGCAGTCGGCGAGAAAGGGATCGCCGGGACCGAAACCGCTCATGGCGGCAAAGGTACCCCCGCCACGGGTACCTGCTGGTTCCCGTCGGAAACCTAGCCTGGGTCCTCTCCCCCTCCCAACAAAGCCAGGAGAGTCATGCGAGTCATCACCCAGCAGACGCTCGGCGGTCCCGAGGTGCTCACCATCGTGGACGCGCCCGAGCCCCAGCCCCTTCCGACCGAGGTTCTGGTCCGTGTCAAGGCGATCGGGCTGAACCCGCTGGAGGCGCGCCTGCGCGCCGGTGAGTTCCCGCTGCTCGGCCGGCCGCCGTTCGTCCTCGGCTGGGACATCAGCGGTGTGGTCGAGGAGGCGCCGCAGACGTGGCGGTTCCGGCCCGGCGACGAGGTGTTCGGGATGCCGCTGTTCCCGCGGGCGGCGAGCGCGTACGCCGAGGTCGTGTCGGCGCCGGCGTTGCACCTGGCGCGCAAACCGGCCTCGCTCTCGCACGTCGAGGCGTCGGCCCTGCCGATCGTCGGGCTGACGGCGTGGCAGGGCCTCGTCGACCTCGGCGGCGTGACCGAGGGCGACCGTGTCCTGGTCCATGGCGGTGGTGGCGGGGTCGGCCATGTCGCGATCCAGATCGCGAAGGCGCTCGGCGCGCACGTGATCGCGACCGCCGGCGGGAGCAAGCGGAAGTTCGTCGAGGGGGTCGGCGCCGACGAGGTGATCGACTACACGACGGTCGACTTCACCGAGGCGGTCCGCGACGTCGACGTCGTGCTCGACACGATCGGCGGCGACACCGTGGAGCGGTCGCTCGAAGTGCTCCGCCCGGGCGGTCACCTGGTGACGGCGGTCGCCGAGGAGGATGCGGAGCTCATCGCCAGGTACGAGGCGGCCGGCATGCGCTTCAGCGGCATCGCGGTCGACCCCGATCCGATCGCCCTGCGAGGTCTCGTCGAACTCGTCGAACAGGGCAGGCTCCGGGTCCATGTGCAGGAGACGTTCCCGTTCGAGCGTGTCGCCGACGCACACCGACTGCTCGACGGCGGTCACCTCCAGGGCAAGCTCGTCCTCACGGTCTGACGCCGTCGTGGGGCCTCGCCGTCCCGATTCGACAAGGACACAGGACAAAGGCGGGAGGCGGGAGCGGGGCCGGGGGGGCAAGCTGAGCGCCCCTTTCGGGGCGGGCTGAGGGGGCGGCGTTCCCGACAAAATCAGTGGCCGCCCGAACCGGCCGACCCCAAGCTGTACGGCATGGACCAACCGCAACGCGGGATCCGTGCGGCCTACGGGGACTCCACGATCACCGTCTACCAGGCGTACTCCCCGGAGATCGGGCTGCCCGCCGTCCGCGAGGGTCGTTTCCCCGCCGTGTGGAAGCTCGACAGGATGACATGAGTCATCAAGCCGCGTTCACAGACCTCTGCCGGTGTCTGGCGGCGAAGCTACGGTGCCGCCCCGCGATGTCACCCGTCGAATCGGCTCCACTCGACGGGGACGTCGGCCAAAGGGGCGAGAGCACTGCGGTGTGTGGCGCCGGCCCAGGCGCTGAACCCGTTGTCGCCTCCTTCGTCTGAGACATGCAGGACGAGTCCGGGAGCAACGTAGAAGCGCGTGGGGGCCCAACGTCAGAACGGGCGCAGGGGCACGGGGAGAGGAGTCCCTCGGTGAGTCGGTCGACCTGCTGCGCGGTGAGTTGGCGAGGGAGTACCAGGTAGTCGGCGCCCATGGAGGCTTCGTAGAGCGAGAACTGGATGAGGAAGCCGCTGAGGGGTTCCTGCTCGGCGATCGGTGATTCGTCGTATTCACGGAACCAGACGGTCGGATCAGCTTCGGGGCCGTCGAGTGTCCACAGCAGCGACCAGAAGAATCCTCCCTGGTTCTCTTCGCCGAAGGCGAGCATCTCCCCCTTGGGGTCGGTCTGAAGCTTGGGAAGGGGAAGGACTCGGTTCTGCGCTCCCAGACGGCGTGGGCGGTGCTGTGCCAGTCGGTACAACTGCTTCAGTCCATCGGGCAGGTCCAGGGGAGATGCCGGTACTGACAGTGGCTCAGCAGTCTCAGACGCAGCGGGATACCAGCCGGTGATGAACTGTGCGAGCGCACTGGCTCGGTCGCCGTTCACATGTCGGAGCCACTCCAGGTTCGGGAGATCCACCGGAGGGAGAGGAGGACGGACACGGTCCGCGTCCGGCTTGCTCGAGGGCGAATGAAGCCGAAAGGCGCAGTCGGTGAGAACGTGTTCGATATGGCCCGGATGGCGCATCGTCCTGGCCCGAGTCAGGGATCCGGTGCCGAGATACACGAGGCCTTCCGAGTTCCGCACCGCCAGATGAACAGGCAACTTCGCGTCACCTGTGCCTCGCTCCCATCGCTCTTCCAGTACTCCAGCCGTAGATCGTGATCACGGATGGGAAGGTCAGGCCCGGGACACTCCGAGGAACCGCAGCACGGCCAGGACGCGGCGGTGGTCCGCGTCGACCACGGGCAGGTCAAACTTGGCGAAGATGTTGTTGATGTGCTTGGCCACGGCGCTCTCGCTGACCACCAGCGCCTGCGCGATGCCGGCATTGGAGCGCCCCTCGGCCATCAGGCCGAGCACCTCCCGTTCGCGGGGGGTGAGCCGCGCGAGCGGGTCGCTGTCGCGGCGCAGCAGCAGTTGGGCGACGACCTGCGGGTCCAGGGCCGTGCCCCCGTCCGCCACCCGCCGTACCGCCGCCACGAAGTCGGCGACATCGGCAACCCGCTGCTTGAGCAGGTAGCCCACACCGCTGGTGTTCGCGGACAGCAGGTCAGCCGCGTACCGCTCCTCCACGTACTGCGAAAGCAGCACCACCGGCGTCCCCGGCCAGCGCCGGCGGATCTCCATCGCCGCCCGCACCCCCTCGTCGGTGAAGCCGGGCGGCATCCGGACGTCGATCAGGGCGAGTTCGGGCCGGTGCTCCGCCACTGCCGCCAACAGCCCTTCCGCGTCGCCGGCTTCGGCGGCGACCTGGAACCCGCCCATCTCCAGCACCTTGGTCAGGCCGACCCGCAACAACACCGAGTCCTCGGCGATCACCGCGCGCACGGCAGCTCCGCAGTGATGGTGGTGGGCCCCCCAACGGGGCTGCTGACGTGGAAGGCCCCGTCGAGGGAGCCGACCCGCTTGGCCAGCCCGGCCAGCCCCGTGCCGGCGGCGGCGTCGGCACCGCCAAGCCCGTCGTCGGTAACGCGCACTCGCAGCACCTCGCCGACCTGCCGGACGGTCACCTCTGCACGCATCGCGTTGGCGTGCTTCGTCGCATTGGTCAGCGCCTCCGAGATCACGAAGTACGCGACCGACTCCACGCTGGGCGCCACCCGCTCCTCCAGATTGACCCGCAGCCGCACTGGCAGGGGCGTGCGCGCAGCCAGCCCGGACAACGCCGCGTCCAGACCTCGGTCTTCGAGCACGGCCGGGTGCAGCCCCCGCACCAGGTCATTGAGTTCGGCGATCGCCTCCTTCGCCTCCAGGTGCGCTCTCGCGATCACCTCGCGGGTGTCACCCGGCAGGTCCGGGCGGGTGGCAATGGCCAGACCCAGGTTGACCGCGAGAGACACCAACCGCTGCTGGGTGCCGTCGTGCAGGTCGCGCTCGATCCTGCGGCGCTCCGCGTCGACGGCCTCGATCAAGTCGGTCCGGCTCACGGCCAGCTGATCGACCCGCTCCTGGAGCCGCTGCGCCCGGCTGGGCCCGAGCAGGCCCAACGCCAGCCGCGCCTCGGCCCGGGCTACTGCCCGCGCGGTCCAGGGCAGGGCGCACAGGAGGAGGAGTCCAGCCGCTGTGTAAACCGGCAGCTGGGTCAGGTAGCCGAACCAGTGCTGGCGAATTCGGGTTGGCAGCGCCCATGCCCAGGCGTAGACGATGACGCCCGCCAGGCCCGCCGCCGCCAGCGCGACCACCAGCAGCTCCAGCAGCGCGAGCAGCGGGCCCAGCAGGAGGTGGTAGCCGACCTTGCGCCAAGGCCGCGTCGCGGTGAGCCACCGGGCGGCCGAGGCCCACGTCCATTTCCCCGGCGCGGTGGGGGTGAGCCGGGGGACGTCCACACCGATGAGCGCCTGGTAGCGGGCCCGCTGAACGGCCGTCAGCACCGGGGTGCCGAGCAGGATCAGGGCGGCCGACACGGACACCGTCCGGAGCCAGTTCCCCGTCTCGGCGGTAATCGTCGCCGCCCAGCTCCACACGGGCACCAGCGCCAGGTGCGGCGGCACACCAGCGGCCAGAAAGCCGGTGTCCCGCCGTGCCCGAAGGACCGTGCGACTCAGCCCCGCTGGAATCGTCATGGCACGACGCTAGGGCACCGCAGGAGGACCGTGCCATGAAACGTGTACCCGATCTCATGGTGAACCTAGTAGTACCTTCTGCGTGTGCGGGCGATCCCCCCGACGGCCCGCACACGCGGAAGCGCCCCGGCCGAGCACGACGGCCCAGGTGCATGCCTCAGACCTGGTACTCCAGTGAGAGTTCTTCGTTTTCCCTGGTCAGCGTCCTGATGGTCGGGAGTGTAGCGGGGCTGCGCCGGGGCGGAGGAGTGTTCGCGGGGATGTCGCGCGAACGAGTGGCCGCGCCGCATGTCTTGGCAACGACGGGGGTGTCCCTGGTGGTGGCGGCGCCAGGTGGACCAGGTCAGGGTGTGGTCGCGGGACGCAGGACGGTGGCGGGGTCGAGTTGCCGGCAGACGGCGAATCTCGGCCGGGGTGAGGTCCACGAGGTCGGGCGTGTCCCGGGTGCTTGCCCCTTTTTTCGCTCCTGGGCTGCCATGACTACGAGGAACGCGTGGGCGAGCATGGTCAAGGTGATGTGCCGGTACCGGCCCACGAAGCGCCGCACTTCGTACTGGTCCGGGCCGCACTCGTTCTTCGCGCTCTGGAAGGACTCCTCGTTCTTCCAGCGCGAGCCGGCGATCCGGACCAGGTCCGCAAGGGCGGCGTCCAGGGGTGCGAATGCGAGGTAGAAGGCGATCTCTTCGGGCCTGGTGATGCTGCGACGGGCCGGCATCCAGCGCTGGTGGGTGTGTTGGTCGCCGTCGAACTCCCACACCACCGGGAGGCGGGCGGCGGCCCAGTCGTAGACGCGCTCGCCCTTGGCACCCGGTCCGGCGGGCAGCGCCCAGGCGTACAGCGGCAGTGACGTGAACAGCGCGCCGAGGGCCCAGGATCCGAGGACGGTCAGCGCGCCGAGTGCCACGAAGGGGCCGGCCGGCACGTGGTAGGCGAGCTGGCGCCAGAGTGCCTCCGAGCGGAGCGTCTCGGCTATCCGGTGCCGGCTGCGCCAACTGCCGGAGGCGGTGGGGGTCGCGACGATGTCGATGCCCAGCAGGGCGGACAGTCTGCTGCGCTGAAGCCTGGCCAGGACCGGTGTGAACAGCGGCTGGGCCGCGTTGCAGGGCGGAGGCAGGCCGGATCTCCTCGCGGTGTCGCCGGATAGGGAAGGCGTACCTAGCACCACCATCAAGTCGGATAGGAGCGTTACTGCCTCGGGCACGCGCGAACGACATGCTGATGTTGTGCCCGAGGGGCGGGCACGGGAGGGAGTCAGGTGTCATGGCGAGCACTCAGCTGACCGGCGTTCATTCGCTCCGTCTGGTCCGCGTGGACGCCGGTTCGGGCTCCGGTGTCCCGCGGATCCTTCCGAAGGCCGCGGCCGCTTCGACGTTCCCCCTGCTGCTTCGCCGGGCGGCCACGGTCCTCACCGTGCTCGGGCTGGCGATGATTCCCTGGCTGGTCTTCCTGCGCACCGGGCTGCCGGCCACCGCTCAGGCCTCGCACTGGGCCTGGACGTGGACGGGTCTGGACAGCTTTGAGGCGCTCGGCCTGCTCTCCACCGGACTGCTCCTCAGGCGCGGCGACCGCCGGGCCTGCCTGACCTCCGCCGCGACCTCGGCCCTGCTGCTGGTCGACGCCTGGTTCGACACCATGACGGCTGCCCCGGGTTCGGACTTCAAGCTGGCGGTGCTGATGGCGGTCTTCGCCGAGTTGCCGCTGGCGGTGGCCTGCGCGGTTCTCGCGACCCGGACCTTCCCTCGGCCGGGCCGCTGAGCGGAAGAGCTCGTGACGTGATCGGCGCTTGCGGTCCGGTCCGTTTCGGGAAGTCCCCGGCCTGCCGCAACGGCGGTCCACGAGCGGTTCGTTCGGCCCGCTCGGGTCGACTGCCGACAAAGTCGGCGCCGGCGCAAGCAGATTGCACACAAACACAACTGATTGACCATCAGAGATGCTTCGATCATCCAATCGGACATTTATGGAGGAATTATGAGGCATTCGCGGGCATTGATCGGCGCGGGCGCTGCCGCCGCCGTCGCCACCTGGTGGTTCACCGACTCCGCGCCGTACCCGTACTCTCAGCGCTGGCTGCTCGACCTGCCGCTGCCGTTCCTGACCCTGAAGCGTCTGGACCACGTGCTGCAGGCCCGGGAGGGCGAGAGGATCCTGGAGATAGGCCCCGGAACCGGCCTGCAGTCGCTGCACGTCGCACCGCAGCTGGGCCCGAACGGCCAGCTGGACATCGTGGACATCCAGCAGGAGATGCTCGACCACGTGGGCCGCCGGGCCAAGGAGCGGGTTGTCGACAACATCGTGCCGAACTGCGCCGACGCACATGAACTTCCTTTTGCGGATGGCTCGTTCGATGCGGCTTACCTGGTGACGGCGCTGGGCGAGATCCCGGATCCGGCGCGTACGCTGGCCGAGCTGCGCCGGGCGCTGAAGCCGTTCGGGCGGCTGGTGGTCGGCGAGTTCTTCGACCGGCATCAGATCCGGCCGTCCTCGCTGATCAGCCTGGCGGAGGGAGCCGGGCTGCGGGTCGCCCGGCTGTACGGTCCGCCGTTCGCGTACTACGCGGTGCTGCGTCCGATCGACGCCTGACGCCGCTCGGCCCAACTGACCCGGCTCGCGCTGTCCATCTCGCCTTGGTCGAGCCAGGAGCACAGCACTGAGCGCATGTTGCTCGACAAGTCGGCGGGAAGACCACGACCGGCTGCAAGCGGCCGGAAGCCCGCGTAGTTGCGGACGCCGAAGAGAAGGCCGAAGGCCGTGTAGTCGGTCTCGTCGTACAGCGGCCACAGATCCATGGCCGTCACCCACGGCTCACCGTCGTGATCCTCGGTGCCGGCGTAGGGATGCCGGAACTCGATCCCGCCGTAGATGTCCGTGCCCACGGTGGGTGACCCTAACGGCCATGGTCCGCACGTCGCACTGCAATATCGGCGACCAGCGGCGGGGTAGTTCAGCTCTCGATAGATGTACAGGCTGCAGGATCCCGCGTACCTGCCGGATGGTCACGGTCAAGGTCTGTGAGCCAGGTCTGGCATGGGTCATCGAGCCGTGCTTGCAGACCTCGACCACGCTGCCGGAGCGGTCTGGGGAAGACGGTCGGCCAGGCGGGAACGGGACGGTCTGTGGGAAGGTACGGCATGACCCACTATCTGCGGTTCTTCTTCGAGGCCGGCGTGGACACCCCGCTGTGGCCGGAGGACATGGCCAGTCCGTATGGCTATCCCTGCGACCTGGCGCGCCTCCCGATCAGGCCGGAGACACGGGCCGAGCTGGCCAGGTTGAGCGAGTGGTACCAGTCGTCGATCGACTGGGGCTCTCCGTCGGATCCGTCGCCGTGGTCCGACGAGGAGCTCCAACAGTTCAAGCAGCAGGCAATCAGCACACTGGAAGTGTTGCGTCGAGAGCTGGGTGCGGGCTGGGCCGTCCGGGACGAGAGCCTGCTCTGAGACCTGAGGGGACGTCAGAGGTGCCGTCAAAGACGCGGGGATCCTGAAAGCCCCGGCGAAGCTGCTGCCGCGAGGGTGTGCCCAGTTCCACCATTGGTTTGTCGACGCGACCTGACCTGGTCCGTCAGGCGGCTTTCGCAGGCCCCGTCCGTACCAGCCGTCCGGTGGCGTGCCTGGGCGAGAGGCCACAGGCCCTCGTCGATCTGCGTCGGTCCTGCTACGTATCGCTGAACACGGCCTCCAGGCAATACATGAAGGCTCAGGTCAACCTCCTGCATGCGCTGCAGACGGGCGCTGGCGTCGGCCTTTGCCTGGAGCAACTCGAAGCCGGTCGCACCGCCCAGCGGGCCAGCTACGCCGAGGCCGAGATGGTGGTGCCTGACCAGGTGCTCGCGGCAGCCACGGCTGCCGGCCAGCGACTCAACGCAGGCTATGGACAGCTGAAGCGCATGTCCGCGATCGCCCCGTACGACCTGGAGGAACTGAGCGCCTTCGCGGCAGACATCAATGACTCTCGGAGTCAATTGGCCGTGAGGCAACGACGGATGCGTCTGGACTCGGGCGTCGACAGTAGTACGCGGGTCGTGGGTGTGGACCCACCTGGCAACGGGCCCAGTGGGTGACGGAGTCGGCTCGGGCCCGGCTCCGCTCACGAAGGGTCTGCGCGCAGGGCTTGATGTCGGTCAACAGCGCGGTTCGCGGACTCCCGGACTCGAGGGAGCCTCCTGAGTTGCCAGAGGCCCGTATCAACACAGTTGGGTGCATCCGCCGAAGTATGGATCATGGGTGCGTGATGAAGTGGACGAAGGACGGGCCTCCGGTCGACCAGCCGGTTCCTGAGCCGGAGCTTTCCCCGTACCAGCAGGCGATGAGGCAAAGACTCCTCGCCGCCCCGGTGGTAGAGGCCCCCGAGCCCTGGCGGCGCATCGCGTACGCCCCGGTCGGTGGGCTTCTCGGTATCGGCTTCACCTCGCATCCCCGCACCGGCCAGGACCTGGTGATGGTCGTCTCGCACGACGGTTACGGGCTCTTCCACGCCGTCACGGGGGAGAAGATCGCGCGGGATCGTGACCCGGACGCCGAGGACGACAACCGTGACGCGGATCCCGCCGAGTGGTGTCCTGGGCTGGGACCGGTCGCCGGAAGCAGGGTGCGCGTCGCAGGGCTTTTCGGTGGAGGACTGCACACCGCCAGCGGAGACGGTTGGAAGTTGGAGGTCGTTGCCCCGGCCTGGCCGAACGAGCGTGTCCTGCTCTCACGCGACGGCGGTCTGCCGCACTCCGGTCCGCACGGGGAGCGCTGGTGGCACATCTTCCACTCCTACTACTCCGAGCTCCGTGCCGCTGGATTCTCGCCCTCCGGCAGGACCCTTGCCGTAGCGACGAGCAGCGACCTGTCCCTCTGGACTCGCGACGCCGGCCACAGCCGCGGTAGTGGCGACTGACGATCAGCCGCGACCTGGGAGTTGAGGTCGTCGGCCTGCTGACCCTCTTTGACCACCAGGCGCAGCCTACGAGGTTCCAGGTATGGCCCATTGGGTTGTTCGGCAGCCGACTACGGGGATGTGAACCGCCTCCGCAAAATGGTTCGTGAGCGCGGCTTGACGTGGGTCAAACCGTCGTTCCGGTGGATGATGTACCGCTGTGGCTGGGGTGCCGAGGAGGGGCAGCAGACCGTTCTCGCTGTCGAGATCACCCGGGACGGCTTCGACTGGGCGCTGCGGCACGCGAGTCTGTCGAGCTACGCCCGCGGGGTGCATCCCGACCGAGCCGCCTGGCAGCGGGAGTTGAAGCGTGCGCCCGCTCGTGTGCAGTGGGATCCCGAGCGGGATCTGCACCTGCAGCCCCTGCCGTACCGGTCTCTGCAACTCGGCCTCTCCGGCGAGGCCGCACGACGCTACGCGGACGAGTGGACCGTCGCCATCCGCGACGTCACGCCACTCGCGCACGAGATCCACGCCCTCGTCCGCAGTGGTGACGAGCAGACGGGTCGCGTACAAAGGCGCCTCCTCCCCGGTGTGGCCGTGATGTGGTGGGCCAACGCGCTCTTCGGCATGCGACCGCGGGGCGCGGGGGATTCGTGGGGTGGGCTTGCACCGGGTCATCGATCCGGTTCGGCAGAGCCTTGCCCGTCGCCGACGTCGAAGAGCGAGGACCGGAGGGATGCGCGCGGATGGGCCGCGCCATGCTGACCGGTGGCTGTCTCCGACCGTGCAATACCCTCTCGACCCATGTCTGACCTGCCCGATCACACCAGTGCGATCATCGACGCGATAGTCGATCACGTCGGCCGCTCGACGCTTCCGTTCCAGCGGGCCATCCGCGAGGAACAGCACGCGACGGCCTTCTGGTTCAACGAACTCGTGGAGACGACCTCCGAGGGCGAGGTCGTCCGGCAGTACCTCGTGACCGCCAGTGAGCCGGCCCGCGTCGAGTTGGCCGAGTTCACCCTGCGCCCCGAACTGTGCGCACCCGCGATGAGCGCCGAGAAGCTGATGATGCTCGACTTCGCGGAGCGGTGGACCCATCTCGGCGATCTGGGAGTGGCGGTCATGCCCTCCGCCGGGCTGCACGCACACGGCGCCCGCAAGGGCTGGCACTGGACGACCGACGAGATCACCGACGGCATCGCGGCCACGGAAGGGGACATCGCCGACCTCGGTGAGCCGCCGGTCCCGGCCTATCTGCTGGGTCACGTCGACGACGGGGACGTCTCCCGAGAGCAGGCGGTCGTGATCGGCCGGATCACACGCTCGGACGACGGCGGCATCCGGTGGATCGGAGACCTGCCACGAGGGTGCGTGGGCGCACCGGTGTTCATCGGCGTACCCCTCGGCGACAACAGTTTCAAGCTGGTGTGCGTCGGAGTGACACTCCCCGCGGGCGACCACCACACCATTGCCGCCTTCGACCGCATCCGCGCCGCCTTGAAAGCCTTCCCGCCGGACAGCACGTCAGCCCCTGACGGGGCCGGAACCGGTCCTCGGCCGGGCGAGCAGAAGCGGCGCTGGTGGCAGCGGCGCGGCTGACGCCGCACAGCACCGCCGGGGCGGGTGTCCGGGCCGACGGCCGCCGTTCGGATCGCCCGAGGCGGCCCTTCAGGTGATTGCGGACGCCGCATGGGCCGGACAGCCACCGCGGGGGTACGACGTCTCAGCAGAGGACGAACCCAGAACGCCGTGAGGAGCTTGGGGATGTACGCAGCAATCCGGCGGTACGAAGGCGTGACCGATTCGGCCGAGGCGGCCCGTCTCGTGAACGAGGAGTTCGTGCCGCTCATGCGTCAGGTCTCCGGTTTCGTGGCCTACTTCTGGATCGATGCCGGGGACGGAGTGATGGTCTCGACCAGCGTGTTCCAGGACCAGGCCGGTGCCGATGAATCGATCTCGAGGGCTGCGGACTTCGTACGGAACCACCTTGCGTCACTGCTTCCCAACCCGCCCGAGGTCATGGCCGGTGTGGTGGTGGCTTCCGCGTGACAGCGCCCGGACCAGCCGCACGCGATGGTTTCCAAGGCCGTCCCGACCTGCGCGCTCGGGCCGATCGGAGCGGTTGACGTCGGTCGGGCGGAGCTCGGTCGGGTGAAGCTCGATCGGGTAGGGCTCGATCGGGTAGGGCTCGGTCGGGTGAGGGGGCGTGGGACTGGCGGGCACCTGGTCGCGGCTTGCCCTGGGCGCGGATCGGAGGCCCGGCTCGGCGCCGGGCCTCCTCGGCTCTGTGGCTCAGGCTTTGCCGTCGCCGCACTTCGGCTCGGCGGGCCTGTCCTGCCCGGCCGTCGGCGGGAACGGCTGGGTGCCGTTCTTGGTGACCGGCCGGAAGTAGTGGTCCAGGGCCCAGGCGGCCACGTGAGCGCCGGCCCGGCAGCCGGCCACGTCCGCCGTGCGGGAGTGGACGCCGCCCCACACCCGGGCGTCGACGACGTCCCGGTCGAGGTCAGCGGCGGACCCGTAGTACCGCGTGGTGCCGGTGACGTCGGAGGGCACGTAGAGGTCGATGTGCGAGGTGCCGAGGACGCCGGTCAGGGCGCGTGCCACGGCGGCGGCGACGGTCGTATGGCCGGCGACGTAGTCCGGGTGCGGTGGGGTGACGAGCAGCGGCTCCCAGGCGGGGTCCGCGGTCGTCGCGGGGTTGCCGTCGGTGTCGGCGAGGCGGATGGCGGTGATCGGCCGCCAGGTGCCGTAGTGGAGCTTGGCGTCCCATGCCGTGACGACGGCGTCGGTCGCCGACGCGTTCACCGCGGCGAACAGTCGGGCCGTCTCGGCGATGCCCAGCCGGTGCCGGGCGGCGTGGTCCCGTACGGCGGTCTGGATCTGTCCGTCCAGGTTGCCGCTGAAGAAGAGGGCGGTCTCGGTCTGCTGTGCGCTCCTGCCCGAGCCGGTCTTCGCGCCCATGGTCTTCAGCTCCTGAAGATCCTTGGCGTAAGCGGTCGAGGTGAGGGCGGGAGGTACGCCGGGGCGGAACTGCTGCGGGGAGGAGAGCAGGAGGGGGCGGAGCCTGGCGAGCCAGGTGTCGATGAAGGGCTGGAACGCGGGTGGGGTGGGCCGCCAGACCCCCGGCGCCGGGGAAGCGGTGAAAGGAACGTCCGCGAACCTTCCGTCCCCTTCCCGGAGTTCGATGATGCGGGCGGCGGCGCGCTTTCCGTAGTTCACGCCCTGGTCTCTGGCCTGACCGGCCGGGAGAGCGGCGAGCGAGTCCGCGTAGGCGGTGTCGAGCCGCGCCTTGGCGGCAGGGAAGCAGGTGAGCAGCACGTCGTGGGCCGCGGTGGCGGCGGCCGCCGCGGAGGAGGCCTTGGCCGGACCGCGCTCGTGCCATTTGTAGAGGGCGTAGCCGCCTTCGATCCCCACCACGGCGTTGTACACGGCGACGGAGACGAACCCCTCCCAGATCGCCGCCTGCCCGGAGGGACGTGGGCCGAGGCCGGCCTTGATCGTGTCGGTGGCGACGGCGTTCCACTCGCGGACCACGGCCGCCGGGTCCGCCGCGGTTCGGGTGCCTGCGGCGGAGGGACTTGTCGCGGCGGTGAGCGTCACGAGGGCGAGGGCCGCGACGGCGCAGACGAATCCCCGGACACGTGAACGCGGAGGAACGGCAAGAGGGGGCTCTTGATGCACAGCTTGCTCCCTGGAGTCGAGTGCCCAAGGCTTAGCAACGGCCCACTGGACGAGCAAGACAACTCGCCGCGAACCGGGCAGGCCGAGGGTGCGCTCGAAGGCCTCAGGATCAAGCCGTCGTTCCGGTGGATGATCTACCACTGCGGCGGGGGGCGCCGGGGAGTGGCTCTGTCGAGCTACGTGCGCGGGATGCAGCCGGCTGCGGTCACATCCCGCGGCGCTGCTCCCGGACGGCCTTCATGAGCTCCTCCATGGCGGACTGGGTCTCGCGGCCACGCCGGTCGTCGATCGCTTCGAGAGCGGCGGCCGCGGCCTCGCGGATCTGATGAGGGAGCCCGTCGGCCGCCGTGAGGCGGTATGCGGCCTTGCGGCGCGCCATGCGCTCGGTGGCGTCCACCGCGTCGGGGCCGGCCAGCGGAAAGGCGGCGGCCCGGTATGCCGATATCCCGAGCACCATCATGTCCGCGATTCCGTCGGAGTATCCGAGGGCGGCGGCCTTGCCCTGGCCTTCCCGAATGGTTGCGATCATCAGACGGCGGGACAGGATCGTGCCGAGCGTGCCGCCGCCGGCCAGAGAAAGTGCGCAGGTGACGGCGAGGAACGGTCCGTCCCACGCGTAGCCGGTGAATCCTCCCAGGATCGCGAGCGCGACGGTCCATGCGGCCGCTGTCCGGGCGCTTATCTGCTCGGGTGTGGTGTCCATGGCGAAAGTGTCCCAGCCGGTACGGCAGGCACCGGCGCGGGGTGGACCGCCGACGCCGGACCGCCGGACGTTGGACATCGACCGCCGGAAACCGGACAACGGAGCATCGGCCGGTCAGCGGTCAGCCCCCAGACGTCGAGCACCGAGTCCGGCTCAGTGCCCGCGCCCTCGCCGTGCCCGCGCCCTCGCCCTCGCCCTCCGTCTGAGGGACCCGATCGCAGTGGGCGCCGGTCATGGGTTTCATGGGTATGACCGGCGCCCCTCCGCCGTCCGCCGGGCCGTCTCGTGTCTGTCGGTCAGTCCTTGGCTCGGGTGGGCAGTCGCCATCCCGGGCGCGGGAAGTGGCAGGTGTAGCCGTCCGGGTAACGCTCCAGGTAGTCCTGGTGCTCGGGCTCGGCCTCCCAGAAGGGGCCGACGGGCTCGACCTCGGTGACGACCTCGCCCGGCCACAGCCCGGACGCGTCCACGTCCGCGATGGTGTCCTCGGCGATCCGCTTCTGCTCGTCGTCCACGTAGTAGATCGCCGAGCGGTAGCTGAGGCCGATGTCGTTGCCCTGGCGGTTCTTGGTGCTCGGGTCGTGGATCTGGAAGAAGAACTCCAGGATCGCGCGGTAGTCGGTCTGCTCGGGGTCGAAGAGGATCTCGATGGCCTCCGCGTGCGTGCCGTGGTTGCGGTACGTCGCGTTCGCCACGTCACCCCCGGTGTATCCGACCCGGGTCGCCGTCACCCCCGGGAGCCGGCGGATCAGGTCCTGCATCCCCCAGAAGCATCCGCCCGCCAGCACGGCCCTCTGCGTCTGCGCAGCCATTTCGGCCCCTCCAATATCTGTCAGCTCGGTCATCCGGGTCACCCGGTCGGCACACCACCGGCATCCCACGGCCACTCACCTCAACACGCGAGGGCTCCGGACGATTCCGAGGCCCGTTGGTCCGTCCGCCGCCCGGGTGTCCTGGTCACCGCGAGTGGAACGTCACCTCCGGGTAGGCCGGGGAGGGGCCGTTCAGGATGGGTTCGGGGATACCCCGTAGGTGGAGGGCGAAGAAGGCCGCCACGTAGGTGCGGGTGAGCTGGACGGCGCGTCGGGCGGAGAGCGTCGTGTCCGGGGGTTCGGGGATGCCCAGCTTCTCGGCGAGGACCGGGATGTCGGTGAAACTGGAGTGATCGGAGCCGGTGACGGTCAGCCATCGTTTCCAGCCGGTGAGGCGGTTCCAGGTGTCCGTCCAGGTGGGATCCTCGTCGGTGCCCACGGGGTGGCCCATCAGCATGAACGGGCGGCCGCCCAGGCCGTCGTCGGGGACGGGCGAGAAGATGGTGCCGTCGAGGTCGACCCCCGCCAGGACCCGTTTGTCATGGGCCATCGTGGAGACCGCGGCGGCGCCGCCGAGGGAGTGTCCTGCCACGCCGATCCGGCTGCCGTCGATCATGCCGGAGTGGCGCCAGGCCGGGTGGCGGCGGTCGGTCACCGCGTCGATGACGAACGACAGATCCTTCGCCCGGCTCTCCTGGATGGTCGCGGGCGGGTACGCGTCGGGGTCGTCGCAGACGGCGCAGGTGAGGGTCTGCCCGTCGGGGAACGTGGTGCCGGTGTTCTCGTAGGTGTGGTCGACCAGAGCGACGACATAGCCACGGCTGGCCAGGTCCTCGGCGAGGCTGGTGATCTCCGTGCGGGGCATGGTGAAGCCCGGGGAGAGCAGCAGCAGCGGGTACCTGCCGTGCCGCGGGACCGCGTCGGTGTGCGACCAGGTGCGGGTCCCGCTGACCGCCTCGGCCGGGATCGTGGTTCCCGGGAGCTTCGTCCGGAGCAGCAGCCGGGCGGCCTCGGTGGTCATGTAGGGGGCGGGGCCGCCGGTACCGGGGCGGGCGGGGTAGTACATCGACACCATGAGTTGCCGGGGACCCGCCGAGGGGACCCAGGGGTCCTGACGGTACTCGTCGACGAGGTGCAGGATGTGCCGGCCGACGGCGTACGGCCCGGTCGGGGCGGGCAGTTCGGCCGGGGACACGTCGGTGTCGGTGGCCGCCCGGGTGCGGTTCACGGAGGTGGCGGCCGGGGCGGCCGATGCGTGGGCCGCCGCGAACATGGGCAGCGGCAGTGCCAGGGCCAGTAAGGCGGCGGTGACGGCGCGACGGGTTCTGGGTCGTCTGGTCATGCCGGTGACGCTAGGTCCCCGGCGGCGGATCCGGCGTCCGCTCGGAGAGGTAACCCGGTGTCCCCTCAAAGAAGTAGCGGACCCCCGCTGTAAACCCCCTGGAGAACCCACCTGCCCGGAACAGCCCCGGAAATTGGGTTGCCCCGGCCCCGCCGGGACGGCTGAATACGCTGTATGGCCGACATCCATGGCTCTTACGACGACCTGTTCACCGCCGTGCCCGCCGCGCTCGCCGCACTCCTGGACGAGGGGGACGTGGGGGGCGCCGTCGCCGTCTTCGTGGACGGGGAGCCCGTGGTGGACGTGTGGGGTGGGTTCGCCGACGCCGGACGGACGGTTCCGTGGGAGCGGGACACGATCGTCGGGGTGTATTCGGTGACCAAGACGATGACGGCGTTGTGCGCGCTCGTCCTGATCGACCGGGGTGAGCTGGATCCGGACGCGCCGGTCGCCCGGTACTGGCCCGGGTTCGCCGCGGTCGGCAAGGAGAAGGTGCTGGTGCGCCAGCTGCTGTCGCACACCGCGGGGCTGCCCGACTGGGACGGCCAGGTCGAGGAGTTGTACGACTGGACGACCGCCACGGCGCGGCTCGCCGGTCAGGCTCCGCGGTGGGAGCCGGGTACCGCCGCCGGGTACCACTCGCTCACCCAGGGGTTCCTGGTGGGTGAGGTGGTGCGGCGGATCACCGGGCGGAGCCTGGGCGAGTTCTTCGCCGCGGAGGTGGCCGGACCGCTCGGCGCGGACTTCCATATCGGACTGGGGGCCGAGCACGACCGGCGGGTGGCGCTCAGCGTGCCGCCGCCCGGCAAGGACGAGGACTACGTGGCCGGTGCGGCGAGCCGCGACGCGACACCGACCGCCGCCACCGCCCTGCGGGTCCGGGACGGCAACAGCATCGCCTGGCGTCGTGCGCAGATCCCCGCGGCGAGCGGCTTCGGCAACGCCCGCTCGGTCGCCCTCGTCCAGTCGCTGCTCGCCTGCGGCGGAACCGTCGGCGGGGTGCGGGTCCTGTCGCCGGAGGGGTGCGAGCGGGCGCGGGATGTGCAGTTCGAGGGCGAGGACCGCGTCCTCGGCATGCCGGTCAGGTACGGCCTGGGCTACGGCCTCTTCGGCAACGCCATCGGCTGGGGCGGCTGGGGCGGCGCGCTCGTCTGGGTCGACCCCGAGGAGCGGATGGCAATGGCGTACGTGACGAACCAGATGCGCGAACCCGCGGCCGACAACCGGGGCATCGAGCTGGTCATGGCCGCGCAGGACGGCCTCAAGGGGCTGCGCGCCTGACGGGGGCTGCGCGCCTGACGGGGGCTGCGCGCCTGACGGGGCTCAGCAGGGCGGCTTCGCCTCCAGGTGGTATGTCGTGTCCACCCAGAAGCCGCCCATGGCCTCCGCCCTGATCTCCAGGACGTACTGGCCTGGCGTCAGCGGTGTGATGCCACCCCAGATTCCCCAGGCGAAACGGCGGATCAGGCCGGTGCGGAACGGGCCGGCGAACTCCTGCAGCCGCAGCTCGACGCCGTTCAGGAACGCCGTGGCCCTGCTGACCCCCGGTATCTGGGGAACCTTCGAATGCCCCCTGGTGTGCTGCATGTTGAGCACCGGGAAGAACACCGGCCGGTCCGAGGGCACGGCACAGGTGCGGACCACCCGGCCGCCGTAGGTACCGGCGAGGAACCAGAGGTCGTCCGGCTGCTTCCAGTCGGCGTGCTCGCCGGTGGTGTCGAATACGGGGCTCACCGCCTCCGGGGCGGACAGCGCCCACTTCCACCACCGCCCGGCGAGCGCCCCGCCCTGCTCGTCGCTCAGCCGCCACGTGCTGCTGCCCACCGACTCCGTACCGCCCACGACGCCCTCCCCTGCGCGCCCCCGGAAGCGGGGCCCGCCTCGATCACAAGGTCATTATCCGGGGTGAGGCCCGGGGTTAGGCTCGCCGCATGGACGTCCAAGTGGAGATCGCCGGGGACGTGGGTCCCGAACTCGTCGACGCCTTCGGCCGGCTGCTGCCGCAGTTGTCCCCGACCGCCGCACCGCTCGACCACGCGGCGGTCGAACGGATGCTGACCTGCGACGCGAACACGGTGCTGGTCGCCCGGGTGGCGGGCTCGATCGTCGGCATGCTCACCCTCGTCCTGCTGCCCCTGCCGGCCGGGCTGCGCGGCCGGATCGAGGACGTGGTCGTGGACGGGGACGCGCGGGGCAGGGGGATCGCCGGTCTGCTCGTCCAGGAGGCGCTGCGGATCGCCGCGCAGGCCGGCGCCCGGACCGTCGACCTCACCTCACGGCCGGACCGCGAGGCCGCGAACCGGCTCTACGAGCGCATCGGTTTCGAGGCACGGCAGTCGAAGGTGTACCGGTACCCGGTCGAACGGGCCTGACCGGTCCGCACCGGCGGACAGGCGGACAGGCGGACAGGCGGACAGGCGGACAGGCGGACAGGCGGACAGGCGGACAGGCGGACAGGCGGGCAGGCGGGCAGGCGGGCAGGCGGGCAAACAGACATGCGCGGACAAACAGACATACAGGGGGAGGCAGCGGAATGAGCGGTGGGATCTTTCTCATCGGTGGGGGCTGGGACGCCGTCGAGATGTACGAGCCCCTGGTACGGGCCGCGGGAGGCGGCCGTATCGGGTGCGTGATCGTCGACGAGGGGGACGGGGAGGAGCAGTTCGCGCGGTACGCGGGGGCGTTGCGGGCCGCCGGGGAGTGTGTGCCGGTGCCGCTGCTGGTGCCGCTCGGCGGAGCGTTCGAGGCGGGCCTTCTGAAGGAGGGCCTGGACGGGTTGCTGGTGTGCGGTGGACTGACACCGGCCTATCAGGAGGCGTTCGCGCACTGCCTGGAGCCGCTGCCGGGGCTGCTCGCCGAGCACGGCCTGCCCTACGCCGGGTTCTCCGCGGGTGCCGCCCTCGCCGCCCGGCGGGCCGTGGTCGGGGGCTGGCTGGTGGACGGCGTCCCGGTCTGTCCGCCGGACACCGCCGAGGACCTGGAGGAGGTCGAGGTACGGCCGGGTCTGGGGCTCGTGCCGTTCGCGGTGGACGCGCACGCGGCGCAGTGGGGCACGCTGGGCCGGCTGGTCGCGGCCGTGTCCCGCGGGTCCGTGCCGTACGGTGTCGCGATCGACGAGAACACCGTGCTGGAGACGGCGGACGGCGAGGGCCGGGTCGGCGGGCGCGGGCGGGTGCATGTCGTACGGCCGTCGGGCGACGGGGCGGGCGCGGTCGTACGGTCCTACGCGGCCGGCGAGGCCGTCCCGCTGGGTCAGCCGCCGCTGCCGTAGGGGCGGGTGAGGATCTCCAGGCGGTGGCCGTCGGGGTCGTCGAAGTAGGCGCCGCGGCCGCCGTCGTTGGTGTTGATCTCGCCGGGGCGGCTGTGGGACGGGTCGGCCCAGTAGGGGAGACCGGCCTCCTGGACGCGGGTGAAGATCTCGTCGAAGTCGTCCTCGGAGACCAGGAAGGCGTAGTGCTGCTTCGGGATGTTCCCCGGGGTGTCCATGTAGTCGAGGGTGACGCCGTTCGGCAGTGCGACCGGGGCGAACGGGCCGTAGTCCGGGCTGACCTCGAGGCCGAGGATGTCGGCGAGGAACCTCGCCGAGGCGTGCTTGTCGTGTGCGGCGACGATGGTGTGGTTCAGGTTCACGGTCATCGTGGGACCTCTTCCTGTCCGACTTCCTGTCCGGCGCACCTCCGGCACCGCATGAGGCAGGGCCTGCCTCATGCGGTGCCGGGGAGGATCAGATGGTCGCCGTGTCGATCACGAAGCGGTAGCGCACGTCGCTGTTCACGACCCGCTCGTACGCCTCGTTGATCTGGTCGGCGCCGATGAGCTCGATCTCGGCGCCCAGGTTGTGCTCGGCACAGAAGTCGAGCATCTCCTGGGTCTCCGGGATGCCTCCGATGCCGGAGCTGCTCAGGCTGCGGCGGTTGCCGAAGACGGAGGAGAGGAGGATGTGGACCGGCTCCTCCGGGATGCCGACGTTCACCATGGCGCCGTCGGTGCGCAGCAGCGACAGGTAGGCGTCGAAGTCGAGCGGTGCCGACACCGTGTTCAGGATGATGTCGAACGTGCCCTTGAGATCGGCGAAGGTCTGCGGGTCGCTGGTCGCGCGGTAGTGCGTGGCGCCCAGCTTCAGGCCGTCGTCCTTCTTGCGGAGGGACTGGGACAGGACGGTGACCTCGGCGCCGAGCGCCGCCGCGATCTTCACGCCCATGTGGCCCAGGCCGCCGAGACCGACGACCGCGACCTTCTTGCCGGGGCTGGCGTTCCAGTGCTTCAGCGGGGAGTACGTGGTGATGCCGGCGCAGAGCAGCGGGGCGGCGACGTCGAGGGACAGGCCGTCCGGGATCCGGACGACGTAGTTCTCGTCGACGACGATCTTCTGCGCGTAGCCGCCGTAGGTGGGCTGCCCGTCCTTGCCGACGGCGTTGTACGTCCAGGTCGGGCCGCCACCGGTGCAGTACTGCTGCAGACCGGCCTTGCAGTTGTCGCACTCGCGGCAGGAGTCGACCATGCAGCCGACGCCCACCCGGTCCCCCACCGCGTACTTCGTGACACCCGGGCCGACCTCGGAGACGATGCCCGCGATCTCGTGGCCGGGCACCATCGGGAAGATCGCCGTCCCCCAGCCCTCGCGGGCCTGGTGGATGTCGGAGTGGCAGATACCGGCGAACTCGATGTCGATGAGGACGTCGAACTCGCCGACCGCGCGCCGCTCGATCGTGGTCCGCTCCAGCGGGGCCTTCGCGGCGGGCGCGGCGTAAGCAGCAACAGTGGTCATGAGGGGGGTTCTCCTAGTGGTGTCTTCGCGCCCGGTCGTCTTCTGCCTCCCCGGGCGCGCCTCCAGCCTCCTCCACGCTACGTCCGTCACCCAGCCCCCGCCTCTGCGTACGTCTGCCGTGCCTACCACTGGCGGGGTCAGGTTCCGGTGCGTACGACCGTGAATACTGGATGTATGGAAGACCACCCCCTGCCCTCCCCCACCCCCTCGGAGCCCCTGCCCTCCTCCGCGCCCCTGGACCGGCGCGCCGAGCTCAGCGAGTTCCTGCGCTCCCGGCGGGCCCGGCTGCTCCCCTCCGACGTGGGGCTGCCGGACTTCGGGCGGCACCGCAGGGTGCCGGGGCTGCGGCGCGAGGAGCTGGCGCAGCTGGCCGGGGTGTCGGTGGCGTACTACACGCGTCTTGAGCAGGGCAACGGACGGAACGTCTCGGCGGAGGTGCTGGACTCGATCGCCCGTGCGCTGCGGCTGACCGACGCCGAGCACGCGCATCTCATCCACCTCGCCAAGGGCAAGCAGCACAAGAAGAAGGCGTCGGCGCGGCCGCAGCAGGTGCGGGCGTCGCTGGGGCAGCTGCTGGAGGCGATGGACGGGGTACCGGCGTACATCGTGGGGCGCCGCTCGGAGATCCTGGCGTGGAACCGGATGACGGCGGCGGTCTTCGGTGACTGGGCGGAGCTGCCGGTGACGGAGCGCAACTGGGCGCGGCTGACGTTTCTGCGCCCCGACTACCGCGATCTCTTCGTGGACTGGGAGCAGAAGGCGATCGACATCGTCTGCCAGCTGCGTATGGACGCGGGCTGCTATCCCGACGATCCGCGGCTGTCCGCGCTGGTCGGCGAGCTCTCCGTGAAGAGCGAGGAGTTCCGCCGGCTGTGGGCGACGCACGACGTCAAGGAGAAGAGTTACGGGCTGAAGCGGATGCATCACCCGCTGGTGGGCGAGCTGTCGCTGAGCTACGAGTCCTTCCGTATGCCGGGCGATCCGGACCAGGCCCTGGTCACCTACCACGCGGAGCCGGGCTCCCCGTCGGCGGAGGCCCTGCGGCTGCTGGCCAGCTGGGGGACGGACGCGACCCGGGTCGCCCCCACCACGCGCTGAGACCGCACACCGAGACCACGCACTGAGACCACGCGCTGAGCCCTCGCGCTGAGCCCCCGGAACATGGAGAACGGCCCGCCGGAAGCCGCGCTTCCGACGGGCCGCTCGCTGTGGATCCACTCAGCGGCTACGACTCAGGCATGTCTCACTTGGCGTAGTACGCGTTGTAGATGGAGATCGTCGACTTGTTTCCGTTCTTGTCGGCGATCTTGGCGTGGAACGAGATGGCCTTGCCCTTGGCCGGGTTCTTGACGGTGATCCTGCCGTTGGTGACCGTCAGCTTCTTCCAGGTCTGGCCGTAGTCGTACGACACGTAGACCGTGAGGGACTTCAGGTTGCGGCCGGCGGCGGCACCCTCGACGGTGACCGGGAAGGTGACCGTCCTGCCCGCCTCGACGCGGCTGTCCAGGCCGGTCGCGGCGCCGAAGTGGACGGTGGAGGCCGGGAGCTGGACCGAGCGGCCGTTGGCCGGCTTCTTCGAGTGGAAGGTCCAGCTCGCGTCGATCCGGGTGGAGGCGGCCGCGACCTTGACCGAGCGGATGACCGAGGTGGTCAGCTTGTACTCGGCGTCGGCGGACGGCACGGTGAAGGCGTCGCCGCCGAACAGCGGGTCCTTGTTGGAGCCCACCTTGGTGCCGTTGCGGTACAGGGTGGTGTTCACCGACAGGAAGTCGGAGGACCCGGGGTGCTTGTTGCCGTCGGCGAACAGCGGGACCACGCCGTAGATCTGGTTCTCCGCGCGGAACAGGCCGTACTCGCTGCTCAGGTGCGGGCCGAAGACCGCCGTGTTGAAGGTGTTCCTGTAGGTCAGGCCCGCCTTGTAGGCCTTCGGGTTGTCCAGGGTGTAGCCGGCGTCGGCGATCGGCAGGCCCTGGGCGTCGTGGCCGCTGTACTGCAGGGCGTCGAATCCCCACATGGCGCTGTCGGCGGTGGAGACGTGGAAGGTGCGGGTGCTGGGCAGCTTCTGCTCGACCGCGTCACCGATGACCACGTCCGCGCCGACGACACCCCAGGGGCTGACCGCGCCGGTCTTGCCGGGGGCTGAGGCGCCGACGGTGTTCTTCACCGTGGCGAGTTCACCGGCCTTGAAGTGCCGGACCTTGTCGCCCTGGACCTTCTTGACCTGGGCGCTGGTGGCGACGTCGTACTCCTCGTTGTCGCCCTTGGTGAACTGGCCGCTCCAGGTCTGGGTCAGACCGCCCGTGACCTCGCCGCCCAGCGGCGCGATCCGGATCCTGTCGAAGGAGTCGAAGCCGACACCGATCCCGATGCCCGCCGGGTCGTACATGTAGTCGACCATCGCGAAGTGCGGGGTGGCCTGCGCGTCCGGCACGGTGATGTCGGCCGACTTGGCGGTGCGGGCGTCGATGGTGACCGTGAGGTCCTTGGTGACGCTCAGCTTCGGCTGGACCAGCCAGTCGAGACCGCCGTCGAAGGTGGTGAAGTCCTTCGCGATCCAGGAGTCGAGCAGGTACGTGCCCTTCGGTACCCGGATCGTGGTGGTCCCGGAGTCGGACGTCGGCACATTGATGCTGCGGTCCTCACCGAGGCCCGAGTAGCCGCTCAGGCCGGTGTTGTAGACACCGGTCGGGTTGCCGTCGCGTCCGATGTGCTTGACGGTGACGCTGTACGACTGCACCTCGCGCTGCACCGCGGCCGCCGTGCGGACGCTCTGGCCGCCGCCGGTCGCGGTGACGTACGCCGAGTAGGCGCCGTCGAGGGTGCCGCCCAGCTTGGTGTCGACGGCGAGGTCGACGGAGGCCTTGCCGCCCGCCGGGACGGTCACCTTGGTGGCGCCGAGCTTGAAGAAGCCGGCCGGGGCCGCCGCGCCCTCGGGGCCGGTGGCGGACGACTTCAGTGTGAGCGTCACATCGGAGGTGCCGAGGTTGCGGTAGGTCAGCTGCTTGGTGACCGGGGTGTCGTCGGTGTGCGGCCACTGCTGCACACCGAAGTTGACCGACACCGGGTCGGAGATCACCGTCTGCCTGATGGCCTTGTCGACGGCGATCCGGCCCGAACCCTGCTCGAACGGCGTGTAGTTGCCGCCCTTGGCGGAGCCGGTCAGGGCCGCCTTCAGCTCCTCGTAACCCCAGTCGGGGTGCTCCTGCTTGAGGATCGCGGCGGCGCCCGCGACATGCGGGGTGGCCATCGACGTACCGGAGATGGTCAGGTAGCCGGGCGGGTTCTCGCCGACCTCCTGGTCGATGACGCTGCCCTTGGCCGCGGCCGCGGTGATGTCGACGCCGGGCGCGGTGACGTCCGGCTTGATGGAGCCGTCGGCGGCGGGGCCGGTGGAGGAGAAGTCGGCCAGCTTGTCGTTGCCGTCGACGGCGCCGACGGTGAGCGCGGACTCGGCGCTGCCCGGCGAACCGATCGACTCGGGGCCCTCGTTGCCCGCGGCGATCGCGAACAGGATGCCCTTCTCCTTGGAGAGCTTGTCGACCTCGGCTTCCAGGGGGTCGATCTCCGGGGTGTCGGTGCCGCCCAGGCTGAGGTTGACGACGGAGGCGCCCTCGGCGGCCGCCCACTCCATGCCGGCGAGGATGCCGGAGTCGTCGCCGGAGCCGGTGTCGTCCAGGACCTTGCCGTTGAGGATCTTCGCGCCGGGCGCGACACCGGTGTACTTGCCGTGGGACTTGGCGCCGGTGCCGGCCGCGATGGACGCGACATGCGTGCCGTGGCCGAAGTGGTCCATGGCGTCGGCGGCCGAGGTGAAGTTCTTGGAGGCGATCACCTGGTCCTTGAGGTCCGGGTGGGTGGTGTCCACACCGGTGTCCAGGACGGCGATCTTCACGCCCTTGCCGTTGTAGCCGGCCGCCCATGCCTTGGGGGCGCCGATCTGCGGCACGGACTTGTCGAGGCTGGCCTTGCGGACACCGTCGAGCCAGACGTGCGCGATGCCGGCGGCGGCCTTGTCCCCGTCGGTGACCGCGTCCCACAGTTCGGGCGCGTCCTTGACCGGGGTCTGCACGGCGTCCGCGTTCAGCGTCCTGAGGCTGTGGCGCAGGGTGCCGGCGTCCCGGACGTCGGCCTTGGCGGCGGTGGCGGCACCCTTGTACCCGACGATGACCTTCAGGCCGTTCCGCTGGGCCCCACGGGTCGCCGCCTTGTTCAACTCGGTGACGTCGAACAGCCGTTGGTCCAGCTTGCCGGAGGTCACCAGCTGCACGGCGTCGCCGGGGACGACGAGGGTGTGCCCGTCGACCTTGCTGATCCGGAAGGGGATGCGCTCGCGTCCCTTGGCCCGCTCCAGGCCGACGACGCGGCCCTTGGCGTCGAGGGCGACGCGGTCGCCGGTGATCAGGGTGACGTGGTACTTGGCGGTGAGCGACGCGGAGGCGGCCGGGACGGCGGCGCGCTGCTCCGGCTTCGCCGACGCCGGGCTGGTCATGCCTGCGGCGAGGGCGACGGCCGCTGCCGTGGCCACCGTGGCCGCGGCAGCTCTTTTCACTTGTCTGCGCAAGACTCCCCCTGGAGACGGTGTGCCGGGCGAATTCCCCGTTCACCCGGTCGGGGGCAGTCCCGTACGCACATACGTCAACCCCCCGGTACACGGAGTATGCCGGGGGGTGATCAGCGGGCTCAATAGATGAGAGACCGGTAAGAAGAGTGCGTGACAACTGTTACGCGCCGGGGCGAACACCGTTACGCAACCGCGCGGTTGTGCGAAGGGGTTCGATGTTACGCGCCGGCGTTCTCCTTGACGGTGATCTTGCCCTTGCGGATGGTCGCGAGACGCGGGGCCTTCTTCGCGATCGCGGAGTCGTGGGTGACCATGATGAAGGTCAGCCCGTGCTCCTTCCACATGCTCTCCAGCACGTCCATGATCTCGTCGCGCATGCCCTCGTCGAGGTTGCCGGTGGGCTCGTCGGCGAGCAGCACCTTGGGCTGCTTGACCAGGGCCCGGGCGATGGCGACGCGCTGCTGCTGGCCGCCGGACATCTCGCCGGGGAGGTGGCCGAGGCGCTCGCCCAGACCGACCGACGTCAGTGCCTCGGCGGCGCGTTCACGCCGTTCCTTGGTCTTGACGCCGAGGGGGACGAGGGCGGTCTCGACGTTCTCCTGTGCGGTGAGCGTCGGGATCAGGTTGAAGGACTGGAAGACGAAGCCGATGTTCTCGCTGCGGACCCGGGTCAGCTTGGTCTCGGAGAGCTTGGCGAGGTCGGTGCCGTCCAGGACGACCTCACCGGACGTCGGACGGTCCAAGCCGCCGAGCATCTGCAGGAGGGTGGACTTGCCGCCGCCGGTGGGGCCCTGGATGACCAGGCGGTCGCCGTCGGCGATGGTGAGGTCGATGCCGTCGAGGGCGCGGACGGTGTCCTTGCCGCGTGAGTAGAGCTTGGTGACGTTTCTGAGGTCGTACATGGGGGCTCCTGGTTTCCGTCGGGGTGGGGGCGGATCGTTGTCGGCTGCCGGCCGGTGGGGGCTGGTCGCGCAGTTCCCCGCGCCCCTGACGGGGCGCTGCAGTCGCGTCAGCTACATAGCTGTGGGCAGGCGTGCCGCAGGGCGGCACGGGTGGGCGATGGGGGTCCCCCGCTCGAGCGAAGTCGAGAGTGGGGGAGGCACCCCGCAAGCGCGGGCGAGCGAAACCCCCACCCCAGCCACACCCAACGGCGGCTACTCCACGCGCCGCAACGCGTCCGCCGGGCGGAGCCGGGACGCGCGCCAGCCGCCGAACGCGCCCGCGATCAGGCCGCCGGCCACTGCCAGGCCCACCGCGAGGACGATCGTCGTCACGCTGACCGGGGCCGTCAGGGCGACCTCCAGGGTCTTCGCGGCCTGCCGGCCGGGGCCGAAGCCACCGCCGCCGCCACCGCCGAAGCCGCCACCGCCGCCGGGGCCGCCACCCGTGTTGCCGCCGCCGCTGCTGCCGAGGGAGGCCTGCAGGGTGGGGCTGATCTCGGTGACGACGTACGCGCCCGCCAGACCGAGCGCGATGCCGAGCGCGCCGCCGACCAGGCCGTTGACCATGGCCTCGCCGATGACCTGCCGGGTGACCCGGCCGGACTTCCAGCCCAGCGCCTTCAGCGTGCCGAACTCACGGACGCGCCGGGAGACCGCCGAGGAGGTGAGCAGACCGGCGACCAGGAACGCGGCCACCAGCACCGCGATGGACAGCCACTTGCCGACGTTGGTGGCGAGGCTGGAGGCGGTGGAGAGGGAGCCGGAGACGGTCTTGGCGAGGTCGGCGGAGGTGGTGACCGTCGTACCCGAGACGTTCTTCTGGATCGCGCTCTTGACGGTGTCGATCTGCTTGGAGTCGGTCGCCTTGACGTAGATCGTGGTGACCTTGTTCTTCTCGCTGGCCAGCGTCTGCGCCTGCTGCAGCGGGATGTACAGGTTGGCCGCGGAGTCACCGGAGTTGGCGGTGGCGACGCCGATCACCGTGAACTTGACGCTCTTGATGGTGACCGTGGAGCCGACCTTGTACTTCTTCTGCTTGGCGTAGGCCGAGTCGACGACCAGGACCTTGGCGTCCGTCTCGGACGACTTGAAGGTACGGCCGCTGGTGATCTTCGAGGAGGTCAGCGGGCCGAGGTCGGCGTTGCTGACGTCGGTGCCGAAGACGCTGTAGCTGTTGACGTCGAAGTTGGCGCCGCCGCCCTGGACCTGACCCTGCGGCGCGCCGGTGCCGCCGCCGTTGCCGCCGCGTTCGCCGCCCTGGCCGGTGCCGCCCGAGTTCTGGTTCTGCTGGAACTGACCCCGGGTGAACTGGCCGCTGATCTTGACCACGTTGAGGCTCAGTCCGCCGACCGCGGTCGAGACGCCCTTCTGGTCGGAGACCTTGGTGACGGTCGAGGAGGCGAGGGTGGTGAACCCCTGCACCATGACCCGGTCACTGCTCTGTGTCTTCGACGAGCCGTTGTTCTGCGCGTCGAAGTTGAATCGCGGACGCTGCGCGTCACTCGTGGTCGCCGACGCGGCCTTGGTGACCGTCATGTCCGTACCCAGGCCGTACAGCGACTGGAGGACCTTGTCCTGCGCCTTCCCCATGCCGTTGGACACGGAGTTGACCACGATGACCAGTGCGATGCCCAGCGCGAGGCCGGAGGCGACGACGAGAGCCGCCTTTCTGCGGCGGCGCAGTTCGCGCCTCAGGTAGGTGAAGAACATGACCGCAAGTTAGGGACGCACCGTGATGGCTCGATAAGGCCGAAATGAGAGAAGCATGAGAAGGCTGTGGTGGACCCCAGAAATGCCGGTGCCGCCCCTGGGGGCGGCACCGGTGAGCTGTGTGGTGGCTGTGCGTCAGGCGCGGCCGGACCGGCTCAGACGGCCGAACCGGCCTTCCACTGGGTCCAGTTCATGTTCCAGCCGTTGAGGCCGTTGTCGGGGGCCACGGTCTTGTCGCCGGTGTTGGAGATGACCACGACGTCACCGACGATCGAGTGGGTGTACATCCAGTAGGCGGGCGTGGTGGTGTCGTTGGCACCCTTGGTGTCGGACAGGCCCACGCAGCCGTGGCTGGTGTTCACGGAGCCGAAGATGGACTTGGCGCCCCAGTAGTTGCCGTGCAGGAAGGTGCCGGAGCTGGTGAGGCGGATGGCGTGCGGTACGTCCTTGATGTCGTACTCGGCCTTGCCGTCGTTGTCGGTGAAGCCGACGGTCGTGCCGTTCATCCGCGTCTGCTTGTACTTCTCGGACATCACCATGATGCCTTCGTACGTGGTGTGCTCCGGCGAGCCGGCCGAGATCGGGATGGTCTTGACGGTCTTGCCGTCTTCGGTGACCCGCATCTCCTTGGTCTTGGCGTCGACGTAGGAGATCTGGTTGCGGCCGATGTGGAAGGTGACCGTCTTCTGCTGGACGCCGTAGACACCGGAGGCGCCCTCGACACCGTCGAGCGCGAGCTTCAGCGTGACGGTGGAGTTCTCCTTCCAGTAGGTCTCGGGACGGCAGTCCATGCGCTGGGTGGAGAACCAGTGGCAGGCGACCTCCTGGCCGCTGCTGGAGGTGACCGTGACGCCCTTCTGGACGGCGGCCTTGTTGGTGATCTGCTTGTCGAAGTTGATCGACACGGGCATACCGACGCCGACGGTCGAGCCGTCCTCGGGGGTGAAGGTGCCTATGAAGCTGTTGGACGGGGAGACCGTGGTGAAGGTGGCGTTCTCGTGCGCGACCAGGCCGGCGGAGTCCTTGGCCTCGGCGGCGACCTTGTAGGTGGTGGACCGCTCCAGCTGGGCGTTGGGCTTCCAGCTCGTCTTGTCGGCGGACAGGGTGCCGGCGACCGCGGTACCGGTGGCGGTGGTCATGGTCACGCCGGTGAGCGTGCCCTTGCTGACGGTGACGGCGGCCGAGTTGTTGATCGACGCGCTGTCGGAGCCGTCCTTGGGGGTGATGGTGATGTCGGCCTTGGACGACTTCTTGGCCGCGGCCGCGTCCGCCTGGGACTGCGAGCTGTCACCGCCGCTGCCGGAGGACGACTTGCCGTCGCCGCCGGAACACGCCGTGAGCACCAGTACACCGCCGAGCAGTGCGGACGCGGCCATCAGGCCCTTGCGCCGCTTACTGTCCGTCATCACACGCTTCTCCATCGCTGCCGAGTCCGCGAACACACCGGGAGTCCCCGTCAAGAACCTTCAACGCTACGGCCGCTTCGCCCCGTTCCACATTCGCCGGATGTGTGGGGCACACCACGTCCGCCGGGGCGGCCGGTACGGGAGGGGCGGGCGGGGCCGGTCCGTGCGCCCCCTGAGACGACGAAACCCCGGACGGCGGTTGCCGTCCGGGGTCACAGGTTCCCCGGGACGCTCAGCCGATGCCGCCCTCTTCTTCTTCGTCGTCCTCGCCATCATCCTCGTCGAGATCCCAGTCCGGCGAATCCGGATCGTAGGAAATGCGCTCGCTGGACCAGGAGGCCTGCTGGAGCTCGACGCCGGGCACCTCACCTACCAGGTCGAACGGATCGACGAGATAGGCGAGGGCCTCGGCGGTGTCTTCCGTCACAGCCGCCTCGGCGTGCGTCCGCTCCTCGTCGGGCAGCTCGGGATCGTCCGCGATCCTGCGCAGTGCGGCCTTGGTGACCGCGTCGACGTCCTCGACTTCGACGACCAGCTCCACCCGAAGCCGTACAAAACGTGATGTCTCTGGAGTGCTCATGCCCGGAGCGTACGACCGAAACCTCCCGTGACTTTCCCGTGACCCGCGATTTTCACTAACATCTGCCCACACGGCCAATTCGCCAGCGTCACAAGGGGATCGATATTCCGTGTCATCCGCTCGCCGCCCGTTGCTGACCGCCACCGCCGCAGGCACGCTCCTGTGCGCACTGTGGTTCGTTCCGTCCGCCAACGCGTCGCAGGACGCCCCGGCGAGAACCGGCGCGTCGGAAAGTACGGAGAGTACGGCGACACAGGTCACCCAGCAGGCCAGGGCGCTGTCCGTGGCCACCACCGAGGCGACCGGGGACGCCACCCGCCTCGCCGACACCGGCAGCCCGGACACCACGCCGTACGTCGTCGGCGGCACCCTGTTCCTCGCCGTCGGCGCGGGCTTCGTGGTCTATTCGGTCCGCCGTGAACGGCTGGAATTCTAAATTACTTGACCGATCTTTGACCTGGGACCCACAGTCCTCCCATGAAGAGATCACCGGGCATGCGGACCTGCGCCCTCGCGGTCGGCGGCGCACTGTCCCTCGCCATCATCACGGGCTGCTCCGAGGGGAGTTCGAAGGAACCGTCCGGCTCGTCCTCCGTGCGGGCGCTGAGCGCCGCGGAGTTGAAGCAGCGGATCCTCGCGCAGGGCGAGGTGGACGGCTACAAGGTGAACGCGATCGGCGAGGCCGCGCCGACCAGGAACAAGATCAGGTCCAGCGACGAGAAGTGCCGCCCGCTGGCCTACGTCCTCACCGGCCTCGCACCGGCCGCCCCGGCCGCGGAGATCGGCCGCACGGTGCGGGAGGACAAGAAGGACCCGACCGACGACGCGACGTCCATGGACGACCTGGCCGACGGCAGGTTCGAGAGCGCGCTCAAGGAGTCGATGGACCTGGACGTCACGTCCGTGGACCTGTCCTCGTACGACGGCAAGGGCGCGGAGGACGCCCTGAAGGCGGTCTCCGCCGCGCTCCGGTCCTGCGCGACCGGCTTCACGGGCGGCGCGTCCGGTGACGAGCAGAAGATCACGAAGGTGACGGCGGTGAAGCCGTCGGGCGCGGGCGACGGGTCGGTGGCCTTCACGGCGATCACCGACATGGACGGCGACAAGGCCCCGCTGCACGCGGAGGTGGTCCGCCACGGCCCCACGCTCGCGACGTACTTCACGATGAACATCGGCGCGATGATGGCGGGCAAGACGTACAGGATACCGACAGCGGTGATCAGGGCCCAGTCGGCGAAGCTGGGCTGAGCGCTCCGGCGAAGGGGCGCTGCAGAGGAGCGCCCCTTGGGGGCGCGGGGAACTGCGCGACCAGCCCCCACGCACCCGCACCCGACGAACTACCGCAACGGCCCGGTCACCGTCTCCGCCGCCACGACAACCGCCCCGCCCCGCACGAACTCCTCCGCCGCAGCAAGGTCCGGCGCCAGGTACCGGTCCGGCCCGACACCCTGCACCCCCGCGGAGCGCACCGCCTCGATCACGGCCCGGGACGCCGGCGCCGGCGTCAGCCCTTCCCGCAGCTCGATCGCCCGGGTCGCCGCGTACAGCTCGACCGCGATGATCCGCGTCAGATCGCCCACGGCCGTCCGCAGCTTGCGTGCGGCCGACCAGCCCATGGACACATGGTCCTCCTGCATCGCGGAGGACGGGATCGAGTCGGCCGACGCCGGAACGGCGAGCCGCTTCAACTCACTGACCAGCGCCGCCTGCGTGTACTGGGCGATCATCAGCCCGGAGTCGACGCCCGCGTCGTCGGCGAGGAACGGCGGCAGCCCGTGGCTGCGGTTCTTGTCCAGCAGCCGGTCGGTCCGCCGCTCGGCGATGGACCCGAGGTCGGCCACGGCGATGGCGAGGAAGTCGAGGACGTAGGCGACCGGCGCCCCGTGGAAGTTGCCGTTGGACTCGACCCGCCCGTCGGGCAGCACCACGGGGTTGTCGACGGCGGACGCCAGCTCCCGCTCGGCCACCAGCCGGGCATGGGCGAGGGTGTCCCGGCCCGCCCCGGCGACCTGCGGAGCACACCGCACCGAGTACGCGTCCTGGACGCGCGGCGCGTCGTCCTGGTGGTGCCCGGTGAGCTGGGACCCCTTGACCACGGCGAGCATGTTGGCGGCGCTGTCGCCCTGCCCGGGGTGCGGCCGGATCGCGTGCAGCTCGGGCGCGAGCACCTTGTCCGTGCCGAGCAGCGCCTCCAGGCTCAACGCGGCGGTGACGTCGGCCGACTTGTAGAGCATGTCGAGGTCGGCGAGGGCCATGACCAGCATGCCGAGCATGCCGTCGGTGCCGTTGAGGAGCGCGAGCCCCTCCTTCTCGCGCAGTTCGACGGGCGCGATCCCGTGCTCGGCGAGCAGCTCACCGGCGGGCCGGACGACCCCGTCCGGACCCTCGGCCTCCCCTTCGCCCATCAGCGTGAGGGCGCAGTGGGAGAGCGGGGCCAGGTCGCCGGAGCAGCCGAGGGAGCCGTACTCGTGCACGACCGGGGTGATACCGGCGTTCAGTACGTCGGCCATGGTCTGGGCGACCTCGGGACGCACACCGGTGTGTCCGGAGCAGACGGTCTTCAGCCGCAGGAACATCAGCGCCCGTACGACCTCGCGCTCGACCCGCGGTCCCATGCCGGCGGCGTGCGAGCGGACGATGTTGCGCTGCAGCTGGGCCCGGAGCTCCTGGCTGATGTGCCGGGTCGCGAGGGCACCGAAGCCGGTGCTGACGCCGTAGACCGGCTCCGGCTTGGCCGCCAGCGCGTCCACGATCTCCCGGGCCGCCGCGAGCGCCGCGACCGCCTCCGCCGACAGTTCGATCCGGGCGCCGCCGCGCGCCACGGCGAGAACGTCGGACGCGGTGACACCGGACGTCCCCACCACCACAGTGTGCATATCCATATTCAGGAGCGTACGCATTGAATGCGGGCGCTGTCACTAGTGGGGTACAGGGTTGCCCCTTACTTGTACGTCACAGTCCCCGGCGTCCGCGGAAGCTGCGCCGCTCGGCCCGTTCCGGCGGAGGCGCGTCGGCCAGTCGCAGGACCGGGTCGTCCGGCCCCTCCCGCCCGGCCACCACCGGCCGGTCCGCACGCAGGGCCTTGGCCCGGTACTGGGCCGCGTCGGCGAGCCGGAACAGACGGCGGGCGGAGCGCACCGGACCGATCGGGTCCGCGGTCGAGGCGATCCCGCAGGCCACCCCCTCCCCCAGCTCCAACTCCCCGGCCCGGCGGCAGAGTTCGTCGGCCGCCTTGACCACGTCGTCGGCCTGCGGGCCGACCGCCAGCAGACAGAACTCGTCCCCGCCGAGCCGCGCGGCGAGGGTGCCCGGGAGCATCGCCCCGCACAGGGACAGCACCGAGCCGAAGCGTTCGAGGAGCCGGTCGCCGACGGCGTGCCCGCGGGTGTCGTTCACCTTCTTCAGCCCGTTGAGGTCGCAGACGACGAGACTGACCACGGCCCCCTCCGTGCGATACCGGTCGATCGCCTCGTCGAGGCCCGCGTCGACGGCACGGCGGTTGGCGAGCCCGGTCAGCGCGTCGGTGTACGCGAGCCTGCGGGCCTCCTCCAGGCGCTCGGTCTGTGCGATCCCGGCGGCGACGACGGAGGCCAGGACGGTGGCGAAGTCGGCGTCGGCGCGGCCGAAGACGGGGGCGTGGACGGGGCGGGCCACATACAGCTCGCCCCAGGCCCTGCCGTGCAGCACGATCGGGGCGACCAGGCAGCAGCCGCGGCCCCTGCGGCGCAGGGCGGCGACACGCTGGTGGGAGTAACCGGGGCGGCCGGCGGCGGGACCCTCCGCCGTCTCGACCCAGGCGTTGGGGCCGCCGCCGCCCGCCCAGCGTTCGTGGAGGAACTCGGTGATCTCCGGGAACTGGTGCACCGGATAGGCCTCGGCCTCGGGGAACTCCTCCTCGCCCGGGGCGCGCTCCCCGACGTTCACGAGGACCCGCAGCCGGCCGAGTTCGCGCTCCCAGACGGAGAGCGCGGCGAAGCTGCCGTCCAGCGCGCGGCAGGCGCCGGCCGCGGCGGCGTGCCAGCACTCACGTGGGGTGTGCGCCGCGGCCATGCCCTGCGCCAGCGCTACGACGGCGGCGAGCCGGTGGTCATCGCCCATTACTCCAGGTTAGGGATGATTTGGCTCATTCGGGACGTTGGTGCGGCGAACAGGTGTTGCGACCGATCGTCTCGTCGCGGACTGCGGGCCGGTGGGGGTTGCTCGCGCCCGCGCGGCGGAGCCGCATATCGATATAGCCCCGCGCCCCTCACGGGGCGCTTCACTCCCCCGGCCACTCCGGCTTGCGCTTCTCGTTGAAGGCTGCGACTCCCTCCGTGCGGTCGCCGGAGAAGGCCACCGTGCGCCAGGCCGCGTCCTCGATCTCCAGGCCCGCCCGGAGATCCAGCCCATGGCCCAGCCGCAGCGCGCGCTTCGCCGCCCGCAGCCCCACCGGCGAGTTCGCGGCCATGCGTTCCGCCAGCGCCAGGGCGGCCTCGCGGTCCTGCCCCGCCGCCACCAGCTCGTCGACCAGGCCCAGCTCGTGCGCCTCCGCCGCCTCCACCCGCCGCGCCGAGAAGATCAGCTCGGCCGCCCGGGCCGCCCCGACCCTGCGGGGCAGCAACTGCGTACCGCCGCCGCCCGGGATCACCCCCACCGACACCTCCGGCAGGCCCACCACCGCCGTACCGTCGGCCACGATCACATCGCATGACAGCGCCAGTTCGAAGCCCCCGCCGAGCGCGTAGCCGTGCACGGCGGCGATCGTCGGCATCGGCAGCTCCAGCACACCGGTGTACGCCCCGCGCGACAGCGGCCGCGCCCGGTGCAGCTCCGCGTCGGTGAGCGAGTTGCGCTCCTTCAGGTCGGCGCCGACACAGAACGCCCGCTCGTGCGACGAGGTCAGCACCACCACCCGTGCGTCCCGGTCGGCGCCCAGCGCGGTACACGCGGCCACGATGGAGCGGACCATCTCCGCCGACACCGCGTTCATGGCCTTGGGCCGGTCCAGTACGAGCTCCACGACGTGACCGTGCCGCCGTACCAGCACGAACTCCCCGTACCTCTCCTCGCTCATGACACCCTCCGCTCGACTCGCCAACGAGTTAACGCCTGTTAACCGCCCGATCATCGCAGCCTGGGCAGGCCCGGGAAAAGGCCCTCGGCCAGTCTCGAACACCCTCGTTCGGGTGACATCCCGGGAGACTCCCGGCGCACGCCCCACAGGAGCGCATAACGTGCGCTCGCCGCGGCGCATCGGGGGCGCGCAGCGAGGAGGGGATGTCATGACAGGAACTCCGTCGGCCGGTCGCCGAGGACGGCACCGCAAGCCCCGGCCGCGCAAGGTGCTGTTCGCCGCCGGAGGGCTCGCGCTGGCGGCCGGCGCGCTGAGCCTCGTACACCTGGTCCCGGAGGGCGGTACCGGCGCACCCGGCACGGCGGAGGCCGAGCCACGGCTGGATCCGACCGCCGACGCGACGCCGGACCGGTCCGCGAACACGGCCGTCAGCGTCGGCACGGTCCTCAGGGCGACCCCCTCCGGGGCCGACGTCATGGGCGGCACGAGCGCGACACCGACGACCACGGCGGCCGCCGCGCCGTCCGGGTCGCCGTCGTCCTCATCGACCGCGCCGCCCGGCCCTGCCACGGTCCCCACGACCATCCCGACGGCCCCGGCACGACCGACGAGCCCTCCACCTGCACCACAGGCCACCGGCACCCCCGCGTCCACTCCCGGCCCGACCTCGACCGCCGGCGCACACCAGCCCGGCGTGGGCGTCTGCCTGCCGATCGTCGGCCTGTGCGTGGACCCGCTCGCGGCCACGACTCCCCGTCGGGGCGGGTGAGCGGCCCGCGTTCACCTCGTGTCCATCCACCACGGCCAACATGGCACGGCCCCCGGAGCGACGAGGTGTCTGGTGATCAGCTTTCAGGTACGCAGGGAAACCGGCGACATGGTGGCGCACGGTTCGTCCCGACTGGACTGGATGAACACACTGCAGCACGTGGACGCCGACAGGTTTCCCTTCCTGGGGAGCCTGCTGCCGTACGCGGACACGATGTTCAACTCGCGGCAGATCGTGAGGCTTCGGCAGGAGCTCGCCGACCGGTCGGTGCGTGAGCTCCTGGGACAGGACACGGCAGCGGAGATCGAAGCGCTCTGCCTGCAGGTGGAGGGCACATCGCATCTCTACCTGTGGTTCCTGGGGGACTGATCCGGCAGAGCGGTGCCGCCGGCCGGGAGGATCAGGGGGCCGGCGGGTCGTCCCGGCGGGTGAGCAGCCACGGCTCCACCACGCCCAGGCCGCGGACCGGGCGCTGCCACATCGGCTGGAGTGCGAAGCGGTACGTCGGAGGCTCCTCGCCCTCCTTCTCGGCGGTCGCCGCCTCCTCCGCGGCGGCCGCCTCCGACGCCGGGGCCTCGCCCACCCGGATCAGTTCCTCCGCGAACGCGCTGTCCACCAGGACGGCGTCGCGGGGGGCTATGGAGGTGAGGCGGGAGGCGAGGTTCACGGTCGTACCGAAGACATCGCCCATTCGGGTGGTCACGGTCCCGAAGGCCATGCCGACGCGCAGCTCCGGCATCGTCTCGTCATGTGCCATGGTCTCGACGAGGCGCAGCGCGATGTCGGCGGCGATGCCCGCGTCGTCGGCGGCGTACAGCACCTCGTCGCCGAGGGTCTTGATGAGCCGGCCGCCGCGGGCCGCCACCAGGTCGGCGGCGGTGGTCTCGAAGGCCTCGACCAGTTCGCCGAGCTCCTCCTCCTCCATCCGGCGGGTCAGCCGGGTGAACCCGACGAGGTCGGCGAAGCCGACGGCCAGCCGCCGGTCGACCATCTCCTCGTCGTCGGCGGCCTGTACGACCCGGCCCGCCGAGGCGGCGAGCTGGCGGCGCCAGACGTAGACGAGGAACTCCTCCAGTTCGGGGAGCAGCAGTTCGACGATGGGGTACGTGACCTCGGTACGGGTCATGCCCGGCTCCGGGGGCTCGGTCAGACCCTCCAGGAAGGAGTCGATCTGCCACTCCGCCAAACGGGCGGTGGTCTGCCCGGTCGACCGCGCCACCTGCACGGCCATGGCCTCGCTGAGCAGCCCCGCCTCGACGAGACCGGCGAGCCGGCGCAGGGCCAGCACGTCGGCCTCCGTCAGCGCCTTGGCCTGCCCGATGTCGGCGAAGCCCATCGCGCGCCAGAACCTCGACGCCAGCTCCATCGAGACACCGGCGCTGCGGGCCGCCTGGAACGGGGTGTAGCGACGCTCGGCTCCGAGGATCAGGCCTTCGAGGCGCAGCGCGAGGGGGTCCTCGCCGGAGTCGGCGGCGTCCGCGCCCTCGCCGGAGCCCGTGTCGTCGACGGTCACGCGTGCTGCCCTTCCGATCTACCGCGGTCGCATACCGACCGGCCTCAACTCTACGGCAGGTGTGCGGTAGCTCACTTCGTGAGGTAAGCCGACATCAGGGGTTGCGGGGTGGTGAGTGCGGGGCGGTGTTGCGGTGGGCGTGCACTGGGGGCTGCCGCCCCCAGACCCCCACAGGGATCGCCTTGCATTCCGGCTGCGGGTGAGCGGGGGCTGGTCGCGCCCACGCGGCGGAGCCGCACATCGATAAAGCCCCGCGCCCCTTGCGGGGCGCGCTGCCCTTACGCAGGTCGCAAGTGGACGATGTCGCCTGCTCCCACCGGTTCCTGGACGCCGTCCGCGGTGGCCAGGACCAGGCGTCCGTCGCCGTCGATCGCCACCGCCTCGCCCACCAGCGAACGGTCCCCCGGCAGCTCGGCGCGTACCGTGCGCCCCAGCGTCGAGCAGCCCGCCGCGTACGTCTCCTGGAGTCCGCTGCGCGCCGGGTCGCCGCCCGCCGCGCGCCAGCGCCCGTACCAGTCCTCCAACGACCGCAGGACCGCCCGCAGCAGCGGATCCCGGTCCGTGTTCACCGCCCCCGCCAGCGCCAGCGACCCCGCCTGCGGTACCGGCAGCTCCTCCGCGCGGAGCGTGACGTTGATGCCCACGCCGACCACCACCGTGTCCTCCCCGGCCCGCTCCGCCAGGATGCCCCCGGCCTTCCGCTCCTCGTCACCGACGGTGACCAGGAGGTCGTTCGGCCACTTGAGTGCCGTGTCGATGCCCGCCGCCCGCGCCAGGCCCGTCGCCACCGCCACGCCGGTGAGCAGCGGCAGCCACCCCCAGCGGGCCACCGGGACCTCGGCCGGCTTCAGCAGCACCGAGAAGAACAGGCCCGAGCGCGCCGGCGCCGACCACTGCCGGTCCAGACGGCCCCGCCCGGCCGTCTGCTCCTCGGCGACCAGCACCGCGCCCTCCACGGCCTTGCCCGCCGCCGCCCGGGAGACCAGCTCGCTGTTGGTGGAGCCGATGCGCTGGACGACCTCCACATCGCTCCACAGCCCGCCCTCCCGCACCACGGCCCTGCTCAGCGCCGTGGCACTGAGTGGTGGACGGTCCAGGTCGGACCAACGATTGTTGTTGTCGTCTGCTGCATCTCGCGGCGTCATGCAAGCCACCCTAGGTGTGTTGTACGCCGCACCGCCGTTTGGTAGGCACGCCACTACTCTACGAATGAGTAACCGTCCCCCCTTTTGAGCAGGCAGGGAGCCGCATCCCGATGTCCGAGCCGGAAGAGATCGACATTCACACGACCGCGGGGAAGCTCGCGGATCTCCAGCGCCGTGTCCATGAAGCGACACACGCCGGTTCGGAGCGCGCGGTCGAAAAGCAGCACGCCAAGGGCAAACTGACGGCCCGTGAACGGATCGAGCTGCTCCTCGACGAGGGTTCCTTCGTCGAGCTGGACGAGTTCGCCCAGCACCGCTCCACCAACTTCGGCCTGGAGAAGAACCGGCCGTACGGCGACGGCGTCGTCACCGGCTACGGCACCGTCGACGGCCGGCCCGTCGCCGTCTTCTCCCAGGACTTCACCGTCTTCGGCGGCGCCCTCGGCGAGGTCTACGGCCAGAAGATCGTCAAGGTGATGGACTTCGCCCTGAAGACCGGCTGCCCGGTCATCGGGATCAACGACTCCGGCGGCGCCCGGATCCAGGAGGGCGTCGCCTCGCTGGGCGCCTACGGCGAGATCTTCCGCCGCAACACCCACGCGAGCGGTGTGATCCCGCAGATCAGCCTGGTCGTCGGGCCCTGCGCCGGCGGCGCGGTCTACTCCCCCGCCATCACGGACTTCACGGTCATGGTCGACCAGACGTCCCACATGTTCATCACCGGCCCGGACGTCATCAAGACGGTCACCGGTGAGGACGTCGGCTTCGAGGAGCTCGGCGGCGCCCGCACCCACAACTCGGTCTCCGGCGTGGCCCACCACATGGCCGGCGACGAGAAGGACGCCGTCGAGTACATCAAGCAGCTGCTGTCCTACCTGCCGTCCAACAACCTCTCCGAGGCCCCGGTCTTCCCCGAGGAGGCCGACCTCGCGGTCACCGCCGAGGACCTGGAGCTGGACACGCTCGTCCCGGACAGCGCGAACCAGCCGTACGACATCCACACGGTGATCGAACACGTGCTGGACGACGCCGAGTTCTTCGAGACGCAGGCCCTGTTCGCCCCGAACATCGTCACCGGCTTCGGCCGTGTCGAGGGCCACCCGGTCGGCATCGTCGCCAACCAGCCGATGCAGTTCGCCGGCTGCCTGGACATCAAGGCCAGCGAGAAGGCGGCCCGCTTCGTCCGCACCTGCGACGCCTTCAACGTCCCGGTCCTCACCTTCGTCGACGTCCCGGGCTTCCTGCCCGGCGTCGACCAGGAACACGACGGCATCATCCGCCGCGGCGCCAAGCTGATCTACGCCTACGCCGAGGCGACGGTCCCCCTGATCACCGTCATCACCCGCAAGGCCTTCGGCGGCGCCTACGACGTCATGGGCTCCAAGCACCTGGGCGCCGACCTCAACCTCGCCTGGCCGACCGCCCAGATCGCCGTCATGGGCGCCCAGGGCGCGGTCAACATCCTGCACCGCCGCACGATCGCCGAGGCGGCGGCGAACGGCGAGGACGCCGAGGCCGTCCGCGCCCGCCTGATCCGGGAGTACGAGGACACCCTCCTCAACCCCTACACGGCGGCCGAGCGCGGCTACGTCGACGCGGTGATCATGCCGTCCGACACCCGCCGCCATGTCGTACGGGGCCTGCGCCAGCTGCGCACCAAGCGCGAGTCCCTGCCCCCGAAGAAGCACGGCAACATCCCCCTGTAAGGAGCCGCTGTGACGATCAAAGTCGTACGGGGCAACCCCACCCCGGAGGAGCTGGCCGCCGCACTGGCGGTGGTGAGGGCGAGGGCGGCGGCCATGGCGGCGGCCGTCCCCGACCAGGCCCCGGGCACGAAGGACGCATGGTCCGACCCGGCCCGCATCGCCCAGCACCGGCTACCGCAGCCGGGCCAGAGCGCCTGGACCCGCTCTTACTGGCCGAGCTAGACCTCATCAGGGGAGCGGGGAACCGCGCACTGAAGAGGAACCCCGCCCACCGATTTGAGTACCCCTACTCAGGCGCCGCCCCCGGCCCAGCCGCACGCTGGTGACATGCTGTGGTCGGACCCCGAAGACGAGCCGCCGAAGGACCTGCAGGACATGCAGAACACCCTCCGGCGGCTCGGCGTCTTCCTGGCCCTGGTCATGCTCCTGCTGATGATCGTGCTCGGCGTGCGATGAGAGTCCCCCGGTCGGCCCGCACCGATACGCTGACGCCATGCGCAGACTCGTCCTCGCCTCCCAGTCCCCCGCCCGGCTGAACCTCCTGCGCCAGGCAGGCCTCGCCCCCGAGGTGATCGTCAGCGGTGTCGACGAGGACGCCGTCACCGCCCCCACCCCGGCCGACCTGGCCCTCGCCCTCGCCGAGGCCAAGGCCTCCGTCGTCGCCGCCCGTCCGGACGTGCACGGCGCCATCGTGATCGGCTGCGACTCCGTGCTGGACCTCGACGGCCAGGCCCTCGGCAAGCCCGCGGACGCCGAGGAGGCCACCGCCCGCTGGAAGTCGATGCGCGGCCGGGCCGGCACCCTGCAGACCGGGCACTGCGTCTGGGACACGGTGACCAACCGGCACGCCTCGGCGACCGCATCCACCGTCGTACGGTTCGGCGAGCCCACCGACGAGGAGATCGCCGCGTACGTCGCCTCGGGCGAACCCCTCTACGTGGCGGGTGCGTTCACGCTGGACGGCCGCAGCGCGCCGTTCATCGACGGCATCGACGGCGACCACGGCAACGTGATCGGCATCAGCCTGCCCCTGGTCCGCCGGCTGCTCGCGGAGCTCGGCGTCGGCATCACGGAGTTGTGGGCGCCGGCGGAGTGAGCGGTCCGGGGACCGGCGCGTCCTTCGTCACCGGCTCCGGTTCCGCTTCCGGTCCGGGGCCGTCCTGCGGACCCGGACCGGCCCCGAGGCCGCCCTCGCCGCCGTCCTGGCCCCCGTCGGCGTCCGCCCCGGCGCCGGCCTCGTCCGCGCGGTCGTACGTCATCAGCAGCAGGACGACGAGCGCGAGGACGACCACCATGAACAGGAACGCCTGCGTGCCGACCAGGCCCCACACCAGGGCGCCCAGCAGGCCGTGGACGACCGCGACGCTGATCAGCAGGACCCGGCCGAGGCCGGCGGGCGCGCGGTTGCGTATGGCGACCAGCAGGGCCACCAGGGCGCAGAGCGCGAAGTAGAGGCCGAAGACCACACCGCCGATCTTCGCGGACATCGACATCTTTTCCGGGTCGAGGCCGGCCATCGACATGTTCTGCCGGCTGACGACCTCTCCCGTGAACCAGTTGAGCGCCGCAATGCCGAGTGCCTCGACGAAGAGTACGACCGCCACGACCCACGCCACCGGTCTGCGCACCACCGGTCCCCACCCGCCTTCGTTCCCCGGCCCGACCGAGCCGGTGTTACTTGAAGTTCGTTCAAGACATCGCGAACGCTACTAACGGGTAAAGCGGGGGACAAGGGTTCGGGCGGCAGCAAAGATTCGTTGGGCCATTCGTAGGGACTCGACAAAGAAACGTTGTGGGGCGCGGCACGCTCTCACAGAGACCTTGAGCACATCACGGGGCTAGGGTTTCCCGGAGGAGTCCTGCGTACCTCGGTGCGACAAGGGATTTCACGGGTAGGGCGAGCCTCGCATCACGCTCCGTGTGGGCAAGCTCACCATTGGGGACGGGTCGAAGTGCCGTGTCGGCCTTCCCTAAACTCGGCTTGTTTCAAGGAGGGAGCCTCAATCGTGCGCAAGGTGCTCATCGCCAACCGTGGCGAAATCGCTGTCCGCGTGGCCCGGGCCTGCCGGGACGCCGGGATCGGGAGCGTGGCCGTCTACGCGGACCCGGACCGGGATGCTCTGCATGTCCGCGCCGCGGATGAGGCGTTCGCCCTGGGCGGTGACACCCCGGCCACCAGCTACCTGGACTTCGACAAGGTCCTCAACGCGGCGCGTGAGGCCGGGGCGGACGCCGTTCATCCGGGCTACGGCTTCCTCTCGGAGAACGCGGAGTTCGCGCAGGCGGTCCTGGACGCGGGCCTGACCTGGATCGGCCCGCCGCCGCAGGCGATCCGGGACCTGGGTGACAAGGTGGCGGCCCGTCACATCGCCCAGCGTGCCGGTGCCCCGCTGGTCGCCGGTACCCCGGACCCGGTCGCGGGTGCCGACGAGGTGGTGGCGTTCGCCGCCGAGCACGGCCTGCCGATCGCCATCAAGGCGGCCTTCGGCGGTGGCGGACGCGGTCTGAAGGTCGCCCGTACCCTGGAGGAGGTCCCGGAGCTGTACGAGTCGGCGGTGCGTGAGGCGGTGGCCGCGTTCGGCCGCGGCGAGTGCTTCGTCGAGCGCTACCTCGACCGCCCCCGCCACGTGGAGACCCAGTGCCTGGCGGACACCCACGGCAACGTGGTCGTCGTCTCCACCCGTGACTGCTCGCTGCAGCGCCGCCACCAGAAGCTCGTCGAGGAGGCCCCCGCGCCCTTCCTGACACAGGAGCAGACCGCCCAGCTCTACCAGGCGTCCAAGGCGATCCTGCGCGAGGCCGGCTACGTCGGTGCGGGTACCTGTGAGTTCCTGGTCGGCCAGGACGGCACGATCTCGTTCCTGGAGGTCAACACCCGTCTGCAGGTCGAGCACCCGGTGACCGAGGAGGTCGCCGGTATCGACCTGGTCCGTGAGATGTTCCGGATCGCCGACGGCGAGGCACTCGGCTACGGCGACCCGGAGCTGCGCGGTCATTCGTTCGAGTTCCGGATCAACGGCGAGGACCCGGGCCGTAACTTCCTGCCCGCCCCGGGCACCGTCACCCGCTTCGACGCGCCCTCCGGCCCCGGTGTCCGCCTGGACGCCGGCGTCGAGGCCGGATCGGTCATCGGTCCGGCCTGGGACTCCCTGCTCGCCAAGCTGATCGTCACCGGCCGCACCCGCGCCGAGGCGCTCCAGCGGGCCGCCCGGGCCCTGGACGAGTTCCAGGTCGAGGGCATGGCCACCGCCATCCCCTTCCACCGCGTCGTCGTCCGCGACCCCGCGTTCGGCCCCGAGCTCACCGGCTCCGAGGACCCCTTCACGGTCCACACCCGCTGGATCGAGACCGAGTTCGTCAACGAGATCAAGCCCTTCACCGCCCCGGCCGACGCCGAGGCCGAGGAGGAGAACGGCCGTGAGACGGTCGTCGTCGAGGTCGGCGGCAAGCGTCTCGAGGTCTCCCTGCCCGCGTCCCTGGGCATGACCCTGGCCCGCACCGGCCTCGCCGCCGGTGCCAAGCCCAAGCGCCGCGCCGCCAAGAAGTCGGGCCCGGCCGCCTCCGGTGACAGCCTCGCCTCGCCCATGCAGGGCACGATCGTCAAGGTCGCGGTCGAGGAGGGCCAGGAGGTCAAGGAAGGCGATCTGATCGTCGTCCTGGAGGCCATGAAGATGGAGCAGCCGCTCAACGCCCACAAGGCCGGCACCGTCAAGGGCCTCGCCGCCGAGGTCGGCGCCTCCCTCACCTCCGGCGCCCTGATCTGCGAGATCAAGGACTGACCACACCCCGAACCGCGTCGCCCGGCGAACGGCATCCGACCGTTCGCCGGGCACCCGACTTTCTGGAACGGCCCATGCGTGCCGACGCCCGCCGCAACCACGACCGGCTGCTCGCCGAGGCCCGCACGGTGTTCGCCGAGCACGGCACCGACGCCTCGCTGGAGGATGTGGCCCGCCGGGCGGGCGTGGGCATCGGCACCCTCTACCGCCACTTCCCGAACCGGCACGCCCTGATGAGCGCGGTGTTCGAGGACGCGGTGAACGAACTCCTGTTCCGGGCCCGCGAGTTGCTGACCGCCCCCGACCCGTGCCAGGCCCTGCTGACCTGGCTCCACGAGGTGGTCAGCCACGCGGCGGAGTACCGGGGCCTGTCGAGGACCCTGATGTCGGTGTCGTCCACCGACTCTGCCTCGGCCCTGTCCCGCTGCGGCACCCCGATGAGGGAGGCGGGCGCCGCACTGCTGACCCGCGCTCAGGAGGCGGGGACGGTACGCGAAGACGTACAGATCGCCGACCTGCTCCAACTCACACATGCCATCGCCCTGGCAAGTGAGGAGTCACCGGGAGACCCGGGGTTGGCGGACCGCTTGCTGACCCTGACGTTGAAGGGGCTCAAACCCTGACTCCGCAGTGGCGCTCAGCGCCGCCGCATATCGGCGACCCGCCCCCGCTCGGCTCCGGCCGGCGGCTCCCCCAGCACCGACGCGGACCGCAGCCCGTTCCCCGGCACGCCTCGCCGCGGCCCCGGAAGGGACACGTCCCGACGCTGTTGATGCTGTTGCCGCGCCGGGACCTGATCACCCCCCGGGTTTCCCGACGCCCCGGCCACGGCGATCTGCACCCCCTGATCGGCGAGGGCCTGGAGCTCGGTGGCCGCCCGGTCGTCGTGGGCGGGAGGCTCGTCGGTGACCAGCCGGGTGATGAGGTCGGTCGGCACCGTCTGGAACATCGTGTCGGTACCGAGCTTGGTGTGGTCGGCGAGGACCACGACCTCCGAGGCGGCCTGCACCAGCGCCCGGTCGACGGACGCCGACAGCATGTTGGACGTGGACAGTCCCCGCTCGGCCGTCAGGCCGCTGCCCGACAGGAAGGCCTTCGAGACCCGCAGCCCCTGCAGGGACTGCTCCGCACCGGAGCCGACGAGGGCGTAGTTGGAACCGCGCAGGGTCCCGCCGGTCATCACGACCTCGACTCTGTTGGCATGGGCCAACGCCTGCGCCACCAGCAGGGAATTGGTGACGACGGTGAGTCCGGGTACCCGCGCCAGCCGGCGTGCGAGTTCCTGTGTGGTGGTTCCCGCCCCGACCACGATGGCCTCGCCTTCTTCGACGAGGCCCGCGGCGAGATCGGCGATGGCCGTCTTCTCGGCGGTCGCGAGATGAGACTTCTGCGGAAAGCCGGACTCCCGCGTGAACCCGCCCGGCAGTACCGCACCGCCATGCCGGCGGTCGAGGAGTCCTTCTGCCTCCAGTGCGCGCACGTCCCGCCGTACGGTCACTTCGGAGGTCTGGACGACGCGGGCGAGCTCACGGAGCGACACGGCCCCGTTCGCTCGCACCATTTCGAGGATCAATTGGCGACGTTCTGCAGCGAACACGAAACTGACAGTAACCCCAACGACCGTCTGCTTTCAGCAGTTTGCGCCGAATAGCAGAAGTTGTTCGCACAGCAGGGTCGCAAGTGGTATAGAGCCTGGGCCAGCCGCCTATGCCGCACGCATGCTCGACAACTCCCCGTGACCAGCGGGGAGTCGGTTCCGGCCGTCAGAGCTCGCTGCCGGTCTTCCGGGTGTGCAGCTGCCGTGCGACCTCGGCGATCGACCCCGAAAGGGACGGATACACGGTGAACGCGTTCGCGATCTGTTCGACCGTCAGATTGTTGTCGACGGCGATCGAGATCGGATGGATGAGCTCCGAGGCGCGCGGCGACACGACCACACCGCCCACCACGATCCCCGTCCCCGGCCGGCAGAACAACTTCACGAAGCCGTCCCGGATGCCCTGCATCTTGGCGCGCGGGTTGCGCAGCAGCGGCAGCTTCACCACCCGGGCGTCGATCTTCCCAGCGTCCACGTCCGCCTGCGTGTAGCCCACCGTCGCGATCTCCGGGTCGGTGAACACGTTCGACGACACGGTCTTCAGGTTCAGCGGCGCCACGGCATCACCGAGGAAGTGGTACATGGCGATACGACCCTGCATGGCGGCGACCGACGCGAGAGCGAAGACCCCGGTCACGTCACCGGCCGCATACACACCCGGCGCGCTCGTCCGGCTCACCTTGTCGGTCCAGATGTGCCCGGAGTCGCGCAGCTTGACGCCCGCTTCCTCCAGTCCGAGACCCGCGCTGTTCGGAATGGCACCCACGGCCATCAGACAGTGCGACCCGCTGATGACCCGTCCGTCCGCGAGCGTGACCTCGACCCGGTCCCCCACCCGCTTGGCGGCGGCAGCCCGCGACCGGGCCATGACGTTCATGCCCCGCCGCCGGAAGACGTCCTCCAGCACGGCCGCCGCGTCCGGGTCCTCACCGGGCAGCACCCGGTCCCGCGACGACACCAGCGTGACCTTCGACCCCAGCGCCTGATAGGCACCGGCGAACTCGGCACCGGTCACACCCGACCCGACCACGATGAGCTCCTCGGGCAGCTCGGTCAGGTCGTACACCTGCGTCCAGTTCAGGATCCGCTCGCCGTCGGGCAGGGCGTCGGGCACCTCACGGGGATGACCACCGGTGGCGATCAGCACCGCGTCCGCGACAAGAGTCTCCTCACTGCCGTCCGCGGTGGTGACGACGACCTTCCGCGACCCGTCCAGGGCCTGCATGCCCTCCAGCCGCCCCCGCCCCCGCATGACCCGCGCACCCGCACGCGTCACCGAGGCCGTGATGTCGTGCGACTGGGCAAGCGCGAGCCGCTTCACACGCCGGTTGACCTTCCCCAGATCGACCCCGACCACCCGCGCCGCCTGCTCCAGCGGCGGAGTGTCATCGGCGACGATGATCCCCAATTCCTCGTACGACGAATCGAAGGTCGTCATGACCTCGGCCGTAGCGATAAGGGTCTTCGACGGCACGCAGTCGGTCAGCACCGACGCCCCGCCCAGACCGTCGCAGTCGACGACGGTCACCTCCGCGCCGAGCTGCGCGGCCACCAGCGCCGCTTCATAGCCGCCGGGTCCGCCACCGATGATCACGATCCGAGTCACGTACTCCATTGTCCCGCACGCCTCAAGGTGCTACTGCCCGGGGGGCGGCACCCGGTGCTTCCTGGGGCAGGAGTGACACCCGGGACGGCTGCCGTACCCTCTCTCCATGTCGTCGCTCTACGCCGGGTACGCCGGCAATCTCGACGCGCGGCTGATGTCCCGCCGCGCCCCGCACTCCCCCCTGCGCGCCACCGGATGGCTGAACGGCTGGCGGCTGACCTTCGGCGGGGAGCAGATGGGCTGGGAAGGCGCGCTGGCGACGATCGTCGAGGACCCCCTCTCCCAGGTCTTCGTCGGCCTCTACGACATCGCGCCGATGGACGAGGAGTCCATGGACCGCTGGGAAGGTGTCGGCCTGGGCATCTACCGCCGCGCCCGGGTCCGTGTCCACACCCTGGAGGGCGAGGAGACCGCCTGGCTCTACGTCCTGGACGGCTACGAGGGCGGCCTCCCGTCCGCGCGCTACCTGGGCGAGATCGCGGACGCGGCGGAATCGGCGGGTGCGCCCCACGACTACGTGATGGAGCTGCGCAAGCGCCCCTGCTGAGGCAGGCCGCGGCGGCCGGTGACCGGCTGGACGGTCGGCAAGGGCCGTCACCGACGAGTGACCACCCTCACCCGCACCCCTCGTTGGAAACGACAAGACAACGATCGCCATCCCGTGACCTCCGTCATCTACGCGCGTAGGCCCAGACCGGCTACTCTCATCGGCGTGAACGCATCTCTTCTTCCGGACGACATCCAGGGCGACCCCCACGCCGCCGCCGACGCGGCCGCCGCTCGCCTGCGCGAGCTCACGGGCGCCGACACCCACGACGTCGCCCTCGTGATGGGCTCCGGCTGGGCTCCGGCCGTCGACGCCCTGGGCGCTCCCGACGCCGAGTTCCAGGTCACCGAGCTGCCCGGCTTCCCGCCGCCGGCCGTCGAGGGGCACGGGGGCAAGATCCGCTCCTACGCCATCGGTGACAAGCGCGCGCTGGTCTTCCTGGGCCGCACGCACTACTACGAGGGCCGGGGCGTGGCCGCCGTCGCACACGGCGTCCGCACCGCCGTGGCCGCCGGCTGCAAGACGATCGTCCTCACCAACGGCTGCGGCGGCCTGCGCGAGGGCATGCGCCCCGGCCAGCCGGTCCTGATCAGCGACCACATCAACCTGACGGCGACCTCCCCCATCGTCGGCGCCAACTTCGTCGACCTCACCGATCTCTACTCCCCCCGTCTGCGCGCCCTGTGCAAGGAGATCGACCCCAGCCTCGAAGAGGGCGTCTACGCCCAGTTCCCCGGCCCGCACTACGAGACCCCGGCCGAGATCCGCATGGCCCGCGTGATCGGCGCGGACCTGGTGGGCATGTCGACGGTCCTCGAAGCGATCGCCGCGCGCGAGGCGGGCGCCGAAGTACTGGGTATCTCGCTGGTGACCAACCTGGCGGCGGGCATGACCGGCGAGCCGCTGAACCACGAGGAGGTCCTGCAGGCGGGTAGGGACAGTGCCGCGCGGATGGGTTCCTTGCTGGCGCAGGTACTGGGCAGGCTCTGAAGAACGCCGTAGGGGGTGCCACGACGGTCGTAAGGCGGCTACGGGCTCGTCGTGGCCGATCGCGCAGCTCCTCCCCCGGCCGAAGGCTGGGGGTACCCCCAGCCTTCGGCCGGGGGTACCCCCAGCGCCCCTGACGGGGCGCTGCAGCCACCGTCGGCAGACGGGCGACGACGAACCCGGAGTGCCGCAGTCACCGTCTCCGACGGTTGGTGGGACTCTGAAGCCGCCCACGGTGAGAAGGGGACGGGGTGGGGAGTTTCCGCCCGCAGCGGTCGGCGTTCGGCACCCCGCGCAGCCCGAGAGACAGCACCGCCGACCCGAGGACGGAGACTCCCCCGCCCGGCCCCGACCCACCCACCGCCCGTAGGCGCTACGCGCACCCCCACCGAAGCCGCACCGGCGCCGCAGGCATCCACGCGGACCACCCGAGACCAGGAGACCGACCGTGCAAGACGATCTCATCGCCCGGGCCAGGACCTGGCTCGCCGAGGACCCCGACCCGGACACCCGCGACGAGCTGGCCAAGCTCATCGACACCGGCGACACGGAGGAACTGTCGGCCCGATTCGCCGGCACGCTGCAGTTCGGCACCGCCGGCCTGCGCGGTGAGCTGGGCGCCGGCCCGATGCGCATGAACCGCGCCGTCGTGATCCGCGCCGCGGCCGGTCTCGCCGCGTACCTGAAGAAGCAGGGCCAGGGCACCGGCACCGTCGTCATCGGCTACGACGCCCGCCACAAGTCCGCCGACTTCGCCCGCGACACCGCCGCCGTGATGACCGGCGCCGGCCTCCGCGCGGCCGTACTGCCCCGCCCCCTCCCCACCCCCGTCCTGGCGTTCGCCATACGTCACCTGGGCGCGGTCGCCGGCATCGAGGTCACCGCCAGCCACAACCCGCCCCGCGACAACGGCTACAAGGTCTACCTCGGCGACGGCTCCCAGATCGTCCCGCCGGCGGACGCGGAGATCGCCGCCGAGATCGACGCCATCGCGAGCCTGCACGACATCCCCCGCCCGGACACCGGCTGGGAAACCCTCGACGACACCGTCCTGGACGCCTACCTGGCCCGTACGGACGCCGTCCTGGCCCCCGGCTCCCCCCGCACCGCCCGCACGGTCTACACGGCCATGCACGGCGTGGGCAGGGACACCCTCCTCGCCGCCTTCGCCCGCGCCGGCTTCCCCACCCCCGTACTCGTCGCCGAACAGGCCGACCCGGACCCGGACTTCCCCACCGTCGCCTTCCCCAACCCGGAAGAACCCGGCGCGATGGACCTCTCCTTCGCCCGGGCCCGCGAGACGAACCCCGACCTGATCATCGCCAACGACCCGGACGCGGACCGCTGCGCGGTGGCCGTCAAGGACGGCGACGCCTGGCGCATGCTCCGCGGCGACGAGGTCGGCTCGCTGCTCGCCGCCCACCTGGTCCGGCGCGGCGCGGCCGGCGTGTTCGCCGAGTCGATCGTCTCCTCCTCCCTCCTCGGCCGGATCGCCGAGAAGGCGGGACTGCCGTACGAGGAGACCCTCACCGGCTTCAAGTGGATCGCCCGCGTCGACGGCCTGCGCTACGGCTACGAGGAGGCCCTCGGCTACTGCGTCGACCCGGAGGGCGTCCGCGACAAGGACGGCATCACGGCGGCCCTCCTGATCACGGAACTCGCCTCACAGCTCAAGGAGGAGGGCCGCACCCTCCTCGACCTCCTCGACGACCTCGCCGTGGAGCACGGCCTGCACGCCACCGACCAGCTCTCGGTCCGCGTCCAGGACCTCTCCCTCATCGCCGACGCGATGCGGCGCCTGCGCGAGCAGCCCCCCACCGAACTCGCGGGCCGCGCCGTCACCAAGGCCGAGGACCTCACCCAGGGCACCGACAAGCTGCCCCCCACCGACGGCCTGCGCTACACCCTCACCGGCGCCCGGGTCATCGTCCGCCCCAGCGGCACCGAGCCCAAGCTGAAGTGCTACCTGGAGGTCGTGGTCCCGGTGACCGCGCACGCCGACCTCCCGGCGGCCCACGCCGAGGCGGCCAGGACGCTGGCCGCGATCAAGCACGACCTGTCGGCGGCGGCCGGCATCTGACATCCCGTCGGGGTGCCTCCCCTCCCGGGGGCACCCCAACGGGTGATTTCGCGGCGGCGACCGCCCCACCCACCGCTCCCCGCCCCGGCTCCCGGGGAACGGTGAACCGGTACCGAACGAACCGGTATCGAACGAACCGCTGCCGAACGCACCGGTACCGCCCGCCGCAGCCGTCGCACTGGAGCCGCCGCCGTGTCCTCGACCGCCCCCGACACCGTCCCCAGCGGGCACATCCCGGGCACCCGACGACGACCCCACCGACCCATGGCGCCCGTCCCCCGGCACGCCCTGCGCCGGGCGGCTCCCGCACTCGCCGCGTATCTCGCCGTACGGCTGACCGGGCTGGCGTTCTTCGCCGTCTGGGCGCACCGGCGGCACCACGGGGTGTGGCCGATGCTGGCGACGCAGTGGGACTCCCGCTGGTATCTCGGGATCGCCGACCACGGGTACGCGCACGAGCTGGGCCTCGCGTACGACCACAACAACCTGGCGTTCTTCCCGCTGTACCCGCTGCTGGTGAAGGCCGTCGCCGTCCTGACCCCGGGCACCCGCGCCAGCACCGGCCTGGGCATCGCCGTGCTCGCGTCGCTCCTCGCGGCCTGGGGGGTGTTCGCGGTGGGCGACCGGGTGGCGGGGCGCCGCACAGGGGTGCTGCTCACCGTGTTGTGGGCGGCGTACCCGGTGGCTCTGGTCCAGTGGATGGGGTACACCGAGTCGCTGTTCACGGCGTTCGCCGCGTGGACGCTGTACGCGGTGCTGGACGAACGCTGGCTGTGGGCGGCGGCGGGCTCGGTCCTCGCCGGGCTGACCCGGCCGACGGGCATCGCGGTGGCCGCGGCCGTCACGGTGACCGCGCTGCTCTCCCTGCGTTCCCGCTTCTCGGCACGCGCCCTGACGGCGGCTCTCGCGGCCCCGCTCGGCTGGTGCGCGTACGTCGGCTGGGTGGGGCTCAGACTCGGCCGCTGGGACGGCTATTTCGCCGTACAGCGGATGTGGCACAACGAGCTGGACGGCGGGGCGCAGACCGTGCGCTGGCTGCGGCAGCTGTTCGGGCAGGTCTCGCGGCCGGAGCTGTTCCTGGTCGTGGTGAGCCTGACGATGCTGGTGTCGGTGGTGCTGTTCGGGTGCGCGGTGTGGGACCGGCAGCCGGTGCCGCTGCTGGTGTTCACCGGAGTCCTGCTGGTGATCGTGCTGGCCAGCGGCGGCGTCTACTTCCCGCGCGCCCGCTTCCTGCTCCCCGGCTTCCCGCTGCTGCTGCCGGTCGCCGGGTATCTCGCCCGCGCCTCGGGACGACTGCGCGCGCTCGTACTGACGGCGGCGGTCCTGGGATCCGCGTACTTCGGGGCGTACATGCTGCTGGTGTGGCCGAGCGCGCCGTGACACCTGCCCCGCCCGGAGGCCTCCGTCAGAGCCGCACGAGGTAGCTGAAGCCGGTGTCCGGGCCGACGCAGGACTGGAGCGTGAGATCGCCCCAGTACAGCCCGGCCGCGGGTACTCCCCGGCCGGGGGTCACGTAGTCGGCGTACACCTCGTAGGTGTAGGTGCCCCTGGTGGTGGTGAGGGTGACCCGGGTGCCCTGGGGGAGCTGCGCGAAGCGGTCGTAGCCGCCGCAGTAGTCGTGGCCGACGATCACGACGGTGCGCAGCTTGTAGCCGTCCTCGCGGCCGATGTCGGGGCCGGTCCACTGCACGGCGTTCCGGCAGGCGTCGACCGCGTCCTGGCCGCCGCGGGCGACGTACGACGACCAGTCGCCGATGCGGATGACGGCGCGGCCGACGGCCGCGGTGAGGCCGACTGCCCTGGCCGTCGCCTTCGCGGAGGCGGTGGGCGACGGGGACGGGGACGGGGTCCGGGAGAGATCGGGCCCCTTGACGCGGGTGGCCGCGGGGGCGGGCGACCGGGTCGTAGCCGTCGGCGCCGGCGCGCGCACGACACGGGTGTGCGTGCGGGTGGCGCTCGGGGAGGGCGACGCGTGGGCGGGCGGTACGGCACGGCCGGTGTCCCCCGCCGCGACGGCGGCACCGGACCGCGTGGCCGACGCCGTGTCGCCCGTCCGTGCCGCGTCCACACCCTGCGCCTCCGCGCAGCCGGCGAGCAGGATCCCGGTAAGCAGGGCGACGGGTGCCCGCAGCGCCCGTCCCGGACCGGCCGTCACCCGAACCGTCCGTTCACGTAGTCCGACGTGCGCTCGTCCTGCGGGGAGTGGAACATCGCGTCCGTGTCGCCGTGTTCGACGATCACACCCGGGGTGCCCTGGGCGGCGAGGAAGAACGCGCACTTGTCGGAGACCCGGACCGCCTGCTGCATGTTGTGGGTGACGATGACGATGGTCACCTCGGACTTGAGCTCGGCGATGGTCTCCTCGATGCGCCGGGTGGAGGTCGGGTCGAGGGCGGAGCAGGGTTCGTCCATCAGCAGCACCCTGGGCCGTACGGCCAGCGAGCGGGCGATGCACAGGCGTTGCTGCTGGCCGCCGGAGAGCGCGCCGCCGGGCTGGCGGAGCCGGTCCCTGACCTCTTTCCACAGGCCGCCCTTGGTCAGGCACTCCTCGACCAGGTCGTCCTTGTTCTCGCGGGTCGCCTTCACGCCGTTGAGCCTGAGTCCGGCCACGACGTTGTCGTAGATCGACATCGCCGGGAACGGATTGGGCTTCTGGAAGACCATGCCGATCTCACGGCGGGCGTGGGTGATGCGGCGGCCGCGGTCGTAGATGTCGTCGCCGTCGAGCAGCACGCGGCCGGAGAGCGAGGCCGAGCCGATCAGCTCGTGCATCCGGTTGAGGATGCGCAGGAACGTCGACTTTCCGCAGCCGGACGGGCCGATGAGCGCGGTCACCCGGCGGGCGGGCATGGTCAGCGAGACCCGGTCGAGGACCTTGTGGTCGCCGAACCAGGCGGAGACCTCCTCGGCCTGGAGGGTGGCCGGTCCGGCGGCGGGTCCGGCGCCGGGGACGACGGCCGGCTGGACGATCGTGTCGATGAAGTCGGACGACGACACCGTGCATCAACTCCCGTATCAGAACGCTATTTCAGGGGGGTCACAGGACGTTCGGCAGCAGCCGGGTGAGGGCCGAGGAGACGGCGAGCCCGAGGGAGAGCAGGACCGGCACCGCGCAGATCCAGGTCTTCCAGCGGCCCCAGGCGCGGTACGTCCACACGGTCAGCAGCGCGGCGGCCAGCAGCGCCTGGGACCAGAGGAAGACCGCGAGCCAGGCGTCGCCGTCGGTGCCGAGGGCCTCCTCGGCCGGGGTGATCCAGCCGGTCTGCAGCAGCCGGGGCGGGTTGGGCTGGACGGCGGTGACCAGGCGGGCGTCGACGCGCAGCACGCCGTTCGGGGTGTACGGGCCGCCGGTGGCCGTGATGAGGGTCAGCCGGCCCTGTCCCGAGGTGAGGGGGGCGGGCAGTTCGTCGCCGGCCCGGCGGATGCCGGTGACCTCGTAGACGGACCTGCCCTGGCCGGTGGTGAACTCGATCCGGCTGCCGACGGGCAGGTCGCCGATCTTGAGGAAGGGACTGCCGTAGGCCCACTGCCGGCCCATGATCACGACGGTGCCGACCTGGCCGGGCAGCGGGGTGTCGCGGCGGTGCCCCGGCCCCTTCATGAGGATGCCGGAGGTGGTGCCCTCGCCGACGACCTCCTTCGTGCCGAGCGCGGGGATGCGCAGCAGGGCAACCGGGGCGCCGGGGGCGAGGGGCTTGCCGTCGTAGGTCTGCTGACCCACGGGGGCGGTGCCCTCGGCGAGTTCCTTGCGCAGTTCGGCGTACTGGGTGCGCTGGTCCCGGGCGTGCTGGAGGTGGCCGACGAGGGTGAGGTTCGCGGCGAAGCCGAGCAGCACGGCGGCGAGCACGCACAGCGCGGCCCCGGCCAGGGCGAGCCCGGGGCGCGCGGGCGGCCGTTCCCCGGCCTGCCGGATGAGGGGAGGCGCCGGGGGCGGCGGGGCGAGCACGGTCACGGTGGTGCGCTCCTCAGGCGGATGCGGCCCGGGACGGGTTCGGTGCCGTCCCGGGCCGGTCGGGTGTACGTGGGCTCACAGGTGCTTCGGGGTGTCGCTGTTGCCGCCGCCGAACACGTCGGCGAAGGTCAGCAGGCCCTTGCGGCGGACGTGCACGACCAGCGCGGCACCCGCGCACAGCAGGGCGACCGCGCCGGCCCCGTACGCGCCGATCCGGGCACCGGTCGAGGCCATCGCACCGCTTCCCGAACCGCCGGACGAGCCCGCGGAGGAGCCGCTGCCGGAGGTGCCGGAGCCGGAGGTGTCACCGGCGGACGGGCTCGGGCTGCCGCTCGACGCGCCCGTGGTGAACGGGAAGTCGACGCTGTTGCCGCCGGCCTGGGCGAAGGTCAGGACGTGGTCGCCGTCGGCGATGTCCTTCGGCACGGTGAAGGAGTAGTCGGTGACGGTGCCGTCGGTGCCGGCGGTGGCGTCGCCGAACTTGGCGTCGCTGTCGGCGAGGGTGACGCCGACCTTGGCGCCGGCGTCGTAGCCGCGGGCCGTGATCTTCACCTTCTCACCGGCCGTCAGGTTCGGGTCGGCCCCCAGGGTGTTGCCGTCCTCGTCGGTGACGGTGAGATCGGGGTTCGTGGACGCGGACGCGGAGGGCGAGTCACTGGGCGAGGACGAGCCGCTGGGGGACGCGGAGCCGCTGGGGCTCGGGCTGGTGCTGGTGCCGGCGGAGGGCGACGGGGAGGGGCTCGGCGCGGTGATCACCACGCGCTGCGAGGCCTCGCTGGGGCTGTAGGCGTCGGTGCTGGTGGGTGTGAACGTGGCGTAGTACAGGTAACTGCCCGCGGTCGCCGGGGCCGTGGTGGTCAGCACCGCCTTGCCGTCGGTGACGGTCGCCGTGCCCAGCGAGGTGCGCGTGGCGTCGGCGCTCGTGGCGTACGAGAAGGCGACGGTTCCGGCGGCGCCGCTCGGGGTCAGCGCGGCGGTGAGGGTGAGGGCGGCGCCGGTCGTGCCGCCGTCCGCGGTCAGGGCGGTGGTGGTGGGCTGGGCCTGGACGAGGCTCCAGGTGGTCCCGCTGACCTGGACGGTGGCCATGAACGCGGCGGCCGAGGTGCCCGCGCCGCAGGCCAGGGCGAGCGTGTACCGGCCGTCCAGGGAGGAGCCGTCCGTGATGTAGCCGCGCAGCCGGGTCTCCAGGGACGGGTTGCCGGTGCTGCCGGTCATCGGGACGGTGAAGGGCGCGGTCGTGGAGATGGTGTCCCCGGCCGAGCTCTTGGCGAGCTGCAGGCCCGCGGTGGTGCTGCCCGGCTTGAGCAGCCACATGTACATGATCGTGGCGGCGCTCGGGCAGGGCGAGTCGGTGGTGGCGGACGTGATCGCCATCGGCGCGTCGGTGATGCTGCCGGAGGCGGGCGACAGCGTGAACTTGCCCGCCGAGGTGAAGGCGCTCGCCCGCCCGGCGAACGCCAGCACGCTCGCGAGCGCGCCCAGCAGCAGCGCGCAGCACATCAGCAGCGAGACGGGTGATCGCAGCGGCGATCTCGGTGTTGCCTGGCCGTTCATGAGGTGGTCCCCCCAGAGGTGGTTGCGGTCGGGAACGGGGCGTGGGAAGCGCCGCTGGGCCGGGCACCCGCGAGGGGTGCCCGGCCGTGGTGCGGTTCAGGGAGAGGTGCTGGTCAGCGCTCGCCCTTGAGGGTGGTGGTGCCGCAGTTGCTGATCGCGCCGAAGCCGTAGAGCTCGATCGTGGCGGTCTCGGCGCAGACGCTGGAGTTCGCGCCGACGAAGGTCGGGTTGATGACCGAGTCGCTCAGCTTCGAGGTCGGGACGACGTCGTAGACGTCGCGGGAGTAGGGGAAGCTGACGTTCAGGGTGCCGTCGGCGTTGGTCGGGGAGACGCCGTTGACCTCGCCGAGGACGGTCTTGCCGTGGATGTCGGTGACCACACCGCTGGTCTGCGCGATGTACTTGGCGATGGAGTACGGCGCGATGTTGCCGGCCGCCGTCAGGTACCGGCCGTCGTGCTCCTCCATGGTGCCGACGCAGGAGCCGACCTGGGCCTCGGTCACACCGATCTGGCCGAGGAAGAAGGAGCGGGTGCCGGAGTTGGCCTGCGGCAGCAGCGGGGCCAGGGTCACGCCGTTGAGGGTCGTGGTCTGGCAGGTGTAGATGGCGGCCAGCTGGGCCGTGGTCAGGTTCAGGTTGTTGTTCAGGGCGCTGTCCGAGCGGACCGCGACGGTCACGGCGTCCCGGGCGAACGGGATCCAGGTGAGGTCGGTCGTGGAGGTGTCGGCCGGCACCCGCGAGGAGCGCGCGAAGTCCAGGCAGCCGGTGTTGTTGTCGACGGCGTTGCGCAGCGCGTCGATGCCCGCCGAGGAGCCGTTGGGGCGGTTGATGACACAGCCGGTGTCACGCGTCTGGATGGTGGCGGAGCCGGTGGCGTCGTAGGAGGCGATGGTGCCGCCGCCGTCGACCGTCTCGCTCAGGCCGTTCACGACGTCCTGCGTGGTGTCGGAGCCGACGCCGGCGAGCAGACGGTGGCTGCCGTCCGCCGGGTCCGCGACGGCCGGTGCGGCCATGGCACCGAGGGCGAGGGCGGCGACACCGACGACAGCACCGAGACGTGCACGGGACTTGACGTTCACTGTTTCTCCTCCGTGAATACGAATTCCGGGGAATGCACGATTTCCGGGGAATGCACGGCCGGGACCGGTTTCCCGAGGCCGACCGCCGTAAACAATTCCGCACGGCAGATCGCGGCGGCCACCAAATCCAGCCGCCCATTGAGTTAAGAGAACATTTCCAAGGTCACACATAGAGAATTCATTGATCGGTACGCGTTTTCCCCGGCGGAGCGTCCGCCGGGGAAATGCCGGCGGTATCAGCTCATCGGGCCTCCCCCGTGGTGGCGCCGCGCCGTGCGGACAGCCGCCACAGCACCGGTCCGCTCAGCGCGGCGGCGCCGCCGACGATCAGCACGGCGAGCAGCACCCAGCGGATGATGCCGAGCGCCTCGGCCGGGGTGAGCCCGCCGGAGGAGGCGACGTTCTGCTTGACCGGATCGCCGGGTGCGGCGGACGGGCCGGCGGAGCCGCCCGACGCCGAGCCGGGCGCGGTGGAGGAGCCGTGCGTCGCGGCGCCCCCGCCGGCCGTTCCGGTGCCGCCGGCCGCACCGCCCGCGCTTCCGGCGCCGCCGGAACCGCCGCCCGACGAGCCGCCGCTGCCGGAATCGGCGACACCACCGCCGTCGTCGGAGCCGGTGACGCCCTTTTCCAGGACGGCGGCGGCCTGTTCGGCCTGGGTGCGCCAGGCGGTGGGCAGCGGGGCGTACCCCAGGGGCAGTTCACCGCGGGCGGTGCCCTGGGTCTGGCCGGTGCCGGCCGCGTAGCGGATGAGACGCGCGTAGTCCTGACGGACGTCCTTGGCCTGGTCGACCGAGGCGGCGGCGTAGACCGGGATGGCCAGCGGGTAGGCGCCGTTCCTGGCCCTTCCCGGGGCGGGCGCCTTCACTCCTTTGACCGAGGAATCGGGCATCTCGGCCGCGGCCTTCAGCAGCGAGGTGCCGGTCGGCTTGACGTAGTCGCCGTCGGCGTTCTTCATCGCGGCGATGTCGAGCTGGTAGCGGCTGGCCGAGGCGGCGTCCGTGATGGCGTAGGCGCGCCGCTGTCCCGCGACGGGTGTGTCGCCGACCAGCTTCGGGGGGATGTTCTCGCCGACCCGGTAGGCGCTGCCCTCGTTGCCCCGGCGGGTTTTCAGTGCGGCGTCGTGCATGTCCGCCGCGTACGGGCCCAGGTCCAGGACGCCGTAGTCGAGGGACGCCGTGCCCGCGGTCACCGTGGTGGTGGTGGGGTCGGCCTTGGGGAAGTCACTGACGGTGGTGTCCGTGGCCAGGTTCAGTTCCTTGTAGTAGGGGTTTATTTTCATCCCCCACGGATCGGCCTTTCCGATCAGGAAGTTCCGTGCATCGGTATCGGACCGCAGATAGTTCCAGACCACCTTGTTCACATCGGAGTTGTCGGTGGTCACCATGACGGGAAAGGGTGCGTCGGCATCGATGGCGCCCTTGAACTCCGGATTCAGTTCCAGGAACTCGGGGTCCGAGACGATGGATACCGGATTTCCCTTGAGATGGTCGGGGACCGTCTGCCCCGACGTGAGCAGCCGCACGTCCCTCGAATAGGACTCGGTCAGCATCTTCGCGAGCAGCCGGGCGTTCAGTCTCATGTCCTTCATGTGGCCGCCGAGCTTCGGGTCCTCCCACAGGAAGCCGACGGCCAGACCGCTCAGCGCGACGGGCGCCTGGACCACGGGCGCCGCCCCCTCGGGGGCCACGACGGGATCGACCGTGAAGGCCAGGCCGGGGGACGAGGTGCCGGGGTCGGTGATCTGCGACCTGGCGTAGTCCTCGCCGCTCTGTGTGAACGTGAACCGGTTGCTGCCGCTCTCGCACAGCTTGGCCTGCCACGAGGTGATCGCATCGGTGACCAGCTCGGAACCGATCACCCGGCGCTCCGCCTTGTCGGCGGCGCAGTTGTCGCCGACGGGCAGGAAGTCGAGCCGGAAGACGATCCGCTGGTTCCAGTTGGACTGGCTGAGCGCGGAGGTGCGCAGCTGGCTGTCGCTGGGCGAGCTGCCGTCCGGGTCGTGCGTACCGCGCGGGACCACCACCAGCCAGCAGGGCTCGACCGTGCCCGAGGAGGTGGTGCGGGCCCCGCAGCCCAGGTGCGGGGACTCGCGCGAGGACTTCATCTCGAAGACCGTCTCGCCGCTGCCGTCGGCCTGGTCCGGCAGGAACGACTGGGAGTTGGTGTCCTCGGGGCCGAAGTAGGTGTGGTCGGTGGACGAGGTCGTCGCGGCTCCCGACACGGGCTTGAAGGGCACCCAGGCGTTGGTGAACCGGTCCGGGTCCTTCAGCGTCTCCGCCGGGTCGCCGAGGATCTGCGGAACCTGCCGCAGGGCCTCGTAGTAGGTCGAGGCGCCCGCCTCGGTGCCGAACTCGCACTGCGTGCGGTCCGGTCCGTTCGCCGCGTCGTCGCCCCAGCACTGCATGACCTGGAGGAAGTTCACGTGCTTGCCCTCGGCGTTGCCCGGCCCGCCCCCGGTCCAGGTCACCTTCACCCCCTGCCCTCGCAGATCCTTCGTCTGGTGCACGGTGACCTTGAGCCGGGAGAAGTCGTCGTACGGCCCCTTCGCCCCTGACTCGGTCACCGCCGAGTCCTCGGTGCCGGCCGCCGTGGCGGGCTGCGCGGGCAACGGCGCCAGCCCCACCAGCACCGCCGCGGCCAGCGCGCCGACCCCGGCCGCCACCCGGGCCCGTCCGGCCGACCGGAACGCCGCGAACCTCATGCCGCACCGCCTCTGCGCCGGGCCCGCGCCGCCATCGTGCGGGCGACGAGCGGCGGTCCCACCACGACCCCGAGCAGCAGCACCGCGGACAGCGCCATCAGCGCGCCGCGCATGCCGAGTCGGGAGCCGTAGCCGACGTTCATGGGATTCGCAGCGATGTTCGTGGTGCCGGTGCTCGCCCCGTCGCCGAGGACCTGGCCGGTGTCGGGGTCGACGGAGGCGCCGCCCGTGCCGCCGGCCGAGGTCCCCGTGCCGGGCTTGCCGTCACCGTTGGCGTCGGTGCCGCCCGAGGAGCCGGAACCCCCCGTCGTACCGGACGAACCGCCGCTGCCCGAGCCGCCGCCGCTGCCCGACCCGCCGGATGTGGACCCGCCGTTGGCCGACTGGTTCACCTGGGTCGGGGTCTTGGCGCCCGCCGTGCCGTCGGAGCACTGCGTGGCGCCCTTCTTGTCGCAGGACTTGGGGTACGGGGCGTTCTTGATCAGGGTGTTGACGCCGCCGGAGAAGGTGGGGTTGCGGCAGTCGTTGATGTTGATGGACGACGTCGGTGCGCCGGGCACCTTCTCCAGCTGGTCGAACCCGGCCTGCACCAGGTTCTTCGGCAGCGGCGAGTAGCCCAGCTCCTCGGCCTGCTGCTGGCCGTCGCAGAGGAAGTAGCGGCCGAAGGTGCCCAGCGAGAGGCCCTTGGCCTCGGTCATCGGGTTCTTGTCGCCGCCGATCGACGTCGGCAGGATCATGTAGCTGTAGCTCGACATCGGGTAGGTGCGGCGGTCGCTGTTCTCGTAGACGTTGTCGAGGATCTGCGTCAGGTAGTCGGACGAGCTCTTGTCCTGGTCGATCTGCGCGCCGGTGAGGGCGACGGCCACGCTGGAGGCGGTCGGCTCGACGTAGTAGCCCGAGCTGTTGAGCATCTTGGCCACCGGGAAGCCGGTCTTGATGGCGTAGGAGTACTCGACGTAGGTGATCGAGCCCTCGGCCTGCGGCTGCCGGACGAAACCGGAGACGCCGAGCGAGCCGGACTTGGCGATCATCGAGGAGCCGGTCAGCACCGGGTAGTACGAGGTCATCCCGCAGTTGCCGCCGCGCCCGACCTGTGCGCAGTACGCGTTCCAGGTGGCCGGCTGCTCCTTGGCCATCCAGGTGGTGAACTGGGCCGTCGTACCGGAGCCGTCGGAGCGCACCACCGGGACGATCCGGCGGGCGGGGAGGGTCAGACCGGGGTTGTCGGCCTTGATCTCCGGCGCGTTCCACATGGTGATCCTGCCGGTGAACATCTTGGCGATGGAGTCCCCGGACAACCGGAGGTTCGTCACCGCCTTGCCGCCGATCTTGAGGTTGTACATGAAGGCCGTACCACCGGCCACGATCGGCATGTACGCGTAGCCGCGGGTCGGCGGCGCGTCGGTGACCCCCTGCTCGGTGAGCCCGTACGGGATCTCCGACACGGCGAAGTCGACGACACCGTTCTTGAACTGCTCGCGGCCCTGCGAGGAGCCGTTGGCGGTGAAGTTGACGGTCATGCCGAGGTTGGCGGAGATGTTGCGCCGCCACTGGTCGAGCGCGTTGGAGCTCCAGGTCGAACCGGAGCCGGTGATCTTCGTGTACGACACGGCGTGGGCGTCCGGCGGATGGACGGCGAGCAGCGCGCACAGCAGCGCCGCGACGGTCGCCCCCAGACGGAAGGCGGTTGCGGGTCTCACGGGAGAACTCCTCGTATGCGTACGGGCGTTGGAGTCGGGGGCTAGGTGCCGACGGCGTCTTGGGGGGTGCTGGGGGTCTCGCGGTCGCGAACCGCGAAGCGCTGGGCGTCCCGGCGGGAGGCGGTGACGCGGCGGTGTTCCTGGCGGCGGGTGAGATGCCCCGGGCCGCGGCCGCCGATGATGCGGGCGGCCACGAACAGCAGCAGCACCAGCGCCAGCAGGGTGGCCGCCGTGCCGAAACCGCGGGCGATCATGGCGGGTTCGGGCGACTGGACGAAGGTGAAGGTGGCCAGCGGCAGGGAGACCATCGGGCCCGAGGTCGGGTCGAGGTTCATCTCGGCGGTGAAACCGGCGGTGAGCAGGACCGGGGAGGTCTCGCCGATGCCGCGTGCGGTGCCGAGGATGACGGCGGTGGTCAGGCCTGAGCGGGCGGTGGGCAGCACGACATGCCACACCGTGCGCCAGCGCGAGGCGCCGGTGGCGTAAGCCGCCTCGCGCAGCGTGCCGGGCACCAGGCGGATGACGACGTCGGCGGCGCGGATGATGATCGGCAGCATCATCACCGACAGGGCCAGCGCGGCGGCGAGGCCGGAGCGGTCCAGCCCCAGGCCCAGGATGAGGGTCGCGTAGATGAACAGACCGGCGACGATCGAGGGCAACGCGGTCATCGCCTCGACGATCGTCCTGACGAACCGGGCGAAGCGGCCGGGGACCTCGTTGAGGAACACCGCGCAGATGAGGCCGATCGGCACGGTCACGACGAGCGCGATGGTGATCTGCATGAGCGTGCCGGTGATCGCGTGCAGGATGCCGCCGACGCTCAGCGGGTCCAGCGGGCCGGCCAGCTTCATGTCCTGGGTGAAGAAGTTGAGGTGGGGCAGCGCCCTGCGGCCCTCCCACAGCGCGTACCCGACGACGAAGACCAGTACCGCGACCAGCAGCAGCCCCATCGACCTGACGAAGGCCCCGGCGATCCGGTCGGCCACGGCCGGGCCGTCCTCGTCGAAGGACACGAGCAGCGCGTACAGCGCCAGGAACAGCGCATAGGCGATGACGACGAAGCCGACCGCGCCGTCGAAGGGCAGCAGCCTGGTGAACAGCAGCCAGGTCAGGGAGAGCGACCCGAGGGCGGCGCCGACGACCGCGAAGACGTCGCTGGCACGCAGCCGCGTGAGGGCGCGGCGCCGCTCCCCGCCGGGCCGGCCGGGGCCGGGGGCGGGCAGGACGGTGCGCGGTGGTCCGGAGGCCGCGGTCGACGCCTCGGGTACGGCGACCGCGGGCGTGTCGGGAACCTGGGGCGCGAGGGTCATACGCGCTCTCTCCTTGTGAGCCCGGAAACCCTTGTGGACCGGGAAAGCGGCGTGAGTCGGGAAAGCGGTGCGGGCCGGGGTGGCCGTGCCGGTGCTGACGGCCCAGCCGGCACTGACGGCCTGGTCGGGCTCATGCGTCGCTCGCCGCGCCGGACCTGCTGCGGGCGACGATCGAGGACGCGGCGAAGTTGACGACGAGGGTCATCAGGAACAGGGCGAAGCCGGCCGCCATCAGCGCGGACATGCTGAACTCGCCGGCCTCGCCGTAGCGCAGGGCGATCAGCGAGGAGACCGAGCTGGTGCCGGACTGCAGGATGTGCGGCTGCACGGCGAAGACCGGCGAGATGACCATGTAGACGGCGATGGTCTCGCCGAGCGCCCGGCCCAGCCCGAGCATGGTGCCGCCGATCATGCCGCCCTTGCCGAACGGCAGGACGACGCTGCGGATCATGCCCCACTTGGTGGCGCCGAGCGCGTACGCACCCTCGCGCTCGCCGGCCGGGGCCTGGGAGAAGACCTCGCGCATGATCGAGCAGATGATCGGCGCGACCATCATGCCGACGACGAGGCCCGCGATGAAGGTGGACGAGGTGTAGACGGTCTCGGGCGCGAGCGGATCGTGCGGATCGGCGCCGTCGACCTTGAAGAGCGGGATCCAGCCGAAGTACGTGGCGATGAACCGCGCCGTCGGCAGCACATGACCTTCGAGCCAGAAGAAGCCCCACAGGCCGTACACCACGGAGGGCACGGCGGCCATCAGGTCGACGACGCTGATGAGCGTCTGCCGCAGCCGGGGCGAGGCGTACTCGGAGATGTACAGGGCGGCACCGGTGGCCAGCGGTACGGCCACGCACACCGCCACCAGCGCGATGAGCACGGTGCCGAGCAGCACGGCCGCGATACCGAAGTGGCCGCTGTCCGGGTCCCAGGCGGCCGTCGTCAGGAAGGACCAGCCCGCCCTGCGCAGCGCCTCCCAGGCCCTGAGCAGCAGGAAGCCGCCGACCAGGAGCATGACGGCGAGCACCAGGCCGCCACCGCCCCGGGCGACGGCACGGAAGACGCGGTCGGGTACTCCCGGGTCCGCGAACAGCCGTCTGGGTACGTCGTCCGCCTCACCGGCCGCGGGCAGGGGGCGTCTCTTCAACGTGGGCACGGGTCCGACGCTCCGGCCGCCACGTTGACATGCTCATCCCGAGGTGTGAACTACGGGTTCCCTAAGGGCAACTTCGGTCCCCGGCGCACGGGCACGCCTCATCCACAACCAGGGACTCTGCGGCTCCGGTTGACGGAAGACCGTGGACTACGCCCGCGGACCGACGGGCTCTTGACCTACTCGCCCCATAACTCCGGCCCCGCATAGACCAGTTCGGCGATCGTCGCGCGGAACCGGTCATAGGACGCGCGGCAGGTGGCATGCCTCTCGTACGTCCGCGCCGAGCCGGCCAGATGGCGGCCGGACTCGTCCCAGACCGCCCACACCCAGCCGCCGCCGTCGGAACTGTGCTGCACTCCGCCCCCCGTACGGGAGTGCAGCGCGCACATGCGGTGGAACGCGGCGCGACATCGGGCGTGGGTGTCGTGCGCGGTGAGCGACACCGCCACCGATCTCCCGTTCGGCGCCACCAGGCGCCAGCCGAATCTGCCCTGCCCGTCGATGTCCACCTGGCATCTCATTCCGGCTGCCCCGGCGGCAGGTCTTGCCGCCCTCTCGGACCGGTCCATGTCCCCACCCCCGCCGCCCAATCAAGAAGCAAAATCCGCAGGTACGGCACTCCGGGGCGGCAGCAGCAATCTACTGAGAGGCAGGTGACGGCGCCCGGACAAAACTGACCGCCGAGGCCACGCTTCATGTAGAGGTATCCCCTAGGTAACCCGTAGGCAAGACACAGAGAAAGCGCTCCCACGCGGACCGGGACAACGTTGCCAATTGGGGCGCCTCCACAACCCGTTGCCCTACCGCCTGGTGGGGTGGGCGGGTTTCCCTTCGGTGCGGTCCGCCCACCCCACCGATGGTCAGCTGCTCGCGACGATCTCGTTCACGATCCACGCGCCGAGTTCTTCGGTCATGGTGGTGTGTCCTTCGTTGCGGCTGGCGCACAGGTAGGCGTCGAGTGCGCTGCGGTCCGGTGTGATCGCCCGGTAGAGCGCCTTCGGGTCGTTGATGTCGCCGGCGTCGACGGCGCTGATGCTGGGGATGAAGCAGGACGTGGTGATGACGTCCGGGTCCACCTCGTTGCCGATGAGGGCCATGAGCAGGGCGGCCAGACCGAAGCTGCCGGTGTCGCCCGCGGGGGACGGCAGGACGAACAGGCCACCGGGAGCGCCGTCGATGTCGGGCAGCCCGCTGGTGCGGACCTCCGTCGCCTCCTCACCCGTCTTCTGCAGGCGGGCGACCACCTGGTCACCCTTCGCCTGGGTCTTGAGCCAGGTGTCGTGCAGCGTTTCGCCGTCGCACCTCACCGCGATCACACCGGCCTTGACGCCGTTGCCGGTGCCGGTGTCCACGCCGTTGGCGACACCGATCCTGCGGACGTTGCGCGGCCATCCCCCGACCTTGTCGAGCTCCTTGAGGAACGCCGTCCGCTCCGGTGCCTGCGCCGGGGTGTCGCCGACCTTCTCGATGTGCCACCGAGCCATCTGCTTCGCCGCGGGACTGTTGAGCAGTCCGGAGAACTGGCGCAGGACGGGACCGATACCGGGAGCGTCTCCCCACTTGTCCGTCGCGTAGTGCGTGAACGCCTGGAGGGCGATGGGGAGCCAGCCGCCCTGGTGGGGGGAGTCGTAGGAGAAGTAGAGGGCCGTCTCGTGGTCGGGACAGGCGGGGTCCTGCTCCATCCTGGCCAGCGCGTAGCGGGTGACCATTCCGCCCATGCTGAAGCCGCCGACGGCCAGCTTCGCCCGGCCCACCCGCTCGGAGAGGGCCCGGCGGATGCATTCGATGGCGGTGTCGGCGTTGTCCGTGATGGACGCCGTCCGGTCGTCGTAGCCGAGGATGATCACGTCCCGGCCGGACGCGTGGAGCTCGGAGATGAAGCGGTAGTCGCCGTTCTCCTCCAGGCCGTGAAAGAGCTGGTCGAGGTCGCTCGACCCGCTGGAGAAGCCGTCGGAGAGGATGACGGGCCTGACGAGCTGCCTGCGGTTCAGCGGGCTGTAGTAGACCCAGGCCTTTCCTCCGGAGAGGTGCCATGCCTCATGCGGTTCCGGAGCGGAGGGGTACGAGGAGCGGGCTCCGGGGGCGACCGGGCCCCAGACGTCAACGACGGGTGCGGACATGATCAGCTGACTCCTTGCGCGGTTCGGGGGTTCGTCGAACGGCGGCCCCGTCACGTCGTCATCGCGCGATCAGGACCGCCCGGACACCATGGTCGCAGAATGTGCACATATGGCTACTTAAAGCATCTGTCCGGTCGCGCCCTCACGCTGTTCGGTCAGCCCGCGAAGACCGTGCTGGCCAGCGCCACGCTCACGACGGTGCCGCCGACGATGCTCAGCAGGGCGTTGCGGCGCCACAGATGCAGCCCGACGGTGACCGCCAGGGCGGCCAGGGGCGCGACGGCGCGGGACTGGGTCAGCGGCAGGTCACGCAGGCAGTAGACGAAGAGGATCACCATGACGCCGGCGGGCATCCGGGCGCCGAGGTAGCGCACGGTGCCGCTGGCCCGCAGCGAGGCCAGGACGGTGAACGGCAGCGCGCGCAGCGCCCAGGTGACGGCGGCCGAGACGGCGACGGCCAGCAGCAGGTAACGGGTGTCAGGCACGGGACTCCTCCACACGGCTCTCCATACGGCTCTCCATACGGCTCTCCTTGCGGCTCTCCGTACGACTCTCCTTCCCGCCCTCCTTGCGGCTCCGGACCAGCAGCGCGGCGGTGAACAGTGCGAACGCGGCGAGCAGCATCTGGCCGGGCAGGACCAGCCTCGCGACCAGGGCGCTGAGCAGCGCGAGGAGCGGGGTGGGCAGGTCGCCGCTCCGCTCCCGGACGGCGTCCAGGGCCAGTACGGCGAACAGGGCGGTCATCGCGAAGTCCAGACCGGTGACGCTGTCGGGTACAGCCGAGCCGAGCAGGGCACCGGCGGTGGCACCGCCGACCCAGTACAGCTGCATGAACAGCTGCAGCCACAGGATGCGGGCACCGGACCAGGACCGGGCCCGGTCACCGGTGGTCAGGGCGTAGGCCTCGTCGGTCAGGGCGAAGGTGCTGTAGGCCTTGCCGAACCGGCCCCGCACGCGGTCGAGGGGGAAGGACAGTGCGTAGAACACATGCCGGACGTTCACCAGGAAGGCGGTGAGCGCGACCGCCGCCAGCGGGGTGGCCGCGACGGCCAGGTTCACGAGGAGGAACTCGAACGACCCGGCATAGACGACGGCGGTGAACAGGCTCGCGCACCACCAGGGCAGGCCGGCGTGGGTGATCAGCACCCCGAAGGCGAGACCGAGCGGGAGCAGGCCGAGCCCCACGGAGGCGGAGTCCTGCAGGGCGGCCAGGGCCGTGGACCGGAGCGGCGGCGGAGAGGCGGGAGCGGACCGGGGAGGATCGCCCGCGGCGACGGAAAGCGTGCGCATATTGAAATTTTAGGAGGATTGTCGCCACATATGGTTTCCAATAATTCCCGTAAGCTGATGTGATGCGCAATGAATTGCAGCTCGATGCCGTCGACCGGGACATTTTGTTTCACCTGCGCCAGGACGGTCGGCTGACCAACGTCGAGCTGGCCAAGCGGGTCGGGCTGACCCCGCCGCCGTGTCTGCGCCGGCTGAAGCGGCTGGAGGACGCCGGTGTCATCACGGGCTACCGCGCCGTCATCAACCCGGAGGCCGTCGGCCGGGGCCTGGAAGTCATGATCGACATCGAGGTCTCCGCCAACGACCTGAAGACCGTCGAGACCCTGGAGGAGACGCTCTCCTCGTACGAGGAGGTCATCGAGTTCCGCCGGATGTACGGGCGCCCCGACTATTTCCTCCGCGTGGCCGTCGCCGACGACGCCGCGTACAACGCCTTCCTCATCGGCAAGCTCACCGGACTCCCCGGCATCCTGCGCGTCGAGTCCCACCTGACGATGAAGAAGATCAAGACCGACGACTGACGGCCGACGGGCCGCCGCCCACGGCAGCCCCCGTCAGTCCAGATGGCGGCGGTTCCATACGACCACCCGGAAGGAGACACGGTCCGGCGCTCCTGTCTCGTCCTTCCGGACGCCGGTGATGCGCAGCATGGCGACGAGGTCGTCGCTGGTGATGTCGCACAGTACGCGGCCGGTACGGATGCCGTTTGCCGCCAGCTTCACGCCGTAGTCCTGTTCGTCGGCGCAGTCGGTGAAGGTGCCGGCCTTTCCCGGAGGCAGTACGGCCATGTCCGCGTTCCGCAAGCCGGTGAGCGCGCGCGCCGACTCGAACTCGATGTCCGCGGACGGTGGACCCGGGTCGCCGGTGACGCCCCAGCCGCGCGCCGTGGAGTCCAGATCCACGACCTGATCCGGCACCAGCTGCAGAGTTCCCTGCCGGCGTACGGGCACCTCGTCCACGACGGTGCCGCCGGTGCCGGTGCTGGTGCCGGTGCGTGTCCCGGAGGGCCGGTGGGGTGTTTGGTGCCCGTCGTCGCGGGCCACGGCGAGGGCTCCCGCGGTGGCCGCCAGAGCCACGCAGGACGCGGCCACGGCCCTCACGAGACGACGTGGGCGACGACGTCCGCCGGACACGGGAACGGCGTCCGGGGACGGGGGCAGGTCCGGCTCCGGGGCGTTCGGGGCCGGCCGGGGTGCGGTGCCGGGGGCAGTCGCGGCGGGGGATGCCGGCGCCGCCGAACCCTCGGACAGTTCCTTCTTCACCGCGTGCCAGCGCCGCGCCCACTCGGCCTGGGCGGACTGATCTCCCCGGCAGGCGCGTACGAAGGCCAGCGTGGCCTCCAGGGTGGGGAAGCGGCGGCCCGCGGCGGCCGTGGACAGGGTGCTGGGAGCGCACCCCGCACGGCGGGCCATCGACCGGTAGTCCGGGTTTCCCACCGACTCACGCAGGATCTGCAAGTCGTACGCGAACCGTTCCCCCGGACCCGCCTGTGGATCCGGCCGATTGCGTAAGCCCGCCACGAGGTTCCCTCCCGCGCCCTGCCCAGCCTCCACGGTGTTCCGACGCACCCCATGTTCGACCTGGTCACCGCCGCGCACAACGCCGCGTGTTCGAAGTGTTCGACAAGAGGTGTCAAACAACAGCCCATGGGCTCTGCCCGGCTCGCGCTACCCCACCAGCAGCAGGATCACCAGCAGCACCGCGCCCGCCACCGCCGGCGCGGCCACCTCGTACGCCCATCGCACCGTGACCTCGCCCTGCGCCGACTCCGCCGGGCCCCTGTTCTCCAGCATCTCCCGCAGATCGTCCATGATCTTGTCGGTCTCCGCGCGCATCGGCCCGGCCGCGTCGTCGGCGTCCCGCAGCCCCCCGAACCCGCCGCCGAAGCCGCCACCGAACCCGCCGATGCCGCCGGACCCACGCCCCGCGGACCCCGTCCGCCCACGCCGCGCGTCCGCCTCCGCCCTCGCGCTCCGGCGTGCCGCCTTCTTGCGACCCCGCAGGGACACCGGGATCGCCCACAGCTGGTACTTCGTCCCGGACTTCGTGATCGCCTCGTTCGAGTAACCGGAGCGGAAGGAGGCGACCTCACCCCACGGCAGGGTGATCACCCGGAACGGGTTGCGCACCCGCAGCCGGTCCTCGCCCGCGAACACCGCCGGGCGCAGGGTGAAGGCGACGACCAGCGGCACGATGAGGATCAGCGCGGCGAGCGCCAGCCAGGGGGCGTGGCCGTGGCCCCGGAGCAGCGCGTCGATGCCCAGCCAGCCGACGATCGCGAGCAGCAGGACACCGCCGATCAGCGCCTGGGGCGAGCGGTAGATGCGGTCCTTGACGAGGGGCGAGGTCATAGGGCCGATTCTGCACCAGACGTTCGCATTGGTGCGGTGGGGGCATCGTCGCCACGGCCCGCGCCTCTTCGGGGCGCGGACACCACCCCACCTCAAGAAGAACCGGTCCCTCGGGGTGTACAGCTGCTACGCGCGTAGATATGCTCGGCTGGTGACCATGCCCACCACCGCACCCCACGCACTTGCTGACGTCACCGGGTCCGACAGCACGCTGCGCCGCTTCCTCCACGGGCTGCCCGGCGTCGACGCGGTCGGCCTGGAGGCGCGTGCCGCCTCGCTCGGCACCCGTTCCATCAAGACCACCGCGAAGGCGTACGCCATCGACCTCGCCATCTCGATGGTCGACCTGACGACGCTGGAAGGCGCGGACACCCCGGGCAAGGTCCGGGCGCTCGGCGCCAAGGCGGTCCACCCGGACCCGACGGACCGCACGACCCCGGCCACGGCCGCCGTCTGTGTCTACCCCGACATGGTGGCCGTCGCCAAGGAGGCCGTCGCCGGCTCGTCGGTCAAGGTCGCCTCCGTCGCCACCGCCTTCCCGGCCGGCCGCGCGGCGCTCGACGTCAAGCTCGCCGACGTGCGGGACGCCGTGGCCGCGGGTGCCGACGAGATCGACATGGTCATCGACCGCGGCGCGTTCCTCGCGGGCAACTACCTGAAGGTGTACGACGAGATCACCGCCGTACGCGAGACCTGCGGCACCTCGGCCCGCCTCAAGGTCATCTTCGAGACCGGCGAGCTGTCGACGTACGACAACATCCGCCGCGCCTCCTGGCTCGGCATGCTCGCCGGTGCCGACTTCATCAAGACCTCCACCGGCAAGGTCGCCGTCAACGCCACCCCCGCCAACACCCTGCTCATGCTGGAGGCCGTCCGCGACTTCCGTGCGCAGACCGGCGTCCAGGTCGGCGTGAAGCCCGCCGGCGGCATCCGGACCAGCAAGGACGCGATCAAGTTCCTCGTCCTGGTCAACGAGACCGCGGGCGCGGACTGGCTGGACAACCACTGGTTCCGGTTCGGCGCCTCCTCGCTCCTGAACGACCTGCTGATGCAGCGTCAGAAGCTGGCCACCGGCCGCTACTCCGGCCCCGACTACGTGACGGTGGACTGATCACCATGGCCAAGGAAAAGATGACCACCGCATTCGAGTACGCACCGGCGCCCGAGTCCCGCTCGGTCGTCGACATCGCGCCCTCCTACGGCCTCTTCATCGACGGCGAGTTCACCGACGCCGCCGACGGCAAGGTCTTCAAGACCGTCAGCCCGTCGACCGAGGAGGTCCTCTCCGAGGTCGCCCAGGCCGGCGAGGCGGACGTCGAGCGCGCCGTGAAGGCCGCCCGCAGGGCGTTCGAGAAGTGGTCCGCACTGCCGGGTTCCGAGCGCGCCAAGTACCTCTTCCGTATCGCCCGGATCATCCAGGAGCGCAGCCGTGAGCTGGCCGTCCTGGAGACGCTGGACAACGGCAAGCCGATCAAGGAGACGCGCGACGCGGACCTCCCCCTGGTCGCCGCGCACTTCTTCTACTACGCGGGCTGGGCCGACAAGCTCGACCACGCGGGCTACGGCGCGAACCCGCGGCCGCTCGGCGTCGCCGGCCAGGTCATCCCCTGGAACTTCCCGCTCCTGATGCTGGCCTGGAAGATCGCCCCGGCGCTCGCCACCGGCAACACGGTGGTCCTGAAGCCCGCCGAGACGACCCCCCTCTCGGCGCTGTTCTTCGCGGACATCTGCCGCCAGGCGGGCCTCCCCAAGGGCGTCGTCAACATCCTCCCCGGGTACGGCGACGCGGGTGCCGCGCTCGTCGCGCACCCCGACGTGAACAAGGTCGCCTTCACCGGCTCCACCGCCGTCGGCAAGGAGATCGCGCGCACGGTCGCGGGCACCCGCAAGAAGCTCACGCTGGAGCTGGGCGGCAAGGGCGCGAACATCGTCTTCGACGACGCCCCCATCGACCAGGCCGTCGAGGGCATCGTCACCGGGATCTTCTTCAACCAGGGCCAGGTCTGCTGCGCGGGCAGCCGTCTCCTCGTCCAGGAGTCGATCCACGACGAGCTGCTCGACTCCCTCAAGCGCCGCCTGTCGACGCTCCGCCTCGGCGACCCGCTGGACAAGAACACGGACATCGGCGCGATCAACTCCGCCGAGCAGCTGGCCCGCATCACCACCCTCGCCGACCAGGGCGAGGCGGAGGGCGCCGAGCGCTGGTCCCCGGCCTGCGAACTCCCCGCCTCCGGCTACTGGTTCGCCCCGACGCTCTTCACGAACGTCACCCAGGCGCACACCATCGCGCGCGACGAGATCTTCGGTCCCGTCCTGTCGGTCCTGACCTTCCGCACGCCCGACGAGGCGGTCGCCAAGGCCAACAACACGCAGTACGGCCTCTCCGCCGGCATCTGGACCGAGAAGGGCTCCCGGATCCTGGCCGTCGCGAACAAGCTGCGTGCCGGTGTCGTCTGGTCCAACACGTTCAACAAGTTCGACCCGACCTCGCCGTTCGGCGGTTACAAGGAGTCGGGCTTCGGCCGCGAGGGCGGCCGCCACGGCCTGGAGGCGTACCTCGATGTCTGACCGCACCAATGAGCGTCTGAGCGTCTTCAAGACCTACAAGCTGTACGTCGGCGGGAAGTTCCCGCGTTCCGAGAGCGGCCGGGTGTACGAGGTGACCGACTCCAAGGGCAACTGGCTGGCCAACGCACCGCAGTCCAGCCGCAAGGATGCCCGGGACGCGGTCGTCGCCGCGCGCAAGGCGTTCGGCGGCTGGTCCGGGGCCACGGCCTACAACCGGGGCCAGGTCCTCTACCGCGTCGCGGAGATGCTGGAGGGCCGCCGGGACCAGTTCGTCCGCGAGGTGGCGGACGCCGAGGGGCTGGGCAAGTCCAAGGCGGCCGCGGTCGTGGACGCGACGATCGACCGCTGGGTCTGGTACGCGGGCTGGACCGACAAGATCGCCCAGGTGGTCGGCGGCGGCAACCCGGTCGCGGGCCCGTTCTTCAACCTCTCCTCCCCCGAGCCCACGGGCGTGGTGGCCGTCCTGGCCCCGCAGGAGTCGTCGTTCCTGGGCCTGGTGTCGGTGGTCGCGCCCGTGATCGCCACGGGCAACACCGCCGTCGTCATCGCCTCCGAGAAGGCCCCGCTGCCGGCCCTCTCCCTCTCCGAGGTCCTCGCCACCTCCGACGTCCCCGGCGGAGTCGTCAACGTCCTCTCCGGCCGTACGGCGGAGATCGCGGCGCCCCTCGCCGCCCACCAGGACGTCAACGCGATCGACCTCGCGGGCGCCGACGAGGCGCTGGCGAAGGAGCTGGAGATCGCGGCGGCCGACAACCTGAAGCGCGTGCTGCGTCCACAGCCTGTGGACGACTGGACGGCGACGCCGGGGACCGACCGCATGACGGCGTTCCTGGAGACCAAGACGGTCTGGCACCCGACGGGGGCGCTGGGAGCGTCCGGCTCTTCTTACTGATTTCACCCCTGCGAGTGGGGAACTGCGGGCCGTCCGTGGCTGGTCGCGCAGTTCCTCCCCCAGCCTTCGGCCGGGGGCACCCCCAGCGCCCCTTGCGGGGCGCTCAGCCCCCCAGAATCTTCCCCACCACCGGAAGCGACCCGATCGACGGCGCCTGCGCCAGCGGTCCCGTCAGCATCTTCGACGTCAGCGGCTTGAAGTCGGCCAGTTGCGCCCCCACCCCGTTGTCCAGCGGGTCCACGCCGGTGCCCGCGAGCGGGTTGGGCTTCAGCCCGGCCACCGGCCCGGTGACGTACGGCAGTACACCGCCCAGCACCTTCAGGCCCGTCTGCGGGTCGATCTGACCGAGCGCGGTGGGGTGGGTGCGGACCACGTCCAGCGCGGGCCGGGTGTCCGCGGCGGCCGTCGCGGCGCCCGCGCCGAGCGCCACCCCTGCCGTGGCCAGGGCCGCCAGGGCACGCCGAGCGGTCGGGTTCGGGGAGGACGTGTGTCGGGGCATTGCTGGTGCCACCTTCCGGTGCGCAGGGTAGTAACGTCGGCACACAGGGTAGTTGAGGTGTGACTCACGCTCCAAAGCCGACCCGCGGGGTCGGCAGGAGGCCCACCATGCGTCAAACTGGTGTTCCGTGAGCATTCATCCTCCGCCCCCCGCCCGCGTCGTGCTGCTGTGCGGCCCCTCGGGTTCGGGCAAGTCACTCGTCGCCGCCCGTTCCGGGCTTCCCGTCCTGCGCCTCGACGACTTCTACAAGGAGGGCGACGACCCGACTCTGCCCCTGGTGACGGGGAGTTCGGACATCGACTGGGACCACCCGGAGTCCTGGGACGCAAAGGTCGCGGTCGAGGCGATCGGCCGGCTGTGCGCCACGGGCTCGGCGGCGGTGCCGGTGTACGACATAGCGCTGAGCGCCCGCACCGGCGAGGAGATGCTGCACATCGGCCGTACCCCGCTGTTCATCGCGGAGGGCATCTTCGCCGCCGAGATCGTGGAGCGCTGCCGTGAGCTGGGGCTGCTGGCCGACGCGCTCTGTCTGAGCCGGGGGCCGGTGAAGACCTTCCGGCGCCGTTTCCTGCGCGACCTCAAGGAGGGCCGCAAGTCGGTGCCGTTCCTGCTGCGCCGCGGCTGGCGGCTGATGCGGGCCGAACGCACGATCGTGAGCCGTCAGGTGTCACTGGGCGCGCACCCGTGCGACCGGGACGAGGCGCTGGGCCGGATGGCGGCGGCCGCGGTGGGTCGGCAGCACCGGGACCGGACACAGGCACCGGCGTGACAGCCGAAGAAGAAGCGCCGTAGAGAAGTCGTACAAAAAAAGTCGCAGGACGAAGTCGCGGGACGAAGTCGCAGAAAAAAAGCGGGACTGGATGGACCCCCCGGCCCTCCAGTCCCGCTTCCCCCGTTGCTCCGCCGAACACCCCCGTGTCCCCCGTGGCGGAGCTCCCCCGTGCTTTCCCCCCAGGTCCCCCCCGGACCCGCTTTTCCCCCGTGAGTCCCCCCGGACCCTCCCCCAGGTCCCCCGTGTTCCCCCGGTTCTCCCCCGTCAGGATCCCCCCGGATCCCCTTACCTTCAGGCGACGAGCTCCCCGAAGGCGTCCTCCTCGTCACGGCCGAAGCTGAGGACCTCGTCCTCGCGCAGCCGGCGGAGCGACCGCCAGATGCTGGACTTCACCGTGCCGACACTGATGTCGAGGATCTCCGCGATCTCCGGGTCCGTGCGGCCCTCGTAGTAGCGCAGGACCAGCATGGTGCGCTGGAGTTCGGGGAGCCGGGCGAGCGCCTGCCACAGGACCGCGCGCAGCTCCGTGCCGCTCATCGCGTCCGTGTCGCCGGGCGTCTCCGGCAGTTCCTCGGTCGGGTACTCGTTGAGCTTGCGGCGCCGCCAGGCACTGATGTGCAGGTTGGTCATCGTCCGGCGCAGGTAACCGCCCACGGCCGCCTTGTCGCTGATCCGGTCCCACGCCTTGTACGTCGAGAACAGCGCGCTCTGCAGCAGGTCCTCGGCCTCGTAGCGGTCACCGGTCAGGTGGTAGGCGGTCGCGTACAGGGAGGCGCGGCGCTCCTGGACGTAGGCGGTGAACTCCGCCTCGGTCAGCGAACGACGCTCCCCCGTGTCCTCCCTGTATGCGGTTCCCCCGTGTGCTTCCCCCGTGAAGCCGTCAACCACCGTCATGTAACCGGTGTGCTGACGCCCGGTGCCGCGAGCGCACCCCCGCCCGCTCACGGCACCGGACTTCTCGGAACCCCGGTGCACGTCGTGCAGACGCGTGACTACTGCGCTGGTGCTGTGGCTGATCAGCGTGTTCATCTCGCGCCCCCCGTCGTGGACTTCCGGTAGTTCGGCTTGCCCAGGCCCCGCGCCGCCCGGCTCTTGGCCGCTTGCTCGTCTGCCTGTGCCGAGAACTCTGCCGGGCCACCTTCACGGCCGTATCCGCCGACTGTCACAGACCTGTCACAGGGGTCCGGTACAGAGAGTCCACAGTCGATGCACAGGTGGTGGCGCTAAGGAGGTTTGCGGGCACCTGCGAGCCGCACAGGTCGTACGACGGGCCCCGCATGGGCCAGAATGAGCCCGTGCCTTCCCTGTTGCTGATCGAGGACGACGACGCCATCCGTACGGCCCTGGAGCTCTCACTGACGCGCCAGGGGCACCGGGTGGCCACCGCTGCGACCGGTGAGGACGGTCTGAAGCTGTTGCGTGAGCAGCGGCCCGATCTGATCGTCCTCGACGTCATGCTGCCCGGCATCGACGGGTTCGAGGTGTGCCGGCGCATCCGGCGCACGGACCAGCTGCCGATCATTCTGCTGACCGCGCGCAGCGACGACATCGACGTGGTGGTCGGGCTGGAGTCCGGCGCCGACGACTATGTCGTCAAACCCGTCCAGGGCCGGGTGCTCGACGCCCGGATCCGGGCCGTGCTGCGGCGCGGGGAGCGGGAGTCCACCGACTCGGCGACGTTCGGCAACGTCGTCATCGACCGGTCCGCGATGACCGTGACGAAGAACGGCGAGGACCTCCAGCTCACTCCGACCGAACTGCGGTTGCTCCTGGAGCTGAGCCGGCGGCCGGGGCAGGCGCTGTCCCGGCAGCAGTTGCTGCGGCTGGTCTGGGAGCACGACTACCTCGGTGACTCCCGGCTCGTCGACGCCTGTGTGCAGCGGCTGCGCGCCAAGGTCGAGGACGTGCCCTCGTCCCCGACCCTGATCCGTACCGTGCGTGGTGTCGGCTACCGCCTGGACGCCCCTCAGTGACCGACCGGCAAGAGGGTTTCCGCGGCTGGGCCGCGGATCGCAAGGGAGCCGTGTCCCGGCTGCGCTTCACCAGTCTGCGGCTGCGGCTCGTCGTCGTCTTCGGGCTCGTCGCGCTGACCGCCGCGGTGTCCGCGTCCGGCATCGCGTACTGGCTCAACCGCGAGGCCGTGCTCACCCGTACCCAGGACGCGGTGCTGCGTGACTTCCAGCAGGAGATGCAGAACCGGGCCGGCGCGCTGCCCGTCCATCCCACCCAGGACGAACTCCAGCGCACCGCCGGGCAGATGGCCAACAGCAGCCAGCGTTTCAGTGTGCTGCTGGTCGGCGAGGACACCGGCGGCAAGGTGGTGTACGGCAATTCGGGCGGGCTCAGCGGGTTCGCGCTGGACGACGTGCCGACCTCCCTGCGCAAGGCCGTCGACAAGCAGCAGAAGATGTCCGACAGCAACAAGTCGGCGTACCACCTGTACTGGCAGCGGGTCGTCGACCACGGCACGCCGTACCTGGTGGCCGGGACGCGGCTGATCGGCGGCGGGCCGACCGGCTACATGATGAAGTCCCTGGAGCCGGAGGCGAAGGACCTCAACTCGCTGGCGTGGTCGCTGGGGATCGCGACCGGGCTGGCGCTGATCGGCTCGGCGCTGCTCGCGCAGGCCGCCGCCACGACCGTGCTGAAGCCGGTGCACCGCCTCGGAGTCGCCGCCCGCCGGCTCGGCGAGGGCAAGCTGGACACCCGGCTCCGGGTCTCCGGCACCGACGAACTCGCCGATCTCTCCCGGACGTTCAACGACGCGGCCGAGGCACTGGAGAAGCGGGTCGACGACATGGCCGGGCGCGACGAGGCGTCCCGGCGGTTCGTCGCCGACATGAGCCATGAACTGCGAACCCCGCTCACCGCGATCACCGCCGTGACGGAGATCCTGGAGGAGGAGCTGGAGGCGGAGTCGGGGTCGATCGACCCGATGATCGAGCCCGCCGTCCGGCTGGTCGTCAGCGAGACACGGCGGCTCAACGACCTCGTCGAGAACCTCATGGAGGTCACCCGCTTCGACGCCGGTACGGCCCGGCTGGTCCTCGACGACGTCGACATCGCCGACCAGATCACCGCCTGCATCGACGCCCGCGCCTGGCTGGACGCGGTGGACCTGGACGCCGAACGCGGTATCCACGCCCGCCTCGACCCGCGCCGCCTCGACGTCATCCTGGCCAACCTCATCGGCAACGCCCTCAAGCACGGCGGCTCGCCGGTGCGGGTGTCGGTGCGGATCGAGGGCGACGACTTGGTCATCGCCGTGCGCGACCACGGTCCGGGCATCCCCGAGGACGTCCTGCCGCATGTCTTCGACCGGTTCTACAAGGCCAGCGCCTCCCGGCCGCGCTCCGAGGGCAGCGGCCTGGGCCTGTCCATCGCGACGGAGAACGCCCGTATCCACGGTGGCTCGATCACCGCCGCGAACTCCCCCGAGGGCGGTGCGGTGTTCACGCTGCGGCTGCCCCGGGACGCCTCGGAACTGGCCGAGGAGACCAAGGACGGCGGGGCGAAGGACGCGTGATGCAGGAACTGCGGGTACGAAGACTCCTTGCCGTCGCCGGGCTGGCGCTCGCGCTCTCCGGGTGCGGGATCCGGGCCACCGAGGTGCCGACCGACTTCGGCGGGGCACCCTCGCGGGTGCCGTGCTCGATGAACCAGCCGGATCTGTCGGCCCAGGACGAGCACGGGGTGCCGGTGCAGGTGTTCCTGCTGTGCGGCGCCTCGCTGGTGACCGTCGACCGGGAGGTGCGGGTCCCGGACGGTACGGCGGACGCCAAGCGACGGGTGATCGTCGCGCAGGGGCTCCTCGACCAGCTCGCCGAGACGCCGTCGGCCGCCGAGAAGGAGGCCGGCTACACGACGTATGTGCGCGGCGGGATGAGCGTGGGCGGGCCGCGGGCCGGGGACCCCGACGACACGCTGCGGCTGAGCACGTCGCCGCCGCAGCTGACGTCGTACGCGCTCGCGCAGATCGTGTGCACGCTGTCCGACTCGGCGGCGGCGGAGGGGGACGGGTCGGTGATCCTCGGCGGGCCGGGGACGGAGCCGTTGCGGCGGTACGAGTGCACCGACGCCGTGCGGAATGCGCCGAGTGGGAACCGGCCGCCGTCCAGTGAGGTTGCTTCCGGGTGAGGGGTGTTCGGGCGCCTCAGGGGGTGCCACCTGGGGTTGTGGGGCGGGTGCGGGTCGCATTCGGTTGCTCGCGCAGTTCCCCGCGCCCCTGACGGGGCGCTGTTGCCGGCCTGTGTTTCAGGCCTCATCGGCTGATCCGGAACCGATCGTGTGCGTGGGTGCGTCTTGGGGGGCGTGCAGCGTCAAGGCTCCATCGGCGGCAGCGCCGCGATCCGCGTCCGTGTGACAGGGGGTGTCCTCCTTGTCGCACATCTCGCGTTCGTCGCCTGGCTGATGCTGCGGCCGCTGGACGTGCCCTGGGTGATGCCCGCCAACCTGCACCCGTTCGCCGGTATCCGTACCGACCTGTCGCTGGGCTGGCGGGAGGCGGCGCACCGGATCGGTGAGGGGCTCGCGCTGCTCGCCCCGCTGGGTGTGCTGCTGCCGATGGTCCACGGCAGACTCGACGCCTCCCCGCTCGGCTCCCTGATCCGTACGGCCACCGCGGGCGCCCTGATCTCGCTGGGCATAGCCCTGCTGCAGACCGGGGTGCCCGGTCGTGTGGTGGACGTCGACTCGATCCTCCTGAACACGACCGGTGTGGTGCTGGCGCATCTCGCCGTGGTGCCGGCGGGCCGGTCCCGGCTGCGCCGCAAGGGGGAGCGGGTGAGGCGTACGGCCGTACCGCAGGAGGAGACGGCTCAGGGTCGTACCCCGACGATTCCCAGGGTGGGGATCGCCCCGTAGAGCGACGCTTCGACCCGGTTCGTCACCGTAGCGTGGAGGGCAGTCGAGAGGCCGTACGGGCCGCCTCGCACCGGACGCTCACGAAGGAGCCGCAGATGTCCAGCCTCGCCCGCCCCACCAACGGCCGCATGATCGGCGGAGTGTGCGCCGCGCTGGCCCGGCGCTTCGGCACCTCCGCGACGACGATGCGGGTGATCTTCCTGCTCTCCTGCCTGCTGCCGGGCCCGCAGTTCCTGCTCTACATAGCGCTGTGGATCCTGCTCCCCGCGGAGGAGAAGGCCTCGGCCTGGTAGTCCCTTACACGACAACGCCGTTGGGGCGCCCCGGTCGGATCCGGGGCGCCCCAACGGCGTTCGCTCGGGCGGGGTCAGCCGAGCGGAATCCCGTTCACGGGCAGGCCGTGCGTGGGCAGGCCCTGGAGCGGCAGTCCGCCGAGGAGGCCGGCGACGGGCTTGGTCGGGCCTGCGGCGAGAAGCTGCTGGGCGGCGGGCTGGGCGGCGGCGAGCCCCGCACCGAGGGCGGTCTGCCCCTGCCCGAGGACCTCACCGGCACCGGGCAGGGTCTTGGCGACGTTCTCGGCCGGCAGCGTCCTGGTGACGGTGTCCAGGGCCTGCGGGGCGTCGGGGACGGCCGGGGCCGCGTTGGCCGCGCCCGCACCGACGGCGGCGAAGGCGGCACCGAGGGCGGCGACACCGAGGGTCTTGGCAGCAGACTGCTTCATCGTTGATGCGTCCTTGGATTTTGGAATGCGGTAACGGGGTCGATAACACGCTGAGCGGTCCACGACCGTAAACACGACGGACCGCCCGCCGCAAACACCGAAATGCGGACGACTTGTGAACAGCCGTCCGCATTCCGTGCCCCGTCCGGACGCCCGGTCAGTCCTCCGGGTCGACAGAACCGCTGGTGGAGGCGGTCTGCCGGAACAGCCATTCGGACTTCAGCTCCGCATAACCCGGCTTGACGACGTCATTGATCATCGCCAGGCGTTCATCGAAAGGAATGAACGCTGATTTCATCGCATTGACGGAGAACCACTGCAGGTCGTCGAGCGTGTAATCGAATGCCTCGACGAGATGCTCGAATTCCCGGCTCATACTGGTCCCGGACATCAGCCGGTTGTCGGTGTTCACCGTGGCCCGGAAGTGCAGCCGGCGCAGCAGCCCGATCGGGTGGTCGGCATAGGAGGCGGCGGCGCCGGTCTGGAGGTTGGAGCTGGGGCACAGCTCCAGCGGGATCCGCTTGTCGCGGACGTACGACGCGAGCCGGCCGAGCTTGACCGTGCCGTCCTCGTGGACCTGGATGTCGTCGATGATCCGCACGCCGTGCCCGAGCCGGTCGGCGCCGCACCACTGGAGGGCCTGCCAGATGGACGGCAGTCCGAAGGCTTCGCCGGCATGGATGGTGAAGTGGTTGTTCTCGCGCTTGAGGTACTCGAAGGCGTCGAGGTGCCGGGTGGGCGGGTAGCCGGCCTCGGCGCCGGCGATGTCGAAGCCGACGACGCCCAGGTCCCGGTAGCGGTTGGCGAGTTCGGCGATCTCCAGGGAGCGGGCCGCGTGCCGCATCGCGGTGAGCAGGGCGCCGACCCGGATCCGGTGGCCGTTCTCCCGCGCCAGGGCCTCGCCCTGCCGGAAGCCCTCGTTGACGGCCTCGACGACCTCTTCGAGGGACAGGCCCTGTTCGAGGTGCTGCTCGGGCGCGTAGCGCACCTCGGCGTAGACGACGCCGTCCTCGGCGAGGTCCTCGGCGCACTCGCGGGCGACCCGGATGAGCGCGTCCCGGGTCTGCATCACGCCGACGGTGTGCGAGAAGGTCTCCAAGTACCGTTCCAGCGAGCCGGAGTCGGCGGCCTCGCGGAACCAGATGCCGAGTTTGTCCGGGTCGGTCTCGGGGAGCTGGGAGTACCCGCCCTCCCGGGCCAGGTCGGCGACGGTACCGGGACGCAGGCCGCCGTCCAGATGGTCGTGCAGCAGAACCTTCGGTGCCCGGCGGATCTGCTCCGGCGTCGGGGTGTTCGCGGTGCTCTGGCTCGTCATTTCCGCACTCTAACTCCTACGCGCGTAGATCGCTCGGTGTCCCACGTTTTACTTATGCGTCGATACGTAACGGTGACCGCACGGACCGGTGGCGTACACCGCTTCTTCTGACACTGTTCTGTCATGGCACAGCAAGCGACGCCGGTCCGAACGGCCAGGCTGGGCAGGGCAGTCGGCCAGGAGCCGACGACGGCGACCGGGGTGGTTCTGCTGCTCCCGGGCGGCGAGGAGGTTTCCGAGCGCAAGCCCTCCCCCGTATGGGCGACAGGGCTCGTCCGCGCGCTGGGACGCCGGCTCGCCCGGGACGGCCGCGACGAGGGGCTGGCCGCGCACATCGTCCACTACCGCTATCGCGGCTGGAACGGCAGCGAGGCACACCCCGCGGGGGACGCGACCTGGGCCGCGGACGAGGTGGTAAGACGGTACGGCGATGTGCCGGTATGCCTGATCGGGGTGGGCATGGGCGGCCGGGCCGCACTGCGCGCGGCCGGACACGAGGCGGTCAACTCCGTCGTCTCCGTCGCCCCTTGGCTGCCGGAGACGGATGTGGCGGCACCCGAGGAGCCGGTACGGCAGCTGGCGGGGCGGCGGGTGCTGATCGTGCACGGCACGAACGACGAACGGACCGATCCCGAACTGTCGTTCCGGCTGGCGGCGCGGGCGAAGAAGGCGAACCGGGAAGTGTGCCGGTTCGAGGTGCACTCGGACGGGCACGGGCTGCATCAGCACCGGGACGAAGTCCTCGCTCTCGCTTCGGACTTCGTCATGGGGGCGTTGTACGGGGATGCGGTGTCGCGGCCGGTGGAGGATGCGTTGGCTGCGCCGCCGCCGATCGGGTTGCGGATGCCACTTGCCGCGGGCTTCGGCCGGTCGCTTCGTAAGGGCTGACGATCGGTTTCGGGGTGCGGGTCGTGGGTGGCTGGTCGCGCCCACGCGGCGGTAGCCGCATATCGGATACAGCCCCGCGCCCCTGACGGGGCGCTGTTCCTAGGTCGGGAGCAGGTTGCCCCTTCTCGAGAGCAGGAACTTCTTGAAGGCTGCCACCGGTGGGGTGTCCGGGTGGCCGTCCAGCCATGCCACGCCGATCTCGCGGACCGCACGTGGGGCCGTGACCGTCAGTTCCGCGACTCCCGGTCGGGGGAACGCCGGTGGCGGCAGCAGCGCCACCCCCAGTCCGGCCGCGACCAGGCCCCGCAAGGTCTCCGCCTCCTCGCCCTCGAAGGCGATGCGCGGTGTGAAGCCCGCCTCCTTGCAGAGGTCGTCGGTGATGCGGCGCAGACCGTAGCCCGGTTCCAGGGTCACGAACGTCTCCTCGGCCGCCTCCGCCAGGCGGATGCGCTTGCGGGTGGCCAGGGGGTGATCCACGGAGACCACCAACCGCAGTTTCTGTTCGTCCAGGCGGCGCGCCACCAGGTCGGGGGCGTCCGGGACCGGGGAGGTCAGACACAGGTCCAGCTCCCCCGCCCGAAGCTTCTCGATCATCGCCTCGCCGTAGTTCTGGACGAGGCTGAAGCGGATGCGGGGATGGTCGGCGCGGAAGGCCTGGAGGAGACCGGGGACGGTCTCCACGCCCATCGTGTGCAGGAAGCCGAAGGCGACCTTGCCGGTGGTGGGGTCGGCGTCGGCGCGTACCTCGTCGGCGGCGCGCCGGACCTCGGCGAGGGCGCGTTCGACCGAGGTGAGGAAGGTACGGCCGGCCGGGGTGAGGGAGACGGTGCGGCCGTGGCGGCTGAAGAGGTCGACGCCCAGGTCCTGTTCCAGGCGGGCCATCGCACGGGAGAGCGTGGACTGGGGGACGTTGAGCTCCTGCGCGGCCCTGGTGACATGCTCCGTGCGGGCCACCCCGGCGAAGTACGCGAGGCGTGGAGCCAGCAACATCGTCATGTCTTCTGTGTCACTGTACGGTGACAGGCGCTCGGCTGACCTCTGCTGATGCATCACGGGAACGATTATGACGATTCCATGCATTGGACGGATGACAGCGGGGTCCGTACGTTCGAAGCATGTCTCCCGCCAGTACCGGGGCGTCCACCATCATGGGCGCCGCAACGACCGTCCCCGCCCCCGACTCCCGGCTGACCCCGGGCGGCCCCGGCTACCGCCGGATGAGCTTCGCCCTCTTCCTCGCCGGTGTCGCGACCTTCGCCCTCCTCTACTCCACGCAGGCCCTGCTGCCACTGATCTCCAACGGTTTCGGGGTGAGCGCGAGCGACGCGAGCTGGACGGTGGCGGCGGCGACGGGCGGCCTGGCGCTGTTCGTCCTCCCCATGAGCGCCCTCTCCGAGCGCTTCGGGCGCCGTACGGTCATGACGGCCTCGCTGGCGGTGGCGGTGACCGTCGGACTGCTGGTCCCCTTCGCGCCCTCGCTGGGCGTGCTGGTGGTGCTGCGGGGCGTCCAGGGCGCGGCGCTGGCCGGACTGCCGGCCTCGGCGACGGCGTATCTGGCGGAGGAGGTCCGCCCGAAGGCGCTGGTCACGGCGATCGGTCTGTTCGTCGCGGGCAACAGCGTCGGCGGGATGAGCGGCCGGGTCATCACCGGCTGGGTCGCGCAGGAGTGGGGCTGGCGCATCGCCGTCGGCGTCGTGGGCGCGATCGCCGTCGGCTGCGCCATCGCCTTCCGGCTGCTGCTCCCGGCCCCGCGGCACTTCAAGGCGGGCTCGCTGCACCCGCGCCGGCTGCTCGGCACGGTCCGCGACCACCTCGCGAACCCGCTGCTGCGCCGCCTGTACGCGATCGGCGCGCTGTTCATGACCGTCTTCGGCGGCGTCTACACGGTGATCGGCTACCGCCTGACCGAGGAGCCCTTCTCGCTCCCCCAGGGCATCATCGGCTCGATCTTCCTGGTGTACCTGGTCGGCACGGTGTCGGCGTCGACGGCGGGCCGGCTGGTGGGCCGCCTGGGCCGCCGAGGCGCCCTCTACCTGGGCGGCGGCACGACGGCCGCCGGTCTCCTCCTCTCCCTGGCCGACTCGCTCCCGCTGGTCCTGCTGGGCCTGGTCCTGATCACCGCGGGCTTCTTCGCGGGCCACGCGGTGGCCTCCTCGGCGGTCAGCAAGACGGCGACCCACGGCCGGGCCCAGGCCTCGGCCCTCTACCAGTCCGCGTACTACATCGGCTCCAGCGCGGGCAGCACGATCGGCGCGATGGCCTTCCACGCGAGCGGCTGGTCGGGCACGGTCGGCGTCGGCCTCCTGGCGATCCTGGGCGTCGTGACGATCACCGTCCTCGGCTCCCTGGCCGCGCGCCGCGCACCGGTCGCCGCCCACTCGTAAGAGCGCGCGTTCCCCGTATCTGCTCATGTCGGTCACCTTCTCGGCCGTGAACGGCCGAGAAGGTGCACTCGGTCGTTCACACCTCGTCGCGCTCCCGACTGCCCCCTACGACAGGACGGTCACGGGTCGCATCCACCCAACCCCCGAAGATTTCAGGGTTAGAGTGCGGGTGCGGTGACAAGCACCCACGCCGAGCGTGCGCGATCACGCACATTGACCCCGGCGACGACATCGGCCGGGCCAGCGAGCCCGCACCGACGACAGCGGAAATGGTCCCGGTCGGGCCGGTTGGCCCGCTCGGTGTGCCCGCAGCGCGGGCAACGCTGCGAGGTATGACGCGCGTCCACCTCAAGGAACGGGACCCCGGCCCGCCTGGCCTTGTAGGCAAGATACTGTCCGAGCTGGTGGAAGGGCCAGGAGGAGAGCGTGACCCGCTGGTCGCGACGAAGCCGTACCCGCTCACGGATCCCGCCGAGCTCTTCGACGGCGATCCCGCGACCGGTGCTCCCCCAGCCTTCGGCCGGGGGTACCCCCACGCGCGAAAACCGGACACGATCTCCTTGCTGATGCGGTGGTTCACGTGCGCGGCATGGCGCTTCTCCTTCTGCGCGCGGCGGGCGAGGCAGCGGGTGGCTGAGCGGGTCTGCTTCGCCTGGAGCTCGGCGCGTTTGCGGGCCGGCCAGCGCCGGTAACGGGAAAGTCGACGGCCCTGATGGTTGGTTCCGTCGGAGGTGGTGGCCAGGTTCACGATCCCCCGGTCCACCCCGATCCAGTCGACCGGCTCGTACACTTCCGGCTCGGGCATGTCACAGGTGGCAACCAGGTACCACTTGCCGTCGCGCCGGAGGAGATCGCTCTCACCTTTTCGGTACTGCACCAGTGTCTTGAGCTGGTCAGGCGAGCAAGCGAACCGGATCCCTTTCATCCGCCTGTTCACGGTCCAGATCGAGACTGTACGGGTGTCGTACTGCCAGGACAGACAGCGGTCATCGAACGGCTGGGCCGCCTCAGGCCTGAAGACGATCGGCGTACCAACCGCCCTGCGGTACCGCGTCGAGGTGGGCGGACCCAGATTTCCGGCCTGCAGACTGGCCTTCAAGGCCGTGTAGGCGTCGACGACCTTCTTCACCGCCCGCACCACCGGCTGAGCAGACAGTCCGAACGTCGCCTTCAGATTCGTGTACACCTCCTTCTGCAGGCCGTTGCGGTCCTTGAGGCCTTTGGTAAAGGCGATCTGCGAGGCGTAGGTGGCGGCCCGGTTGCAGGCGTGCAGGGTCGCCTCAAGTGCCGACGCCTGTTCGGGTGTCGGCAGCAATTTCACCTGGAGCACCAGCTTCATGACATCGGACCGTAGTTCGGCCACCGTACGCACGATCGCCATTCGTTCGGCGATCACTACGACCAGCGATCCCTAGGTCAGGTGTTCGCATTCGTCGCCTTTGCCGAGCAGCCTCTACGGGTACCCCGCGCCTGGCAATGTGCATGCGGCGACGCTCCACGTCACTGGGACGGGAGGCAGTCCCTCCTCGGGATGAACGTCGGGGCGTCCTCGCCAGGACCATGTGAAGCAACTGGTCTGAGCTGGGCTTTTCCGCACTTCAGGGGCCATTGTCAGTGGGCTGCGGTAGCTTCCGAAGTGCTGGGGCGCAACGGCGCGCGAACAGGAACGGCCACAGGGGTGGGTGGACGGACGATGAGTGACAGCACGGCGACGGCGGACCTCGACGTCGCTCTGGAGAAGCACCGGACCGAGCTGACCGGGTACTGCTACCGCATGCTCGGTTCGTCCTTCGAGGCCGAGGACGCCGTACAGGACACGCTGGTGCGGGCCTGGCGGAGCTACGACAAGTTCGAGGGCCGCTCCAGCCTGCGGTCGTGGCTGTACCGGATCGCGACGAACGTGTGCCTGGACATGCTCAGCGCCGGCAACAAGCGGGCCCGCCCGATGGACCTCTCCGAGTCGACGCCGCTCGCACAGGCGGCGCTCTCCCCCCGGCCCGACAACACCTGGCTGGAGCCGGTGCCGGACGCGCGTGTGCTGCCGACCGTGGACGACCCGGCGGAGGCGGCCGTGGCCAAGGAATCCATCCGGCTCGCCTTCATGGCGGCCCTGCAGCAACTGCCGCCGAAGCAGCGGGCGGTGCTGATCCTGCGCGAGGTGCTGGCCTGGAAGGCGAGCGAGGTCGCCGAGCTGCTCGGGACCTCGGTCGCGTCGGTCAACAGCGCGTTGCAGCGGGCCCGGGCCACGCTGGCGGAGCAGCAGCAGTCGGGGGCGGCCGCCGAGGTCTCCGATCCGCTGGACGAGGAGCAGCAAAAGCTCCTGGAGCGCTATGTCGCGGCCTTCGAGGGCTACGACATGGCCGCGCTCACAGCGCTGCTCCACGAGGACGCCGTGATGACGATGCCGCCGTTCGACCTGTGGCTCACCGGCCACGACGACATCACCGGCTTCATGACCACCCTCGGCTCCGCCTGCGAGGGCTCGCGGCTGTTCCCGGTCCAGGTCAACGGCCTGCCCGGGTTCGCCCAGTACAAGCCCGACCCGGACACCGGCGGCTGGAGCCCCTGGTCCGTCCAGATCCTGGAGATCTCAGACGGCCGGCTCACCGGGTTCCACTTCTTCCTCGACACCAAGCGCTGGTTCCCGCTCTTCGGCCTCCCCCTCCACCTGGAAGCCAAGACCGACGAGACGGAGGAGGGAGCGTAGGGCCGGGTCGGGATCCCGCAGCCGGATCCGCCCGCCGGCCCGGCGAGCCGCCAGCTCCAGCCGGGCCAGCAGATCGACGACGGCGAGCCCGGGCGGCCCCACACCGCCCACATCGCAGACGACGACCCCGGCCTCGGTGACATCGAGCAGCTCACGCACCGCGTCGCACAGCCCCGGCACCTCATCCCTGGCGACGGGGCCGGACAGTACGAGTACGGCGGGGGTCACGGCATCCACGAACCGGTAGACCGCCGACGGTCTGACAACTCATCGGTAGGGCAGCGGACTCCCGCTGGGTCACGTAGATCACAAGGGTCATAACGTTGACCTGCGACTGACCGGACTCGAGGGTTAGGTGCATGCCCCACGGATCACCTCACGGATCAGCACCGCCCCGGACGACCCGCGGGCTCCTCCCCCTCAAGGGGGTGCCGTGCAGGGGGTGTTGAGCGGCTTCGCGGTGATCGCGATCGTCATCGCCGTCGGCTACCTGCTCGGCCGCGGCGGCCACCTAGGCACCAACGGCCGTGAGGTCCTCACCAAGCTCGCCTTCCACGTCGCCTCCCCCGCCCTTCTCTTCACCACCCTCGCCAAGGCCGACCTGGCGGTGATCTTCTCCAGCCGCCTCCTGGTGACGGCCCTGTCCACGGCCGCGGCGGCGGGCGCGTTCGTGACGGTGGGTGTCGTACGGCACTGGGGCGTGGGCCGTACGACGATCGGCGCGCTGTGCTCCAGCTACGTCAACTCGGGCAACCTCGGCATCCCGATCGCGGTGTACGTGCTCGGCGACGCGTCACTGGTGGCACCGGTGCTGCTCTTCCAGGTCGTCGTCCTCACCCCGGTCGCCCTGACGATCCTGGACCTGTCGGGCGCGGGCGAGAAGGGCCCGTGGTGGCGCCGTCTGCTGACCCCGCTCCGCAACCCGATAGCCGTCGGCTCACTGTCCGGCGTCGCGGTCTCGGGGCTCGGCATCCATGTCCCCGGCCCGGTGATGGACCCGCTCACCCTGATCGGCAACATGTCCGTGCCGGCCGTCCTGCTCGCCTTCGGCATCTCCCTGCGCGGCAGCACGCTCCCCGGCCGGGGCCGCGAACGGCACCCGGTGTTCCTGTCCGTCGCCCTGAAGTCGGTGGGCCAGCCCCTGGTCGCCTGGGCCCTGGCGTCGGCCGTCTTCGACCTGCACGGGGCGCCCCTGCTCGACGTGACGGTGACATCGGCGCTACCGGCCGCGCAGAACCTGTACACGTACGCCGGCACCTACCGGGTCGGCGAGGAACTGGCCCGTGACTCGATCCTGCTCTCGACGGTGCTGTCGGTCCCGGTACTGGTGGTGGTCGCGGCGCTGCTGGGGTGACACCCCTGCAGCGCCGCATCCGACCCGGTCAGGCGATGCGCTCCAGCACGACCGGCGATGCCGTGAACTCCGTGCCCGCCGCCGCGATGTCGTACGAGCCCTCGACCGACTGGAGCGCGTACTCGAAGCGCTCCGGGGTGTCCGTGTGGAGGGTGAGGAGGGGCTGGCCCGCGGTCACCGTGTCGCCGGGCTTGGCGTGCAGTTCGACGCCCGCGCCCGCCTGCACCGGGTCCTCCTTGCGGGCGCGGCCGGCGCCCAGGCGCCAGGCGGCGACGCCGATGCCGTAGGCGTCGAGGCGGGTCAGGACACCCGTCGACGGGGCCGTGATGACGTGCTGCTCGCGCGCCACCGGCAGCGCCGCGTCCGGGTCGCCGCCCTGGGCCGCGATCATCCGGCGCCAGACGTCCATCGCCGAACCGTCGGCCAGCGCCTTCGCCGGGTCCGCGTCCTTCACACCGGCCGCGTCCAGCATCTCGCGGGCCAGGGCGATGGTCAGCTCGACGACGTCCGCCGGGCCGCCGCCGGCGAGGACCTCGACCGACTCGCGGACCTCCAGGGCGTTGCCCGCCGTGAGACCGAGGGGGGTGGACATGTCCGTGAGCAGCGCGACCGTCTTCACGCCGTGGTCGGTGCCGAGGCCCACCATGGTCGAGGCCAGTTCGCGGGCGTCCTCGATGGTCTTCATGAAGGCGCCGGTGCCGACCTTCACGTCCAGGACCAGGGAGCCGGTGCCCTCGGCGATCTTCTTCGACATGATCGAGGAGGCGATCAGCGGGATCGCCTCGACCGTGCCGGTGACGTCGCGGAGCGCGTAGAGCTTCTTGTCGGCGGGGGCCAGACCGTCGCCCGCCGCGCAGATCACCGCGCCGGTGGTGTCGAGCACGTGCAGCATCTCCTCGTTGGAGAGCAGGGCGCGCCAGCCGGGGATCGACTCCAGCTTGTCGAGGGTGCCGCCGGTGTGGCCGAGGCCGCGGCCGGAGAGCTGCGGGACGGCCGCGCCGCAGGCCGCCACCAGGGGCGCGAGCGGCAGCGTGATCTTGTCGCCGACGCCGCCCGTGGAGTGCTTGTCGGCCGTCGGGCGGGACAGCGACGAGAAGTCCATGCGCTCGCCGGACGCGATCATCGCGGCCGTCCAGCGGGCGATCTCGCGGCGGTTCATACCGTTGAGGAGGATGGCCATCGCGAGCGACGACATCTGCTCGTCGGCGACCTCGCCGTGCGTGTACGCGTCGATGACCCAGTCGATCTGCTCGTCGCTGAGCTCACCGCGGTCCCGCTTGGTGCGGATGACGGAGATGGCGTCCATGGCCATGACGTTCCCTTCGAAGCATTGCGAAACGCGCGGCCCCTCCGGGCGACGGGCGGGGAGGGGCCGTACGGGATTACCTGGATTACTTGGTGAGGTGGGCCGGGCCGAAGGCCTGGGGCAGCATCTCGGAGAGGGGCAGGACGCCCTCCGGGGTGTCCAGGAGGAGGTCCGGGCCGCCGAACTCGTAGAGGAGCTGGCGGCAGCGGCCGCACGGGACGAGGAGTCCGCCGGTGCCGTCCACGCAGGTGAAGTGCGTGAGGCGGCCGCCGCCCGTGCGCTGCAGCTGGGAGACGAGTCCGCACTCGGCGCACAGGCCCAGGCCGTAGGACGCGTTCTCCACGTTGCAGCCGGTGACCGTGCGGCCGTCGTCGACCAGGGCCGCGACCCCGACCGGGAAGCCGGAGTAGGGGGCGTAGGCGTGGGACATGGCCTCCCGTGCCTCGGCCCGCAGGGGCTCCCAGTCGAAGTCCGCGGCCGCGGCCGTCACTTGCCCTGTCCCTTCCGGTACGGCAGACCGTCCGCCTTCGGCATCCGCAGGGACTGCGCGGACAGCGAGAGCACCAGGAGGGTGACGATGTACGGGGTCGCGGTCACCAGCTGGCGCGGGACCTCGTTGGTGGTGGCGTACCAGATGAACATCAGGACCGAGACGACGATCGTGATGACGGCCGGGACGTACTTCTTGCGCCAGGCCAGGTAGGCGGCGCCGAACACCAGGAGGATCGCGATCAGCAGGATCAGCGCGTGGACGTTCACGGTGCCGCCGCGCAGGTTGAGGCTGTCGGTGTAGCCGAACAGGCCGGCGCCGAGGGCGAGGCCGCCCGGCATCCAGTTGCCGAAGATCATCGCGGCGAGACCGATGTAGCCGCGGCCGGCCGTCTGGCCGTCGAGGTACACGTTGGAGGCGACGATGGACAGGAAGGCGCCGCCGAGGCCCGCGAAGCCGCCGCTGATGAGCACGGCGATGTACTTGTACTTGTAGACGTTGACGCCGAGGGACTCGGCCGCGACCGGGTTCTCGCCGCAGGAGCGCAGGCGGAGGCCGAAGGCCGTACGCCACAGGACCCACCAGGTGACCGGGACGAGGGCGACCGCGAGGACCGTCAGCGGGGAGAGGTCGGTCAGCAGACCGCCGACCAGGCCCGCGATGTCGGAGACCAGGAACCAGTGCTTCTCGTTGAGCGTGTTCAGCCAGTCGGAGAGGCCGGGGACGCTGAAGGTGCCGGGCGAGTTGATCGGCGGGGACTGCTTGGAGGAGCCGCCCTGGGCGTTCTCGAAGGTGAACTTGGAGAGGTAGCGGGTGGCGCCCAGGGCGAGGATGTTCAGGGCCACACCGGAGACGATGTGGTTGACGTTGAAGGTGACGGTGGCGATGGCGTGCAGCAGGGCGCCGAGCGCACCGCCGATGATGCCGAAGACGACGCCGACCCAGGGGCCCCACTGGTAGCCGGCCCAGGCGCCGAACCAGGTGCCGAGGATCATCATGCCTTCGAGGCCGATGTTGACGACGCCCGCGCGCTCGGCCCACAGACCGCCGAGACCGGCGAGGCCGATCGGGACGGCGAGGCGCAGCGCGGTGGACATCTGGCCGGTCGAGGTGATGCCGTCGGCGCCGGTGATGAGACGGACGGCCGAGGTCAGGACCAGTACGCCGGCGATGACCAGCAGCAGGACCGGGAGGGACATTCGGCGGCCGCCCTTGCGGGGCTGCTTCGCCTGCGGCTTGGCGACGGTCGCGGTGGACATCAGGCCGCCACCTCCTTCTTGGTGTTCTGGGCGGCGGCCGCGGCGAGTTCCGCGCCGACCTGGCGCTGCTGGCGGCGCAGGCCCCACTGGCGTACGGCTTCGTAGGAGATGACGACGGAGAAGACGATCAGGCCCTGCATGATCGTGGCGATCTCCTTCTCGTACGCCACCGGGGTGGCGTAGTCGAGGGCGGGCGAGGCCTTGTCGAGGAAGGACCACAGAAGGGCGGCGAAGGCGATGCCGCCGGGGTTGTTGCGGCCGAGCAGGGCGATGCCGATGGCGGTGAAGCCGAGGCCGGCCGGGAAGTCGAGGCTGTAGGTGTGGGAGTCGCCGAGCAGCAGCGGGAGGCCCGCGAGGCCGGAGACGGCACCGGAGATCAGCATGGAGACCAGGACCATGCGCTTGGCGTCGACGCCGGAGGCGGCCGCCGCGGACTCGGAGGCGCCGGTGGCGCGCAGGTCGAAGCCGAAACGGGTGCGGTTGAGGACCACCCAGTAGCCGATGCCGAGGGCGATGGCGACGAAGACCATGCCGTAGATGTCGCCGACGTCGGAGCCCAGGTTGATGCCGGGGAACCAGCCGGACTTCTTCATCACGCCGGTCGTCATGTTGTTGCCGACCTGGACGCCCCACACGTTCGCGAGGGTGACATAGCCGATGACGCTGGTGGCGATGGCGTTCAGCATGATCGTGGAGACGACCTCGCTGACCCCTCGGGTGACCTTGAGGACGCCCGCGATACCGGCCCAGAAGGCGCCGGTGAACATGGCGACCAGGAGCAGCACCGGGATCTGGAGGAAGGCGGGCAGGCCGATGTTGGCGCCGACCACGGCCGTCATCACGGCGGCGAGGCGGTACTGGCCGTCGACGCCGATGTTGAAGAGGTTCATGCGGAAGCCGAGGGCGACCGCGATGGCCGCGATGTAGTACATCGCCGCCTGGTTGATGATCAGGACCTGGACGTCCGAGTACGGCAGCTGCTGGAGCATCAGCACATACGGCTCGAACGGGTTGCGGTTCGAGGCCAGCAGCACGATCGAGGTGAGCGCGATCGCCAGGACGAGCGCGATGACCGGGCCGGCCACCGCCAGGAGCACCCGCTCCTTGTTGAACTTCTTCATCGGTCCTGGTCCTCCCCGGACACACCGTCGGAATCGTGATGCTCCAGGTGGCCGGTGGCGGCACCTGTCATGGCCGAGCCCAGTTCCTCGGGCGTGATGGTGGCCGGGTCGGCGTCGGCGACCAGCTTGCCGTCGTAGATCACCCGCAGGGTGTCGGAGAGGCCGATCAGCTCGTCGAGGTCGGCGGAGATCAGCAGCACGGCCAGGCCCTCGCGGCGGGCGTCCCGGATGCGGTCCCAGATCTGCGCCTGGGCGCCGACGTCCACACCGCGGGTGGGGTGGGCGGCGATCAGGAACTTCGGGCTGTGGCTCATCTCGCGGCCGACGATCAGCTTCTGCTGGTTGCCGCCGGAGAGGGAGGCGGCGGTGACGTCGATGCCGGGGGTGCGGACGTCGTACTCCTCGACGATCCGACGGGTGTCGTCCTGGGCACCCTTGATGTCCAGCCAGAAGCCCTTGGCGTTGGGCTTCTCGGTGACATGGCCGAGGATGCGGTTCTCCCAGAGCGGGGACTCCAGGAGCAGGCCCTGGCGGTGGCGGTCCTCGGGGATGTAGCCGACGCCGGACTCGCGGCGCTTGCGGGTGGCCCAGCCGGTGATGTCCTCGCCGAGGAACTCGATCGCGCCGGAGTCGGCGTTGCGGGTGCCGATGAGGGCGTCGATCAGCTCGGTCTGGCCGTTGCCCTCGACACCGGCGATGCCCATGACCTCACCGGCGTGGATGGTGAAGGTGACGTCGTCGAGGACGCGCTTGGCGGCGCCGGGGGTGGTGGCCTCGGTGAGGACGTCGGCGCCCGGGGCGGCGCCGGCCGAGCCGGCCGTCGCGGTCTCGGGCTGGGCGCCGAGCTCGCCGAGGGAGGCGATGCCGCCGCTGGCGTGGACGGTGAGGTTCTTGACCGTGACGACGGCCCGGTCGGTGACCGTGGACTCGGCGGTCTCCGGGGTGGGGAGCTCGCTGCCGACCATCAGCTCGGCGAGCTGGCGCGGGGTGGTCTGGGACGGGATCGCCGTGCCCACCGTCGTACCGCGGCGGATGACGGTGATGTCGTCGGCGACGGACAGCACCTCGCCGAGCTTGTGGGAGATGAAGATGACCGACAGGCCCTCGGACTTCAGCTCGCGCAGGTTGTCGAAGAGCGCGTCGACCTCCTGCGGGACCAGGACGGCGGTGGGCTCGTCGAGGATCAGGATCCGGGCGCCGCGGTAGAGGACCTTGAGGATCTCCACGCGCTGCCGGTCGGCGACACCGAGGTCCTCGACCAGGAGGTCCGGGTGGATGCCGAGGCCGTAGCGGTCGGAGATCTCCTTGATCTTCTTGCGGGCGTTGCCGCCGATGCCGTACAGCTTCTCGCTGCCCAGCACGACGTTCTCGAGCACGGTCAGGTTGTCGGCCAGCATGAAGTGCTGGTGGACCATGCCGATGCCGCGCGCGATGGCGTCGGCCGGGGACGAGAAGGCGGCCTGCTCGCCGTCGACCGCGATGGTGCCCTCGTCCGGCTTCTGCATGCCGTAGAGGATCTTCATCAGGGTCGACTTGCCGGCACCGTTCTCCCCGACGAGGGCGTGGACAGTGCCCTTGCGGACGGACAGGTGGATGTCGTGGTTGGCTACGACACCCGGGAATCGCTTGGTGATCCCCGCCAGCTCGACCGCGGCTGTCGTCTCTGCGGTGAGCGGAGGGCTGCTGGACGCGTCGATGGCGCACTCTCCTAGGGAAAGGGGCCGCTCTACGCGCGTAGCGCCCCTGCTTTAAATAGTGCCCGGACCTGACCGAGTTCTTACGACTCTCGATCCGTTCCGAGCATTCTGCCGCGCGAACGAGGTGTGTCCCCGCCGTAGACCGTCTGGACGGTACTGGTTCTACGGCAGGGGCGCGGGAAGGTCATCCTTCCCGCACCCCGTTCCGTGGCCGTAACGCTGCCATTACAGCGTTCTTTTGGCCATGGGCCGAGCGGCCCGATGACGCCGGATCAAGAAGTCTTGACCGTGATGGAGCCGTCCTTGATGCCGGCCTCGGCCTTCTTGAGCGCGGCCTGCAGGGCGGCGTTGTTCTTGAAGACCGGGTTGGAGTCGGCCAGGCCGACGCCACCGTTGGTCAGGGAGCCGCGGACCTCGCCGGACAGCGGCTTCTTGTCCTTGATGACCGACTTGGCGAGGTCGTAGACCGCACCCTCGACGTTCTTGAGGGCCGAGGTCAGGATGTAGTTCTTGTACTTCGACAGCGCGGCCTGGTTGTACTGGTCGGAGTCGACGCCGATCGCCCACACCTTGTGCGCGGCGGCGGCCTTGATGACGCCCTGGCCGGAGAGGCCGGCGGCGGCGTAGACCACGTCGGCACCGGAGCCGATCTGGCCCTCGGCGGCGGCCTCGCCCTTGTCGGGGCTGGAGAAGCCGCCCTCCTGGGCGGTCTGGGTCAGGTACTGGGCCTTGACCTTGACGTTCTTCTTGGTGGCCTTGACGCCCTGCTCGAAGCCCGCCTCGAACTTGTGGATCAGCGGGACGTCCACGCCGCCGATGAAGCCGACGGTGTTCGACTTGGTGGTCAGCGCCGCGGTGACACCGGCCAGGTACGAGGACTGCTCCTCGTGGAAGACCATGTCGGCGATGTTGCTCGCCTGGTCCTCGTTGTCGTCGATGATGCCGAAGCTGATCTTCGGGAACTTCGCGGCGGCTTCCTTGACGGCGGGCGCGTAGGCGAAGCCGACGCCTATGACCGGGTTGTAGCCGGCGCGGGCCAGGGTCTCCAGCCGCTGCACCTTGTCGGCGTCCGTCTCGTTGTCCTGCGGCTCGATGTCCCGGCCGGTGACACCGAAGTCCTTCTCGGCCTTCTGGAAACCGGCGTAGGCGGCGTCGTTGAAGGACTGGTCGCCCTTGCCGCCGACGTCGTACGCGAGACCGACACCCTTGGACGCGCCGCCCTTGCCGGCGGACGAGCTGGACGAGCTGGAAGAGCTGCCGCACGCTGAAACGGTGACGGCGAGGGCTGCGGTTGCAACGCCTGCAACCGCGATACGGGACACCCGGCGCATGGAACGTGACTCCTTCGTGCAAGCGCCCAAACCAGGCGCTGGTTCCGCGGCAGCGTAACGCGCGTAGACCAGACGGAAAACCCCCAATGTCCGGTCCGTTATCTACCTGTGGCCACTGTCACGGCCGAGGTGACGGACAGCAGTGCGCCCCTTGCGGGAGGCAAGGGGCGCACGAACTGCAACGGGGCACGGCGGCCGTACGTCCGGCCGTCCGCATACGGCCCGGTGATCACCCGGCCGTATATATATGTCCCATTACTTGGTGTTGACGGTGACCTTGCCGTCGATGATGTCCTGCTTGGCCTTGTCGACGGCGGCCACGACCTTGGTCAGGGCCTTGTACTTCGGGTTGGTGTCGGCGAAGCCGACACCGCCGGTCTTGAGGGTGCCCTCGATGACACCGCTCTCCGGCTTGCCCTGGTAGACGGACTTGACGAGGTCGTACACCGCGCCGCCGACGTTCTTCAGGGCGGAGCCCAGGATGTAGTCCTTGTACTTGGCGAGAGCGCTCTGGCCGTACTGGTCGGAGTCGACACCGATCGCCCAGATCTTGGCGGTGGCGGCGGCCTGGATCACACCCTGCCCGGAGAGACCGGCCGCGTGGTAGATCACATCCGCACCCGCGTCGATCTGGCCCTGCGCCGCGGCCTTGCCCTTGTCCGGGCTGGAGAAGCCGCCCTCCGCAGGCGTCTGGGTCAGATACTGCGACGAGATCTTGATCTTCGGGTTGACCGACTTGGCACCCTGGTCGAAGCCCGCCTCGAAGGTGTGGATCAGCGGGATGTCCACGCCGCCGATGAAGCCGATGTGGTCCTTCTTGGTCGCGGAGGCCGCGGCCACACCCGCGAGGTACGACGACTGCTCCGCCGCGAAGACCATGTCGACGACGTTCTTGGCCGCCACTTCGTTGTCGTCGATGATGCCAAAGGTGATCTTGGGGTACTTGGCCGCGATCTCCTTGACCGCCGGCGCGTACACGAAGCCGACACCGATGATCGGGTTGTAGCCGGCCTTGGCCAGCTGGTCGAGCCGCTGCACCTTGTCGGCGTCGGTCTCGTTGTCGGCGGGCTCGACGTCCCGGCCGCCGACGCCGAACTCCTTCTCGGCCTTCTGGAAGCCGGCGAAGGCGGCGTCGTTGAAGGACTGGTCACCCTTGCCGCCGATGTCGTAGGCGAGGCCGATGCCCTTGCCGTTGTACTTGCCGGACGAGCTGGTGCTGGAGGCACCGGTGTCCTGGCTGGACTTACCGCACCCAGCGGCCGCGAGGGCGATGACGGCGACGGTCACCGCAGTTTGGGAGAACCTCGTCCTCCGAGAGACAGAACGCACAGCACGTACCCCTTCGTCCCCACGGCACCGTCACCGGCCCGCTTCCCCAACCGGCCACCTGCGGTGGCGATTTCGGCGCACAGTAACGCGCGTAGAAGCGGAGGGGAACGGGGTTTCTCCGGGCCGTTATCGAACCGTGCCGACTCCGGGTTACAAGCGGAGATCACCGGTTACAGCGGGGTGACACAAGGGGGTGAAAGGGTGCCGATCGGACACCCCTTCGCCCCCTGCGCCAAGCTGACCGTTTCTCCAGCCGTTCGAACCGTTTCTCCAGTCGTCCGATACGACTCCCGCCGATGCGACTACCTCGTCGCGTCGATCAGGGCGGCGGCCGTGAACAGCTCCACGCCCACGGTGATCGCCCGCTCGTCGGCGTCGAAGTCGCCCTGGTGCAGGTCACGCACCGTCCGCTCGCCCGGTGTCCGCACCCCGAGCCGCGCCAGCGCGCCCGGCACCTGCTCCAGGTACCAGGAGAAGTCCTCGCCGCCGAGGCTCTGCTCGGTGCCCTCGACGGAGTCGGTCCCGCGCCGGGCGGCCATCGCGTCCCGCAGCAGTTCGGTGATCACCGGGTCGTTGACGACCGGCGGCACCCCGCGCACGTAGTTGATCTCGGACTTGGCCCGGTGCAGCGTCGCGACCTCGTCGATCGCCGCGTGCACCACGTCCGGCGCCGTCCGCCAGGCCTCCAGGTCCAGGCAGCGCACGGTCCCGGACAGCTCGGCGTGCTGCGGGATCACGTTCGGCGCGTGCCCGGACTCGATCCGTCCCCAGGTCACGGCGAGTCCGCTACGGCTGTCCACGCGCCGCCCGATGATCGCGGGCACGTCGACGGCGACCCGGGCGGCGGCGGTGACCAGGTCGGTGGTCAGATGCGGCCGGGCGGTGTGCCCGCCGGGCCCGTCCAGGGCCACCTCGATGCGGTCGCAGGCGCTGGTGATGGCGCCGGTGCGCAGCCCGATCCTCCCCACGTCCACCCGGGGGTCGCAGTGCACGGCGATGATCCGCCCCACTCCGTCCAGCACCCCGCAGTCGATGGCGTCGGTGGCACCGCCGGGCAGCACCTCCTCGGCGGGCTGGAACAGCAGCCGCACCGGACGGGGCAGCAGCCCCCGCTCGTGCAGCTCGGCGAGTACGAGCCCGGCGCCCAGCACGACTGTCGTATGTACGTCATGTCCACAGGCGTGGGCCCGGTCCGGCACGGTCGACCGGTAGGCGCACTCGGTCTTCATGTCCGGGATGGGCAGCCCGTCGATGTCGGCCCGCAGGGCGAGCATCGGCAGCCCGTCCCCCACCGGCCCGATGTCACAGATGAGTCCGGTCCCCATCGCGAGGACACGCGGCCGGAGCCCGGCCTTCTCCAGCCGTTCCTTGATCGCGGCCGTCGTGCGGAACTCCTGGTTGCCTAGCTCGGGGTGCATATGCAAGTCGCGGCGGAAGGCCACGAGTTCGGCGTGCAGCTCCTCGCTGAGCACGCCGGGGAGCACATCCCCGGGGAGGTCGGCCTCGGACTCTAGGGACATCAATTGGTTCACCCTCTGAAGGGTAGGACGCCCGGACGGTCAACTGACCCGAGATCAACAAAAGTTCAACCCGTTAGGTGAAGAAAATCTGACCGCGGAGGTATGACCTGGGGCGTGGCTGGGTAACAACTATGTTTCCTCTTCCACGCTTACCACGCCTCTCGACGATCGCGCCGGTCCTGTCCACCCACCGGAACAGGACCGGGCCGGAACCGGGCCGGAACCGCGACTTCCCCACGCCGGGCGCGCCCGACCGGTAGCGTGCGCGACCGTGACGGACTCGGACACGACCGATTTCATAGAGACCACCCGTACGTCCTACGACACGATCGCCAAGGACTACTCCGCCGAATTCCCGGGCCTGCCCGACCGGCCGGTGGACATGTCGTTGATCGCCGCCTTCGCCTCACTGGTGAAGGCGAACGGCACCGCCCCCGTGGCCGACCTGGGCAGCGGCCCCGGCCACATCACCGCCCACCTGAACGACCTGGGCGTCCCGGCCTTCGGCATCGACCTCTCCCCCGCCATGGTCGCCCTGGCCCGCGAGAGCCACCCCGGCCTGCGCTTCCACCGGGGCTCGATGACGTCCCTGGACCTGCCCGACGAGACCCTGGGCGGCATCCTCGCCCTCTACTCGATCATCCACATCCCCGACGCCCACCTCCCGGCGACCTTCGCCGGCTTCCACCGGGTCCTGGTCCCGGGCGGCCATGTCCTGCTCGCCTTCCAGAAGGGCGAGCAGTCCGGCCTCCACGTCACGGAACGCTTCGGCCACGAGATCGACCTCCACTACCACTGGCGCCCGGCATACGCGGTGGGCGACATGCTCGTGACGGCGGGCCTGGAGGTGGCGGCGACACTGATCCGGGAGCCGCTGGGCCCGGAGAAGTGGCCCCGGGCCTTCGTACTTGCCCGCAAACCGGGCTGACCCCCCGCCCGACCACCGACAGGCCGCCCGCACTCCCTCTCCCCGCCCCGCACCGAGGGAAACGGGCGGCCCCGACGGTCGCTCCTCGACGAACAACTCCGCGGCGTCCGTGACGTGTACCGCCAGTTGCGTCCAGGCCTGCAGCTGGTCCAGGTCCGTGCACACCGGACTCGGCACCCCTGTGCGGCCTTGGTGATCAGCGACCGCCACAGAGAGGCCGGGCAACCGGACCGGTGCGGAGAGACGGACACCACTTCACGGTCCGGACCGACCCTGATCGCCTTCTGCGCGGCTGCCGGCCACAACACCGCCGCGTCCAGAACCGAGGCGAGCAGGTGGGCGCGGGGGGGGCGCTCTCGGCCGTGGCGTGCGGAAATATCTCCGCCCTGGCCACCGAGAAGCAGTTGTTCACGGGGTGCGCCGGGGCTACCTGGCGTCCTGGTTCGAGGTCGCGTGGAGCGAGCCGAGCAGGGTCAGCGCCTGGGCGCTGGGGCTGCCGGGTTCGGCCTGGTAGACGACGAGTTGCTGGCCCGGCGCGTCGCGTACGTCGAACGCCTGGTAGGTGAGCGTAAGGGGGCCGACGTCGGGATGGAGCAGGTGCTTGGCGTCCTGGGTCTTGCCACGGACGGCGTGGGTGTTCCAGAGGCGGGTGAAGTCCGCGCTGTGCTCGGTGAGGATGTGGACGAGTTCCCGCAGGCGTGGGTCGTCCGGGTCGAGGCCGGCCGCCTGGCGCAGGTGGCCCACAGTGGTCTGCGCCGTGTGGCTCCACCGGGTGTAGAACTGCCGGCCCGCCGGGTCGAGGAAGGTCATGCGGGCCAGGTTGTGCGCCTGCTCGAAGGGGGAGTGCAGGGCCTCGGCCAGGGCGTTGCCCGCCAGGACGTCCAGCGTCCTGTTGACGACGAACGCAGGGGCGCCCGGGTAGCCGTCCATCAGCTGGCGAAGGGCGGGACTGACGCGGTCCGTGGTGTGGCTGAACTGGTTGCCCGGCACCGTCCCCGCCAGCTGGTGCAGGTGCGCGTGGGCGTCGGGGTCCAGCCGCAGGGCGCGGCCGAGCGCATCGAGGACGGGGGCCGAGGGGTGGCGTTCGCGACCCTGTTCCAGGCGGGTGTAGTAGTCCACGTTCACCCCCGCCAGCACCGCGACCTCCTCACGGCGCAGACCGGCGACCCTGCGCACGCCGTGGCTCGCCATCCCGACGTCCTGCGGCCGCAGGCCCGCCCTGCGTGCGCGCAGGAACTCTCCCAGGTGGTTGTCGGTCATGCCCTCAGGCTAGGCCGAAGGGGTGTGTGTTGCCTGGGTGTACGGCACCCAGGCAACACACGCCCTGGCCGGCGGCCTCCGACCAGCCCAGACTCGGCCGGGCAGACAGATCCGCATCATTCGACGTCGACTTCGACGAGAGGAGCCCGTCATGACCGGGAACACCGACGAGACGCATGCCGACGTGGTCGGCATGTGGGTGACCGCGGACGGTTACATCCGCCAGGAATTGCGGGCGGACGGCCGCTACGACGAGGCCCGTGGCAACCGGTGCAGCGCCTACACGGGCCGCTACACCGCGACCGGCCTCCACATCGACTACGTCGACGACTCCGGGTTCACCGCGACGGGTGACATTCGCGCCGGAGTGCTCCATCACGAGCACCTCGTGCTCTACCGAGAGGAAAAGCAGGTATGACGAACGCAGCCAAGGTCGTGGCGGTCACCGGAGCGAGCAGCGGGATCGGCGAGGCAACCGCCCGTCGGCTCGCCGCCGACGGCCACCGTCTGCTCATCGGCGCACGTCGCACCGACCGTCTCGAAACGCTGGCCGAGGAGATCACCACGGCAGGCGGCACCGCGGCCTTCCGACGGCTGGATGTCACGGACGCCGCCGATGTCCGGGCCTTCGTGTCCACCGCCCGGGAGCGCTACGGCCGGGTGGACGTGATCGTGAACAACGCCGGCGTCATGCCGCTCTCGCCACTGGACGCGCTCAAGACCGACGAATGGGATCGGATGATCGACGTCAACGTGCGGGGAGTCCTGCACGGTATCGCCGCCGCCCTGCCCATGATGCGCGCCCAGGGCGGCGGGCACTTCGTCAACGTCGCCTCTGTCGGGGCGTACGAGGTCTCGCCCACCGCCGCCGTCTACTGCGCCACCAAGTTCGCCGTCCGCGCGATCTCCGAAGGACTGCGGCAGGAGTCCAGCGGGAACATCCGGGTCACCCTCGTCTCCCCGGGCGTGACCGAGTCCGAACTCGCCGACAGCATCTCCGACCCCGCCGCCAGGGAGGCCATGAAGACCTACCGCGCCGTGGCACTCCCCGCCTCGGCCATCGCGGAGGCCATCGCCTACGCCGTCTCCCAGCCTGCGCAGGTCGACGTCAACGAAATCGTCGTCCGCCCCACGGCGAGCGCTCAGTAATCTCAGGCGCGCAGCTCGGTCGGCGTGCGCGGAAGCGGTCAACCGGGCTGAGCCCCGACCAAGACGAACTGCACGTACCTGTGCTCCCTTCTACGCCTCGGCCAGCTCGCACCACACGTACTTCCCCCGGTTCCCGAACCTGGACAGCGGCTGCCAGCCCCACAGATCCGAGCAGGCACGTACGAGTGCCAGCCCCCGCCCCTCCTCCAGTTCACCGAGCCGCTCCAACGGCACGGGCGGCTTCGGCGGTTCAGGGTCCGCGTCCCACGCGCCGATCCGCAGCGTCCCGGGCGGTGACCAGCACACGCGCAGAGCGGCCGGCCCCTTCGTATGCCGTACGGCGTTGGACACCAGCTCCGCCGCGAGGAGTTCCGCCGTGTCGGCGAGACCGATCAGGCCGTGCATCGTCAGGATCAGACGCAGGGTGCGGCGGCAGATCGTCACCGCTCTGAGGTCGTTGGGGACGGAGAGGGTGTAGTCCCAGGTTTCGGGCATGCGTCATCAACTCCGGTCGATGGTGGGGGGTTTCATGCACGGTGGCATCGCCGCATGACGGTGCGGCGTGCTTCCGCAGCGTGTGCGTTGCGTCACCGACGGTAGATCTTAGAATTAAGAAGAGGCAAGGCGATCCCGTAATCTGACCCCGAACGAGGGGCGTGGACAGACACGTTGAACCAAGGAGCGGCCGATGGGGACCAAGCGCGAGCCCACCGCACGTCAGATGCGACTGGCGGTGGAACTGCGCAGGCTCCGCGAGGCAGCGGGCCTCAGCTCCCGCGAGGCGGCCGCACTGCTCGACGTGAACTCGGTCCAGATCAGCCAGATCGAGGCCGGCACTTCAGGAGTGAGCGAGCAGCGTCTGCGCCGCATGGCCGCCAACTACGCATGTGCGGACGGCGAGTTCATCGACGGGCTGGCGGCGATGGCCACCGACCGGACCCAGGGCTGGTGGGAGGAGTACCGGGGTGTCCTCCCGGCGGCCTACCAGGACCTGGCCGAGTTGGACCATCACGCGCGGTTCCGCAACGACGTGACCGTGATCCACGTGCCGGGGCTCTTCCAGACCGAGGCCTACGCCCGCGCCCTCTTCGCCTACATGAACCCGGAGTTCCCGGACAGCGAGGTGGGACTACGGGTGGAGCACCGGATGAGGCGGCGGGTCGTCATCGAGGGCCCCGACCCCATCCCGTACGAGACCGTCATCCACGAGGCGGCGCTTCGCATCAGCGTGGCCGGACGCGCCGCGACCCGGGCTCAACTGACCTGCATTCTGGGCATGTCCGAGGCCGACCACATCACGGTCCGGGTCATCCCCTTCGCCCTGGCCGACTTCGCGGGGGCCGGGAGCACCTTGGTGCACCTCGGTGGCGTGGTGCCACAGCTGGACACCGTCGTACGCGATGCTCCGCACGGCACGGCTTTCGTCGACTCCGACGCACAACTGGAGCACTTTCGAAAACTCTTCCGTAGGGTGAAGGAAGCAGCGCTGCCCCCGCAGCAGTCACGTGACCTCATCCATCAGTTGGCCAAGGAGCTGTGAGGACCGGCATGACCGCCCCCACCCCGTGGAAGAAGTCGTCGCATTCCGGCGGAGGCGAGGGCAACGACTGCGTCGAAGTCGCGGACACGGCCACCCACATATCCATCCGCGACTCCAAGGCCCCGGCCGCCGGAACCCTCACCTTCGCCGTCGCTTCGTTCGCCCCCTTCGTCAACGCTCTCAAAGACCGCGCGTCGCGCCCCTGAGCCGGTTCCGTGCCGTTCGCGTCCGGCCGTGGCCTGCGGCCGGACGCCGTTCCGTTCCGGGGCTACGGTGCCGAGACGAGCGCCGGCTCGGTGGACTCCTGGGTCACGGCCGACACGACCTTGGCGGTGCGGTGGGAGATACGCCAGCCGTCCGGGGTGCGTACCAGGGTGTCGTCGTAGGTGCCGTGCAGTTCCAGGAACTTCTCGGGGTGTGCCCGGTCGGCCTGGAGGACGGCGTTGCCGTACGAGCGCGCGGTGGCCGTGTCGCCGTCGACGGTGACGACGACGTTGTCGACGTGGTGCACGGTCAGGCCCAGGTCCGCGTGCCATTCCGCCATGAAGGACGCGAGATCCTCCCGGTTCGTCCAGGTGCCGGTGGGGAAGTCGGCCGTGACGTCGTCGGTGAAGCAGGTGCGGTACAGCGTCCAGTCCCTGAGGTCGATCGCGGTCGAGTACCGGGTCAGGACGTCGGAGATCGCCGTCCTGTCGTCGTGGTCGATGGGCATGGTTCTTCTTCCTCCTGGTCTTGGTATCGGTTCGTGGCCACGGATCGATCCTCTGGCAGTCGGTATCTGTTGTGAAGTAGGCACCTTTTTGCTACCCAGGTTCCTTATGGATACCAATGAGCGGGCCGCCGTACTCACGGACCCCGAGTGGTTCGCCGCCCAGATGCGCGACTGCCCCACCCGTACGGTCGTCGAGGTGCTCGCCAGCAAGTGGGGGTGCTGTACGTGCTCGGTGCTCTTCAGCGGAGCGGCGGTCCGATGCGCTTCAGCGAGCTGCGCCGCCTGCTGGACGGCATCACACAGAAGATGCTCACCCAGACCCTGCGCGCCCTGGAGCGGGACGGCCTCGTCACGCGCGCCGTGTATCCGACGGTGCCGCCCCGGGTCGAGTACGCGCTCACCGAACTCGGCGCGGACATCGCGAGGTTGACCAACGCCCTCGCCGACTGGTCCTACCTGCACACGGAGCAGATCCTCGCCGCCCGGGAGCGGTTCGACGCCCGTGACGACCTTGCGGAGCCCGTGTCGCCGTAGCTCCGGGACTGCGGACCGGGGTGCGGACGCGCTCGCCGTCGACCGATGCGTTCGTTATAGTGAACGCATCGTTCATCGATTATGGAGTATGTGATGCAGGTCAGGAGCTATCTCGACGACACCTACGCGGAGCAAGTGGATACCCGGGTGATCGCCGTGGGTGAGCGCGAGGGGCGGGCCTGGGCCGCCGTGGAGCACTGTCTGTTCCATCCGCAGGGCGGTGGCCAGCCCGCCGACCACGGGTGGCTGGACGATGTCGAGGTGGTCCCCGTGCGGGACGCGTCGTCGGGGCTCGTCGTGGTCGAACCCGTCGGCGACGAGCGCGGGTGGCCCGGGTTCGCCGACGGGCAGCCGGTGCGGGCACGGATCGACCTGGAGACACGGCTCGCGCACGCGGCCCTGCACACGGCCGGTCATCTGGTCGAGGCCGCGGGCCGTGCCCAGGGCTGGGAGCTGGCCGCGAACAACCACTTCCCCGGCCAGGCGCGCATCGAGTTCACCGCCCCGCGGCCGGATCCCCGGCTCACCGAGCCCGAGGGCCGGGAGGAGGTGCTCACCGAACTGCGCAAGGCGGTCGCGGCGGCCGTCGCCGAGGACCTGCCGGTGACCGCGGCGGTGGACGGCCAGGGGCTGCGCGTGGTGTCCCTGGGCGCCCTGCACTCCGCACCCTGCGGCGGCACCCATGTGCACGGCCTCGGCGACCTCCGTGACGTGGAGCTGTCCCTGAAGGTGAAGCGGGGCCACATCCGGGTGTCGTACTCCGCCGCGCACGGGCCGCGCCGATGACGCCGCCGCCCGGACAGTCGACGAGCAGCACCGCCGCCGCGGTGGGAGCGCAGATCCGCCGGCGCCGTGAACAGCGCGGGATGAGCGGGTCGGAGCTGGCCCGGCGCGCCGGTCTCAGCAAGGCGACGCTGTCGCAGCTGGAGGCCGGCCGGGGCAACCCGACGATCGAGACACTCGACGCGCTCGCGATCGCGCTCCGGATCCCGCTGACCGACCTGCTGACCCGTGACACCGACCCCGGCCCGGTGTTCCTGGCCGGTACCGACCTGCCCGAGGACGAGGTCGGCCGGGAGCTGCTCCGCCGGATCAGCAGCGGCCACAGCCTGGAGATCTGGCGGCTGCGGATGCCCGCCCACACCGAACTGGCGGGTGTGCCGCACGCGACCGGCACCGTGGAGCACCTGCTCGTCGCCGCGGGGCGGCTGACCGCCGGACCCGCCGACGCCCCGCGCCTGCTGGGGGCGGGCGACCTGCTCGCCTTCGCCGGAGACGCGCCCCACGTCTACCGCACCGAGACCGAACCGGCGGACGTCACCGTCGTCATCGCCTCGCCCATCGTCAGCTGACCGACAGCCGACCGACGACAGAAGCCGGAATCGCACCGTGAGCACGACCACCCCCTACGCCCATGCCTTCGCCAGCGACAACGTCGCCGGTGCGGCCCCCGAGATCATCGACGCCGTGGCCCGCGCCGCCGCCGGACCGGCCGCGCCCTACGGCGCGGACGACGTCACCGCCGACGTCCGGCGCCGTCTGTGCGAGATATTCGAGCGCGACGTCGACGTACTGATCGTCTCGACCGGCTCCGCGGCCAACGCGCTGAGCCTGGCCGCCCTGACCCCGCCCTGGGGCAGTGTGCTGTGCCACCGCGACAGCCACATCAACAACGACGAGTGCGGTGCGCCCGAGTTCTACACCGCGGGTGCCAAACTCGTCCCGCTGCCCGGCGCCGACGCGAAGATCGACCCCGGTGCGCTGCGGGCGGCCGCCCGGCACAAGCGGGGGGACGTGCACAGTGTGGAGCCGTCCGTGGTGAGCGTCACCCAGGCCACCGAGACCGGCGCCGTGTACACGCTCGGCGAACTCCGCGCCCTCGGGGCCGTCGCCGAGGAGGCGGGGCTGCGCCTTCACATGGACGGCGCGCGTTTCGCGGGCGCGGTCGCCGCGCTCGGCTGCAGCCCCGCCGAGACGACCTGGCGGGCGGGTGTCGACCTGCTGTCCTTCGGGGCCACCAAGAACGGCACCATGACCGCCGACGCGATCGTCGTCTTCGACCGCTCCCTCACCCCCGAACTGGCCTTCCGCGCCAAGCGCGCCGGCCAGCTCGCGTCCAAGATGCGCTTCCACGCCGCCCAGCTGGACGCCTATCTGACGGACGGCCTGTGGCTGCGGAACGCGGACCGTGCCAATGCCATGGCCGCCCGCCTCCAGGAGGGGCTCAAGACCGTGCCGGGCGTCCACCTCCCGGGCACGGCCGAGGCCAACATCGTCTTCTGCCACCTGCCCCAGCAGGTCGTCGACGCGCTCCTTGCCGAGGGCTACGCCTTCTACCACGACCGCTGGGAGCCGGGCGTCGTCCGCCTCGTCACCTCCTTCGCGACCACGGCGCAGGACGTCGACGGTCTGGTCGACGCCGTCCGCCGGGCCGTGGTCTGAAGGTCACGGCGCCGCGGGCGGCGGTCTCACTTCCAGGGCGCGTTGAACGACCGCCCCGGTACCGGCTTGGCGATCAGCGCGATCGGGACGAAGAAGTTGACCTGGCCGATCACGAACATCAGGGTGGCGAGCGCCTTGGGCTCGTAGTGCTCGGCCGCCTGGGCGTACAGCTCGTCGGAGACCCGCTCGCCCCCCGCCGACGGCCGGAGGACGGCCTCCACCAGGGCCAGCGCCGCCCGCTCGGGCCCCGTGAAGTACGGCGAGTCCTGCCACGACGCCACCGACGTGATCCGCTCCTCCGACTCCCCCGCCTTGCGCAGGAAGCCCGTGTGCAGAACGGTCAGATACGTGCTGCCGACGATCTGACCGGCCCGCAGCTGGACCAGGCTGATCGTGGGACGCGGTACGGAACCGTTGCCGGCGGCCCGGAACAGCGCCGCGGACACCTCCGCCAGCTCGGGGACGAGCTGTGCCGGGTCCTCGGACATCCGCGGGCCCGTCGGGACCTCGGCCGTGATCGCACGTGTTTCCATCACCGTCTCCTCAGCGCTTGTGTGTTGCTGTCATCGCACTGACGGATCGGGACGCGGGAATGTGACCGGCGGGGCTGCGACCCCGTCGGCGCGGGGGTCGCACGGGTGAGGCGGGCGCGCAGCCGGGCCGCGTCCTGGACCGGGGGGAGGCCGCAGGTGGTGCGGTACTCGCGGCTGAACTGGGTGGCGCTGACGTAGCCGACCGCCCTGGCGGAGGGCAAGGGCGCCACGGTCACCCAGCCGGCGCCGGCCTGGCTGCTCGCGCAGGGCGACGACATCGTGCCCATCCCGGGTACCCGCAGCCCGCACCGCCTGGCGGAGAACATGGCCGCCGCGCAGTCACCCTCACCCCGGATGACCTGGCCCGCGTCCAGGAGATCCTGCCGCACGGGGCGGCCGGCTCCCGCTACCCCGAGGCGGTCAGCCCACCTGGGAGTGAGCGGGCCCCGGCTGCCCCGGAAAGCCGCCGGTCACGCCGGGCTCGTCACCGCCGCCAGCCGGTGTACGTCCTTCGCCGTTCCCGTGACACCGGAGAGGAACCCCTGCGCCCGAGGTGACGCGTTCTCCGTCAGCCACGCCGGGTCGATGTCGCAGACGGCCACCCGGACGCCCGTGCCGACCAGGGCGAGGGGCAGGGTGTGCACGACGGTCGAGGGGAAGCTCAGGATCGTACGGCCGATGGGCCCGCGGCGGGCGATCAGCTCCAAGGGCAGATCCGGGCGGACTATCTCCAGGCCCGTCTCGGCCGCCAGCCGGTGGAGCTTGTCCGTGCTCTCGCGGCGGTGCGCGAAGTACCGGGTCGCGCCGTGGGCCTTGGCCAGGGTCTGGACGGCCTCCAGGTAGCGGTCGCCGTCCACGACTCCGGTCTCCACCAGCGAGGTGCCGACCATGTCCGCGCCCTTGGTGATGCGCGGCGGCCCGAAGCGGGCCCGGGTCCAGGAGAAGTCGTTCGCGGTGACCGTCACGCCCTGCGGCGTCTCCGTCATCGGCATGGAGGAGAAGACCTCCACCCGGCTGCGGGAGCTGGGGGTGAGGCGGCGGCGGGCGGAGGACGAGACCGGGGCGAAGAGCAGGTCCCGGGCGCCGGGCCGGCCGCCCTTGCGGTGCCAGCGGACCAGGCGTTCACCGCGGGCGAGCTGGGCGACGAACTCCATCGTCGCCGTGCCGTCGTCGACGACGACCAGGTCCCGGGCACGGGTGATCGTCAGGAGCAGCTGTACGTAGCGGGAGAACGGATCCCCCATCACGATCCGGTCGGCCCGGCGGAGCGGGCCCGCCAGGCCGCCGATCGTCTGGAAGGGCGCGGTGGTGCCGCCCCGCGCCTCCTCCCAGCGGACCCGGTAGCCCTCGTCACGGGCCAGGTCCGCCATCCGGCGGAGCTGGCCCCGGGTCATGGGGTCGGTCGGGGACAGGACGACGATCGTGAGTTCCGCGCCGGGCGCAGCTATGCCGGACACCGAGCGCCGTACCTGTCCGGGTACGGTCGGCCGCGGCTCCGCCGAACCGCGCAGGGCGTGGACATGCGCCCACTCCAGCACGTTCAGCAACTGCACCGGACTCTCGACGAACGCGAGTGTGTGGGGGCCGGTGTTCCCGGCGCGGGGGCTCATCGACGTACGACCGTCCCGTCGTCTTAACAAAGGGGTCAGACCTGGACCGGCTCGCCGGCGGCCGCGGCGATCTCCGCCTCGGCGACGACACCGGTGACGCGGCGGAGCTTCTTCATCGGGCCGAGCTCCGAGTCGTAGACCTTCTTGACGCCGTCGCCGAGGGAGGCCGAGATGGTGCGGATGTCGCGGACCAGGCGGGTGAGGCCCTGCGGCTCGACGGAGGCGGCCTGGTCGGAGCCCCACATGGCGCGGTCGAGGGTGATGTGACGCTCGACGAAGGTCGCCCCGAGCGCGACCGCGGCGAGGGTGGTCTGCAGGCCCGTCTCGTGGCCGGAGTAGCCGATCGGGACGTTCGGGTACTCCTTCTCCAGCGTGTTGATCACGCGGAGGTTGAGCTCCTCGGCCTTCGCCGGGTAGGTGGAGGTGGCGTGGCACATGAGGATGTTGTCGCTGCCCAGGACCTCGACCGCGTGGCGGATCTGCTTCGGGGTGGACATGCCGGTGGAGAGGATGACCGAGCGGTTGGTGGCGCGCAGGGCCTTGAGGAGCTCGTCGTCCGTGAGGGACGCGGAGGCGACCTTGTGGGCCGGAACGTCGAACTTCTCCAGGAAGGCAACGGCCTCGGTGTCCCACGGGGACGCGAACCAGGCGATGCCCTTCTCCTTGCAGTACTCGTCGATCTGACGGTACTCGTCCTCACCGAACTCCACGCGGTGGCGGTAGTCGATGTAGGTCATGCGGCCCCAGGGGGTGTCGCGCTCGATGTCCCACTGGTCGCGCGGGGTGCAGATCTCCGGGGTGCGCTTCTGGAACTTGACGGCGTCACAGCCGGCCTCGGCGGCGACGTCGATCAGCTTGAAGGCGTTCTCCAGCTCACCGTTGTGGTTGATGCCGATCTCGCCGCAGATGTAGACGGGCTGACCGGGGCCGACCTCACGGGAACCGAACGTGCGCAGACGGGAGTTGCTCATGACTGTGGGGTGTCCTTACTTCGGGAGGGAATCGAGAGAGGGGCCGAGGATCCAGCTGGCGATCTCTCGGATCGCGCCGTCACCGCCGGGGAGGGTGGTGACCGCGCGTGCGGCGCCGCGTACGACGTCGTGGGCGCTCGCGACCGCCACGGGCCAGCCGGCTACGGCGAAGCACGGGAGGTCATTGACGTCGTTTCCGACGTAGAGCACGCGCTCGGGAGCGATGCCCTGCTCCTCGCACCACTGCTTGAGTGCGAGGTCCTTTCGGTCGATGCCGTGCAGGACCGGGATCTGGAGTTTCCGGGCCCGGGCGGCGACGACCGGGTTCTGCTCCGTGGAGAGGACCAGCATCTTGAGCCCGCTCTTTCGCAGGGCGGCGATGCCGAGTCCGTCGCCGCGGTGCACGGAGACGAACTCCTTTCCATCGGCGTCGATCAGCACCCGGTCGTCGGTCTGGGTGCCGTCGAAGTCCAGTACGACCGCGTCGACGTCGTCGGCGGTCGGCAGCGAACCGGGCCGGTCCGCGTCGAAGAGGGGGGCCAGCGCGCGGGCGCGGGCGAGCTCGTGCGGGTCGTCGATCTCCAGCACGCGCGCGGGGTCGGTGCGCACCAGCTCGGTGTGGCCGAAGAAGCGGTGCTGGTGCTCGCGGAAGCCGTCGGCGCGCATCGCGTAGGCGGCGCCGGTCTCCAGGAAGTCCTGCGGGCGGTCCTGGCGGCGCGGGCGGAACGACTTGTCGTGGTTGACGCCGAAGCCGCCGCTCGCGGAGGCCTCGTCGGCGCCCGCCGGCACCGGGGCGTGCACCTCGTCGCGCCAGACGAAGCCGTGGAACGGGGCGACGGTCAGGGCCGTGTCGGCGCCGTTCTCGACGACCGCGCCGGCCACCCCGTCGATGTCCTCGCGGACGATGAACGGGCTGGTGCACTGCACGAGCAGCACGACGTCGACCGGGGCGCCGTGCAGCGCCTCGTGGGCGTCCATGGCGTGCAGGACGGCGGCTTCGGAGGTGGCGGTGTCACCGGCGATGGCGGCGGGACGCAGCACCACCTCGGCGCCGGCCGAGCGGGCGGCGGCGGCGATCGCCTGGTCGTCGGTGGAGACGACCACGTCCGTCACCAGGCGGGCGGCGACGCACTCGCGGACCGCGCGGGCGACCAGCGGGACGCCGCCGACCGGGGCGAGGTTCTTCGCGGGCACGCCCTTCGAGCCGCCCCGGGCGGGGATCACGGCGAGGACGCGGGGGACGACGGCGGTTTCGGGGTGGGACATCGGCTCTGTTCCTTCGGCAACTGACGCTTGACGCGGGATCCGGTCGCTCACAGCTCTCCCATTCGGCGGATCACGGGGGCCACTCGCTGGACGCCGTGGCGGTAGGCGCCGCGTGCGGCCCGGCGCACGATCTGGCGGACGGGGCCCGGGGCCTTGTCGGCGGCCGGTGCGCCGGGCAGCGGGACACCGTCGGGGCCGAGGTGGTGGCGGGCCAGGATGCCGGGCAGGTAGCCGGGCGCGGTCTCGGGTGTGTAGTACGGGTTCAGCGGCGGCAGCCCGCCCGGCCGGTCGAGCAGCTTCGCGATGCGCTCGCGGCCCGCGTCGAAGGCGGTGGCGTACGTGCCGTCGGCGGCGACGCCCTGCCGGGCGACCCAGTCGGCGTCGGGCGCCGGGCGGTGGCCGGCGTCGAGCTGGTCCCAGGAGGCGAGACACCCGGAGCCGACGAAGTGGTGGTTGCCGAGCGCCTCGCGGATGCCGAGGTCGGTGAGGACCACGGTCGGGATCCGGCGGTGCAGGGCCTCCAGGGCGGCCGTGGAGCTCATGGTGACGAGCAGGTCGGTGTGGTCGAGCACATCGCCCATGTGCCCGTACACCAGCCGGAAGTTGGCGGGCACGTCCTTGCCCTGGACCAGCTTCTGGTACGGCTGTTCCTCGATGTGGGTGGTGTGCTCGCCGGGCTTGGAGCGCAGCTTGAGCAGTACCTCCCGCTCGGGGTGCTTGCGGGCGTGCTGGATCAGCCGGTCGAGCAGGTAGGTACGGTCCTTGCGGCTGTCGGGGACCGAGGGTTGGGCGGCGAACACCACCGTGTACGGCTTGTGTTCACCTTCGTACGGCGCCCCGCCGAGGAAGGGCAGCGCGACCTCGGTGACGGCGGTCGCGTCGGCGCCGACCCCCTCGTACACGGCCCGGAAACGGTCCGCGTCCTGCCGGGAGTTGGCGAGGACCAGGTCCGCGCCGTGCCGCAGCAGCAGGCCGTCGGCGAGCTTCTCGTAGACGACACCGACATAGCCGGTGACGACGACGGGCCGCTTCTCCCGGCCGGCCCAGGCGCTGCGCAGTCCGTGCAGCATGGCCTGCACCCCGCCGCCGACGAGGGAGAGGACGAGGATGTCGTACGACTGCTGCTCCATCTCTCTCAGGAACTCGACGGCCGTCACCTCACGGAGCGAGTCCGCGTGGACGCCGACTTCCTGGAGCTGGCGGGCGGTGGGGGTGGCACGGCCCCGCAGGAGGTAACCGTCCAGTCTGATGTCCGGATCATCGCTTTCAGAGGGGATCAGGCGCTTCGCGGTGAGCGCCCCCCACTTCCACCGAGTGTCGGAATCCGCCAGGACGGCCACCCGCAGGGACTTCGTTGCACTTGCTGGCACACCGAAGACGCTAGGAAGCCATTCCGAGGATCTCCCGAACCCGAATCCAACAAATGGTTAACAACACATCGCCGAATGGCGAATCAGCCCGGGATCGCCCCTCAAAAAGGCCCGGTTCACGACCTCGCCACATGTCGTTCACCTGGTATCAAGGCGGCGGTCAAGACGCACGACGGGGGCTCCTCTAACGTCCCCCACGTGGTCAAGCTCTCCGTCATCGTGCCGTTCTACAACGTGCAGCAATACGCGCCCGACACCCTGAGGAGTCTGCGCGCGAACGCGCGTGACGACTTCGAATTCATTCTCGTCGACGACTGTTCGACCGACGGGACCCCAGAGATTCTCGCCCGAGCCGAGCGCGAGTTGCCAGGGGCGGTTCATGTCAGACACGAGAAGAACGGAGGGCTGGCCACCGCGCGCAACACCGGCATCGACAAAGCGCGCGGCGAGTACGTGACCTTCCTGGACGGGGACGACTGGCTCGCGCCGGGCTACTACCCGGATCTGGTGTCCGCCATCGAGTCCCTGGGCTGCGACTTCGTCCGCACCGATCATGTGCAGTGCACCGCGCGGGCCCGGCTCGTGCAGCGGGCGCCGATCGGTCGCCGCAACGTCGTGATGGACCCGCGCAAGGCGATCCTGCCCGCGGACCGGTCCACCTCCGTCGACTACGCGTACGCGTGGGCGGGGGTCTATCACCGCCGTCTGGTGGACAAGGGACTGGTGCATTTCACCGACGGACTGCGGACGGCCGAGGACCGGCCGTGGATCTGGAAGCTGCACCGGGAGGCGGAGTCCTTCGCCGCGGTGAACCTGCTCGGTGTCTTCTACCGGCGTGGCGTGGCCACGTCACTCACGCAGATCGGCGATGTCCGTCAGCTCGATTTCATTCGCGCGTTCGACCAGGTGGTCGAGGAAACCGCACAGGACGCCGACGCGAAGGATCTCCTGCCCAAGGCCGTCCGTACGTATTGCGCGATCATTTCCCATCACCTGGGATCCATCGAAAGGTTCGAGCCCGCGGTGGCGAAGAAGCTGAAATCAATGAGTGCCGCCGCGCTACGGCGCATGCCGCAGGACGTGCTGGACGACGCCCTGGACTCCATGGACCTCCAGCGCGCCACCAAGCTGCGCCGGCTGCGCCGCCGTCCCGCCCCCGCGGGAGCCGCCGCGTGACCACCCAGATCTTCCAGGCGTCCACCCTCTACGGCACCGCGACCCTCGCCGCCGCCCTGGACTCCGGCGCGTTCCGCCCGGCCGACCGGCGCATCCTGCTGGTCTGCAACAACGCGGCGACCCCCGAGACCACCCCGGGCCTGGACGAGGCGCCCGGCTTCGAGCGGCTGCGCGACCGGTTCGACGACGTGATCTCGTACAACGAGACGATCTTCCCGTTCCACCCGGGCGGCTGGGCCCCCCGGGTGGAGGACATGCCCCTGTGGGAACGCTTCCTGCGCCACGAGTGGCAGCTGGGCGACGAGGACGTCGAGCTCGCCGTGGAGTCGATCCAGGTCAACCCCTCGCTCAGCCTCACCCAGATCTTCAACGGCGCCCCGGTCACGGTCTACGCCGACGGCCTGATGAGCTACGGCCCGACCCGCAACAAGATCGACCCGCTGGTCGGCACCCGGGTGGACCGCGTTCTCCACCTCGACCTGGTGCCGGGCCTCAAGCCCCTGCTGCTCACCGAGTTCGGTGTCGAGGGCGAGGTCGTCCCGACCGCCGCGTTCACCAAGGTGCTGGCCGAACTCGCGCCCAGCGGTGACGAGCTGCCCGAGATCGAGGAACCGGCCCTGCTGCTCGGCCAGTACCTCTCCGCGCTCGACATCCTCACCGCGGAGCAGGAGGAGAACCTGCACGTCCGGATGTTGAAGGGCGCCGTCGAGCTCGGCCACACCAAGGTCGTGTTCAAGCCGCACCCCTCCGCACCGGCCCGGTTCGCCCGCACCCTGGAGCAGGAGGCCGAGAAGCTCCAGGTCGAGCTCACCGTCCTGGACACCACGGTCCTCGCCGAGGTGCTCTACCAGCGGATGCGCCCCGCCCTGGTGGTCGGCTGCTTCTCCACCGCGCTGCTCACCGCGTCCGCGCTCTACGGCCTGCCGACCGCCCGCATCGGCACCGACACGCTCCTCGACAGGCTCACCCCGTACGAGAACAGCAACCGCGTCCCGGTCACCGTCGTCGACGCGCTGGTGCCCGCGCTGACCGACCGCAAGGCGGTCCAGGAGCAGCGCCCCGGCATGAGCGTCGAGGCGCTCGGCGAACTGATCCGCGCGGTGGGCTTCGCGATGCAGCCGAAGATCTACCCGTATCTGCGCACGGAGACCGAGCGCTACCTCGCCGGCCATCTGAAGGGCCGCTCCATGCGCTACTTCAAGCGCAAGCGCCTGACCTCGCTCGGGCTGCCCGGTGGCATCCCGGGCCGGCTCGCCTTCATCCCCCGCAACTCCACGGCCCGGCGGATGGTCCGCCGGGCCCGCGCGCTGCAGAAGGCCGTCAAGCGCTGAACCGAGGCCCCCGGCCGATAGAGCCCCTTGTGTTCCAGGTGTGAAAAACCTATGGAACCCAAGGGGCTTCTTGCATCCCGATTTCCTTTTTTGTCCACCTGTGCCAACTCCGTGTCGCACAGAGTTCACCTACGCTTCCCCATCGATTCGGATGCGCGCAGGACAAGGTCGTATTTCATTCACTCACAAGAAGGAACGGGTGTGATCACGGTAAGAAACTGTGATTGAACCCAGTGAGGATTGATTGCGTCCATGCGTATCGCTGTGTTTGTCGAGAACCGCAACGGTGTCGGCCTCGCCTCGGAGATCATGCGGGCACCCGGAGCCGAAGCCCACTCCTTCCACCTGGTCACGGCGGACCGGGACGGCGATGTCGCCGGATGGATCGAGCAGGAGGCGGCGGCCCGTTTCGACAGCCTGAAGGTGCACAACCTGTTCCAGGTCGACGAGGCGCTCAGCGGTGCGGAGTTCCTGGAGGAGGTCGGCCACCGCATCCACGCCTTCACCGACCAGGAGCGCATCGACCGGCTGGTGTTCTTCAACGACCAGTCGCAGCGCGGCCGCCGGGTCGCCGGCGAGCTGGGCGGCACGCTCCCGCTGGTCCTCGTCCAGGACGGGCATCTGGACTTCCACTTCAAGAAGACCGACCCGGGCCTGCGCGACCAGAACTGGTACTACGGCTCCTCCTCCCCCGCCGCCGTCTGCGTGTGGGGACCGGCGACGGCCCACCACCTGATGTTCCGCTCGGCGGACAGCGACGCACCCGTCCACATCACCGGCGCACTCGGCCACAGCGACGACCCGCAGCTGCTGCGGGCGGCCCGCTCCACCACCCACCGGCACGCCAAGCGCCCCGGTGAGCCGCTGCGCATCGTCGTCCTCGACCAGCCGCTCAGCGACCAGCGCAAGCTCTCCAAGAACGACCACCGCGAGGCGCTCACCGAACTGTGCGCGGCGCTCACCGCCTTCGGCGAGGTGGAGATCAAGCCGCACCCCTCCACGCTCCGCGGCCACCTCGAATGGCTGCAGACGCTGCCCGACGTGACCGTGCTCGACGAGAGCGCGCTCCTTGAGGCCGAGACCCTCGACGGCTACGACCTCGCGATCACCTTCTTCTCCACCACCTACCTGCAGACGCTGCGGGCGGGCACACCGCTGATCCTGTTCAGTCCGCCGGCGCTGAACATCGTCTTCCCGACGGTCAACCACCCGCTGCTGCGCAACGTCGGCACGGTCGGCGAACTCGTCGACGTCGCCGCCGAACTGCAGCGCACGGGCAAGTTCACGCCCAACGCCCACGGCGAGCCCGTCGAGCACTTCCTCACCTTCCACGACGACGTCCCCTCCCGCGTGCTGCGCCGGATCGAGGAGGCCGAGGTCCCCGTCGAGCGGGCCGCGCCCCGCTGGTCGGCCCCGGAGGGCGGACCGCGGGCCCACGTCCCGCGGGCCGAGCGCGCCCTGCGCGCCGTCGAGGGACGGCTGAACCGGCCGCGTTCACTGGCCGTCCTCGGCCTGGGCTTCTCCTACGTCACCGGCGTGGCGATCCCCGTGCTCACCTACACCCAGGCGCTGCTCGCCCAGAGCCCGGTCGACATCCGCTACTTCGACCTCGGTGTCTACTCGCGCACCGAGGACGTCCTGGCCGACCTGGAGGACGCCGAGGTCGTCCTGATCAACAGCCTCGCCCCGTTCTGGCGCTCGCCGCTCGCCAACGAGCTGACGCAGGCGCTGCACGCCCTGGGCCGCTCCGTGGTGCTGTACGCCCACGAGACCGAGTACGTCATGAACTTCGAGGGCGAGCAGCACGCGCTGCGGCACGCCGAGATGCTCCAGGTGCTGCCCAAGATGACGGTGCTGTGCGTCTCCACCGCCCAGGCCGACATGTTCCGGCAGCTCGGTGTGAGCGACCCGGTCGTCGTCTACAACACCGTGCCGCTGGACACCCACCGCGCCCGGGCCCGGCAGACGCCCGGTGAGCGGCCGCGGATCGTGATGGTCGGCTCGATGCAGGACCGCAAGGGCCTCGACCTCTTCTCGCGGGTCGCGGAACTCGCGTACGCGCAGGGCCTGCCGTGGCGGTTCGCGTGGATCGGCCACAAGACCTGGCGGATCGGCGCCTCGACACTGCTGTCGGACCGCGTCGAGTGGATGGGAGCGCTCTCCCGCGACCGGGTGCGCGAGGAACTCGCCGCCTCCGACGTGTTCTTCCTGTCCAGCGTCGACGACCCGATGCCGCTGTCGGTGGTCGAGGCGGTCCAGCAGCGGCTGCGGACGGTCACCTACCACCGGGTGGGCTCCCGTGAGGTGCTGGAGGGGGTGTCCGGCTACCGCTCCTTCGCCGAGTACACGCCCGAGGCGGCGCTGGACGCGCTGCGGCACGTCCTCGACGAGGAGGTGTCGGAGGAGGAGTACCGGGACGTCGAGGAACTGTTCGACATCTCCGCCTTCACCGCCCGGATGACGACGGCCCTGAACCTGGCGGGCCCCGACGACATGGCGCGGACCCTGCCCGCCGAGGCCCCGGGACAGGAGCCGGACGACGAGACGTCGTACGCCGAAGGGCCGTTCTCCGCGGTGCTCTCCCGGCACGCCAAGTACCTCGCCGAGGACTTCACCCGGCATTTCGCCGCGGGACGGCAGGACGAGGCGCTGCGGGTGGGCACGGAGATCCTGCGCCGCCGGCAGCCGGTGGACGTGCTCATCGGCATGGCCGAGATCCGTGCCTCGCGCGGTGACACCGACGAGGCGTTCCGGCTGCTGTCCGCCGCCGCGATCGCGGGCGGCGAGCGGGGCCGGGTGTGGTCGGAGATCTCCCGGGTGGCCGGGAACATCGGCGCACGGGGCAAGGCGATACGGCAGATCGCCCGCAAGGAGGCGATCCGCATCGACCTCGCCAACCGCTCCGCCCGGCTGCTGAAGTCCGAATGAGCGCGGTGTGAGGCCACCGGTACGGCCGTGACGGTCCGACCACACCCGTCACGGCCGTACCGGTCACCCGGGCAGCCCGTCGGGCCGGCCCCAAGGGCCGCCTTCGCACCGGGGACTTGGGAACAGTCCGGATCGCCGACGGCTCGTCGCCGCGCCGCCGGCGGGCTGTCACCGTCGCGTCCTCCGGGTGAACAGTGCGCCGCCGTCACAAGAACCGTCGGAGCCGCCGACCACACGGCTGCGGTGATTCGCCCAGGTGACGGTGGTGCGCCTCCTTCGTACCGGCGATGTCCAGGCTGATCGGATGATTAGCGGCCCGGGTGCGGGTAGGCGTGCCGCACCATGTCACTCGCATCCCCCACGCTGGCGTCCCCGCCCGCGAAGACCGCCGCCGTCCCGGCCCCACCCGGACGGCCGCACACCCGGCTTCTCGCCCTCGACGGACTGCGGCTCGTCGCCGCGCTGATGGTCTGCCTCTACCACTACGCCGGCCGCGGCGGAGTCGTCTCCGCGTCCTGGCACCAGAACCCCGGCCTCGTCTTCCCGACCCTGTCCGGGGCGGCCGTCTATGGCTGTCTCGGCGTCGAGTTCTTCTTCGTCATCAGCGGTTTCGTGATCTGCATGAGCAGTTGGGGCCGCCCCCTCGGCGACTTCTTCCGCTCCCGGGTCGCCCGCCTCTACCCCGCCTACTGGGTCGCGCTGTTGCTGGTCACCGGCGCGTCCCTGGTCCTGCCCGCGGTCGTGCACGCGGTGCGGACAGACGAGTTCCTGGTCAACCTGACGATGCTGCAGCAGCCGATGGGCGTGCCCCGCGTCCTCGGCGTCTGCTGGACCCTCTGGGTCGAGGTGCGCTTCTACGCCCTGTTCGCGCTGACGGTCGTCCTGCCGGGCGTCACCTATCGCAGGGTGGTGCTGTTCTGCTCGGTGTGGACCCTGGCCGCCGTCCTGTCCACCGCGGCCGGCGGCCCCTGGACCGAACTGGTCGTCATGCCCGGGTACGCCCCCTACTTCATCGGCGGTCTGGCCCTCTATCTCGTCCACTGCTTCGGCGGCCGGCTGCTGCCCTGGGGCATCGTGGCGCTCTCCTGGATCCTCGGACTGCACATGGCCACCCAGGGGCTGTGGCGGGCGGACGCGCCCCGTGACCCGTATGTCGTGATGCTCGTCGTCACCCTCGCCTTCGCCGCCGTCGCGGCGGTCGCGGCGGGCTGGACGCACCGGGCGAACTGGCCGTGGCTGACCACGGCCGGGGCACTGACATACCCCTTCTATCTGGTCCATGAGCACCTGGGCTGGTTCGTGATCCGGGTGCTGCACCGCGCATGGGGACTGCCGCCGTGGCCGACGCTCGCGGTGACGGTGCTCGGGATGCTCGGCCTGGCCTGGCTGATCCACCGGTTCGTGGAGAAACCTTTCGGTCCGCGCCTGAAGAGGGCACTGAAATACGCGTGACGTCGAAGAACGCTTGATTCGGCCGGAATTCACTTCTCATTAACCCCTGGATGTTGGCCCGTCGTTCATCTCTGGATGGGTTTCGGAGTGGCACGGCGGGCAGGCACCTTAGAACCTTGCCCGTACACAGGCTTTCCGCAGGGATTCCACAGACAGCCGTATCGCGTATCGAGGGAGTGCCTCCTCCGCATGGCCATCACCACCCAGGAAACGACCCGACCGCCCCGCCGTCTCGACGACGTCCCCGGCTGGTTCCCGGTGCTCGACCAGTTGCTCTTCGACTGGTTCCTGAACCGCCAGGAGGCCGCCGGCATGCAGGGCGACCTGCTGGAAGTCGGGGTCTACATGGGCAAGAGCGCGATCTTCACCGGCAGACACCTGCACCCCGGCGAGAAGTACACGGTGTGCGACCTCTTCGAGGGTGACGCCCCGGACGACGCGAACCGGGCCGAGTCGACGAAGTCGTACAGCAAGCTCACCCGGCGCATCTTCGAGGAGAACTACCTCGCCTTCCACGACGAGCTGCCCCGGGTGCTGCAGGGCCCCAGTTCGGTGGTCTCCTCCGAAGTCGCGCCCGGCTCCTGCCGGTTCGTGCACGTCGACGCCTCGCACCTGTACGAGCACGTGCACGGCGACATAGGGGCCGCGCACGACCTGCTCCTGCCCGAGGGGATCGTGGTCCTCGACGACTTCCGCTCCGAGCACACGCCCGGCGTCTCCATAGCGACCTGGGAGGCCGTCCTCAACCGCGGCCTGAACCCGATATGCATCAGCACCCAGAAGCTGTACGGCACCTGGGGCGACGCGGGCCCGGTCCAGGAGGCGCTGCTGGAGATGGTGCAGGGGCGGACCGACTGCGATCTGAGCACGCAGGAGGCGGCGGGGCACCGGATCATACGGCTGAAGTCGAGGGGGATGCGGGCGCCGGAGTTCCCGCCGTCCCGCTACGCGGACGTGCCGGAGGAGCCGGCCCCGGTACCGGCACCTGCGGTGGAGACGCCGGCTCCGGTGACGCCCTCGGTGCCGCGGCGGCGGAGTCGGGTGCGGCGGGTCGCCGTGGACCTGATGCCGCCGGTGCTTACGCGGGCTCTTCGGAGGGCGATGCGGTAACGCATTCGGGGGTGCCTCGATCCGTCCGTGGGCGGCTGCGGGATCGTCGTGGTTGATCGCGCAGTTCCTCCCCCAGCCTTCGGCCGGGGGCACCCCCAGCGCCCCCTTGGGGCGCGCTGCCCTCAGGCCTTCTCGTAGCGCGACCCGATGCCTGCGATCACGATCTCCAGGCCCTCCTCGAAGTGGCGGTCGTAGTCGGTGAAGATCTCCCGGCCTGCTGCCGCCGCCAGGGGGAAGTCGGCCAGCAGGCGGGCGCGTTCCTCGACGTCGTACCCCTCCCGGCGTTCTCCCGGGAGGGGTACGACGCCCTGTTCCTCGGTCACGAAGCCGATGGTGTAGGCGTGCGTGGTGCGGCCCGCTGCCGCCGCCTGGGCGAGGGTGAGGCCCGCCTCCGTCAGGACGCGCAGGTTCGCCTCCTGCTCGGCAGCGTGATCCATGCTCGTGAAGCGTGAGCCGCTGAAGACCTTGGCGCCGTCGCGGTAGCCGAGCAGGGCCGTACGCAGTCCCCGGTTCACCTTGCGCAGCCGGTCCTGCCAGGTGTCGGCGGGATCGAGTTCCGCGCCCGCGACCATCCGGCGGTACATCTCGGTCGCCATCTCGTCGAGCAGCGCCTGTTTGTCCTTGAAGTGCCAGTAGAGGGCCGGGGCCTTGACGTCCAGCTCCCTGGCGATGGCCCGGAGGGTCAGCCCCTCCAGCCCGGCCTCGTTCAGCAGGCGCAGGGCCGTGTCGGCGACCCGCCGGCGGTCGAGGGGCGCGCGTCGTTCCGTACTCACACTTGACAGCTTAACAGCGTTAAGGGCAGCCTTGTCATCGACGGCACTTAACAGCGTTAAGGAGATTTGTGATGGATGTACTGATCGTGGGCGCCGGCCCGACCGGACTCACCCTCGGCATCGACCTGGCCCGGCGCGGAGTGGAAGCGCTGGTCGTGGAGGCGGGCGAGAAGCTGTTCCCCGGCTCGCGCGGCAAGGGGATCCAGCCCCGCACCCAGGAGGTCTTCGACGACCTCGGGGTGCGCGACGCGATCCGCGCGGCCGGCGGCCCCTACCCGCCCCGGCTGCTCTGGAAGAACGGCGAACGGGTCGGGACGGAGCCGATGTTCGACGAGGTGACGGGGGACGAGGGCACGCCGTACACGGATCCGCTGATGGTCGCGCAGTGGCGGACGCAGGAGGTGCTGTACGCGCGGCTGCGGGAGCTGGGCGGCCGGGTCGGGTTCGGGCGCGGCGTGAAGGATCTGGAGCAGGACGCGGACGGCGTGACGGTCCGCTTCACCGACGGTACGACGGCCCGCGCGCGGTATGTGGTGGCGGCGGACGGGGGGCGGTCGACGGTACGGCGTGCGGTGGGCGTCGGCATGACCGGCGAGCCGGTCGACCCGAGCCCCTTCCTGGTGGCCGACCTGCGGGTGCGAGGCCTGGACCGGGAGCACTGGCACACCTTCGCCGGCGCCGACGGGAACGGCGTGGCGCTGTGCCCGCTGGCCGGCACCGAGGACTTCCAACTGGCGGCGAAGCTGCCACAGGGCACGGTCCCCGACCTGTCCCTGGACGGGATACGGCGGCTGGTGACGACGTACTCCCACCTCGACGCGGCGGATGTCACCGAGCTGCGCTGGGCCTCCGACTTCCGCACCCGGGCCGCCCTGGCCGACCGCTTCCGGGTGGGGCGGGTCCTCCTGGCCGGGGACGCGGCCCATGTCCACTCCCCGGCCGGCGGCCAGGGCCTCAACACCAGCATCCAGGACGCCTACAACCTGGGCTGGAAACTGGGCGCGGTGCTCGACGGCAGCGCCCCGGACGGACTCCTCGACACCTACGAGGAGGAGCGGCGCGCCAACGCCGCCGCCATGCTGGACCTCTCGACGGGCGTACACCGGGGCGAGGTCCGGCGCGGCGAGGCGACGGTCCAGCTCGGCCTCGGCTACCGGGACTCCTCGCTGGCGGAGGAGACCCGGGCGGACCCGGGGCGGGTGCGGGCGGGCGACCGCGCGCCCGACGGGCGCAACGCGGACGGGGTGCGGATGTTCGACGCGTTCCGGGGCCCGCACTGGACCCTGCTGGCCCCGGACCCGGTCGACGGCGTCCCGGACCCGGTACGCCGGCTCCCGGCCCCGGAGTCGTACGGCCCCGGAGTGTTCCTGGTCCGCCCGGACGGCTATGTCGGCTGGGCGGGCGAGACCGCCGAGGGGGTGCGCAGGTACGCGGAGCGCACCGGGGCCCTCGGCGGCGCGTAGGACGCGCGGATCACGCGGTGACGGTCCGCGGCCCTCGCTGCAGAAGGCGCAGTCCGGCCCGCACCGCCGGCAGCAGCGCCCAGCACAGGGACGCCCAGTGCGTGACGAAGGCGACGGGTATCGAGACCAGGAACGTCACGATCATCGCGGTCAGCCAGCCCAGCGTGTCCGACACGGCCTCCGGCGCTTCGTCGGTGCGCAGCAGCCCGGACCTGCGCAGGTCCGCGAAGGCCAGCCGGAAGAACAGGCCGGTCAGGACCTGGTTGGCCGCGTACACGATGAACTGGACCTGGAACGCGTCGGCCTCGCTGGTCAGCAGCTTCGTGGTGAACGGCGTCACGACGATCGCGAGCAGCCACAGCAGGTTCCACCGGATGGCACCGCCCGAGAGTCCGGTCGCGTACCGGAACAGGCGCTGGTGGATCAGCCAGTGGATGGCGATGGCGGCGAAGCTGACGAGGAACGCGACGTATTCCGCGAGATGTTCGTGCAGGAAGTGCAGTACGCCGCTGTTGCCGTGCACGCCTTCGCCGGGGACCGGCAGTTCCAGGGCCAGCAGGGTGATCGCGATGGCCACCACCGCGTCCGAGAAGTAAATCAACCGCTCCGGAGTCACCGGCCGGTTCGCCTCGACCATCTTCTGTTGCTTCCTTCTGCGCGACGGAAAAGCGAGAGTCCACAAGACACTAGAGTCCAATATTGGACTGTCCAAGTCTGACCGGTCGATCTTGCTCTGTCCAGCAGTGACGGGTGAATTCCGGAACGGTAGGGTGAGGCCATGAGCTTGCCCCACGCCCTCCTCGGCCTCCTGGCCGAGCAGCCCGCCAGTGGATACGACCTGCTCAAGAGGTTCGACACGGGGCTGGCCATGGTGTGGCCCGCCCAGAAGAGCCAGGTCTACGGCGAGTTGGCCAAGCTCAGCGAGAACGGTCTGATCGAGGTCACCGGGACCGGCGCGCGCCACCGCCGCGAGTACGGCATCACCGACGCGGGGCGCGCGGAACTGCGCCGCTGGCTCACCGAGCCCGGTCTCGACCTCGCCTTCCGCAGCGCGGCCCTGCTCCGTGTCTTCTTCCTGTGGATCCTCAGCCGCGAGGAAGGCGTCGACTACCTGGAGAAGTTCGCGCAGGTGAACCGGGAGCGGGTCACCGCCCTGGAGTCCATCCGGGACAACGCCGAATGGGTCGGGGACCCGGTCCAGATCTGCGGCTGGCTCATGCTCGAATACGGCCTGCGCGGCTCCACGACCTCAGAGGAATGGGCCGGTTGGGCCGCCGAGCGGCTCACCGAACACCTGTGAGCGCTCAGGCGCTGGCCAGCGTCAGCTTCACCGCGAAACCGAGGAACAGCACCCCCGCCGCCGAAGTGGCCGTCGCCGACATCCGCTTCCGGCGGCGGAACGCGTCGGCCAGCCTGGTGCCGCTGAATATCAGGGCGGTCAGGTAGAGGAAGCTGGCCAGCTGGGCGAAGGCGCCGAGGACGACGAAGGACAGGGCCGGATAGGCGTACCCCGGGTCGACGAACTGCACGAAGAAGGCGACGAAGAACAGGATCGCCTTGGGGTTGAAGAGGCTGATCAACAGGGCCCGGCGGTACGGCCGCTCCTGGGCGGCGGCGACCGGCGCCGGCTGCTCCGCCGTCCGCTCCTTCCGCGTCCGCCACATCCCCCAGGCAGCCCGCAGCATGCCTATCGCCAGCCAGGTCAGATAGCCGGCGCCCGCGTACTTCACGATCCCGAACAGCACGGCGTTGGCCTTCAGCAGCGAGGCCACCCCGGCCGCGGACAGCGTCATCAGCACGGTGTCCCCGCACCACACGCCGGCGGCGGCGGTGTAACCGGCCCGTACGCCCTGCCGGGCTGCGACGGACAGCACATAGAGGGAGTTGGGGCCGGGCAGCAGGACGATCAGGACGAGTCCTGCCAGATAGGTGGGGAGATCGATGACGCCGAACATGTGAAGAAGTCTCGCACGGACGTCCGACAATGCCCCCGTCGCGGGTCAGAAGGCGTCAGTCGGGACGTACACACCCCACACCTCCCGCAGCGCGTTGCACACCTCCCCCACCGTCGCCCGGGCCCGCAGCGCCTCCTTCATCGGGGGCAGGACGTTGTCCTCGCCCCCGGCGGCCTTCCGCAGGGCGGCGAGGGCCGCGTCGACGGCCGGCCCGTCCCGGTCGGCGCGCAGCCGCGCGAGACGTGCCACCTGCTGGGCCTCGATGGCCGGGTCGACGCGGAGCGGCTCGTACGGCTCCTCCTCGTCGAGCCGGAAGCGGTTGACGCCGACCACCACCCGGTCGCCGGCGTCCGTCTCCTGGGCGATGCGGTAGGCGTTGCGTTCGATCTCGGCCTTCTGGAAGCCGTGCTCGATCGCCGCCACCGCGCCGCCCAGGTCCTCGACCTTCCGCATCAGCGCGACGGCGGCGCCCTCCACGTCGTCCGTCATCCGCTCCACCGCGTACGAACCGGCGAAGGGATCCACCGTCGCCGTCACATCGGTCTCGTGGGCCAGGACCTGCTGGGTGCGCAGCGCCAGCCGCGCGCTCCGGTCCGTGGGCAGGGCGATCGCCTCGTCGAAGGAGTTGGTGTGCAGCGACTGGGTGCCGCCGAGGACCGCGGCCAGGGCCTGCACCGCCACCCGGACCAGGTTCACCTCCGGCTGCTGGGCCGTCAGCTGCACCCCTGCGGTCTGCGTGTGGAAGCGGAGCATCAGCGACCTCGGGTCCCGCGCCCCGAACTCCTCCCGCATCACCCGGGCCCAGATCCGGCGCGCCGCGCGGAACTTGGCGACCTCCTCCAGCAGCGTCGTACGGGCCACGAAGAAGAAGGACAGCCGGGGTGCGAACTCGTCGACGCCCATGCCGGCCGCGACCGCCGTCCGTACGTACGCGATGCCGTCCGCGAGGGTGAAGGCGATCTCCTGCGCGGGGGACGCCCCGGCCTCGGCCATGTGGTACCCGGAGATGGAGATGGTGTTCCACCTCGGGATCTCGGCCCGGCAGTACCTGAAGGTGTCCGCGACGAGGCGCAGGGAGGGCTTCGGCGGGTAGATGTACGTCCCCCGCGCGATGTACTCCTTCAGGATGTCGTTCTGGACCGTCCCGGTCAGCCGGTCGGCGGCCACCCCCTGCTCCTCCGCCACCAGCTGGTACAGCAGCAACAGCACGGCCGCCGGGGCGTTGATCGTCATCGACGTGGAGACCTTGTCGAGCGGAATCCCGTCGAACAGCACCCGCATGTCGTCGATCGAGTCGATCGCCACGCCCACCTTGCCGACCTCGCCGTGCGCGAGGGGCGCGTCGGAGTCGTGGCCCATCTGGGTGGGCAGGTCGAAGGCGACGGACAGGCCCGTGGTGCCGTGGGCGATCAGCTGCCGGTAGCGGGCGTTGGACTCCGTCGCCGTACCGAAGCCGGCGTACTGGCGCATCGTCCAGGGGCGGCCGGTGTACATCGTCGGGTAGACACCCCTGGTGAAGGGGTACGACCCCGGGTCGCCGAGCCGCTCGGCCGGGTCCCAGCCCGCGAGGGCCGAGGGGCCGTAGACCGGGTCGACGGGCAGTCCGGACTCCGACTCACGGACCATGATGGGTGACCTCCGCAGTACGCCAGTAGGCCGGTACGTCTGTCACTCCCCACCATGCCCCCTTGTTCGACGGCGGTCACGCGGGGAAGCATCCTCGGCATGAAGGTGACGGGGTTCTCAGGGATCGTCGGGCGGCCCGGTGTCGCGTTCGCCTCGGCCGCCGTACTGGCGGTGCTGTGCGGATGCACCGCGCAGCCGGCGGACGGCAAGGGGAACTCCCCCGTCCATATCGAGCTGCCGCACAGCCGAACGCCCGGCAAGGCGCCCGGTACGACACCCGGCAGCACCCCCGCCCCGGCCTCGACCCCGTCCGCCGTCGAGACCACCCCGCCGCACATCGTCTTCACCCGGGGCGACACCGGCACCGGTGTCCGTGAACTCCAGGCCCGGCTGCGTCAGGCCGACTGGCTGTTCGACGGGCCGACGGGGACGTACGACGACCTCACCGCCGAGGCCGTCAAGGGCTTCCAGGGCAAGCGCGGACTCCCGCGGACGGGTGAGACCGACGCCGTGACCTGGCGGCGGCTGGTGCGGATGACGCACCGGCCGGGGAAGTGGGAGCTGTACCTGATGGGCGGTCAGCCGGCCGCCGCGCCCGACCCCCGGTGCCTGACCGGCCGGGTGCTGTGCATCAGCAAGACCAGCCGGACACTGCGCTGGATGATCGACGGGCGGACGGTGTCGACGATGTCGGTGCGGTTCGGGGCGCAGTACACCCCGACCCGTGAGGGTGTGTTCCACATCTACTGGAAGTCACGGCACCACGTGTCGACGCTCTACCACTCCCCGATGCCGTACGCGATGTTCTTCAGCGGCGGCCAGGCGGTGCACTACTCGTACGACTTCGCGGCCCGGGGCTATGCGGGTGGTTCGCACGGGTGCGTCAACGTGCGGGACGAGGCGGCGATCGCGGATCTGTTCGCCCAGGTGCGGAACGGCGACAAGGTCGTCGTCTACTGGTGAGCGAACGGCTCGGGACGTTTGGGGCGCGGGCGGGACCGGGGGAACGTGTCCCGCCCGCGCCAACGCACGAGCCACGGGTACGGGGGGAACCCCGGCTCTGTGCTACGGCCGATGACCAGTCGGCTCACTCAGTACTGCGCCACTGCCGCCGAAAACGTCACACCCTGCGGGAAAAAATTTCAGCGAGTTACAAAACCGCAGGTCAGAGCGGTTCGTAAAGGTCAGAGTGCGCTGTACGTCGGGTCGGGGGTCGCCACCGACCGGCTCGGCAGCAGGGGTGCGAAGCCCGTCGGGGCGGGTGAGGCGGTGCCGTCCTCGTGGTGGTCGTTGCCCCCGCCGTTGCCCTCGTCGCTCCCGGAACCGCTTCCGGAACCGCTTCCGGAACCGCTCCCGCTCCGGCCGTCGCCGCCCTGGCCGTTGCCGTCGCCCTGGCCGCCGTTCCAACCGTCGTTGCCGCCCTGCCCGCCGACGCTGCCCTTGCCGTCGCCGTAGCCGCCGTCCTTGCCGTCCTTGCCGGCGGCGAGGACGGTCCGGCAGAACCTGTCCACCCGCCCGGCACCGCCCGCGAGCCCCTCCAGGGCGCGTCTGCGGTCCGCGCCCAGGGACTTGCCGTGCTGGACGGCACGGCAGGACGCCAGCGCACGGCGCCATGCGTTCCCGGTACCGCCGTCCGATCCGGTGCCCTTCTCCTTCGACCTGCCGGACGGGTCGGGCGAGGGCTGCCCGGAGCCGTCGGACGTCGTACCGGAGGTGGGGGTGCCGGTCTCGCCGCCGAGCAGGGACTCGGGCGAGGCCGAGCCCTGCGGGAGTCCGGGGGTACGGGCGGCCGAGACGGAGGCGGCGGGTCCGGGGCGGTCGCCGCCGAACGGCGTCGGCAGGACTCCGGTGCCGGCGGCGACCGCGACCCCGCCGAGCATGCCGGCGGCCAGCGCGGCGGCGAGGCCGAACCGTGCGGGGCGGGCCCAGCGGGAGGCACGCGGCGGCACGGAGCCGGCACCGATGCGGACGAGGCCCGCGTCGGCACTCCGCCCGGCCCTCCCCCGCCGCCCCGCCATCGCGGTCCGCTCGTCCTCGGCGGATTCGCGCGCTTTGCGGAAGGCAGCCAGCGCCGCTTCCTCGCCGGGGAGTTCGACGGCGGCGGGGGCGCTCTGCGCGGAAAGCGCACCGAGCGCCTTGCCGAGGCGTTCTGCCTGGTCACGGGCGGAGGGATCGACGGCTCCGAGCGACTCACCGCGCAGCAGACGTTCCGCCGTCGCCCGGTCCAGCCACTTGTACTGCTCGTCGGCCATCACATGTCCTTCTGCGTCCGCGAACGCGTATGCGTCACACTGGCGGACGTCACCGCACGACCATCCGGTTCTCGCTGGGGCGGAAGCGCGTCGAGGACGTCCGCCTTCTCCGGGTCGGCGCCGAGCAGTTCCGCGAGTTTCTTCAGGCCCCGGTGGGCTGCCGTCCGGACGGCGCCGGCGCGTTTGCCGAGGGTCTCGGCGGCGGTCTTGGCGTCCAGGCCCACGACGACCCTGAGGACGACGGCCTCGGCCTGGTCCTGCGGCAGCCGGGCGATGAGGGAGAGGGTGGAGTCGGTGGTGAGCGCCTCGATGGCCTCGCCCGCGGTGTCGGACTCGGCGGCCCGGCCGGTCAGTTCCGTCTCGTCGCCGCCGATCGCGGGGCGGCGGCCGCGCATCCGTATGTGGTCGAGGGCGCGATTGCGGGCGATCCGGGCCGCCCAGCCGCGGAACCGGTCCGCGTCGCCTTCGAACCGGTCGAGGTCCCGGGCGATCTGCAGCCAGGCCTCGGAGGCGACGTCCTCGGCGTCCGGGTCACCGACCAACGTTCGGACGTATCCGAGCAGGCGTGGCTGGACAGCGCGGTAGACGATGCGGAACGCGATCTCGTCCCCGTCCTGTGCCGCACGCACCGCGGCGGTCAACTCCGCGTCGTCCCCCAGCACCCGATACCTACTCTGCGCCTAAACCGGCGCCGCTCTCGCGGTCGTGGTTCTCGCCGTCGTGGTTCCTCAATTGATGATTGCGGTGTTCGGGACCGCGGATCGTTGCGGTGGTCATGCGTCGTCCGCGCCCCGGCGCGAACTGCACGTTACGTGCTCAATCCGTTCCCCGTCCACGTCCGTACAAAGCGCAACTGACTCGTGACGCCCTGGGGTGTGACAGAAAACGCACTCATGGCGCTGAACAGAGTACGGGCCGCCGCGCGGCCCGTGCCGCGCGACGGCCGGGGCCTCTCCTGTGGGGGGTGGCGGCCTCGGCCGTTGCTTCGGTTCCTGGTCAGCGGCGCAACTTCCTGCGCACCCAGAGAAGGCCGATCACCCCGCCCACGACGGCCATGTACGCGGTCAGCGGCCCGTCGTTCACGATGAGTCCGGGCATGGCGATGACGGCCACGAACAGAAGCCATCCGCATCCGGCGACGGCGAGGTCCGCCGAATCAGGGCGGCGCCGTTGGTCTTCCACCCGTTCCCCCGTTCCCCGGTTCGCACTTGGTCGGTGCAGCGGCATGGTACGCGCCGCGCCCCCGATGCGCGGGGTCAGCCGCCCTTGCCGCTCGCGGACTTGCCCTTGCTGGATTTGCCGGTTTCTTCGGGCTTCTTCGTGTTGTTGCCGGAATTGCCTGGCTTCTTGGTGGAAGTCGTCGTCTGCGACAGCAGGTCGGCGCAGTACGCGGTTACGTTCGTCTCGCCGCCCGCGGCCCGGATCAGCCGCTGCCAGGCGGTCGAGTCCAGCGCCTTGCCGTTGCCCTTGACCTTCTCGTAGGCCCGGCAGTGGGCCTCGGTGTCCTGGGCGGTCGACGGGCGCTCGGACGGGTCGGTGCGGCCGGGCGTGCCGGGGGCGTCGGTGGCCGGCCGGCCGGCGGAGGTGCCGGGGGCGGTGGGCGCGGAGCCGGCCCGTCGGGCGTCGTCGTGGCCGCCGCCGGAGGAGTGCACCGACCCGATCGCCGCGACCGCGACCCCGCCGAGGGTGAGGCTCGCCAGGGCCATCGTCACGGTCGCCTTCACCGAGCGGTGGGTGCGCCGCTGTTCGCGCGGCCGCCAGTCGTCCCTGCGCCGGGTCCGCGCCCGGTGCTCACCGGTGTCCCGGGCGGTCCGGAACGCGGCCACCGCCCGCCGCTCGCCCTCGGCGTCGATGCCGTGGTCGCGGATGGCGGCGGCGAGCAGTACCTCCAGCGCCGGACCGGCGGGGTCGGCCCCGGGGCCGGGCACATGGCCGTCGGGGCGCACGTGCCGCCGGCCGCGGCCGGCGTCGTCGCTTCGCCGTTCACCCATGTCCCTGTCCATCCCTGTCCGACGGCCGTTCGCCGGGGCCGCCCCTGCCGCCCTTGACGTTCATGCCGTCGTTGGCGTTCATTTCGATTCCCCCAGCGTCCGGGGGTCCTCCTGCGTCACACCTGTGACACCCAGCCGCCGGGCCAGGCCCTTCAGCCCGCGGTGGGCTGCCGTACGCACCGCGCCCGGGCGCTTGCCGAGGACCCGGGCGGCGGCGGGACCGTCCAGGCCCACCACCACGCGCAGCAGCACCGCCTCGGCCTGGTCCCGGGGCAGCGAGCGGACCAGTTCCAGGGCCCGCTCCGTGGAGAGGGACTCCAGCGCCTGGTCGTACGTGCTGTGCGCGCCGGGCAGTTCCAGCAGGTCCTGTTCCAGGGCGGACGCCCGGGGCCGCACCTTGAGCCGGCGCAGATGGTCCAGGGCCCGGTGCCGGGCGATGGTCGCCGTCCAGCCCCGGAACCCGGCGCCGTCGCCCTTGAACCGGCCCAGGTCCCTGGCTATCTCCAGCCAGGCGTCGGAGGCCACGTCCTCGGCGTCGTCACCGACGATCCCGCGGACATAGCCGAGCAGACCGGGCTGCACCAACCGGTAGGCGACCGCGAAAGCGGCCTCGTCGCCTTCCTGGGCTCGCGCCACGGCTGCTCCCAGCTCGCCGTCGTACGCCTGCACGCGGCGGGTTTCCCCTCCTTGGCCCAACACGTTCCTCGTTCGTACCGAGTGCGAATCGGGCTCTGCCGAACCCGAACCGGTGCCGTGCGCACGTCCGGTTGTGTGCGCGGCCCCCACGATCACCAGCGTCCGCCCTCACAGAAGTGTCACAGCGGTCCGGATCACGGCGGCGGCCGGTGGCGAGTGACGTTTGGTCAGGACCGGACGCTGTGTCTAAGAGTCACCTGTGCGACAGGCGTGTCAGGTGTGACAGTCATGGCCTTTTTTCTAGGGGTGGGGACGAGTGAGTCCACGCGGGAAGCGTGCGTACAGTCCGCTGAGCATGAAGCGACGGGCGTGGCTGACGCTCGGCGCGGTGGTTCTCGGCGGCGGGGGTGTGGTGACGTACGCCGTCGCCGACCCGGCCGCCGGCCACAAGGCCGGCGGACAGGCCAAGCGGCCGGTGAAGGTCTACGACCTGACGCTGAAGGGCGCCACGAACGGCGGGCGGGAGCTGCCGCGCACGGACACCGAACGGTTCTCGATGCTCGGCGTCTCCTGGACGGGGGCGACGAACCGGCTGCACGGCACGGCCCAGGTGCGCACCCGGAGCGTCGGGACCGGCGAGTGGTCCGGCTGGCACGACCTGGAGGCGACCGACCCGCTGGTGGACCCCGAGGCCGGCCCCGACGCGCGCGGCGCGTCCGAGCCGCTGTGGGTCGGTCCCTCCGACGGCGTCCAGGTCCAGGTAGTCCACCAGGACGGCTCCACCAGCTCCGGGCTGCCCAAGGGGCTCCAGGTGAACCTGGTCGACCCCGGGGTGGCGACCGCCGCGGAGACCAGGGCGGAGCCGGCCGCGTTCGTGGCGGACGGCACCGCGAGCGACAGCCCGTCGCCGACGGACGCCACGTCGCCCGACGACTCGGTCTCCCTGTCCGACCCGGCCGCCCCGTCCGACTCCGTTCCGCCCACCGACTCCTCGTCGCCCAGCGAGTCCGTGACCGCCACCGACTCGCCGTCCCCGAGCGACTCCGTGTCCGTCACACCGACGGACAGCGCCTCCGCGAGCCCGTCGGCCTCCGCCACGCCCACCGCACCGCCGTCCACCGTGCCCGAACCGCCGATCGTCTCGCGCGCCGGCTGGGGCGCCGACGAGTCGCTGAGCCCGGACCCGTCGGACTACAACGCGGACGTGAAGGCCGTCTTCGTCCACCACTCGGACGGGACGAACGACTACACCTGCGCCGACTCCGCCGCGCTCGTACGGGGCATCTACGCGTACCACACGCAGGTCAGCGGCTGGAACGACATCGGCTACAACTTCCTGGTCGACAAGTGCGGCACGATCTTCGAGGGCCGCAAGGGCGGTGTCGGCCTGCCCGTGCTCGGCGCGCACACCTACGGCTGGAACCGGGAGGCGGCCGGTATCGCGGTGCTCGGTGACTACACCACCATCGGCGCCACGGACGCGGCCCTGGCCTCGGTCGCCCGGATCGCGGCCTGGAAGCTCGGCCAGTACGGCGCCGACCCGGCCACGACCGTGCAGCTCAAGGCGGGCGCGACGCAGAAGAACTTCTTCGGCACCAGCTTCACCGCCGGCAGTTCGTACACCTTCAACCGGATCTCCGGTCACCGTGACGGCTACAACACCCAGTGCCCCGGCAACTCGCTCTACCCCCAGCTGCCGACGATCCGCGCCTGGGCGTCCGGCCCGGTGCAGGGTCTGAAGCTCACCTCGCTGTCGGGCGCGGCCCTGTCCGGCTCGACGTACTACACCAAGGGTGCGATCACGGCGAAGTGGTCGACCACCACGCCCGGTTCGCTGATCTCGAAGTTCGAGCTGCTGGTGGACGGCAAGGCCGTCGCCACCGCCGCCGGTACGGCCACCTCGGTGGGCGCCACGCTCACCGCCGGCAGCCACACCGTCGCCGTACGGGCCGTGCACCAGTCGGGCAAGACCACGACGACCGCCGCGCTGACCGTCGTCACCGACACCACCGCGCCCACCTTCAGCACCGCGCCGACGCTCTCCCTGCGCACCGGCACCGTCAGCACCACCGCCGTCCCGGTCACCCTCGGCTGGAAGGCCGCCGACAACGCGGCCCTGAAGTCGGTGAGCCTGCTGACCCCGACGACGGCCACCTTCGGCCCGACCACGACCAGCTCCAGCCGCACCGCGGGCTCCGGTGCCGCGTCCGTCTGGTCGATGAAGGCGTACGACTACGCGGGCAACACCCGTACCTCGTCCCCGTCCTTCACGCCGATGATCCTTCAGGAGACCTCGGCCGCCAGGACCGGTACCTGGACCTCCCGTTCGTCCTCCAGCTACCTGGGCGGCAAGTCGTACTCCAGCACCTCCAAGGGCGCCGGCCTGAGCTGGACCTTCACCGGCCGGTCCGCCGCCTGGGTGGTCAGCAGGGCGTCCACCTCGGGGCAGGCGTACGTGTACGTCGACGGCACCAAGGTCGCGACCGTCGACCTGAAGTCCACGACGACCTCCTACCGCCAGGCGATCTGGACCAAGACCTGGTCGTCCAGTGCCAAGCACACCGTGAAGATCGTCGTCGTCGGCACCAGCGGCCGCCCGACGGTCACGACGGACGGCCTGGTGTACATCAAGTAGGCCGAGCGGTTCAGGTGGCCGAGTCCACCGGTTCGGGCGTCCGTTCCTGCGCGGCTTGCGGGGCGGGCGCCCGGTCCGCGTTCACGACCACTCCGGCGACGAGCGCGGCCAGCAGCAGCGCGGCCATCGCCCACCAGGTGGCCACGTTGAAGCCGTGCACCGCGGCCTTCGCCTCGAGCAGCGCCCGGTTCGGGATGCTCGCGGCATGGGCGGTGGCGTACCGGGTGGTGACGCTCGCGGCGATCGTGTTGAGCAGCGCCGTACCGATCGAACCGCCCACCTGCTGGGCGGTGTTGAAGGTGGCCGAGGCCGCGCCCGAGTCCCGCGGGGCGACCCCGCCGGTGGCCAGGGAGACCGAGGTCATCATCGCCGTGCCCATGCCGAGTCCGAGCATCAGCATGCCGGGCAGGATGTGCGAGGCGTACGCGGGCTCGACCCCGACCTGGGCTATCAGCGTCAGCGCCCCGGCCGCCAGCAGCAGCCCGGGGACCATCAGCAGGCGGGGCGGGACCCGGTGCAGCAGCCGGGCGGCGACCTGGGTGGAGCCGGTGACCATGCCGACGGTGATGGGGAGATAGGCGACGCCGGTCTTCACGGGCGAGTACCCGAGGACGCGTTGCATGTAGTACGTCAGGAAGAGGAAGACGCCGAACATGCCGATGGTGGTCAGCAGCACGGTGAGGAAGGCGCCGATGCGCTGCCGGTCGCGTACGACGGTCATCGGGAGCAGCGGGACCCGGGCGCGGGTCTGCCAGAACCCGAAGAGGCCGAGCAGCGCGACCCCGCCGAACAGCAGCGTCAGGACCAGGGAGTCGCTCCAGCTCCGGGACTCCGCCTCGGAGAAGCCGTAGACCAGGGCGAGCATCCCGGCCGAGCCGAGCAGCGCGCCGGGTACGTCGAGGCGGGCGTCGGGGTGCCGGCCGCCGCCGGACAGCAGCACCCAGGCGCCGGCGAAGGCGGCCAGCGCGATCGGCACGTTGACGTACAGGCACCAGCGCCAGTCCAGGTACTGGGTGAGGAAGCCGCCCGCGAGCAGCCCGACCGCGGCACCGGCGCCGATGATGGCGCCGAAGATGCCGAAGGCCTTGCTGCGGTCCTTGGGGTCGGTGAACGTCGTCGCCAGCAGCGACAGCGCGGCCGGGGCGAGCAGCGCGGCGAAGACGCCCTGCAGCGCCCGCGCCCCGAACAGCATCCCCTGGTCGGCCGCGGCCCCGCCGAGCGCGGAGGCGGCCGCGAAGCCGACCAGGCCGGTCATGAACGCGATCTTGCGTCCGGCGAGGTCGGCGATCCGGCCGCCGAGCAGCAGCAGTCCGCCGAAGGCGAGTGTGTAGGCGGTGATGACCCACTGCCGGTTGCCGTCCGACATGTGCAGGGCGGTCTGGGCGGAGGGGAGCGCGATATTGACGATGGTCATGTCGAGCACGACCATCAGCTGGGCCAGTGCGATGACGACCAGGGCCCACCAGCGTCGGTTGTCGGCCATGCGCCAATCGTGCTCCCGCCCGCGCCGCTTGGGAACGCCCGCGTTTCCTATTGCGGGGTTTTTGCCAACCCTCCGGCCCCGGGCCCCTCGCTAACCCACGGCGTCCCGGCACAGCAGCCGCAGCGAGCCCTGGCCCTCGTAACAGCGCCGGGCCTCCTCGATCGGGTCCCAGAGCCGGCCGTCGGGGGTGCGGATCCAGTGGTCGCCGCCGGACGCCCACCACTCGGCGCCGGTCTGACGGACGATCACCTCGCCGGCGTAGGCGCCGAGACCGCGCAGCATCTCCCGTACCGCGTTGTACGGCGCGCCCTCCCCGCGTATCTCGTCGATCACCCGGTCGACGCGCCACAGGCTCTGCGCCGAATAGTCCAGCCGGACCCGCGCGCCCTCGCGCATCATGGCCACCGCGTCCGCCGCCCACCGGGCCGGTTTCCCGGCGGCATGCGGCCTGCTCTGCTGCTGTGCTGTCACGTAGTGGGCTGTCACATAGGGAAGAGCGAGGTCAGCCCACGTTTCGTCACCCTGGATCGGGGCGTTTCCGCAACCGGTGCAGGACCCCCGCAAGTCCGCCGCAGCTCCACCGCACGACACCCACAGGAATCTCCCAGGTTCGCCGCCCGACTCACGCCCGGTTCCTGCCCGGCTCACGCTCGGTTCCTGCCCGGCTCACGCTCGGTTCCTGCCCGGCTCACGCTCGGTTCCTGCCCGGCTCACGACCGGTTCCTGCCCGGCTCACGACCGGCCGCGGGCCCGGCGCGAGACCACCGCGCGCAGCACCCGGCGGCCCTCGGTGGACACGTCCAGTGCGTGGCGCAGCCCCGCCGCGCCGTGTCCCGCGAGGAGTTCGAGGACGGTGACCTGGCGGCGCAGTTCGGCGGCGACCAGCGGGGACATGCCGTCGGTGCCGCCCTCGCGGCGGGTGTCGACCGAGGGCGCCGCGTCCTCGGCGGGGTCGAGCAGCCGGTGTATCCGGAGTGAGGCGACGGAACAGGCGTCGGCCCACAGCCGGATGCCGTCCCCCTCCTGCGAGGCGGGCGCGGCGTCCAGCATCCGGCGGGCGAGCACCTCGGCCTCGTCGGTCTCGCCGGAAGCCTCTCCGGACGCACCGAGAGCGCCGCGTGCCTTCTCCAGCCCCTCGCTCCAGTCGGAGCCGTCGGCGAGGCTCGCCCACAGCGGCCGCAGCACCAGATCGTCCCCGCCGAGCAGCGGCACGCACCGATCCAAACAGGCCAACCCGCTGGCGGCCAGCCCGCGTTCATCGGCCTGAGCGATCAGCTCAACCAGGCTCATCCCACGCCTCCCACAACCGGTACAGACCAGGCCGCCGCCCTTACGGAGCCCGCACTTCCCCCTACTGCGTGCAATCTACCTGGAGCGTCACAGCGGTACTACGCCCAGCAGATCAAGGAATGTGAAGAAAGGGTTTTCGGCCAATGACACCGACGGGACGGGGCCGACGGTCGGCGGTCGGTACGGCGAGGGTGTGCGAGCACGGGTCAGAGCGCGGCCGGGGCGGCGCCCGCCATCGCCTTCTCGTGCTGCATCCGGGTCAGCCGCACCACGACCAGGATCGCGAGGACGGCGGCGGCGATGTCGAGGGAGTCCGAGAGGATCAGCTGCAGGGCGCCGTCGCGGAGCCGGGCGGCGCCCTCCACGTCGTCGCCGGGCGTCGCGAGGGGGTCGGCGACCAGCGCGGCCAGCCACAGCGTCCACCAGGCGTTGACCAGCGTGTGCGAACGGGCCGTGCCCCAGGGGCTGCTGGCGTCCCAGATGTCGAGGGTGATCCGGCGCGGGTACCAGAGGTTCACGACCGGCACGAACCAGCCGCCGATCGCCCAGCCCGGCGACTTGCTCTGCCCGAGCGGGTCGAACACCTGGGCGTTGGCCCGTACCCGCTGGAACCAGGTCAGGTACACGATCCCGCAGGCGACCAGCGAACCCACCTGGGCACCGCCGGCGACGCCCAGCATCCGGTCGGCGCGGTCGGCCCGGCGGAACGCGGCGGCGCCGGTCTCGCCGTCCGCCAGCGCCCCCGTGGCGTCGTACTGGAGGAAGTCCGCCCAGACGGAGAACAGGTCGGCGGCCACGACCACCCCGAGCAGGACGACGGTGGCCCAGCCGAGACCCACCGGCGAGCGCAGCCACAGGCCCGGCGTGCTGCCGAAGGGCGGGACCGGCTCGGGCGAGTCGCCCAGGCAGCGGTGGCACAGGGTGGCGCCGGGCGCGGCGGCGAAGTGATGGCAGCGGGCACAGATCAAGTCGGTTCCCCCGGGATGCGGTTGGGCACGGCGCCCTCCCCTGGCCCGCGCGCGGAAGCGGAACATACGGCCCGTCCGCGCCGTACGTCCACCCTTGATGCGTCGGGTGATCGGTCGCGGATCAGCCCAGCTTGCCTGCGAGCGTCTTGAACCGGGTCCAGGACATCGACGGGGTGCGCGGGTCCCAGAGCTTCTGGGCGGTGGCCCGCAACGGCATCCGGATGCCGGCCGCGACCTGGTCCTGGGTCTGGGAGTTGGCCAGGTCGCTCCAGACGGCGAACGACCCGCCGAGGATCCGGGAGTCGTACGCCGAGGACACGGCCGTGGTGCCGCGCAGCACCCGCGGGGTCCACAGCTGGTAGATCCGCTGCCCGGTCGGATAGACGAAGGTGTTGGGCTCCCCGAGGACGTAGTAGAGGAACTCGTCGTTGTAGTTGAGGACCTTCCGCCCCGCGCCCAGGTACTCCGCCGGCTTCCGGGCGCCGATCTCCTTGCCGGTCCAGTAGCCGACCTGGAGGTCCTTGGCGGGCTGCACGGAACTGCTCCGCAGGAAGCCGTCGTTCCAGGCCCGCATGGTGCGGGCGCGGGCGCGGACCGTGTCGGCGCGGGCGTTGAGCCACCCGGTGGTGAGGTCGGCGACGGTGCCGCCGGAGCCGTACTTCTGCCGGGCGGCGGCCGCGAGCTGCGGGTAGGAGGCCTGCGGGTTCGCGACGGTCAGCGCCTGGTACTCGTCGCCGCCGAGGTTCCAGTAGGAGCCGGGGAAGACATCGGCGTACTCGCCCAGCAGATCGTCGACGATCTTCGCCGACGCCGGCTTGGAGATGTCGATGGCGCCCTTGGTGGGGACCCCCTGCGCATTGCGCAGTTGCAGCTCCGGGTGCGCGGCGAGGACGGCGCCCAGGTGTCCGGGCGAGTCGATCTCGGGCACGACCTGGATGTGCCGGCCGGCCGCGAGGGCGACGATCCGCCTCACCTGAGCCTTGCTCAGATGGTTCCTGGAGACGATCTCCGGGTGGGTGCCGGACTCGATCCGGAACCCCTGGTCGTCGGAGAAGTGCAGCCCGAACTCGTTGAACTTCAGGTCGCCCAGCTCCCTTATCCGGGCCTCGATCCACCCGGCGGTGTAGGGCTTACGCGCGATGTCCAGCATGAACCCGCGCTGCGGCTTGGCCGGCTGGTCCTTCACGACCCCCTCCGGGGCGCTGCCGCCGCCGTGCACCTCCTGCTTCAACGTCCGGGTGCCGTAGAAGACGCCCGCGTCACCGGGCCCGCTGATCCGCACCGACCCGCCGCGCACGGTCATGGTGTACGACTCCGGGTCCCCCGTGCCGCCGAGGTCGAGGCGCAGATCACCGGCCTTGACGTCCTCGTTCGCGCCCTTCTGCCCGGCGTACGACAGCCCCAGCTCTCCCGCTATCAGCCGCCCCTCGTCGGCCAGCGCCGCGTCGCTCACCACGACGCGCTCGCCCTGAACGGGGCGCCAGCCCGGCCCGCGGGCGGCGGTGTGGGAGCGAACGGCGGGGATGGTCAGCGGGGCCTGGGAGAGGGGATAGCTGCGCGTGGGGGTGGGGGTCGGCGTCCCGGCCCCGGCGGCGGACGAGGCGGCCCGCCCGCTTCCGGAGGGCTGCTGCTGCGGGGCTTCGGCCGTGGACCCGCCGCCGCCGTGGCCCGTGGCGGCCCATACGCCGATGCCCGTACCGAGCACGACGGTCCCCACGACGGCGGCGGCGACCACCGTCCGCCGCCGTGCGATCTGCCGTCCCGAAGGCCTACGCCTGTGCTGGCTCACACGGCCACGCTACGACGCGTCGCCCACTCAGACGTCATCCAACCGCTCCGAAACTCTCCCGTTCGGGTGAAAAACAAGCAACCAACGGACACGCCGTGAACGTCCTCGATAACGTCAACGACACATCTCTCACAGCATTCCCTGCCACACCGCATGTGACGCGAGGACCCACGCTGCCCGCCCACCGCCTGCCCCATCTCCCCACCCCGCTGGACGCGTTCAACGCCGCCCCCGCCGACGAGGCCGGCGCCCTGCTCCTGCACTGCCTGCACAGCATGCGCTGGTCCCGTCGCATCACGGACCACCGTCCCTACCCCGACGTGGCCTCCCTCCTGGCAGCGGCGGACGAGGCGACGTACGACCTGTCCCCGGGGGACCTGTCGGAGGCGCTGGCGGGCGAGTGCCTGCCGCCGGTGCCCGAGGGCACCTACCCGGCCGCCCACACGGCCCTGAGCGCGGCCCACGCGACCTACGAGGCCCGCTTCGGCCACGTCTTCGTCATCTACCTGGGCGACACGCCGCCCGCCGAATCCCTGGACCACGTCCTGGCAGGCATCCGATCACGTTTGACAAACGATCCGGAGGAAGAGCGGGTCATCGCGGCGGAGCAACTCCGGCGCCTGGCCAGGGGACGGCTCGAGTCCCTGCTGAGGGGCGCGGGGCAGCATCCATCAGCGGCTCCGCCGCGGGGCGCGACCAGCCCAAACGGCGCCGCACCCGGCAAATAACCGAACAACCCACCCCAGATGCCGCACGGCTAACCCATACGCGTGCCAGTTTGATCACACCGGTAGGCCCGGCGTAAGCCCATCGGTAGCGCATCGCTACGATGCTGGGGGCCGGTGGACCGTACCCGGCCGGGCCCGACCGACAGCACAAGCCGGCGCGGCCCCGATACCCCGCTCCCGGAGGGACTTCCGTGCCGGCTGGAACGCTGTACCGCGGCCGGGAAGGAATGTGGTCCTGGGTGGCTCACCGAGTCACCGGCGTCCTCATTTTCTTCTTCCTGTTCGTTCACGTGCTGGACACCGCTCTCGTCCGCGTCTCGCCCGAGGACTACGACAAGGTCGTAGCCACGTACAAGACGCCGATCGTCGCACTGCTGGAGTACGGCCTCGTGGCCGCCATCCTCTTCCACGCCCTCAACGGCCTGCGCGTCATCGCCGTCGACTTCTGGTCGAAGGGCCCGCGCTACCAGAAGCAGATGCTCTGGACGGTCGTCGGTGTCTGGGTCGTCCTCATGGTCGGGGCCATCTACCCCGTTCTCGGCCACGCCGCTCGTGTCCTGTTCGGGAGCTGACGCAGATGTCGACCACTGAAACCCCCGCCGCCGGCGTCGGCCCCGTCGAGGGCGCCCCGCTCTTCAACGTGGACAACCCGGCACCCCTCATCGAGGCCCCGCGCAAGCGCACCAAGAAGACCCCGCGCTCCACCCGCGGCAACTTCGAGATGGCCGCCTGGCTGTTCATGCGCCTGTCCGGCGTCGTCCTGGTCGTCCTGGTCCTCGGCCACCTGCTGATCCAGCTGGTGCTCGACGGCGGCGTGTCGAAGATCGGCTTCGCGTTCGTGGCCGGCCGCTGGGCGAGCCCGTTCTGGCAGGTCTGGGACCTGCTGATGCTGTGGCTCGCGATGCTGCACGGCGCGAACGGCCTGCGCACGATCATCAACGACTACGCGGAGCGCGCGAACACCCGGCTGTGGCTCAAGGGCCTGCTCTACACGGCCACGGTGTTCACCATCCTGCTGGGCTCACTGGTGATCTTCACCTTCGACCCGAACATCCGCTAGGCACGGGGCTGCGAGAATCATGAAGATCCACAAGTACGACACCGTCATCGTCGGCGCCGGCGGCGCGGGCATGCGCGCGGCCATCGAGTCGACGAAGCGCAGCCGCACCGCGGTCCTGACCAAGCTCTACCCCACCCGCTCCCACACGGGCGCCGCGCAGGGCGGTATGGCCGCCGCGCTCGCCAACGTGGAGGAGGACAACTGGGAGTGGCACACCTTCGACACGGTCAAGGGCGGTGACTACCTGGTCGACCAGGACGCCGCCGAGATCCTGGCGAAGGAGGCCATCGACGCCGTCCTCGACCTGGAGAAGATGGGCCTGCCGTTCAACCGGACGCCCAACGGCACGATCGACCAGCGCCGGTTCGGCGGTCACAGCCGCAACCACGGCGAGGCCCCGGTCCGCCGGTCCTGCTACGCGGCCGACCGCACCGGCCACATGATCCTCCAGACGCTGTACCAGAACTGCGTCAAAGAGGGCGTGGAGTTCTTCAACGAGTTCTACGTCCTGGACCAGCTGATCACCGAGGTCGACGGCGTCAGGAAGTCGTCCGGTGTGGTGGCGTACGAGCTGGCCACCGGCGAGATCCACATCTTCCAGGCGAAGGCGGTCATCTACGCCTCCGGCGGCACCGGCAAGTTCTTCAAGGTGACGTCGAACGCCCACACGCTGACCGGTGACGGCCAGGCCGCGGTCTACCGCCGTGGGCTGCCGCTGGAGGACATGGAGTTCTTCCAGTTCCACCCGACCGGCATCTGGCGCATGGGCATCCTGCTGACGGAGGGCGCCCGCGGTGAGGGCGGCATCCTCCGCAACAAGGACGGCGAGCGCTTCATGGAGAAGTACGCGCCGGTCATGAAGGACCTCGCGTCCCGTGACGTCGTGTCCCGCTCCATCTACACGGAGATCCGTGAGGGCCGCGGCTGCGGTCCCGAGGGCGACCACGTCTACCTCGACCTCACCCACCTCCCGCCGGAGCAGCTGGACGCCAAGCTCCCGGACATCACCGAGTTCGCGCGCACCTACCTCGGTATCGAGCCGTACACGGACCCGATCCCGATCCAGCCCACCGCGCACTACGCGATGGGCGGCATCCCGACCAACGTCGAGGGTGAGGTGCTGAGCGACAACACGACGGTCGTCCCGGGCCTGTACGCGGCCGGCGAGGTCGCCTGCGTCTCGGTCCACGGCGCCAACCGCCTCGGCACCAACTCGCTCCTGGACATCAACGTGTTCGGCCGCCGGGCGGGCATCGCGGCCGCCGAGTACTCGCACACTGTGGACTACGTCGAACTCCCCGAGAACCCGGCCGAGTTCGTCGTCTCGCAGATCGAGCAGCTGCGTACCTCGACGGGCAACGAGCGGGTCGCCACGCTCCGCAAGGAGCTGCAGGAGACCATGGACGCCAACGTCATGGTGTTCCGCACCGAGCAGACGATCAAGACGGCGGTCGAGAAGATCGCGGAGCTGCGCGAGCGCTACAAGAACGTCTCGATCCAGGACAAGGGGCGTCGCTTCAACACGGACCTCCTCGAGGCCATCGAGCTCGGCAACCTCCTGGACCTCGCCGAGGTCATGGCGGTCTCCGCCCTCGCCCGCAAGGAGTCCCGCGGCGGTCACTACCGCGAGGACTACCCCAACCGCGACGACGTCAACTTCATGCGCCACACCATGGCGTACCGCGAGGTGGGCGACGACGGCGCCGAGTCCATCCGTCTCGATTACAAGCCGGTCGTCCAGACCCGCTACCAGCCGATGGAGCGTAAGTACTGATGGCAACCCCCGTTCTGGACAAGGTGGAGGCGGAGGCCGCGGCCTCGGACCACCTGATCACGGTCACCTTCCGGGTCCGCCGGTTCAACCCGGAGGTCTCGGCGGACGCGGTCTGGGAAGACTTCCAGCTGGAGATCGACCCGAAGGAGCGCGTCCTCGACGGCCTCCACAAGATCAAGTGGGACGTCGACGGCACGCTGACGTTCCGCCGCTCCTGCGCGCACGGCATCTGCGGCTCGGACGCGATGCGGATCAACGGCAAGAACCGTCTTGCCTGCAAGACCCTCATCAAGGACATCAACCCCGAGAAGCCGATCACGGTCGAGCCCATCAAGGGCCTGACGGTCCTGAAGGACCTGGTCGTCGACATGGAGCCGTTCTTCCAGGCGTACCGGGACGTCATGCCCTTCCTCATCACGAAGGACACGAACGAGCCCACGCGCGAGCGTCTCCAGACCGCCGAGGACCGCGAGCGCTTCGACGACACCACGAAGTGCATCCTCTGCGCCGCCTGCACCTCCTCGTGCCCGGTCTTCTGGAACGACGGCCAGTACTTCGGCCCGGCCGCCATCGTCAACGCGCACCGCTTCATCTTCGACTCGCGCGACGAGGCCGGCGAGCAGCGCCTGGAGATCCTGAACGACCGCGACGGCGTGTGGCGCTGCCGCACGACCTTCAACTGCACGGACGCCTGCCCGCGCGGCATCGAGGTCACCAAGGCGATCCAGGAGGTCAAGCGAGCGCTGATCACGCGCCGCTTCTGACGTCTCCTTCGGTACGTCGGCCAGGGCCCCGTCTCCCGGTTTCACACCCGGGGGCGGGGCCCCGCCCGTTGCCCGAGTCCCTGGCCTCCCGATCGTCACTGCTCCTGGAATCGACGGCGACGGCGGCAGGCGTGGAGGGAGCGCCGGGTTGTCAGCTCTCTGGCCATACGACCAACGCCAGGCGAATACGGACGAGTTGCGCACCGCGACGAACGCGGCCACCTCGCTCGGGGAGTTCCTGCGGCCCGGACTGCGCACACTGGAGCGGCATCTCGACGAAGCCCGGGCCGGCCGAGAGCTGTCGCAGCTGCGGGTCGCCCTGTCCACCCGCCTGGAGGCCAGGTACGGCGCCCGGGTCCGGTCCCTGCCGTCGACCTCCACCGTGCCCGACCACCTCTTCGTGCTGCGCAGCCATGTGGACAGCCTCGACGGACTGATCGCGGTCGCGCGCAACGACTTCAGCCGGGCCGTCCCGCTGCCCGACGGCTGGGACCCGTCGATCGCGGTACAGGTCCAGCCGGCACGGCGGAGGGTCCAGCACCGTTTCGGCCGTTGAGGCGACAGCCGGGTGGGTGACCCCCTGGTCCGGCGGCAGGGGTGTCCGGAATGCCCCGCCTAACCTGATGACATGTCAGATGACGAGTCGTACGAACTGCTCGGGTTCGACAACGTGCTGGTCCCCGTAGGGGATCTGGCGGATGCCGTCGCCTTCTACGAGCGCGTCGGATTCACCGTCGGCTTCCGGTTCGACGAGGGCGGGATCGCCCTGCTGAAGGTCGGGGGCGAGACCCCCGGGGTGCTGCTGCGGGTCGAGGAGGGTCTGGGGTACCGGCCCGCGGTGTGGGGCTCGCCACGGGTGTGGCTGGAGGTGCCGGACGCGCGCGCGGCGACCCGGAGGCTGAAGACCGCCGGGATCACCGTGCTCGACGAGCCGTTCTCCGTCGCCACCGGCTGGACCGTCGAGATCGCCGACCCCTGGGGCAACATCCTCGGGTTCACGGACTACATCAAGCGGCCGGAGCTCGGGCGCCGGACGTGAACGGGGTCACTCCACAACCGAGTTGAACACGTTCAAAAGCAGGTCTACAGTCATCCCTGTCAGCGTTTTGAACGCGTTCAAGAAGGGGTGGGGCATGGACCGTACCGTCATCGCCTACGTCATCTACCTGCTCGTCAGCATCGGGCTGACCATCTGGGTGGCCCGCACGCTCAGCCGCAACGGGCGGATCTTCCTCTCCGACGTCCTGCAGGGGAACGAGAAGCTCGCCGACGCCGTCAACCACCTCCTGGTGGTCGGCTTCTACCTCGTCAACCTCGGCTTCGTCGCGCTCTACCTGCACACCAGCGACACCATCGAGGACACCCGCGGGATCTTCGAGGCGCTGTCCTCGAAGATCGGGGTCGTGCTGCTCGTGCTCGGTGTGATGCACCTCGGCAATGTGTACGTGCTGAACCGGATCCGGCGCCGCGGGGTCATGGAGAAGGAACAGCTCCCGCCGGTCCCGCCGCAGGGCTGGACCGCGCCGGCGGCCGGGGCGTGAGCACCGTGACCGCCACCGACGACCGGGGCGCCGTGCGCGTCCCGGTCCACGGGCTGACCGTTCTCTACGACGCGGAGTGCACCCTCTGCACCCACCTGCGCGACTGGCTCGTCCGGCAGCCGCAGCTGGTGCCGCTCGCCCTCGTCCCCGCCGGGTCGGACGAGGCCCGGGCCCGGTTCCCCGAGCTGGATCACGCGGCCACCTTCGACGAGGTCACCGTCGTCGGCGACGGAGGGCAGGTCTACCGGGACACCGCCGCCTGGATCGTCGTCCTGTGGGCGCTGCGGGAGCAGCGGCCGCTCGCCCACCGGCTGAGCACACCGGCGGGGGCGCGGCTGGCCCGGGGCGCGGTGCTGGCCGCCGCCAGGTGGCGGGGCGCGCAGTGGGGCGGGAAGGTGTACCGGCGGGCGGACGGATGGGCGTACGACCCCGGTCTCGGCTGGACTTACGACCCTCCGGGGTGTGACAGCGGCGTCTGCGCCACTCATTAGGATCTGTCCGTGTCCGCGAAGAACGACGGTCCCGTCGAGGCCGGTGCCCAGAGCAAGTCCGAGCAGACCCGCGCGCTGATCCTGGAGACAGCGATGCGGCTGTTCCGGGAGCGTGGCTACGAGAAGACCACGATGCGGGCCATCGCCACGGAGGCCGGGGTCTCGGTCGGCAACGCGTACTACTACTTCGCCGGCAAGGAGCACCTGATCCAGGGCTTCTACGACCAGCTCGCCGCCGAGCACCGGGTGGCGGTCCGCGAGGTCCTGGACCGGGAGACCGACCTGGAGGCGCGGCTCGCGGGCGTGCTCAAGGTGTGGCTGGACATCGCGCTGCCGTACCACGAGTTCGCGGTCCACTTCTTCAAGAACGCCGCCGACCCCGACAGCCCGCTCAGCCCCTTCTCCCCGGAGAGCGAGCACGCCCGCGACGAGGCGATCAGTGTGCACCGGGAGGTGCTGGCCGGGGCGAAGACCAAGGTGGCCCCCGAACTGCGGGACGTACTGCCCGAGTTGATGTGGCTCTCGCAGATGGGCCTGGTCCTGTACTGGATCTTCGACCGGACGGAGGGCCGGGAGCGCAGCTACCGGCTGGCCGAGCGGGGGGCCCGGCTCACGGCTCGGGGCGTCTCGCTGGCCCGCTTCCGGATGCTACGACCGCTGGTCCTGGAGGTCCACGAACTGTTCACGGACTTCCTGCCGGGGATGACCCGGGTACTGCCGGATCCGGGGGGCAAGGGGCGCCGGGGCGAGTGATCACTTTCGGGTGAACGGGGTCGAACGGGACACCGAGGGTGCCGCGTGCCTACGATGATGCTCTCGACACCAGCCCATGGGAGGCACGTGATGTCCGCAGCATCCGTCGAGCGGCCGCATGAGGACCGTCCGCTTATCGCGGAGGCCAATCGGCTCATGGACCGCAATCCGGGGCATCGCGTCGAGATCATCGGAGGCAAGATCGTCGTGGCCCCGCCACCGGACGGACCGCACGCCGTAGCGTTGACCGACCTCATGCTGCCCTTCTGCACAGCCGGTCTCCACGGGGATGAGTCCAGGGTGGTTCAGGGCATCGGCCTCTGGCTGCCGACAGGCACGGAAGACTATGCGATCCCTGATCTCTCCCTGGTCGATGCCGATTTCCAGGACCACTACGTCGAGAACAACTGCTACGAGCCGGCCTGCTTCCGCTTGGTCCTGGAGGTCACCTCCAACAACTGGAAGCACGATCTGCGGGACAAGGTCAAGGCCTACGCAAGCGCCAAGCTTCCGGTCTACGTGATCGTCGACCGGAAGCACCAGCGTCTCCACGTCCTCACAGACCCCGCCGGGGACGACTACGAGAACCACCGTCCGTACTCACCTGACGAGATCGTCACCCTGCCCGCCTCGATCGGCGCCGACGTCACGCTCCATGTCGGCAGGGTTCTGAAGGCCGGTCAGCCGAGGACTAGCTGACCGCGTCCACCTCCCCCTCAGCCAGCTCCACGTCGTACACCACAGGCCCCTCCGTCACCGTCACCTGCCGGGCCTTCGAGCCGTACGACGATGACGACACCGCCAGCAGATACGCACCCGGCACCGGGACCGACACGATGTAGGAGCCGTCCGCCAGGGACGTCACGCGGTCCAGCTGGCGCCCGCCCTTGGACATCAGGGCCACCGACGCGTCCTCCACCGGTTCGCCGTCCGGCGTGCGGACGAAGCCGTGGATCGCCGTCGCCGGGCCGGTCGGCTCGGTCGGCTCCGGGGCCGGCTCCTCCTGCGGCTCCACCGCCAGATGCGGCAGCCGCTTCTCCAGCCAGTCCGGCAGCCACCAGTTGGAGCCGCCCAGCAGGTGCATCGCCGCCGGGACCAGCGCCGTACGCAGGATGAACGCGTCCAGGGCGACCGCCGCCGCCAGGCCCACGCCCGCCATCGCCGCGCCCGAGTCGCCGCTGAGGACGAAGGCGAGGAAGACGCAGACCATGATCAGGGCCGCGGAGTTGATGACGCGGCTGGTCTCGGCGAGGCCGACCCGGACCGCCCGCGCGTTGTCCTTCGTGTGCACCCACTCCTCGTGCATCCGGCTCACCAGGAACACCTGGTAGTCCATCGAGAGGCCGAAGAGGAGGGAGAGCATGATGACCGGGAGGAACGCGTTGATCGGGCCCTCCTTGCCGAGGCCCAGCAGACTCAGGCCCCAGCCCCACTGGAAGACCGCGACGAGGACGCCGAAGGAGGCGGCCGCGGCGATCAGGTTCATCAGGGCCGCCGTCAGCGGGACGACCAGGGAGCGGAAGGCGACCAGGAGGAGCAGGAATCCCAGGCCGATGATCGTCGCGATGAAGAGGGGCAGGCGGTCGCCCGTGACGGAGGCGAAGTCCTTGGAGACCGCCGTCACGCCGCCGACGTGGGCCTCGGCTCCGGCCTTCGGGATCACCTGGTCGCGGAGGGTGTCGATGAGGTCGTCCGTCTCCTTCGACTGCGGGGACGTCGTCGGGACCACCTGGATGACCGTGACGCCCTTCGCCTCGGGCAGTTCGGCCACCTGGGCGATGCCCGGGGTCGACTTCAGGTCCTTGACCAGCGTGGTCGTGTCGCCGCCGACGCTGACGACCTGGAGCGGGCCGTTGAAGCCGGGGCCGAAGCCCTCGGCGAGCAGGTCGTAGGCCTTCCTGGTGGTCGTGGACGCGTCGTCGTTGCCCTGGTCGGTGGCGCCGAGGCGGAGGGAGAGGACCGGGATGGCCAGGACCGCCATGACGACGAGGGCCAGGGCGGCGATCCGGCGCGGGCGCTTCTCCACGTTCACCGACCAGCGGGCCGCCAGGCCGCTCGCCTTTTCCGGCTCGGGACCCGCGGCGGCCAGCCTGCGGCGCTGGCGACGGCTGAGGACGCGCGGGCCGAGGAAGCCGAGCAGGGCGGGCAGGAGGGTGGTGGCCGCGAGGACGCTGAGCACCACCGTCAGGGAGGTGCCGATGACCACGCCCTGCAGGAAGGCCAGTCGCGTGACCAGCATGCCGGCGAGCGCGATGCAGACCGTGCCGCCCGCGAACAGCACCGCCCGTCCCGAGGTGTTGAGGGCGGTGACCGCCGACTCCTCGGGGTCCAGGCCGCGCAGGATGCCGCGCCGGTGCCGGGTGACGATGAACAGGGCGTAGTCGATGCCGACGCCGAGGCCGATCAGGGAGGCCAGCAGCGGGGCGATGTCCGGGATGTCGGTGGTGTGGCTGAGCAGCTGGGTGGAGAACAGGCCCATGCCGACGCCGAAGACGGCGATCGCGATGGGCAGGGTCATGGCGAAGAAGGAGCCGAAGGCCAGGAAGAGGACGACGGCCGCCGCGATGATGCCGACCATCTCGGAGAGGCCCTGCGGCGGCTCCTGCACGCGCTGGATGGCCTGGCCGCCCAACTCGACCTGCAGTCCGCCGCGTTCGGCGTGCTGCGCGGTGTCGAGGACCTTCTGGACGAGGTCCTTGGGTATTTCGTTCGCACGCTGGGCGAAGGTCAGCTGGGCGTACGCGATCTTGCCGTCCTGGCTGATCTGCGCGGCCCCCCGGGCACCGGAGTACGGGCTGGTGACCGCGCCGACGCCCGTCATCTTCGCGATCTCGTCGAGGGCCGGCTGGATACGGCCGCGGACCGCCTGGTCCCGCACCGAGCCGTCGGTGACCTTCCAGACCACGGTGTCCGTGTCACCGGACGTGCTCGGGAAGGCCTTCGTCATCAGGTCGTACGCGGTCTTGGAGTCCGTGTCGGGAAGGGAGAAGACGTTCGCGTAGTTCGTGCCCGCGGACGAGGCCGAGAAGCCCACGCCGAGGAGTGCCCCCACCCACAGCAACAGGACCACCAGCCGGTGCCGATAGCACCACCGTGCCAATGCCGTCACGCTCAACAGCTCCTTGAAATCAGATCCGGTTCGGTCGGTTGGTCCCCCAGGTCCTGGGCAACAGGATTGGTGGCGGGACGGGCGCCGGGACACGCGGCGCGCATGACTCTCAAGGAACTCCAAAGTTGCGGGCCCCCGGCTGTCGGCGGGGACGCCGATACTGGGGGCATGACGGCTCCAGGCAGCACCGTGCTGATCGTGGAGGACGAGCCGAGCATCGCGGACGTCCTCGCCATCGCCCTGCGCTACCACCGGTTCGAGGTGATGACGGCCGGCACGGTCCAAGGCGCCCTCGCGCTGGCCGAGCGCACCCGGCCGGACGCGGCCCTGCTGGACGTGATGCTGCCGGACGGCGACGGGCGGGCGCTCGCCCGTGAACTGCGCGTGCGGCAGCCGGACCTGGCCCTCGTCTTCCTGACCGCGCGGGACGCCCCGGCCGAGATAGTCGGCGCCCTCGGCTACGGCGACGACTACATCACCAAGCCCTTCAACATCGACGAGGTCGTCGCCCGTATCGGCGCGGTGCTGCGCCGCACCCGCCCGGCCGACGTCATCCAGCAGCGGCCTCCGCTGCGCTACGGCGACCTGGAGCTGGACGAGACGACGTACTCGGTGCACCGCGCGGGCCGCACGGTCGAGCTGACCCCGACCGAGTACGCGCTGCTGCGCTTCCTGGTGCGCAACGGCGGCCGGATCGTGCCCAAGGAGCAACTGCTCAAGCACGTGTGGCAGTACGAGCACGCGCCGTCCGAGTCCACCGTCGTCGAGACCTACATCAGCTACCTGCGGCGCAAGCTGGACGCCCTGGGCGCGCCGGGCACACCGGTGATCACCACCCGGCGGGGCGTCGGATACGGCCTGGCATGAGCCTCCAGAAGCGCCGGCACCGGCACGGGGCGCACTCGCTGCGCGGCAAACTCACCCTGGCCAACGTCGGGCTCCTCGCCGTCGGCATCGTGGTGGCGACCACGGTCAGCATCATGGGCATGCGGCTGTACCTGCTCGACCAGGTGGACTCCGAGCTGCTCAAGACACGGACGTCACTGGGGGGTTCAGGGCTCACCCTGCGGCAGGTCGACTCGCTGACCGCGCTCGGCGTCGTCCGGGAACGGATCTCCCCCTCGGAGTCCGATCCGACCCCGGACTCGATCTTCACCGTCGTCGACACCAAGGGCGAGCCGCTCAGCGTCTTCGACATGAAGCCGACGCAGGCGCAGCGCGCGCTCGCGGCCGCCGTGGACGACCCGCGCGCCCTCACCGCCGCCCGCGACCCGCACGACATCGACGTGCACGGCGCGGCCTACCGGGTGACGGCGACCCGGCTCGCCGACGGCCCCTACATCCTGCTGGCCACCTCGACCGAGCTGCTGCACAAGGGCATAGCCAAGGCGCTCAAGCTGGACTTCGCCGTCGGCTCCCTGCTGCTCGCGCTGCTGTGCTGTCTGACCATGTACAGCGTGCGGCGCCGGCTGCTGCCGCTGGAGGACATGGTGGAGACGTCGTCGGCGATAGCCGAGGGCGACCTGACCCGGCGGGTGCCGTCGAGCCAGCATCCGACGGAGGAGGTCGAGCAGTTGCGGCTCGCCCTCAACTCCATGCTGCACCAGGTGGAGACGGCGTACCGGACGCGCGAGCGCAGTGCGGCGCAGCTGCGCCGGTTCGTCGCCGACGCGTCGCACGAGCTGCGGACGCCGCTCGCCGCCATCCGCGGCTATCTCCAGCTGTACGACAAGGGGATGCTGAACGAGCCCGGGGAGCGGCGGCGGGCCTGGGACCGGATGCACGGGGAGGTGGACCGGATGGGGCGGCTGGTCGACGAGCTGCTGCTGCTGGCGCGGCTCGACCAACGGCCGGAGATCCGGTTCCGGCACGTCGATGTGAGCCGGCTGGTGCGGGACGCGGCGGAGGATCTGCGGGTGCAGCAACCGAGTCGGCGGGTCGCCGTCTCCGCCGACGGCGCGGTGCTGGTGCGGGCCGACGAGTCCGGACTGCGGCAGGTGCTGGGCAACCTGGTGTCAAACGTCCGTACGCACACGCCGGTCGAGGCGGCTGTGCGGTTGGGGGTGGAGCGGTCGGACGGGGTGGTGCGGGTGTGTGTGGCGGACGAGGGGCCGGGGCTGGGGGAGGCGGACGCGGGGCGGATCTTCGACCGGTTCTTCCGGGTGGGGAGTGCGGAGGGGAGCGGGCTGGGAATGGCGATCGTGCAGGGGGTGGTGGAGGCGCACGGGGGTGAGGTGTGCGTGCGGACGGCGCCCGGGGAGGGGCTGGCCGTGACGGTCACGTTGCGATCGGTTTGAGTCTCGGGTGCGGGTGCGTGGGGGTTGATCGCGCCCACGCGGCGGTAGCCGCACATCGGCACAGCCCCGCGCCCCTTACGGGGCGCTCGATACCAACGCCCACACGGTCTTGCCGTGGGTTCCCCGGCCCCATACACCCCACGCCGCCGCGATCGTCTCCACCAGGTGCAGGCCCCGGCCCGTCTCGTCGTCATCCCTCACGATCCTCAGCCGGGGCTCCACCCGCCCCTCGTCCGAGACCTCCACCAGGCACGAGCCGTCCGACAGCGCCGTCACCGCCACCTCGAACTCCCGCTCCGGCAAGGGGCCGTAGCGTACGACGTTGGTGGCCAGCTCGGAGACGAGCAGCATCGCGTCGCCGGCCGTCGGGGTGTCCGGGCCATGGCCCCAGGAGGCCAGATGGTCCCGGACCCGGTGCCGGGCCAGGCCCACGGATGCCGGGTGCCCGGGGAGCCGGAAGGCGTTGCGTCTCAGCACGTCTGCTCCTCACCCCACGCGCGCCGCCGTCGCACGACGCTGCGTCGGGTGTCCGCCGGTCAGATCCAGTTCAGACTCCACAGCCGGAACACACCCGTGCTGTCGTTCAGGTACTGGCTGCCGCCCACGTCCTCGCTGCTGACGACGTAGTCCGTGCGCTGCCAGAGCGGGATCAGCGGCACGTCTTCCGCCACGTCGGTCTGGATGGTGCGGAAGTCCTGGTCGACGCGGCTGCGCTCGGCGTACCGCTGGCTGTCCTGGATGAGGTGGTCGACGGCCTTGTTGCTGTAGCCGGTGCTCATCACGGAGTCGCTGCCGACCAGGGAGGCGCCGAAGGTGTCCGGGTCGGGATAGTCGGCGACCCAGCCGACCGCCCAGGCGTCCATCTTGCCCGCGGCCCACGACTTCTGGAAGTCGGTCCACTCGTAACCCTTGACGTCGACCTTGAACAGGCCGCCCGCCTCCAGCTGCTGCTTCAGCGCGGCGGCCTCCTCGGCTCCCGAGCCGTGGCCGATGCCGTAGCCGAAGGTGAACTTGACCGGGGTACTGACGCCGGCCTCCGCCAGCAGCGTCTTCGCCTTGGCGACGCTCTGCTTGGGGTACGTGTCGAAGAAGGACGTGGTGTGGCCGGTGAGGCCGGTCGGGATCAGCGAGTACAGCGGCTCCACCGTCCCGTCGTACACGGTGGCGGCCAGTTCCTCGCGGTCGACCAGCCAGGCCAGCGCCCGGCGGACGAGGACGTCGTGCAGGGGTGACTTCGCACGGGTGTTGAGGTACAGGTTGCGGGTCTCGGAGCTGTCGGACTCGGCGACGCGCTGGTCGGGGTCGCTCGGCGAGAGCTTGGACACCATGGCCGGCGGCAGCGTGCGGGTGGCCACGTCGATCTGCTTGGCCTTGTACGCACTGCTGAGCTTGGCGGAGTCGGCGTAGTAGTCCAGCCGGACGGGGCGGCCGGTGCCGCTGAGGTCGCCCTTGTAGTTGTCGTTGGGCTTGAGGGTCGCCTGCTTGTTCTTCGTGTACGACGTCAGGGTGTACGGGCCGGTGCCGTCGACCGAGTCACCGGTGCGCAGCCGGTTCGCCGGGTACTTGTCCTTGTCGACGATCGAACCGGCGCCGGTGGCCACCTTGAACGGGAACGTCGCGTCCGCCGACGACAGGTGGAATTCGACGGTCCTGCCGGAGGCGGTGACCGAGTCGAGCGTCGAGAGCAGGGAGGCCGGGCCGACGGGATCGTTGATCCTCTTGATCCGGTCGAAGGAGTACTTCACGTCCTCGGCGGTCATCGCCCGGCCGCTCGGGAAGGTGATCCCGTTGCGCAGTACACAGCGGTACGTCTGCAGGCCGGAGTCCGTGAAGTCACAGCTCTCGGCCGCGTCCGGGACCGGCTTGACGCCGTCCGGCTCAAAGGTGAGCAGTGACTGGAAGACGTTGTTGTACAGCGCCCAGGAACCGGCGTCGTAGGCGCCTGCCGGGTCGAGCGAGGTGACGGCGTCGGTGGTGCCGACGGTGATCGTCTTGTTCTTGTTCTCCTGCGCCGGCAGTAACTGCCAGCCGCCGATCCCCACGACCGCCAGTACGAGAAGCGTGACGAGAATCCGCATGCGAACAGATCGCACGGTTGGTTGCCCTCCCCATAAACGTCACTCCCCTAAGTGACGCGGCTCACCTAACCACAGGAGTTTCATGTGAGGGAAGAGTGATCTGACGAGATGAGGAAGAACTTACCGACCGCTCGTTTCCTCCGGATTTCACAGCTCGCCCACAGGGAATACGGGGGCGGTTTCGGCCAGGTGGTCAGGTGGTCAGGCGCGCTTCGACGCGAGTTCGATGACCGTGATGCCCGACGGGGCGCCCACCCGGGCGGGATCTGACCGCCGACGGCTTCAAGCCCTCCCGTTGCCCCTCGCCGCGGTGCGCCGCCGGAACGCGCTCGGCCCGCTGCGTCGCCCAGGCGCCTGACAGCGCTTGTCGCAACCCCCTCCTCAGCGGATCTTTCCACCCGTACGGCACCTGACCTGCGAACCAGTCCGGCCGGCCGGTGGCGGAAGAGGCTGGCTCGCATGCCGTGCCCGGCGGGCATGTGGCGCCTTCGGCTGCTTCGATGGTGGAAGGTGTGAGGGGAGACGCTCGTGTCCGTGGCCGGGTCGTTGTCGCCGGAGAGCGTGACCGAGCTGACCCGGGCGCTGGACCTGAGCGGGGTGTTCGCCAACGGCACGCTCGGCGGGGTGCCGGCCCGGTCCAGCCGTCTGGATCTGTTCGGCTTCCTGGTCATCGGCATCGTCTCCGGGCTGGGCGGCGGAATCCTCCGCGACACCCTGCTGCAGCACGGCACGCCCGTCGCCCTGACCGACTACACCTGTCTCGCGGTCGCCACCGCCGGCACCCTGCTGGCCTTCGTAGCCGACCTGAGCCGCCCCACGTCCAGCTGGGCCTTCAACCTCCTGGATGCCTCGGCGCTGAGCGTCTGGGCGGTCGCGGGGGCGCAGAAGACGCTCGCTGTCGGCCTGGGCTGGCTGCCGGCCGTGCTGCTGGGCACCATCACAGCGGTCGGCGGCGGAGCCATCCGGGACCTGTTGCTCGCGCGGACCCCTTCCGTCTTCGGCGGCACCCCGTTGTACGCGACCGTCGCGATCGTGGTGAGCGCGGTGATGGTGGTCTGCAGCCGGCTCGGCGTACCCACCGTAGGTGTGCTGGCCGGGATCACGGTCGGTATCTCGCTGCGGCTGGCCGCGTTCCACTGGGGCTGGAAGCTGCCGGGCAGCCGCGACTGGCGGCCGGGGGCGTCCAAGGGCCGGGATCCCTGACCTGAACGGGCGCTGCGATCACCCACCGGGAGGAGGAGTACAGCCATGACGCTCAAGGACTCCGCGGATGCTGTCAGCATGGGAACGTCTGGGCCGGCGAAATCTTCCAATTCCGCCGATGGGCAGTGCAGTTCTTTCCCCCGAGCTATCGACTGAAGCCGTAAAGGGACTACGGCGTGGCTTCAAACCTTCCCGTTGGCCTTTCGCGCTGCGCCCCTTCCGCCGGAGGCACGTAGCCCTGCGAACCCGCCAAGACCACACGGCCGAGTCACCGAACCGCACGATCCCTACCTGCGGCCACCACCACAACCAGCCTCCGGCGGGGGCACTCAGGCTCCGAGATCGCGTCCAGGCCGTTCGTGGCCTGTACCAGAGTTTTACGGCACCGCCAGGCCGCGGGCCGCGCCCGTGCAGTAGCTTTCCCTCGGAGGGGTGCCATGTCTTCGTGGATCATTCTGGGCTCCGGCTGCTTTGTCGTGGTCCTGGGCGTGTTGACCTTGACCGGCAGCCGGGGAATCGCAGCGTATGCGCGGTCGCCCAGGGCTGGTTGGGGTCGGATAGCGATGGGTGGCGGCGCCGTCCTGGACGGCGGAGCCAAACTCCTCGGCTTCTCTTACGGAGCGGGGATGGCTGCTTCCACCATTGCCCTGGGCCTCGTCGTGCTCAGTGCGGTGCTTCAGCTCCGGGCCGGAGTGTTCGCCAAGGCCCGTCCTGCCGGCGACACAGATTGAGCTGTGGGCTCGGCCCAGAGTCCCAGCCAGGCCTCACGGTCACTTTCCGCCCGAAGGTACGTTGCCGACATGGATGTGAAGCGGCTCGCCGCCCTCGACATGTACGGCACCCGCGGCACCAGACGCCGTCGGCGGATCGTCCTCGTCGAGTACATCGCCGGCGTGATCGTCGCGTCCGGCCTCGGCCTCTGGGTACTGCTGAATTCCTCAAGCACCGGCGGCCGTGTGTTCGGCGCTTGGCTGATCGCTGTCGGAGTGAACTACATCCCGCTGGCCAGTCACGCGATACGGCTCAGCGCGCCGGGCGGATGGGACGCAGAACTGGTCGGCGTCGACGTCCGGCGTGAGCTGGCCCGGTTCGGGATCCTCCAGCTTTGGATCGTGGTTCCGCTCGCGGTGGTGTTCTTCGCAGTCCGGGGCAAACCAGCTCGAACTGGCTGATCGGAGTGCTCCCAGAACCTACTTGGGGATGAGACCCGCGAGTCTTCTCAAGCTTGGTTCCCGGTGACGAAGAAGGCGCCGTGGCGGGCCGACAGGCCTCTGCCGAGGATGGGGCCCAGGTGGATGTCGCTCACGACGCGACCGCGATGCGATAACCGTGGGCGGCTCGGGGGAGTTCGGCGAGCGGGACGGTGACGCGTTTCACGCCGGGGCCGCGGAGTACTCCCTAGGGGGTGGGGGTGGGGTTTTCGGTGCGGGTGGGTTGCTTCAGGGGTGCTTCGGTGGGTTGTGACGGTTGCTCGCCGTCGTGGCTGGTCGCGCAGTTCACCGCGCCCCTTACGGGGCGCTCCGGTTCGGGGCGCTCCGAGGCGGGGCGCTCCGAGGCGGGGCGCTCCGTCTCGCGGCCCTTCGGGATCCGGGTCGGCAGGGGGCGTACGGCCTCCCCGTCGCCACGGCCAGGGTGAGGAGCCCGAAGGCGACGGTCAGCCTGTGCTGCCTCTTTCTATGACGTGCGGCGCAGTGCGCGTACTCCGCGCAACCCGATGCCCCCGATGACCGTCCCCAATACGAAGGACACGACGGCCAGCGTCAGGTGGACCCAGAAGTACGCCGTGGGATGGCCGTTGTCGAAGGCGAGTCCGCTGCCGTCCTTGACGAGGTTTTTGACGAAAGTGATCCAGATGAACCAAGACCACACCCCGAACGCGAGCAGGAACCAGGACACCGGGCGGCTGAGCTTCATGGGTTCAGTATCGCCGTCCGCTGTCCGGTTCCGATTCCGGGGTGGGGTGGGTGGTGGGACTTCGCGCTCCGTGCCGGGTACGTTCTCGTCCGTGCCCGCACCGAAGCCTCATGCCAGCCGATCTCTGCTGGTCGCCTCCGCCGTCCTGCTCTCCCTCTCGCTCACCGCGCCGACCGCGCTCGCCGCGCCGACGCCCTCGACGAGTCCGTCGGCCACTCCCCCGGCGAAGATGTCGACGGTCGGCGGTACCCGGCTCGGACAGCCGGGTACCCAGGTGAATCTGACCGCCGGGGTGCCGGTGCTGCCGAAGGACGTCACGGCGCGTTCCTGGATCGTCTCCGACGCCGAGTCGGGCGAGGTGCTCGCCGCGCACAACGCGCACTGGCGGCTGCCCCCGGCGAGCACCCTGAAGATGCTGTTCGCGGACACCGTGCTGCCCCGGTTCCCGAAGTCGACCCCGCACAAGGTGGTGCCGACCGACCTCGCGGGGATGGGCGCCGGCTCCAGCATGGTCGGGATAAAGGAAGGCCAGACGTACACGGTCCACGATCTGTGGCTCGGGGTGTTCCTGCGCTCCGGCAACGACGCCGTGCATGTGCTGTCCGCGATGAACGGCGGTGTCGAGCAGACCGTCAAGGACATGCAGGACCACGCCGACGAACTGCAGGCGCTGGACACGCATGTGGTGACTCCGGACGGGTACGACCAGGCCGGGCAGGTGTCGTCGGCGTACGACCTGTCGCTGTTCGCCCGTTCCGGGCTGCAGAAGAAGGACTTCCGGGAGTACTGCTCGACCGTACGGGCCAAGTTCCCGGGTGACACGACGAAGAACACCAAGGGGCAGTCGGTCCGCGGCTCCTTCGAGATCCAGAACACCAACCGGCTGCTCAGCGGTGACACCGACATCCCGGTCTACCAGGGCATCGCCGGTGTGAAGAACGGCAACACCACCAACGCCGGCGCCACCTTCACCGGGGTCGCGGAGCGGGGTGGCAGGGTGCTGCTGGTCACGGTGATGAACCCGGAGAAGAAGGAGCACAACGAGGTCTACAAGGAGACCGCCAAGCTGTTCGACTGGGGCTTCCAGGCGGCCGGCAAGGCGACTCCGGTGGGGGAGCTGGTCCCGCCCAGGGGGGCGGTGGGCTCCACTGCCCAGCCGGGGGCGAGCGCCTCCGCGTCCGGCTCCGGTTCCGGGAAGGGCGCCGGGTCGAAGCCGGTGGCCGCCTCCTCCGCGAACGGCTCCGGCGGGATCGGGGTGGCCCTGGCGATCACGGCCGGGGTGCTGGTGCTGCTCGCGGGCGCGGCCTTCCTGGTCAACCGCCGTTGGCCACTGCCGGATCTGGTGCGTCGCCGGACTCGTCCCTGATCCCTCTGCCGCTCTCCGTCGCCGTCCAGGCGGCGGAGAACAGGACGAGTCTCGACGTGAAGTTGATCCACAGCTGCAGGGCGACCGGGACGCCGAACGCGCCGTACATGCTCTTCGCGGCGACGCCCTGGATATAGCCGCTGAGCAGCAGCTTGAGGAGTTCGAAGCCGACCGCGCCGATCAGGGCCGCGACCAGCAGCCGGCGGCGCGGCGGCTCGACTCCGGGCAGCAGGGTGAGGACGTAGAGCAGGAGCAGGAAGTCGGCGGTCACGGCGACGGTGAACGCGGCGGTCCGCAGCAGCAGGGGACCCCAGCCGTGCTCGGGGAGGCCCAGCCGGTGGGAGATCCAGCCCACCGCCGCCGAGGCGATCGTGGACACGGCGAGCGTGACGAGCACGGCGCCGCCGAAGCCGACCAGGATGCCGGCGTCCTTGAGCTTGGCGAGGATCGGGTTCTCGCCCTTGTCGGACAGCTCCCACACCGCGCGCAGACAGTCCCGCATCTGGCCGACCCAGTTGATGCCGGTGAACAGCAGGACGGCACCGGCGATGAGGCCGACGGTGCCGGCGTTCTGGACCAGGGCGTTGATGTCCAGCTGGTCGGAGATGCCGGGGACCTGGTCGGCGATCTTGTTCTGCAGGTTCTGCTGCTGCGACTTGCTCAGGGTGGCGGCGGCGACCGCGGCGCCCACGGTCAGCAGCGGGAAGAGCGAGACAAAGCTGATGAAGGTCATGGCGGCGGCCAGCTGGGACCAGTTCACCCGGTCGAGCCGATCGTACGACCGCCAGGTGTGCGTGGTCATGAGCCAACCCACCAGCGGGCCGACGACGGGGAGTTTTCTCAGCCAGTCCATGATCCGACTCTGCCCTATGCGCGGAACACCAATGTGCGGGTACCCCAGAAGCGCAGAACTGTGGCCAGCGCCATGCCGACGATCGCACCGGAGACGGTGTCGGCGCGCTGTGAGGTGAGGCCGAGACCGTAGTGGCTGACGGCGAGGCAGAGCAGCTGGACCAGGGCACCGGCGAGGTTCACGGCGACGAAGACGGCGTAGGGGCGCACGCCGGTCGTGTGCGCTCGGCGGTAGGTGCCGCGTGCGTTGCCGAGGTAGGCGACCGTGCAGCCCGCCACGAAGGACAGGGACTTGGCGGTGAGCGGGTCGAGGGCGGCCGGGCCGCGCAGGCTCGTGAAGAGGGTGAGGTCGACGGCGTAGGCGAGCAGGCCGACGGCGGCGAAGCCGATCAGCTCACGCCGGTCCGTGCTCACCAGTGGGCCACCGCGAGGCCGTACATCGCCAGCCAGGCCAGGCCGATCAGGGCGAGGGCGCGGTCGCTCAGGACGACGTCCTCGGGTTCGCCTGCGGTGCCCCGGTCGGCGAAGACGGCGTAGCGCAGGATCGCCAGGATGAACGCCACCATGGACAGCTGGCGCCAGGGCAGCAGGCCGTCCGGATGCCCGGTGCCGTGTCCGGCGCCGTGTCCCTCCAGGGCCCACAGGCAGTAGGCGAGGACGGCCACCCCGGCGGCGAGCTGCCAGACGAAGCGGAGGTAGCCGGTGGTGTACTCGGTCAGCAACGCGCGCGTGGCGCCCGCCTTCCCAGCCATCTGGACGGCCTCGGAGTAGCGCTTGGCCGACACCATGAAGAGCGCGCCGAAGCCGGTGGTGATCAGGAACCAGCGGGACAGCGGGATGCCGAGGGCGACCCCGCCGATCGCCGCCCGCATCAGGAAGCCGGTGGTGACGACGACGAGGTCGACGACCAGGACGTGCTTCAGGACGACGCAGTACGCCAGTTGCATGCCCAGGTAGGCGATCAGGAGGGCCGGGACGAGCGGCGGGGTCAGCCGGGCCGCGAGCAGCGGTCCCAGGACGGCCAGGAGGCCTCCCGCGGCGTAGGCGACGGGGACCGGGACCTGTCCGGCGGCGACCGGGCGGTGGCACTTGACGGGGTGGGCGCGGTCGGCCTCCGCGTCGCGGGCGTCGTTGATCAGGTAGACGGCGGCGGCGCAGGCCGTGAACAGGACGAAGGTCAGGGTGAGGCGGAACAGCGCGTGCAGGGAGAACAGCTGGCCGGCGGCGGCCGGGGCGGCGATGACGAGGGTGTTCTTGACCCACTGCTTGGGGCGGGTGGTCCTCAGCAGGCCCTTGAGGAGACCGCCGGCGGTGATCCGTGCGGGCGCCGGTCCGTGCGGCCGGGAGGGGTGGGCGCGCTGTTCATGCAGAGTCGTTTCAGCAACCGCTTCGCCGGCCGCGTGGGCGGTCTCGGTCATGTGAGCCTCCCCGGGTACGGGGTGTCGGGCGCTCCCCCGCTCACCCAGCGCGCCCCGGCCCGCGCCACGAGCGCCCCGAGGGCCGCGCCCGCCGCCACGTCCGTGGGCCAGTGCACACCGACGACCAGCCGGGAGAGGCACATCGCGGCCGCGAGAGGAGCGACCGCGGGTGCGCCGAGCGCCCCGTAGGCGACGGCGGCGGCCGCCGCGGAGGTGGCGTGCGAGCTGGGGAAGGAGTACCGGCCCGCGGTGCGCACCAGGGGCCAGACATGCGTGGGGCGCGCCCGGCGCACGACCCGTTTGACGCCGATGCTGCCGAGGTGCGCGCCCGCGACCAGTGCCGTACCGCGCAGCCAGGCGCCGCGCCGCGTGCCGTCCACGGCGGCACCGGCGAGGCCCGCCGCGAGCCAGAGCGCACCGTGTTCACCGGCGAGGGAGAGACCGCGCGCGGCCGACGCGACGCGTGGATCGGCACCGCAGGCGAGCAGCGCGGAGAGGATCCGGTGGTCCATGTCGTCCATTGGACTCACTGTTCACCTTCGCCCCGCCAAAGCAGCGACCATATTGAGCGACATTCCGATAATCACCCGTTTCGGGGAGTCAGGCGATCCCTCGCAGCCAATGGCGCGAATTACCCATACCGGGCGTTACGGTCGCCGTATGTCTGGAGACACCGTGTCCGTCACCGGCTGGGGCCGCACCGCCCCCACCGCAGCCCGCCTGATCCGGCCCCGGACCTACCAGGAGGCGGCGGACGCGATCCGGAACTGCGGGGCGCGCGGCGGTATCGCGCGGGGCCTGGGACGCGCGTACGGGGACGCGGCGCAGAACGCCGGCGGAGCCGTGCTCGACATGACGGGCCTCGACCGCATCCACGCCATCGACGCGGACGGCGGCACCGTGCTGTGCGACGCCGGGGTCTCGTTGCACCGCCTGATGGAGGTGCTGCTGCCGCTCGGCTGGTTCGTCCCGGTGACCCCGGGGACCCGGCAGGTGACGGTGGGCGGCGCGATCGGCGCCGACATCCACGGCAAGAACCACCATGTCTCGGGATCCTTCTCCCGTCATGTGCTGTCCTTCGAACTCCTCACCGCCGACGGCCAGGTCCGCACGGTGAGCCGCGGCACCCCGCTGTTCGACGCGACGGCCGGCGGCATGGGTCTGACCGGAGTGATCCTCACGGCGACCGTCCGCCTCCTCCCCGTCGAGACGTCGTACATGTCCGTCGACACCGAACGCGCCGCCGACCTCGACGATCTGATGGCCCGTCTCACCGCCACCGACCACCGCTACCGCTACTCGGTCGCCTGGATCGACCTGCTGGCGCGCGGGGCGGCGACCGGACGCGCGGTGCTCACCCGGGGCGACCACGCGCCCCTGCAGGCGCTCGGCAGGGAAACGCGCGCCGGGCGCGCACCCCTTGCCTTCCGTCCCCGACAGCTTCCGGCCGCTCCCGCCTTCGTCCCCGGGGGTCTCCTCGGCCGTACCACCGTCGGCCTCTTCAACGAGCTCTGGTACCGCAAGGCGCCCCGCACGCGTACGGGCCAGCTCCAGGGCATCTCCGCGTTCTTCCACCCCCTGGACGGCGTCCCGCACTGGAACCGCGTCTACGGCCGCGCCGGCTTCGTCCAGTACCAGTTCGTCGTCGGACACGGCCGGGAGGACGTCCTGCGCCGGATCGTGGCCCGTATCTCCGAGCACCGCTGCCCGTCCTTCCTGGCCGTCCTCAAACGCTTCGGCGACGCCGACCCCGGCTGGCTCTCCTTCCCCGTGCCCGGCTGGACCCTCGCCCTCGACATCCCGGCCGCCCTGCCCGGCCTCGCCGCCTTCCTGGACGAACTGGACGAGGAGGTGGCGGTCGCCGGCGGCCGTGTCTACCTCGCCAAGGACTCCCGGCTGCGCCCCGAGCTGCTCGCCGCGATGTACCCACGGCTCACCGAATTCCGCTCCCTGCGCGCGGAGTTGGACCCGAGCGGGGTGTTCGTCTCCGACCTGTCCCGCCGTCTCGGTCTCTAGTCTTCCCCCAGCCCTCAGGAGTTGCCGTGAAGGACGCCTTCGGAATGCCCCAGTCCCTGCTCGTCCTCGGCGGTACGTCCGAGATCGCGCTGGCCACCGCACGCCGGCTGATCGCCCGCCGCACCCGCACGGTCTGGCTGGCGGGCCGCCCCTCCCCCGCGCTCGACAAGGCCGCCGAGCGGCTGCGCGACCTCGGGCCCGATGTCCACACCGTCGCCTTCGACGCCCTCGACCCCGAGTCCCACGAGGCGGCCCTCGGCAAGATCTTCGCCAACGGCGACATCGACATGGTCCTGCTCGCCTTCGGCATCCTCGGCGACCAGGCCACGGACGAACGCGAGCCGGTGAACGCCGTGCGCGTCGCGCAGACCAACTACACCGGCGCCGTCTCGGCGGGCCTGGTCAGCGCACGGGCCCTGCAGGCACAGGGCCACGGCTCACTGGTGGTCCTGTCCTCGGTCGCCGGCGAACGGGCGAGGCGCTCCAACTTCATCTACGGCTCCAGCAAGGCGGGCCTCGACGCCTTCGCCCAGGGCCTGGGCGACGCGCTGCACGGGACGGGCGTGCATGTGATGGTCGTACGGCCCGGGTTCGTCCGCTCGAAGATGACGGCGGGGCTGGCGGAAGCACCCCTGGCCACGACACCGGAGGCGGTGGCGACGGCGATCGAGGCGGGCCTGCGCAGGCGCTCGGAGGTGGTGTGGGTGCCGGGCACGCTGCGCGTGGTGATGTCGGCACTACGGCACGCGCCGCGGTCGGTGTTCCGCCGGTTGCCCATTTGATGGGGCGACTGGGACGCGCCCCTTCAGGGGCGCTGGGGTCCCCCCGGCCGAAGGCTGGGGGAGGAACTGCGCGACCAGCCCCCACCGGCCCGCGGACTACCGACCGGCGATGCTCTCCTGCTCCACATGCCCCGCCTGAGGCGGAACGACAGAGCCCCCGAAGGCGTACTCACGCAGCTGCCGCCACACGCCGTCGAGCCCCTGCTCGTACAGCGCGAACCCCATACAAGGCCACTCCGCCTCGAAGTCCGCCAGCTCGGCGAACGCCCGGTCCATGGCGGCCTCGTCGATCCCATGGGCGACGGTCACATGCGGGTGGTACGGGAACTGCAGCTCACGGTCGAGCGGCCCGGACTCGTCCCGGACCCGCGACTGGAGCCATGCACAGTCGTCCGCGCCCCGAGCCACCCGGACATAGACGACAGGCGAGAGCGGCCGGAACGTGCCCGTACCGCTCAGCCGCATCGGAAACGGCCGGCCCACCGCGGCGACCTCGCCCAGATGGGCTTCCACGGCGGCCAGCGCCTCCGCGTCGATCTCCGTCGGCGGCAACAAGGTCACGTGTGTCGGAATGCCATGGGCCGCGGCGTCGCCGAAGCCCGCGCGCCGCTCCTGGAGCAGGCTGCCGTGAGGCTCCGGGACCGCGATCGACACGCCGATCGTTACGGTCCCCACGTCATCTCCCGTCGGTCGTGTTGGTCGGTCGTGACAGTCGGACGCGTGTCGGGTTCGTACCCGGCCGTCCGTCTATCGACTGTACGGCCACGGCCGCCCTCGGGGCAGCCGTGGCCGAAGTGATGTGCAGCGCTCCCGTGCGCTCCCCGGAGCGCCCCGAGCGCCCCCGGCGCCTCGCTCGGTGCCGTCGGCGCTTCGCTCAGTGCTTGGCGGGCAGGAAGCCGACCCGGTCGTAGGCCTGGGCCAGCGTCTCCGCGGCGACGGCACGGGCCTTCTCCGCGCCCTTGGCCAGGATCGAGTCGAGCGTCTCGGGGTCGTCCAGGTACTGCTGGGTGCGCTCGCGGAACGGGGTCACGAACTCGACCATGACCTCCGCGAGGTCCGTCTTGAGCGCGCCGTACATCTTGCCCTCGTACTCCTGCTCCAGCTCGGCGATCGACTTGCCGGTGAGGGTGGAGTAGATGGTGAGGAGGTTGCTGACGCCCGGCTTGTTCTCGACGTCGTAGCGGATCACCGTGTCCGTGTCGGTGACCGCGCTCTTGACCTTCTTCGCCGTCGTCTTCGGGTCGTCGAGGAGGTTGATGAGGCCCTTCGGCGTGGACGCCGACTTGCTCATCTTGATCGACGGGTCCTGGAGGTCGTAGATCTTCGCCGTCTCCTTGAGGATGTACGGCTTCGGGATGGTGAAGGTCTCGCCGAACCGGCCGTTGAAGCGCTCGGCGAGGTCACGGGTGAGCTCGACGTGCTGGCGCTGGTCCTCGCCGACCGGGACCTCGTGGGCCTGGTAGAGCAGGATGTCGGCGACCTGGAGGATCGGGTACGTGAACAGGCCGACGGACGCACGGTCCGTGCCCTGCTTGGCCGCCTTGTCCTTGAACTGGGTCATCCGGCTGGCCTCGCCGAAGCCGGTGAGGCAGTTCATCACCCAGGCGAGCTGGGCGTGCTCGGGGACATGGCTCTGCACGAAGAGGGTGCAGCGGTCCGCGTCCAGGCCGGCGGCGAGCAGCTGGGCGGTGGCGAGCCGGGTGTTGGCGCGCAGGTCCGCGGGGTCCTGCGGGACCGTGATCGCGTGCAGGTCGACGACCATGTAGAAGGCGTCGTGGGACTCCTGGAGGGCTACCCACTGGCGGACGGCGCCGAGGTAGTTGCCCAGGTGGAACGAGCCGGCGGTGGGCTGGATGCCGGAGAGCACGCGGGGTCGGTCAGAAGCCATGCTCACCATTCTCTCAGAGGGTGAGGGGGTGGTCGGCCCTTGAGGGGTGGGGTGGTTTCGGAACGCGGGGGACTGCGGGTCGCATGTGGTTGCTCGCGCAGTTCCCCGCGCCCCTTACGGGGCCGCTGCCCCTGAGGGCGTCGATCAGCCCAGGTCGATCTCCGGGTAGAGCGGGAAGCCCGCCACCAGATCGGTCGCGCGCTGGGCGATCTCCGTCGAGACCTTCTCGTCCAGGACGTGGGAGGCCTTGGACGGGGCGCCGGACTTCGTCGTGCCCGGCTCGGTGGCGGTGAGGACGCGGTCGATGAGGCCCGCGACCTCGTCCATCTCCGCCGTGCCCAGGCCACGGGTGGTGAGCGCCGGGGTGCCGATGCGGATGCCGGAGGTGTACCAGGCGCCGTTCGGGTCGGCCGGGATCGCGTTGCGGTTGGTCACGATGCCGGAGTCGAGGAGAGCGGTCTCGGCCTGGCGGCCGGTGAGGCCGTAGGACGTCTCGACGTCGATCAGGTTGAGGTGGTTGTCCGTGCCGCCGGTCACCAGCGTGGCGCCCCGGCGCATCAGGCCCTCGGCCAGCGCGCGCGAGTTGTCGACGATGCGCTGGGCGTAGTCCTGGAAGGCGGGCTGCCGGGCCTCGGCCAGGGCGACGGCCTTGGCGGCCATGACGTGCGGGAGCGGGCCGCCGAGGACCATCGGGCAGCCGCGGTCGACCTGGTCCTTGAGGGAGTCGTCGCACAGGACCATGCCGCCGCGCGGGCCGCGCAGCGACTTGTGGGTGGTCGTGGTCACGATCTGGGCGTGCGGGACCGGGTCGAAGTCGCCGGTCAGGACCTTGCCGGCGACCAGGCCCGCGAAGTGCGCCATGTCGACCATCAGGGTCGCGCCGACCTCGTCGGCGATCTCGCGCATGATCCGGAAGTTCACCAGCCGGGGGTACGCCGAGTAGCCCGCGACGATGATCAGCGGCTTGAAGTCACGCGCCTGGGCACGCAGCGCGTCGTAGTCGATCAGGCCGGTGGCCGGGTCGGTGCCGTAGGAGCGCTGGTCGAACATCTTGCCGGAGATGTTCGGGCGGAAGCCGTGGGTGAGGTGGCCGCCCGCGTCCAGGGACATGCCGAGCATCCGCTGGTTGCCGAAGGCCTGCCGCAGCTCGGCCCAGTCGGCCTCGGAGAGGTCGTTGACCTGGCGGGCGCCGGTCTTCTCCAGGAAGGGGACCTCGACGCGGTCGGCGAGTACGGCCCAGAAGGCGACCAGGTTGGCGTCGATGCCGGAGTGCGGCTGGACGTAGGCGTGCCGGGCGCCGAACAGCTCGCGGGCGTGCTCGGCGGCGAGGCCCTCGACGGTGTCGACGTTGCGGCAGCCGGCGTAGAAGCGGCGGCCGATGGTGCCCTCGGCGTACTTGTCGCTGAACCAGTTGCCCATCGCGAGCAGGGTCGCCGGGGAGGCGTAGTTCTCGGAGGCGATCAGCTTGAGCATCTCGCGCTGGTCGGCGACCTCCTGGCCGATGGCGTCGGCGACCCGCGGCTCGACCGCGCGGATCACATCGAGGGCCGCGCGGTACGCGGTGGACTCGGTGGACAGGGGCGCAGAGTTGTCTGACATTCGGGACCTCCGGACATGGCGTTCGGCATTCACGGTTCGGCCCAGGCGCACGGCACTCGATCACGACGCGGGCCGCTCCCCGATGGTCGGTCCCATCCCAGCGCGCCAGTCACGGCCCGCTGGTCACATTACCGGCCACGCCGGGCCCGGGGGCCGTGGCGTCCACCAGTCGGGCACGGACAGACGGTAATAAAGGGATCATCTCGCCGCGTTCTCTGGAGTCGCCGTGACCACTGCCGAAGCCCTCATCGCCGCCGCCGACGCGCACAGCGCGCACAACTACCACCCGCTGCCGGTGGTGATCGCCACGGCCGACGGCGCGTGGATGACGGACGTCGAGGGACGCCGGTACCTGGACTTCCTCGCCGGGTACTCGGCGCTGAACTTCGGGCACGGCCACCCCCGCCTGGTCGCGGCGGCGAAGGCCCAGCTGGAGCGGGTGACGCTGACGTCCCGGGCCTTCCACCACGACCGGTTCGCCGCGTTCTGCACGGAGCTGGCGGAGCTGTGCGGGATGGAGATGGTGCTGCCGATGAACACGGGGGTGGAGGCGGTGGAGACCGCTGTGAAGACCGCCCGGAAGTGGGGGTACCGAATCAAGGGGGTGCCCGGTGAGATGGCGAAGGTGGTGGTCGCCGGCGGGAACTTCCACGGGCGTACGACGACCGTGATCAGTTTCTCGACGGATCCGGAGGCGCGGGCGGACTTCGGGCCGTACACGCCGGGCTTCGAGATCGTGCCGTACGGGGACCTGACGGCGATGCGGGCGGCGCTGACCGAGAACACGGTCGCCGTGCTGCTGGAGCCGATCCAGGGCGAGTCGGGGGTGATCGTGCCGCCGGCCGGTTATCTGCCGGCGGTGCGGGAGCTGACGCGCGAGCGGAACGTGCTGTTCGTCGCCGACGAGATCCAGTCGGGGCTGGGGCGGACCGGGCGGACGTTCGCGTGCGAGCACGAGGGGGTCGTACCGGATGTGTACGTCCTCGGGAAGGCGCTGGGGGGTGGGGTGCTGCCGGTGTCCGCGGTCGTGTCGAGCGCCGATGTGCTGGGGGTGTTCCGGCCCGGGGAGCACGGGTCCACGTTCGGCGGGAATCCGCTGGCCTGTGCGGTGGCTCTTGAGGTGATCGCGATGCTGCGGACCGGGGAGTTCCAGGAGCGGGCTGCCGAGCTGGGGGAGCTGCTGCACCGGCGGCTGGCGGAGATCGCGGGGAGTGGACGGGTGACGGCCGTACGGGGGCGGGGGCTGTGGGCGGGGGTGGATGTGGATCCGGGGGTGGGGTCCGGGCGGGTCGTTTCGGAGCGGTTGATGGAGCGGGGCGTGCTGGTGAAGGACACGCATGGGTCGACCGTGCGGATCGCTCCGCCGTTGGTGGTGGAGGAGGACGACTTGGAGTGGGGGATCGAGCAGTTGTGGGGGGTTTTGAGCGCCTGATGGGGAGGGCCGAGCCGAGGGTGGGCGACTGCGGGTTCGTTGTGGCTGGTCGCGCAGTTCCTCCCCCAGCCTTCGGCCGGGGGTACCCCCAGCGCCCCTGTCGGGGCGCTAAAGGATCACGTGGGGCAAGAAGCGGGCGTAGTCGTCTGTCACCAAACCCGCCGACTCGCGGATTCCCAGGCCTGCGGGCTCATCGCCCACCACCCATGCGCCCAGCACCACCCGGTTGCCGTCGAAGTCGGGCAGGGGGGCCAACTGCTGGTAGCAGCACGGCTCTTCGCGTATCACCGGGGCATGGCCGGGCTCGTGTACGACCACGCCCGCGCCCTCCCGGCCCAGCAGCGGCTTGCTGACGTAGCCGCCCGTGGCCGCCAGCTCCCTCGGGCCGTCCAGGTACGCCGGGAGCAGGTTCGGGTGGTCCGGGTACAGCTCCCAGAGGACGGCGAGGAGGGCCTTGTTGCTGAGCAGCATCTTCCAGGCGGGCTCGATCCACATCGTCGCGCCCGTGCCGCCACCGTTGTCCAGGGTGGCGAGGGCGTGGTCCGCGAAGGCGTCGGTCGTGAGCCATTCCCACGGGTAGAGCTTGAAGCAGGCACGGATGAAGCGGAGCCGGTTGTCGACGAAGCGGCCGGAGAGCGTGTCCCAGCCGATCTCCTCCATGGAGATCCAGTCGGTGTCCAGGCCCGCCTGCTCGGCGGTCTCCTTGAGGTACGCGACCGTCATCAGGTCCTCGCCGAGTTCGTCGGCGGCGGAGTGGGCGAAGTGGAGCGGGGCGCCCGGCGGGAGGAGGCGGGCCTGTGCCCGCCAGGCCTCTACGAGGCGTTCGTGGAGGCTGTTCCACTGGTCGGCGCCCGGGAAGCGGTCCGCCATCCAGAACCACTGGGCCGAGGCCGCCTCCACCAGGGAGGTGGGGGTGTCGGCGTTGTACTCCAGGAGTTTCGCCGGGCCCGTGCCGTCGTGGCGGAGGTCGAAGCGGCCGTAGAGGGAGGGGAGTTCGGCGCGGCGGTGCCATGACTCGGTGACGGCCCCGACCACGCGCGGGTCGGTGATGCCGAGGTCGGCGAAGCGGTTCTTCGCCACGATGTGGCCGGCCGCCGCCAGACACATCTCGTGCAGTTCCTCGACGGTCCGCTCCAGCGCCTCCACCTCGTCCAGGGTGAAGGCGTAGTACGCGCTCTCGTCCCAGTACGGGCGCAGGACGCCGTCGGGGTGGCGGGTGAGGGGATAGATCAGGCCCTGTTCCTCGACGGTGCGCTGCCAGTCGGGGCGGGGTTCGGTCGTATGGCGCCGCATGGGAACCGGTCAGCCGCCGGAGCTGTCGTGGCCGCCGCCGAAGCCGCCGCGGTGCACGCTGTGACCGCCGCTCGACGAACCGCCCGAGCCTCCGCCGGACTTGGTGAACGAGCCGCCCTTGACCCAGCCGCTCCGCTTCTTGCCGCCGTAGTAGTAGCCGGCGTTGACGGCGGACTTGGTGGAGGTGCAGTTCTTGTCGGAGACGACCTGGTAGCCCTTGGTGGCGCGGTAGCTGTCGCGGTCGACGCAGCGCTTGTCGGGGTCGGAGGAGCAGGCGGTCAGGGCGGCGGCCAGGAGGCCCATGCCGCCGAGGACGACCGTGCCCGAGCGCATCTGCCGACGTATGTCCGCCATGTCCGTGATCCCCCGTGCCGCCCCGTGCGATGTCCGGCGACAGTCTAGACGAGCGGTTTCGGCCAGCCCTGGATTGTCATGTACAGGTAAGAAAATCATGTGAAGCCCCCGGGGATCCTTACGGCGCCCCGAGTCGCCCGGGTACCGTCCACCCTGCCCCTGGGTGAACGATCAACTTCGAATCTACGCGCGCAGAACGATCGACGCACGACCCGCACCGCCATCCCTCTCGCATCCCCCACCGATGGAGGAATGACAGATGCCCGGCTTTGCCGCCTCACGCCGCAAACTCACCACGGCCGCAGCCGTGTTCGGCCTGCTCGCCGCCGGTGCCGCCGTCCAGGCCACCAGCGGCGCCACCCCCGCCCACGCGGCCACCAGCTACCGCGTCCTGTTCGACGACGGCCACGCCGAGGAGGCGGGCAACGCGGACTGGATCATCTCCACCAGCAAGCCGGACCCGCTCGGCGAGGACTCCTCCCCGTCCTCCGAGACGGACTGGACGGGCGCGCTGTCGTCGTGGGGCGTCGCCCTGCAGCAGACCGGCGACTACAGCCTGAAGACCGCCACCAGCGCGCTGACGTACGGCGGTTCGTCGACGACCGACCTGTCGAAGTTCGACGCGCTGGTGCTGCCCGAGCCCAACACGAAGTTCACGACCGCCGAGAAGACGGCCATCATGAACTTCGTCAAGAACGGCGGCGGGCTGTTCATGATCTCCGACCACACCGGCGCCGACCGCAACAACGACGGCTACGACGCGGTCAAGATCCTCAACGACCTGATGACCAACAACAGCGTCGACTCGTCCGACCCGTTCGGCTTCTCCGTCGACTCGCTGAACATCAGCTCCGGCTACCCGAAGGCCATCAGCGACAGCAGCAACGCCGTCCTGCACGGCTCCTTCGGCACCGTCACCAAGAGCCTGATCGCCAACGGCACGACCGCCACCCTCAAGCCCTCCGACAACTCGGACGTCAAGGGGCTGCTGTACCGCAGCGGCTACTCCGGCAACACCGGCGCCTTCTTCCTGACATCCACCTTCGGCAGCGGACGGGTCGCCTTCTGGGGCGACAGCTCCCCGATCGACGACGGCACCGGCCAGTCCGGCAACACCCTGTACGACGGCTGGAACGACAGCGGCGCCACCAACGCCGCCCTCGCCCTCAACGCCACCGCCTGGCTCGCCGGCGCCAGCTGACGCACCAGGGGTCGAGCGGGTCCGGGGTGCGCCCCGGGCCCGCTTCTTACTTTCCCCCGGGTCACCGTTTGCTCCTCTCGCCTAGAGTCCCTATGTGCTCTTTGGAATGGTGTGCGCGCTCACAGCCGCGATCTGCTTCGGTACGGCGACGGTCCTGCAGGCGATGGCCGCGCGGGAGGTCGGGGACGGCGCGGGCGGGGAGGCCGCGCTGCTGCTGCGGGCCGTACGGCAGTGGCGGTACGTGGTCGGGCTGGGGCTGGACGGGCTCGGGTTCGTGTTCCAGATCCTGGCACTGCGGTCGATTCCGATCTACGCGGTGAGCGCGGCCCTGGCGTCCTCCCTCGCGGTGACGGCGGTGGTCGCGGCGCGGCTGCTGCGGGTGCGGCTGAGCGGGGCGGAGTGGGCCGCGGTGGCGGTGGTGTGCGCGGGGCTCGCCATGCTGGGGCTGGCGTCGGGGCCGGAAGGGGACCGCTCCGGGTCGATGACGCTGAAGTGGGTCACGCTCGGGATCGCCGTGGGCGTGCTGCTGCTCGGGCTGGCCGGCGGACGGCTGTCCGGGCGGTGGCGGGCGCTGGTCCTCGGGCTCGGCGCGGGGTTCGGGTTCGGGGTGGTGGAGGTGTCGGTCCGGCTGATCGACACCCTGCGGCCGGCCGGACTGCTGACCAACCCGGCCACGTACGCCCTGCTGGTCGGCGGCGGCGCCGCCTTCATGCTGCTGACCTCGGCCCTGCAGCGCGGCTCGGTGACCACGGCGACGGCCGGCATGGTGATCGGCGAGACGATCGGTCCGGCGGCGGTCGGGGTGGTGTGGCTCGGGGACCGTACCCGGGAGGGCCTGACCTGGCTCGCGGTGCTGGGGTTCACGGTGGCCGTGGCGGGGGCGCTGGCACTGGCCCGGTTCGGCGAGGCGCCGGACGTGGCGGACGCCGGCCCCGAGGCGGCGGAGCCGCTCAGCCCATCGCGTCCGTGATCCCGTCCCAGAGGCGGGTCCGGGCCTCCAGGGCGACGAGGACGGTCTCGACGGCCTCGCTCCAGCGCTGTTCGTCGGTGCCGCACAGGTCGGCGACCATCTGCAGGGCCATGGGGGTGTGCTCCTCGCCGTCGACCTCGATATGGCGGGCGAGGTAGTCGCGGAAGAGCGGGAAGCGGCCGGTGCCCTCCTCCTCGACGACCTGGTCGAACATGTCCGGGATCAGGTCCTCGCGGGAGAAGGCGAAGGCGGCGGCCCGGCAGTGCAGCGGGCGTTCGGCGATGATCTCGAAGGTGGTGCGCACGAACTCCGCGGCCGGGGCCGGGACCTGGGCCACCCGGAGGGCGGCGTCGACGTCATGGCCCTCGGTGAGCAGCGCGACGAAGGTGTCGACGGGGGCGGTGTCGGCCGACGCCTCGGTCATGGCCGCGCGGTAGAGCTCGAAGTGGCTGGTGAAGCCGCCGTTCAGCTCGTCACTCTCCTCGACCAGCACGATGTCGTTGATGAGCCGGCGGGCGACGGCGGAGCCGCGGGGCACCCAGGGCACGTCGATGCAGGTCAGCTCCCGCTGGAGCGACTTGAGCAGGGACATGAAGTCCCAGACGGCGAAGACGTGATGGGTCATGAACGTCGCCAGGTGATCCCGGTCGGATATCCGCCGGTAAAGCGGGTGGGCGGTCACTTCTTTTCGCGCGGATTCGATCACCGAACGCGCCTGGTCAATTGCCTCCTGGCCTTCTCGGGTCAGATTCCAGACGTACCTCGACATGACGTTCTCCTTTGTTCCGGGACGGCGATCGTGCAACGTTCACAGCCACCCGGCAAGCACTTTCTGAAATTCCGCGCGAGTTACCCGAAGTAGCCGACGACAGAAGGCAGCAAGACCATAGAAAGCGCTATAAAAAGTTACGTTCCGGACACGTTCCAGACGTCTCCCCAGGCACGCCCCCGGGCCGCAAAAAATCTCGTTGAACCTTTGAACGCCATGTGTGTCCATTCCGTAAAGGACACCGTGACCAGTAATCCCGTCACCGTCACCGTGGCCTATCACGTGATGCCGGGTCGCGAGGCCGACTTCCACTCCTGGGGGTGGGCCATGCTGGGCGCGAGCGCCCGGCAGCCGGGGTTCCTCGGCGGTGGCGTCCTTGTCGACCAGGAGGCGGAATGGCATGTCGTGTATCGCTTCGCCACCGAGGACTCGGCGCTGGCCTGGGAGAACTCCCTGGACCGCGGAGAGTGGGAGACCCGGACGGACGGCATCGCCCGGCCCACCGGTCGCCGTAGCGTGCGCGGCTCGAAGGTGTGGTTCGACTCGCTGGCCGGGCCGGCGCCCGTGCCACCGCCGCCCACCCCTCCGGCGAAATGGAAACTGTGGTTCATCAACATGAGCGCGGTGTTTCCGCCGGTTCTGCTCTTCAACATCATCGTGATTCCCCATCTCGGCGGCCTCAATCCGCTCATCCGCACTCTGCTGCTCTGTCTCTGTGTGACTGCGCTTGTCACCTGGATTCTCATGCCGCGACTCCAGCGTTTCTTCAAGAAATGGCTGTACCCGCCGCTGCAGGCACTGCGCGGGCGGCACAAACGACGGGCTGCATAGGCCCGGGAACTACCCGAGGGAGGTGGGCGGGTGAAGACCTTGCTCATCGACAATTACGACTCGTACACCTACAACCTGTTCCAGTTGATCGCCGAGGTCAACGGCGAGGAACCGGTGGTGGTCCGCAATGACGAAAGGGGCGGCACACCCTCCGGTCTCCCCTCTCTCGCGGAGTTCGACAACGTGGTGGTGTCCCCGGGGCCCGGGCATCCCGGAAACGCCCGTGACTTCGGCATCAGCGCCCACGTGATCGGCGAGTCCACGGTCCCCGTGCTCGGGGTCTGCCTGGGCCACCAGGGCATCGCGCTCGGGGAAGGGGCCCGGGTGGCGCCCGCCCCGCAGCCGAGACACGGGCATCTGACCAGGGTCCGGCACGACGGGCGGGACCTGTTCGAGGGACTGACCCAGGACTTCACCGCCGTGCGCTACCACTCGCTGGCCGTGCACGAGCCGCTGCCCGCCGCCCTGCAGGCCACCGCCTGGGCCGAGGACGGCGTCCTGATGGGCCTGCGCCACCGCGAACGGCCGCTGTGGGGCGTGCAGTTCCACCCGGAGTCGGTGCTGACCGAGTACGGCCACCGCATGCTGGTGAACTTCCGCAACCTGACCGCCCGGCGGGCCCGCAGAGCGCGCACCAAGAACACCGCGGTCCCGCCTGCGGCCGCGGTGATACCGAGGCCCAGGTCCGCGGCGGCCGCCTCCGCCGCTGCCACCGTCTCCGCCGCCGTCTCCGGGAGCGGACCGGCGGCGGCCGTCCCCCGCCCACGGCAGGGGGACCGCTCCGGGCCGGCGGCTCTCGCCCCGCCAGTCGATCTCTCCCGGCCACGCGATCTCCCCCAGTCGGGTGATCCCACCCGGCCAGGTACTCACTCCCGGTCGGGGGATCCCGCCCGGTCCGGTGTCCTCTCCCAGCCGGGCGAGCTGTCGCGGTCGGGTGATCCCTCCCGGTCGGGAGAGCTCCCGCGCCCCGCCCACCGACTGCACACCCGCCAGATCGCCGGCGCCGTCGACACGGAGGCGGCCTTCTCCCGTCTCTTCGCCGCCTCGCCCCGGTCGTTCTGGCTGGACAGCTCACTCGTCGAGCAGGGCCGCTCACGCTTCTCCTTCCTGGGCGACGACAGCGGCCCGCTCGCCGAGTTCGTGCGGTACGACGTCACGGCCGGGCGCTGTACGGTCGAGCGGGCGGGGCGGCCGCCGCGCAAGGTGTCGGCGAGCGTCTTCGACTATCTGAAGCGGCAGCTGACCAGCCGCCGGGTGGACGCCGACGGGCTGCCCTTCGACTTCACCGGCGGCTATGTCGGCTACTTCGGCTACGAGACCAAGGCCGACTGCGGCTCCCCCAACACGCACCGGGCCGAGACCCCGGACGCCTGCTGGCTGTTCGCGGACCGGCTGATCGCCGTGGACCACGAGGAGGACGTCACCTACGCGGTCTGCCTGGCGGAGGACACCCCGCGGGCCGCGCAGGAGGCCGAGGAGTGGCTGACAGAGACACTGGCCCAGCTGACGTTCCTCACCCCGGGCACCCCGGCGCCCGCCCCGCCCGCCGCCGAGGGACCGGACCTGGAGGCCGCCGAGCCCTGGCTGGTGCGTGACCGCGCCGGCTACCTCGCCGACATCGAGGCCTGCCAACGGGAGCTGCGGGCCGGCACCAGCTACGAGGTCTGCCTGACCAACGCGGCCCGGCTGCCCGCCCCGGCCGACCCCTACGCCTTCTACCGGGAGCTGCGCCGCGTCAACCCGGCGCCGTACGCGGCCTTTCTGCGCTTCGGCGACCTGGACGTGGCCGGTTCCTCGCCGGAGCGGTTCCTGCGGATCACCCGGGACGGGGTGGCCGAGGCCAAGCCCATCAAGGGCACCGCGCCGCGCGGGGCGACGCCCTTCGAGGACGACCGGCTGCGGGACGCGCTGGCGGCCGACGCCAAAACCCGCGCCGAGAACCTGATGATCGTCGACCTGCTCCGCAACGACCTGGGCCGGGTCTGCCGTACCGGAACCGTCCGGGTGCCCCGCCTGATGGCCACCGAGTCGTACGCGACCGTGCACCAGCTGGTGTCCACGGTGACCGGACGGCTGCGGGCCGGGACGGACGCGGTGGACTGCGTACGCGCCTGCTTCCCCGGCGGGTCCATGACGGGCGCCCCGAAGCTGCGCACGATGGAGATCATCGACGGTCTGGAGACCGAGGCCCGGGGCGTGTACTCGGGGGCGCTGGGCTACCTCGGGTGCAGCGGCGGCGCGGACCTCAACATCGTGATCCGTACGGCCGTGATCGCGGACGGCCGGATGCAGCTGGGCGCGGGCGGGGCGATCGTCCTGGACTCCGACCCGGCCGCCGAGTACGACGAGATGCTGCTGAAGACGGCCGCGCAGATGCGGGCGCTGCGGGAGCACACCGAGGCCACGGCGGACGCCGTGGAGGAGGCCGCCCGATGACGCTGCCCCTGTCCCGTACGGACACGCGTACGGACATCCGTACGGACCCGCGCACGGACCGCCGCACGGACCGCCGCACGGACACCGTCAACCTCGCCGGCCGGCTGGCCGACCTGGCCCGGCGCAACGGCTGGGCCGACCGGCCCGCCTTCCACCAGGGCCACCGTGCCTGGACCCACGGCGAGGTGCACGGGCTCGGGGCCCGCGCCGCCACGGTCCTCGCCGGGCAGGGTGTCGGCCCCGGCGACCGGGTGGTGCTCGCGCTGCCGGACGGGATCGCCTGGGTGGTGGCGTTTCTCGCGGTCGCCCGGCTCGGGGCGGTCGCCGTCCTGGTCAACCCCGAACTGCCCGCCGCCGACCACGCGTTCATGGCCGCCGACACCGAGGCCGTGCTGTGTCTGACGGGACCGGGCATGGAGGATCGTTTCACCGACCGTCCCCGCTTCGGCGCCGACCAGCTGCTCGCGCTGGCCCCCGCCGCCGATCCGGCGCCCGTCCATCCGGTCGACGCGGACAGCCCGTTGTATGTGCAGTACACCTCGGGGACGACGGGCGCGCCCAAGGGGGTCGTCCACACGCATGCCCACCCGGCGGCGTACTACGACCTCATCGGCTGGCCGCTGCTCGGCATCACCGCGAACGACGTCACCCTGTCGGTGTCCAAGCTGTACTTCGCCTACGGCTTCGGGAACGCCTTCGTCTTCCCGCTCTTCTCGGGGTCCAGCGCGGTCCTGGTGGACCGGCGGCCGGCTCCGGCCGCGGTGGACGAGCTGGTCGCCCGGCACCGGGTGACCCTGCTGTACTCGGTGCCGTCCGCGTACGCGGCGCTGGTCGCCGACCGGGGCACCGGGCAGCACCGGACCTGCTTCGCCTCCGTACGGGCCGCCGTGTCGGCCGGTGAGGGGCTGCCGGCCGGGCTGGGCGACCGGGTGGCGGAGTTGCTCGGCGCGCCGGTACTCGAACAGATCGGCTCCACCGAGGCCGGGCACGCCTTCTGCGCCAACAGCCTGGACCACAACCACCCCGGCACCGTGGGCCGTCCGGTGCCCGGGTTCGAGGTGGAGCTGCGCGACCGCGACGGACGGCCGGTCCCGGACGGGCACGAGGGCGAGCTGTGGGTGCGCGGGCCCACGGTGACGCCCGGCTATCTCGACCGGCCCGAGGACACCGCCCGCACCCTGGTCGGCGGCTGGCTGGCCACCCACGACCGGGCGGTCCGCGAACCCGACGGCGCCTACCGGCACCTGGGCCGCACCGACGACATGGAGATGGTCGGCGGGATCACCGTCTCCCCGCTGGAGGTGGAGGCCGTGCTGCGCACCCATCCGGCGGTGCGGGAGGTCGCGGTGGCGGCGGTGCCCGACGGCACCGGCGCCGGACGGCTGCGTGCCTTCGTCGTCCCGGCCGTGAGCCCGGCGCCGACGGGGCTCCAGGAGGAGCTGCTGGCGCTGGCCCGGGAGCGGCTGGCCGCGTTCAAGGTCCCGCGCAGCGTCAGTCTTCTGCCCTCCCTGCCCCGCACCCCGACCGGGAAGCTCCGCCGCCATCTGGTCCGCCAGGGCGCCTGGTGACCGTGCCGGAATGAACAACCTGTCTGAAAGGAACGTCTCCATGCAGGAGTCCCTCATCGGCGAGCGCGGGTTCTATCTGGGCCCGCTGTTCCGGCGGGCGGCCGACCGGCACGGCGGGGTGTTCGTCACCCTGGACCGCCCCCTGGACACCCACCCGGACCTCGGCGTCCGCCTCAGCTATGTGGAACTTGCCGACGCCGTCGAGGAGTTGTCGGCGCGGCTGTGGGCGGCCGGGGTACGGCCCGCCGAGCAGGTCGTCGTCCACAAGACGGACAACGTCGACATCGTGCTGCTGACCTGCGCGATATCCCGGATCGGCGCGGTGCCCGTACTGCTCTCCCCCGCGCTGGCCGGCGAGGTGGTGGGCAAGATGCTCCCCAGACTCCGGCAGCCGTGGCTGGTGACGGACGCGGCGAAGCTGGCCGGCCTGGACGTCAAGGGCCTGGTCCGGCAGACGCTCACCGTCGACACCGTGCCCGGCCTGGTGTCCCTGGCCGAGCACGCCGGCGCCGAGGTCCCGCCGGCGATCCGGCTGCACCCGCGCGAACCCGCCCTGATCACCCACAGCTCGGGCACCACCGGCGTCCCCAAGCTCGCCGTGCACTGTCCGCAGACCATGTGGAACCGTCTGGTCCCGCAGCAGGCGATGGGCTGGCCCACCCGCGGCGAGGTCGCGGCCCTGCACATGTCCTTCGTGCACTCCCGCTTCTACCACCTGCTCGGCGTCCTGCTGCACTTCGGCAGCCCGCTGCTGCTGATCACCGACCCGGACCCGGCGAAGGTCGGCCCGATGCTGGCCCGGCACCGCCCCGGCATCGTCGAGACCCACCCCAACACCTTCGTCCTGTGGGAGGAGCTGGCGGACGCGCCGGGCGCCCCGCTGTCCCGCGTGAAGTCGTACGGCTCGACGTTCGACGCGATCCATCCGCGCACGGTGCGAAGGCTGCTGAACGCCTCGAAGCGCCGGACTCCCTGGCTGATCCAGCTCTACGGGCAGAGCGAGACCGGGCCGGTCGCCTTCCAGTGGTTCACCCGGCGGACCGTGGCCCGTGCGGACGGACGGCGGGTCGGGATCGGGATACCGGGGTTCACGCGCGTCCGCGTCACCGGCTCCGACGGGCTGCCCGCCGCGCCCGGCACACCCGGCCGGATCGAGGCCCGCACCCGGGGCCGCATCCTCACCTACCTCGGCGCCCGGGACCAGTACGAGCGCCAACTGGACGGCGAGTGGTGGCAGATGGGCGACATGGGCTACCGGAACCGGCTGGGCGCCCTGTATCTGATCGACCGCGAGATCGACCAGATCGACTCCGTGCACAGCAACCTGGAGGTCGAGGACACCCTCATGGACCGCCTGGAGGAGCTGCGCGAGGTCGTGATCGTGCCGGGCGCGGACCGGGAGCCGGTCCCGGTGGTGTGCGTGCGCGGGGAACGGCCGCTGGATCCCGAGCGCTGGCGGGAGGCGACCGCCGATCTGCCCGCGATGGCGGAGCCCAGGCAGTGGAAGTTCGAGGAACTGCCGATGACCGCGACCTGGAAGGTGAAGCGGGTGGAGATCACCCGGATGCTCGCGGCGGGTGTGCACGCGTGAGTGCGACCCCGGTCGTGGTGGTCGGCGCCGGGCCCGTCGGCCTGTCGGCGGCACTGGCGCTGCGGGCGCGCGGACTTCCGGTGCTGCTCCTTGAGGCCGACCCCGAGGACCGTGAAAGACCCGGCAGCCGGGCCCTGTTCGTGCACCGTGAGACCCTCGCGCTGCTCGACGCCATGCGGCCGGGGCTGGCCGACGAGATCACCTCGTACGGCCGGACCTGGCACACCCGGCGCACCCTGTACCGGGGGCGGGAGGTGTACTCCCGCACCTTCCCGCCCCCTTCCGGCCGGCCGCCCTTCACCAGCCTGCGCCAGGTGGACACCGAGCGCTTCCTGCGGGACGCGTGCGGGCGGGCGGGTGTGGAGTTCGCCTGGAACGCGCGCGTGATCGGCGTCCGCAGCACCGCCTCGGGTGTCTCGCTGAGCTGTGCGGACGGGCGGGAGGTGAGCTGCGGCCATGTCATCGCGGCGGACGGCGCCCGCTCCGCCGTCCGGGCCGGGCTCGGCATCGCCATGGAGGGCACGCACGGCGAGGGCTTCCACGTGGTCGTGGACGTCGCCGACCTGCCGGGCGAGGAACTGCCGCTGGAGCGGGTCTTCCACTACGAGCATCCGGGCGTCGGCGGCCGCAGCGTCATGCGGGTGCCGTTCACCGGGGGCTTCCAGGTGGACCTGCAGTGCCACGCCGGGGACCGGGCGGAGGAGTACGGCACGGAGGAGGCCGTACGCGGCTGGCTGCCCGGGGTGGTGGGCGAGGGATACGAAGACTACGCGGACCGGATCCTGTGGGTGTCCACGTACCGCTTCCTGCGCAAGGTCGCGGCCTCCTTCACCGACCCGCACGGGCGGGTGCTGCTCGTCGGGGAGGCCGCGCATCTCTTCCCGCCGTTCGGGGCGCGGGGCATGAACAGCGGGATCGCGGACGCGGCGGCCGCGGCGGAGGCGGTGGCGACCGGGACGGTGGCCGACTTCGCGGCCCTGCGGCGGGCGGCGGGCCTGTTCAACAGCGAGGCGGCCGGGGTCGCCCTGGACCATCTGCGGCCCCGCCGCCGGATCGTACGGCTGCGGCAGCGCGCGGCCGCCGCGCTGGCGCCGGTCCTGCCGTCCTGCGGATCCTGGCTGGAGCACGCGCCGTACGGGCCACGGCACGGGGCGCCTGCGCTGGCGGGCCGGAAGTACTGAGGAGGCGAGCGATCGTGGGCTCACGAGTGATGTCCGGTGAAGGGCTGCTGACGTGGACGCCGGCCGGCGGACTGCGGCCCGCCGAGGACGGCGCGGTGTCCGGCGGGCGGCTGCTCGTCGCGGACTCCTGGCTGGTCCGGGACGGCAGGGTGCGCGCCCTCGACCGGCACAAGGAGCGCTTCCTGCGGTCCTGCGGAGAGTGCGGCGGGCCGCCGCTGCGCCGGCTGCTGGAGTTCTGGCAGGACATGACGGCCGCGCTGCCCCGCACCGGCGAGTGGTTCCCGCGGGTCGAACTCGCCCCCGGCTCGATGGAGTTGCGGCTGCGGCTGCGGCACACGCCGCCGCTCGGGTCCGAGGTGCGGGTGTGGGCGGCCGGCCAGTCCGATCCGCGGACCGTCCCCCGCCGCAAGGGTCCCGACCTGGACACGCTGGCCCGGGTCCGCGGCCGGGCGTCCGACGCCGGTGCGGACGAGGCGGTGTTGGTCTCGCCCGCCGGGACCGTGCTGGAAGCGCCCACCGCCAGCGTGCTGTGGTGGGAGGACGACACCCTGTGCCTGCCCTCACCACGGCTGCCCGTGCTGCCCGGGGTGACGGTCGCCCTGATCCAGGAGCGGGCCCAGCGGTCCGGGATCCGGTTGGCCCACCGGGAGCGGACCGTGGCCGAGCTGGACGGCCGCGAGGTGTGGCTGGTCAACGCGCTGCACGGGATCCGGCCGGTCACGGAGTGGGTCGGCGAACCGCTGCGGGCGCCACGGGCGGCCCGCGCCGGGGAATGGCGGACGTGGCTGGACGACGCGATGGAGCCGCTGCCGGGCGACTGAATTCCAAGGAACTCCGGGAGTCCGGGGCCCCGGGACTCCGGGACCCCAAGAGTCCGAGAACGAGTCCGAGAACGGAGAATGCGCCGAATCGAATCCGACCCGGCGCTTTTTCCGCTGCCTTAATTGATTCTGATTCCGCCGACGAATTACTTCTGCTTGGCCTGATAAGCCCCCGGCACCATCCGGGTGGCGATCGCGATCCGGTTGTAGGCGTTGATGACGGTGACCGCCCAGATGAGGGCCGCGGTCTGGGCCTCGTCGAAGACCCCGGCGGCCTCGGCGTACACCGCGTCCGGGACATGGCCGTCCGCCACGAAGGTCACGGCCTCGGTCAACTCCAGCGCTGCGCGCTCCCGTTCGGTGAAGAACGGGGTCTCCCGCCAGGCGTTCAGCGCGTAGATGCGCTGTTCCGTCTCGCCCTCGGCGCGGGCGTCCTTGGTGTGCATGTCGAGGCAGAACGCGCAGCCGTTCAGCTGGGAGGCGCGGATTCTGACCAGTTCGAGGAGTTCCGGTTCGACCTTGGCGTCCTGGGCCGCGGTGACGGCGGCGGCATGCAGGGAACCCATCGCCGCGGAGACGTCGGGGGTGATTTTCTTGAGGGCCACACGGGAAATCTGATCACCATTGCTCATGGGGAGACTCTAGCCTCCGGAATTCAATTCCGAGGGCCGTTGTCCGCGAATTCGTGGGCTCATTCATGGGACGCTGATCACAGCCGGGTCGGACAGCACCGTGCACAGGGTGTCCAGCGCTCCCGACCAGGCGTGGTCGGCGGGGGTGCCGTAGCCGAGGACGAGGGCGTCCGGAGGTGTGACGGCGGCGGCCGGGTGGCGGTGGCGCGGGGTGAGGCCTTCGAGGGCGAGGCCGCGTTCGGCGGCGGCCCGGATCACCCGCCACTGGGTGCCGGGCGGGAGCCGCAGGACGATGTGCAGTCCGGCCGCGATGCCGGTCACCCGGATCGCCGGGGCGCGTTCGGCGAGCGCGGCGACCAGCTCGTCCCGGCGCCGCCGGTAGCGGGAGCGGGACGCGCGGACATGGCGGTCGTAGGCGCCGGAGGTGATGAACTCGGCGAGCGTCAGCTGGTCCGGCACCCCGCAGGTGTCCACGCCGCCCTTGGCCTCGGTCACCTCCCGGGCCACGGCCGGCGGCAGCACCATCCAGGCCAGCCGCAGCCCGGGGGCGAGGGACTTGCTGGCCGTGCCCAGGTAGACCACCTCGTCGGGGGCGAGTCCCTGGAGGGCGCCGACGGGACGGCGGTCGTAGCGGAACTCGCCGTCGTAGTCGTCCTCCAGGACCAGGCCGCCGGTGCGTCGCGCCCAGTCCACGACGGCCGCCCGCCGGTCGTGGTGCAGCGCGACGCCCATCGGGAACTGGTGTGAGGGGGTGAGCAGCACCGCGGCCGGACCCGGCCCCAACTGCCGGGTGTCCGTGCCTAGTTCGTCCATGGGCAGCGGGAGCTGGCGCAGCCCGGCCGCGGTCAGCAGCTGCCAGTGCTCGTCGAGACCGTACGACTCCACGGCGACCGTGTCCGCGCCGCGCGCCCGGAGAAAGCGGCCCAGCAGGATCAGGCCGTGGCTGAACCCGGCGCAGATCACGATGCGTTCGGGGTCGGCGCGCACGCCCCGGGCGCGGGCCAGATAGGCGGCGAGCGCGGTGCGCAGTTCGACGCGGCCGCGCGGATCGCCGTAGCCGAAGGCCTCGTTGGGGGCGGCGGTGAGGGCGCGCCGGGCCGCCTTGAGCCACTCGGCGCGCGGGAAGGAGGAGACATCGGGGAAGCCGGCCCGCAGGTCGTAGGCGGGGCGGTGGGCGGCCGTGCCGTCGGCCGGGGTCGGGGTGCGCTTCCCCGAGGGCAGGGCCGGTACCCCGGTCGCCACCCTCGTGCCGGAACCCTGCCGGGCGGTGAGCCAGCCCTCGGCGACCAGGTCGGCGTAGGCGTCGGCGACGGTGTTGCGGGCGATGCCCAGGTCGGCGGCGAGGGAGCGGGACGAGGGCAGCCGGGTGCCGGGGACCAGCCGGCCGCTGCGGACGGCCTCCCGCAGGGCGTCGGTCAGGCCCCGGCGCAGACCCGGACCGGCCGGTTCCAGGTGCAGGTCGATACCGAGAGTGGCCCATGTTCTCCCCATGGAAATGGACCATACCTCTGGGCTGCCTGGCTCCTACGCTGGAGACATGACCACCGAAGAGACGATTCAGTACGCGCCCGAGCACACCCCCCGCCTGGCCTGGGCGCAGCACGCGCCCGAGGTCTACAAGGCGATGGTCCGGCTGGACGGAGCCGCCCGTAAGGGCCTGGACGCCAAACTGTTCGAACTGGTGAAGATCCGTGCCTCGCAGCTCAACCACTGTGCCTACTGCCTCGACATGCACACCAAGGACGCGCTCGCGGCGGGCGAGAGCATCGAGCGCATCGTCCAGCTCAGCGCCTGGGAGGAGTCGAAGCACTTCTACACCGAGCAGGAGCTCGCCGCGATCGAGCTGACCGAGGCGATCACCGTGCTGACCGACGGTTTCGTGCCGGACGAGGTCTACGAGCGGGCCGCCAAGCACTTCGACGAGGTGCAGCTGACGCAGCTGATCGCCTCGATCATCGTGATCAACTCCTGGAACCGGTTCGCCGTGACGACCCGGATGGTCCCCGGGCACTACACGCCGGGGCAGCACGGGTGAGCAAGGCCGGCGTCTTCCGGTCGCTGCACCACGGGCGCCTGCCGGGAGACCCCCTCGTCCTGCCCGGACCGTGGGACGCGGCCAGCGCCCGGGCCCTGGCGGCGGCCGGGTTCCCGGCACTGGCGACGCCCAGCGCCGGGGTCGCGGCCTCGCTCGGGTACGCGGACGGGCGGACCCCGGCGGCGGAGATGTTCGCGGCTGTCGCCCGTATCGCCCGGTCCGTGGACGTGCCGGTGTCGGCGGACGTGGAGGACGGCTACGGGCTGCCGCCGAAGGAACTGGTCGAGCGGCTCCTGGAGGCGGGGGTGGTCGGCTGCAATCTTGAGGACTCCCACGGGGGCGCCCTCAAGGACCCGCACCGGCATGCCGAGTGGCTGGCCGAGGTCCGTTCGGCGGCCGGCGGCCGGCTGTTCCTCAACGCCCGCGTCGACACCTTCGCCCGCGGGGTCACCGATCCCGACCGGGCCATCGAGCGGGCCGCGCTGTACGTGGCGGCGGGCGCGGACTGCGTCTACCCGATCCACGCCCCGGCCGCCCTGCTCCCCCTCCTGCGCTCCGGCATCGAGGGCCCGCTGAACATGTACGCGCGCCCGGACGGCGACGGCCCCGCGCCCGCCGGACTCGGCGAACTCGGGGCCACGCGCATCACGTTCGGACCCGGACTGCTCCGGCTGGCGCTGCGGTCGCTGGACGGATTCGGACGCCAGGAGACTTCAAGGGCCTCAGGAGAGGACGCTGGGAGAGGGCGCTAGGAGAGCCACTCCTTCCACACCGAGGGATGGTCGTCCACCCACTTCTTCGCGGCCTCCTCGGGGCTCAGCTTCTGGTCGGCGATCATCAGGGAGACCTGGTCCTGGTCCTCGGTCGTCCAGCTGAACTTCTTCAGGAAGGCCGCCGCCCTGCCGCCGCCGCGCGCGAAGTCCGCGTTGAGGTACTTCTGCAGCGGGGTGTGCGGATAGGCGCAGGCGACCTTGGCCGCGTCGGCGTCGCAGCCCTCCTTGTACGCCGGGAGCCGCACCTCGGTCATCGGCACCTTCTTGAACAGCCACTGGGGTGCGTACCAGTAGGTGAGGAAGGGCTTCTTCTCCTTGGCGAACTGCTTGATCTGGGTGATCTGGGCGGCCTCGGACCCGGCGAAGACGACCTGGTAGTCCAGCTTCAGGTTGCTCACCAGCGCCTTGTCGTTGGTGACGTAGGACGGCGAGCCGTCCAGGAGCTGCCCCTTGCCGCCGCTCTCCGCGGTGCGGAAGAGCGAGGCGTACTTGTTCAGGTTCTTCCAGTTCGTGATGTCCGGGTGCTGCTTGACGAGGTAGGTCGGCACGAACCACCCGATGTGCCCGGTGACCCCGAGGTCCCCGGCGTGGGCGATGGTCTTCTTGTCCTCGACGTACCGCTTCTCCTGGTCCGGGTGTCCCCAGTCCTCCAGGATCGCGTCGACCCGCCCCTGGCTGAGCGCGTCCCACGCGGGTACCTCGTCCACCTGCACCGTGTCGACGCGGTAGCCGAGCTTGTGCTCAAGGAGGTACTGGGCGACGGCGACATCGGACTGCGCGCCGACCCAGGACTGCACGGACAGGGTGACCGTCTTCGAGCCCTGCGCGTTGGCGAACGGCGAGGCCTGCTTGGTCATGTCGGCGGCACCGCAGCCGGTCGCGAGGACCAGCACGGAGGCGGCGGCGACGAGTGTCGTACGACGCATGGTCACGCTCCCTTCTCCGTGCGGCGTTCCGTGGGCTGGGTGACCCGGTCGAGCATCAGCCCCAGGCAGACGATGGCGGCACCGGCCACCAGCCCGGTCGCCAGGTCGCCCTGGGCGAGGCCGAAGGCGACGTCGTAACCGAGCGCGCCGCCGCCCACGAGCCCGCCGATGATGACGACGGCGAGGACGAGCACCACACCCTGGTTGACGGCAAGCAGCAACGCGGGCCGGGCGAGCGGGAGTTGGACCTGCGTCAGCTGCTGGCGGCCGGTCGCGCCGAGCGACCGCGCCGACTCCAGGGCGGCCGGGTCGACCTGGCGCAGACCCTGCGCGGTGATCCGTACGACAGCGGGCAGCGCGTAGACGACGGCCGCCGCGACGGCCGGGGCACGGCCGACGCCGAACAGCGCGACGACCGGGATCAGGTACACGAACTGCGGCATCGTCTGGAAGACGTCCAGGACCGGACGCAGCGCGCGCTCCACGCGGTCGCTGCGGGCGGCGGCGATACCGGCCGCGAAACCGAGGACGAGCGTGACCGCGACGGCCGCGAGGACCTGCGAGAGCGTGTCCAGCGACGGCTCCCACACGCCGAGCACACCGATGGCGGCCATCGCGAGGACGGCGGTGAGCGCGGTGCGCCAGGTGCCGATCAGCCAGGCCAACGCGGCGACGACCAGCAGCACCGCCCACCAGGGCAGCCACTGCAGCCCGTCACGGAGCGGATCCAGGACCCAGGTGGTGAAGTGCCCCGCCCAGTCGGCGGTGCCGCCGACGACCGGGACACCCGAGTAGAGATGGGCGGTCATCCAGTCGACGGCGCGGTTGACCGGTTCGGCGAAGTTCAGGGTCCAGGCGGTGGGCCAGTCGAGCCGGCCGAGGAGACGGGCGGCGAGCGCGACGGCCACGGTGCCGCCGAGGGCGTACGCCCACGCGCGGGGGTGGGCCTGCGCCTCGGTACGCTCCCCCGCTGCCGCCGTGATGCGGTCCAGTACGACCGCGAGCAGCACGATCGGAATACCGGCGGCGAGGGCCGCGCCGACGTCGACCGAGGCGAGGGCCTGGTAGACGCGGTCGCCGAGGCCGCCGGCGCCGATGACGGAGGCGATGACCGCCATCGACAACGCCATCATGATCGTCTGGTTGAGGCCGAGCAGGAGTTCCTTGCGGGCCAGCGGGATACGGGCGGTCAGCAGCCGCTGCGTACGGGTGGCGCCCAGCGACTCCACGGCTTCCAGGACCTCGGGGTCGGCCTGGCGCAGGCCCAGGGCGGTGAGCCGGGCCATGGGCGGGGCGGCGTAGACGACGGTGGCGAGGACGGCCGCGGGGACGCCGATGCCGAAGACCAGGACGACGGGGAGGAGGTATGCGAAGGCGGGGAGCACCTGCATGGTGTCGAGGACGGGACGCAGGGCGCGGTGCAGCCGGTCGGAGAGCCCGGCACCGAGGCCGAGGACGACACCGACGGCGACGGACGCGAGGACGGCCACGACCATCAGCGCGAGGGTCTGCATCGTCGGCACCCACATGCCGAGGACACCGCAGACGAGGAACGCGGCGGCCGTCCCGACGGCCAGCCTCGTCCCGGCGACACGGTGGGCGACGGCGGCGGCGAGCACGGTGACACCGGGCCAGCCCGCGGCGAGGAGGGTCAGGTAGACGGCACGGACGGTGAGGACGACGCCGTCGCTGATGTAGCCGAGGAAGTAGAGGAAGAGGGGGTGGGTGTCGCGGTTGTCGATGACCCAGTTGCTGGCGGAGGTCAGGGGCGCGGAGAGACTGACGGTGAGGTTGTGCGGCCAGGCTGCGGAGCCCCAGCGGGAGCCGGCGACGGGCACGAGGATCGCCGCGACGACGGCCAGGGCGAGGAGCTTGCGTACGGCGGGATGAACCGTGCGCATCGCTCGCGGAGTGGGAACACTGATCGTCGCCATCAGACGCCCTCCGGATCGGTGCCGGGGGTGGGAGGCGTCGCTCGCCCACGCTGACGGGGTACGCCCGCGGAACGCCCCGTCAGGGGCGCGGGGAACTGCGCGACCGGCCCACGACCACCCGCGGCCGAACCGCTGCCCGCAGCCTCGCCCGCAGCCGGATCACCTTCCAGCGGACGCTCCCCATCCCTCCCCAGGGGCGCGGGGAACTGCGCGACCGGCCCACGACCACCCGCAGACGAAGCACTGCCCGAATCCTCGCCCGCAGCCAGACCGCTGCCCGCATCCGTCTTCGCCACGATGCCGAGCAACGCGTCCGCGTCCACGACCCCGACACACCGGTCCCCCTCCACGACCCGTGCCGGGACGCCGGATCCCGCCACCACCTCGATCGCTTCGGCGACCGTCGCCCCCGGGCTCACCGCCGGCCCCGCCGCGGCCTCCCCGCCCTGCGTCGGCCTCATCGCGGTGCGGACCGTCATCACCTGCTCGCGCGGTACGTCCCGCACGAACTCCCGGACGTAGTCGTCGGCGGGCGAGCCGACGATCTCCTCCGGGGTGCCCAGCTGGACCACCCGGCCGTCGCGCATCAGGGCGATACGGTCGCCCAGTTTGAGCGCCTCCGACAGGTCGTGCGTGATGAAGACCATCGTGCGGCCCTCCTCGCGGTGCAGGCGGACGACCTCCTCCTGCATGTCCCGCCGGATCAGCGGGTCGAGCGCGCTGAACGGCTCGTCGAAGAGGAGGACCTCGGGGTCGACGGCCAACGCCCGCGCGAGGCCGACACGTTGGCGCTGGCCGCCGGACAGCTGGCTCGGCCGGCGCTGCTCCATGCCCTCCAGGCCGACCTTGGCGACGACCCCGGCGGCCCGCTCGCGTCGCTCGGACCTGCCGACGCCCTGGATCTCCAGGCCGTACGCCACGTTGTCGAGGACGGACCGGTGCGGCAGGAGTCCGAAGTGCTGGAAGACCATCGCGGCCCGGTGCCGGCGCAGTTCACGCAGTCGGCCCTTGTCCATCGCACGGACGTCCTCCCCGTCGATGGCGATCGTGCCGGCCGTCGGCTCGATGAGCCGGGTCAGGCAGCGGACCAGCGTCGACTTGCCGGAACCGGACAGGCCCATCACCACGAAGACCTCGCCCTTGCGCACATCGAAGGAGACGTCGCGGACGGCGGCCGTACAGCCGGTGCGGGCGCGCAGATCGGCCGGTGACAGGCCGGTCAGCTCGGGGTCCGCGGGGATCCGGTCAGCCTTCGGGCCGAAGACCTTCCACAGCCCGTCGACGGAGAAGACGGGGGTCGTCACAGTTGTCGTGACCGGGGTCGTACTCATCACGCACCGCCCTTCAGCAGGTCCACGGCCCTCTCGCCGACCATCAGCACTCCGATCATCGGGTTCACGGCCGGCATGGTCGGGAAGACGGACGCGTCGGCGATCCGGATGCCGTCGAGACCGCGGATGCGCAGCTCGGGGTCGACGACGGCCTGCTGGTCGTCGGTCGCGCCCATCCGGCAGGTGCCCGCCGGGTGGTACACCGTGTGCGCGGCCTTCCGGGCGTACTCGCTCAGCTCGGCGTCGCCCTGGATCTCCGGCCCGGGGCACACCTCGCGCTTCAGCCAGCCGGCCAGCGGCTCGGCCTTCGCGATCTCGCGGGCGATGCGGATGCCGTCGACGAGGGTACGGCCGTCGTAGTCGTCCTCGTCGGTGAAGTAGCGGAAGTCCAGCGCGGGCTTCACGGCCGGGTCGGCGCTGGTCAGGTAGAGGCGGCCGCGGCTGTGCGGCTTGGGGATGTTCGGGGTCATCGAGACGCCGTGCGCGGGACGTTCGTAGCCCAGCCGCTCGGGGTTGTCGGTGAAGGGGACCTGGTAGAAGTGGAACATCAGGTCCGGGCCCGCGTGTCCGGGGTCGCGGCGGACGAACAGGCCCGCGTCGGAGTCCATCGCGGAGTTCTCGGGGATCGGGCCGTGGGTCTCCCAGACGATCACCGACTCGGGGTGGTCGAGGAGGTTCTCGCCGACGCCCGGCAGGTCGTGCGCGACCGGGATGCCGAGGGCTTCGAGGTCCTGGGCCGGGCCGATGCCCGAGTGCAGCAGCAGCCGCGGGGAGTCGACCGCGCCCGCGCACAGGACGACCTCGTTGCGGGCCCGTATCAGCAGGTCCTCGCCGTCCTTGGTGCGCACGTGCACGCCCGCGGCGCGGGTGCCGTCCAGTTCCAGCCGGTACGCCCAGGTCTCCAGCAGGATCGTCAGGTTCGGACGCTCGTCCATCACCGGGTGGAGGTAGGCGACGGACGCGCTGGACCGCTTGTTGTTCTCGGGGTGGTAGGCGAGGTCGAAGAAGCCGACGCCGTCGGTGAACGGCTTGCGGTTGAAGCCCTCCACGCGCGGGACGCCCAGCGCCTGCTGCGCCGCGTCGACGAAGTCGCGGGCGATGGCGTTCCGGTCCTTCGCATCGACCGGGACGATGTTGTTGAGGAGGCGGGCGTAGTACGCCTCCATCGGGACCGCGCCCCAGCCCTTGGCGCCGGCTTCCTCCCACTCGTCCCAGTCGGACGGCAGCGGCTTGAAGGAGATGAGGGTGTTGTGCGACGAGCAGCCGCCCAGCACCCGGGCGCGGCTGTGCCGGATGTGGGAGTTGCCGCGCGGCTGCTCGGTGGTCGGGTAGTCGTAGTCCAGCTCGCCGCCGAGCAGGCCCATCCAGCGGCGCAGGGTGAGGACGTCGTCGCGGTCGACGTCGCTGGGGCCGCCCTCGATGACGGCGACGGTGACGTCCGGGTTCTCGGTGAGGCGGGAGGCTATGACGGAACCGGCGGTTCCGCCGCCTATGACGACGTAGTCGTAGGTGTGGGACATGGGGAGGTACTCCAAGAGAGCTTTGTGCGTACGGCGGTCGGCGGTGGGCTCAGCCGGCGAACCAGCGCACCGGCCTCGGCGCGAGGTTCTGGTAGACGTGCTTGGTCTCGCGGTACTCGGCGAGCCCGGCGGGGCCCAGCTCGCGGCCGGTCCCGCTCTTCCCGAAGCCGCCCCACTCCGCCTGCGGGAGGTAGGGGTGGAAGTCGTTGATCCAGACGGTGCCGTGCCGCAGCCGGCCGGCCACTCGGCGGGCGCGTCCCGCGTCGGCGGTCCAGACGGCGCCGGCGAGGCCGTACTCGGTGTCGTTGGCGAGGGCGACGGCCTCGTCCTCGGTGCGGAAGGTCTCGACGGTGAGGACCGGACCGAAGACCTCCTCGCGGACGACCTTCATCTCGCGGTGGCACTGGTCGAGGACGGTCGGCTCGTAGAAGTAGCCGGTGGCGGGCCGGTCGGGGGAGGGGTCGGGGCGCTTGCCGCCGGAGCGCAGCACCGCGCCCTCGGCCAGCGCCGACGCGACGTACGCCTCGACCTTGGCGCGCTGCTGCTCGGAGACGAGGGGGCCGCACTCGGCGCCGTCGGCGGTGCCGCGGCCCAGCCGGATCTTCGCCGCTCTGCGGGCGAGTTCGGCGACGAACCGCTCCCGGACCGGTTCCTCGACGATCAGCCGGGAGCCGGCCGAGCAGACCTGGCCGCTGTGGATGAACGCGGCGTTCAGGGCCTGGTCCACGGCGGTGTCGAAGCCCTCGTCCGTCGCGCAGGCGTCGGCGAAGACGACGTTGGGGTTCTTGCCGCCGAGTTCGAGGGCGACCTTCTTGACCGACACGGCGGCCGCCTGCGCGACCTTGACCCCGCTGACCAGTCCGCCGGTGAAGGAGACCAGGTCGACGTCGGGGTGCTCGGCGAGACGGGCGCCGACGGTGTGGCCGGGGCCGGTGACCAGGTTGGCGACGCCGGCGGGCAGCCCGGCCTCCACCAGCAGTTCGATCAGTGCGATCGTCGTCAGCGGGGTGATCTCGCTCGGCTTGATCACGAAGGTGTTGCCGGCCGCGAGCGCCGGGGCGATCTTCCAGCTGGCCTGGAGCAGCGGGTAGTTCCAGGGCGTGATCAGCGCGCAGACACCCACCGGTTCGTTCACGACGACGCTGTGGATGTCGGCCGAACCGGCGTCGACCACCCGGCCCGCGCCCTCCGCCACCACCAGGTCGGCGAAGTAGCGGAAGGCGTCGGCGACGCAGTCGATGTCGACGCGGCCCTCTTCCAGGGTCTTGCCCGCGTCCCGGCTCTCCAGCAGGCCGAGTTCCTCCCGGACGTGCACGAGCAGGTCGGCCGCCCGGTGGAGCAGGGCGGCGCGTTCGGCGACCGGGGTGCGGGGCCAGTCGCCGGTGTCGAAGGCGCGGCGGGCGGCGGCCACCGCCGCTTCCGCGTCCTTCTCGTCGCCCTCGGCGACCACGGCGAAGGGCAGGCCGTCCGCGGGGTCGATGATCTCGCGTGTCGCTCCGGAGACGGCTTCCAGCCATTCGTCTCCGACCCGGATGGTCGCTCGTGCCGTTCTGTCCGCCATGATCGGTATTGCCTTCCGTTCCTGTTCGGTGCCCCTGTGTGACAGACAGGTCACACTCGGGGACCGTCACCGCCTGCCCGTGCTCCCGGATTGCATGCGCAATCGATGGCCGAAAGTGCGCTGCATCACTGAACAAGCGGTCAAAGCGGGACAAACAGTCAACGGGGGGTCTTCGTGGCGTGGTGACAGAGGACCGTCACGTCGTGGCGGGCGCCGGCTCGGCCTGCGTGGCGTGCCGGGGCCGGCTCTTCGTCGAGATCTGACCCACCAGTTCCCAGAAGCACACCAGCGCGGTGATGGGCGGGATCCCGAAGATCACTAAGGAGAGCAGCGCATGTGACGAGTGACTGACACAGAGCGCCACGGCCACGACGGAGGCGGCCAGCACCACACACCAGGACCGGCGTGTGCTCCGGCGCTGGACGGTGGCCCGCACCACGGAGAGCGCCGCCACGAACCACGGCCCGTACACCGTCAGCGGCCAGTACTGCGCGAGCCCCACGGGCAGCACCGACGAGGCGATGCCGCGCAGCTGCTCGTAGGAGTAGCAGACGGACCAGGTCAGCATGCACACCGCGCACAGCGAGACCGCCGCGATCAGGAGCGTGATGTGCGTGACGCGCCGACCGCCGTCGAGCAGATGGGAATCGTGACGGATCCGCCGGCGGTTGCTCCGGCGCCGGGCCGGCACGTCCAGCAGGGTGGGGGCCGTACTCACACTGGTCGGTGCGGACAGTATCTGGGCCAGTTCCTCGACCGGGTCCCAGTCGCTCGGTGCGCCGTCCGGTTCCGGGGCGCCCCATGCGTGGTCGTAGAGACCGGCATGCTCGAAGCGACCGGTGTGGTCGTAGGGACCCGTGTGATCGTAAAGACCCGTGGGGTCGTAGAGACCCGCGTGATCATAGAGACCGCTGTCGCGCTGAATCCCGTCCATCGGTAAAACCTCCACCCCCTGCCTCAGAACGCTTCGTACAGATCTGCCAATGTCCGCCGATACTCTTTTTCCATCGCGTTGATTCTCTTCAGGAAATCATCGAGCAGGTCCGAGCATGAGGTGATATCCATACTGCCGGGCCAGCGGAGCGCGGTCATCGGGTGATCTTCGGCGGTACGCCAGTCCAATCGCGTCACGGTCACCTAACGACCGTCACACGGGACGGGGTTTGGGGCGTTCGGGGGAATTCAGTCACCCGAACGAGAACTTATAGAATACCCGGCGATTCACAATTGAAGAAATTCAGAATATGAGGGTGGTTACATTCCGTGAAAACGGAGACCGAATGAACGACGATGTGACCGCGCCCGGTCCGCGGCCGCCGTCGGTCAGGCCGGCCCCGCCGCGCCCGTCATCAACTCCCGCACACAGCGCCGCAGCCAGGCGTGCGCCGGGTCGGCGTCGTGGCGCGGGTGCCAGGCCAGCCCGAGACCGAGCGGCGGAAGCGGCAGCGGCAGCGGCACCTCGAACAGGACCAGGCCGAGCGCGGTGGCCAGCGGCGCGCTCCAGGAGCCGACGAGACCGATCAGGTCGCAGTCGCGGAGCACGAAGAGGGAGGCCGGGAAGGTGCCCTCGGCGTCGCGGTCACCGGCACGGTCCTGTCCGCCCACGCCGACCTCACCACCGGCATGGGCCCGGCGCTGCGCACGGTCGCGCTGCTGGTCCTCGCGGCGACGGCGCTCGTCGTGGCGGGTCACGGCGGCCGCGCATCGACACGTACTATCGCGTCCGGCAAGGAACGCGTACTATCGCGTTCCACCGGTGCCTGAGCAACTCCCCTCACCATAAGGCCCGTTGAGGAGCCACCATGCCCGCACTCCTGAACCCCGTCCTCGATCTGCTGACCCTGCGCGGCACGGTCACCGAGGCCGAGCAGATCACCGCCCGGATGCGCCGGTTGCGCATCGACGGCGACCAGCTCGCCGGCCTCGACGTCCGGCCCGGCCAGCAGGTACGCGTCCTGGTCACCGGGCTGACACTCCGTACGTACTCCGTCTGGCGCTACGACCCGTCCGGCGTCGTCGAGTTGTGCGTCCTGGACCACACCGAGGGCGGACCGGGGGCCGGGTGGGGGCGCACCGTCGGAACGGGTGACCAGGTGCGGCTGCGCAGGCCCGAGGGCACCTTCACCCTGCGCCCCGAGGCCGCCCACCACGTCTTCGTCGGCGACGAGACGGCCTCGGTCGCCTTCGGCGCGATGCTCGCGGAGCTGCCCGAGGAGGCCCGGATCTCCGGCTGCGTGGAGACGGGAACGGCCGCGGACCGCCTCCCCCTCGCCCACGCGGAACACCTCGACTGGGTGCTCCGCGGCGAGATGTCACTCCCGGAGGCGGTACGACGGCTCGCCCCCGAACCCGGCGGGATCGCCTATGTCGCCGGGGAGGCGCGGGACGTGCAGGCGGTGCGGAGGGTGCTGGTCCAGGAGGCGGGGTGGGACCGGCGGGCGGTACTCACCAAGCCGTTCTGGACGCCGGGGAAGAAGGGCATGGAGTGAGGCTCAGGAGCACTGGGCGTCCGCGGGGCAGAAGGAGTCGACCGCGGTCGTGAGCGGCCCCCGGACCAGTCCTGCGGACAGGCTCTCCGGGCCGCTGGAGCGGATCGCGTAGAGGGTCCCGTCCGCGGCCCGGAAACGGTGGTCGACGACCTGGCGGGCACCCTTGTCCTTGTCGTCGTAGCGGTACGACAGTTCGGCCCAGGTGTCGCCGGAGGTACGGTCCCCGGCCCGGTAGCCGGGCTGGTGGGAGTAGCCGTAGCCCGGGTCGTTCTCGGCGAGGTCGAGGGACTCCGCCGGGGTGGCCTCGGAGAGCTCGAAGATCTGCAACTGGCGCCCGCCGGACGGGGAGTCGTAGTACACGACCGGTGCCTTCTCCCCCTGCTGCTGCCGCCGCGTCCAGCCCCGGGGGACGTCGAGGGTGTAGCCGACGGGGTCGTGTGCGACGCGGTAGCCGGAGGGGACGGAGGAGGCGGGGGTCGTCCCGGAGGCGGGAGACGCGGGCGACTGCGGCGACTCAGGCGACTCCGTCGAGGAGGACTTGACGCTGACGCTCGGCGCGGGGTCGGCAGCGGTGCCGGTGCCGTGGTCTCTCCCCAGATACCAGACACCCAGCCCGGTGGCCGCGGCGACCAGCACCAGCGCGAGCACGGCGGCGGCCGTACGGCCGGTACGGCGGCGCGGCGGGACGTACCGGCCGGACGGCGGGAGGACCTGGCCGGGGGAGGTGGGGGCCGCGGACCAGGGCGGCGGGGTGTAGCCGCGTGACTCGTCCGAGGCCGGGGGCAGGGCGGGAACCGGAGCCCGGGGCGGGGACGGGAACGAGGACACGGGCGGGAACGAGTCCGGGAGCGGGGGCAGTGCGGAGGGCTGGGTCGGGGTCGGCGACCAGGCCGGACGCCCGCTCTCCTCACCGGGCTCCCGCTCGGCACCGTACCGCTCATGACCGCCCGGAACCTCCGACCGCTCCGACCGCCTCGGTCTCTCGGGGATTCCCGGTCCCCACGGCGTCTCCGCCGCATCACGGAGCTCCGACCGCTCCGATTCCTCCGGCTCCGGTGCCTCCGGCCCTTCCGGCGCGTCCCGGCTCCCCGCGGCCTCGGGCCACCTCACCCCCTCCGACCGCTTCGCGAGCTCCACCCGCCCCCGGTCCGCGCGCTCAGGCTGTTCCGGCGGCTCCGCCTCCGCCGGAATTTCGCGACGGCCCACCACCTCCGGCCCCACCGGAACCTCTTGCCGTCCCGCCGTCGCCGGCCGGTCCGCCGGCCCCTGGTTTCCCGGGTCCCCCGTCGCCTCCGGGCGGCCCGGCGTCTCCGGGCGCTTGGAGAGGTCCGGGTGCCTTCGGTCCTGCGGTCCGTCCTCTTCGTTCCATCCGCTCATCGCGAACCCCCCGATTCACTTCACCGCGTAGCCCTTTCGACGGTAGCGGCGAAAACGGGAACGGGCCCCGTTCCGGACGAAACCGGATCGGGGCCCGTGGGGTGCGGGAGGCTCAGATGAGGCCGAGGCCGCGGACCGCGTCGCGCTCCTCCGCCAGCTCCTGCACCGACGCGTCGATGCGGGCGCGGGAGAAGTCGCTGATCTCCAGGCCCTGGACGATCTCGTACTGGCCGTCCTTGGTGGTGACCGGGAAGGAGGAGATCAGGCCCTCCGGGACGCCGTAGGAGCCGTCCGACGGGATGCCCATGGAGGTCCAGTCGCCGTCCGCCGTGCCGTTGACCCAGGTGTGGACGTGGTCGATGGCGGCGTTCGCGGCGGAGGCGGCCGACGAGGCGCCGCGGGCCTCGATGATGGCCGCGCCGCGCTTGGCGACGGTCGGGATGAACTCCTCGGCCAGCCACTTCTCGTCGCTCACGACCTCGGCGGCGTTCTTGCCGGCGACGGTGGCGTGGAAGATGTCGGGGTACTGGGTGGCGGAGTGGTTGCCCCAGATGGTCAGGCGCTTGATGTCGGCGACCGTGGAGCCCGTCTTCTTCGCGAGCTGGGTCAGCGCGCGGTTGTGGTCGAGGCGGGTCATCGCGGTGAAGCGCTCGGCCGGTACGTCCGGCGCGGCGGCCTGGGCGATCAGCGCGTTGGTGTTGGCCGGGTTGCCGACGACCAGGACCTTGATGTCGTCCGCGGCGTGGTCGTTGATGGCCTTGCCCTGGGGCTTGAAGATGCCGCCGTTGGCCTCCAGGAGGTCACCGCGCTCCATGCCCTTGGTGCGGGGGCGGGCGCCGACGAGGAGGGCGACGTTGGCGCCGTCGAACGCGACGTTCGGGTCGTCGCTGATGTCGATGCCCGTCAGGAGCGGGAAGGCGCAGTCGTCCAGCTCCATGGCGGTGCCCTCGGCGGCCTTGAGCGCCGGGGTGATCTCCAGGAGGCGGAGCCGGACCGGCACGTCCGCGCCGAGCAGCTGGCCGGAGGCGATGCGGAAGAGCAGGGCGTAACCGATCTGGCCGGCCGCGCCGGTGACGGTGACGTTCACGGGAGTGCGGGTCATGGCGTTCTCCGTATGACAGCTGGCGGTGGGCGTCCTTGCCCTGGCGAGCGGACGTACAAATGATCGATCTCTTGGCATCAAGAGATCCACCGGTCAGGCTATCGCGCATTCCGGAGGCCGTAGAGCGAGGGGTGGGTGTGGCTCACCCCACAAACAAGCGGCAGCCGCCCGTCCGGGAGAGGTGAGACGAGGCGGCTGCCACTCGGGGGTGCCGGTGACCGGACTCCCGTGGGGGTACGTTTCGCGTGCCCGGGAAACTGCCTGGCATTCCTCGGTGCCGCGACTTTCTCCGTCGGGGTCACCCCGTCAGGTCGTGCACCCCGTCCGCCCCGACGCCAGCGTGGCGCAGGCCTTCGCCCCGGTCGCGTCCTTCACCGCGACCATCGGCGTGTACGCGATGGTGTCGCCGGTGGCCGTGATGTCGCCGCGTTCCGTGGTGGTGCCGGCCGTGATCCGCACCGAGTCGCCCCGGGCGGCGCCCGTGATCCGGCCCCAGGCGGCGCCGCAGGTCCTGCTGTAGCGGACCTCCAGGGTGGTCGCGCCGACCGTGGCGGTCTTGGCGGTGGTCACCAGGTCGCCGCTGCACCCCATGGCCTCCGCGTCCTTGCCGGTGCAGCCGGCGCCCGCGCACTTCACCCCGGCCGGCAGGTCGGTGCCGGTGCCGGCGGAGGGCGAGGCGGAGGCGGTGCCCTGGTTCTTCTTCCCGCCGTCGTCGTTGCCGGTGAGGAAGAGGACCGCGGCGATGACGACGACCATGCCGACGATCCCCGCGAGGAACATCGTCAGCCGCCGCTTGCCGGCCCCGGGGGCGGCCGGACCGCTCCGGGGCGCGGCGGGCCCCCGGGATCCGGTGCCCTCCCGGCGGTTCGCGTCGGGCGCCGTCGGCTGGGGCGGGATGGTGGGCGAGACACCCGCCGGCCCGGCGATCCCGGGCGTCGCGACGGCACCGGCCGCGCGGCGCGCAGCCTTGCCCCCGGACCCGGTCCCGGCACCACCCCCGCCTCCGGTGCCGGCACCGGCACCGGCCGCGGCACCGGCACCGGCCGCGGCTCCGGAACCGGCCGCGGCTCCGGTGCCGGACGCGGACGGGGACGCCGACGGGGGCGCCCCGAACTCCCCGAGCGCGGCCCGCGCCTGGGAGATCCGGATCGCTTCCATGGTCATGTCGTGGCGCTGCTCCGAACGGCTCCAGGCCCGTTCCGCCAGCTCCCACATGGTCGTGAGATGGACGGGATTGCTGCCGGTGACCTCGGCGAGCGCGACGACCGCGCCCTTGGGTGCCAGCAGCCGTCCGCCGAGGTACCGCTCCCAGGACGTCCTGCTGTAGCCGGTACGGTCGGACAGCGCCGCGACGCTCATCCCGCTGCGGTCCACGAGCCTCCGCAACTGGGTGGCGAACTCCCTCACCTGCGGATCGAGTTCATCCGGCAGGGCTTTCCAACGAGGCATTGCTCCCCCTCTTCCCCCGGTCCGCTTTCCCCCGGTTCGGTGCCGTGTCTTCCCCGCGTTCCCCTTGCGCGTGGTGCCCCCGCGCCGGTCCCCGTTCTGGCTACCCACCGAACCGCGGCGACCCCGGAACCCGGTCCCCGAACAGGGGGCGCACAGGAGCATCGGCCCGCCGAGGTGCACCGTCGCACGCCGACCGCCATGCGGTCCAACGGGCCTCCAGCTCGTCCCGATTGGACACGTTAGCCCGCTTGTGAGGCGGCTTCGTAACATATCCGCGAACTTGTCAACACATCGACACACCGGTCACCGGCTTGTGACCTCGCAGGTCACAGGGGACTCATCGCACCCGGGTCTCACCCGAGAACCACGGCACCGACGACCGTCACGAGGAGCAGCACGAGCAGCAGCAGAACTGCGTACAGCAGCAGCCGGCCGTGCGGGCGGGGCGCCGGTTCCTGCTCCGGGCGGTCCCACCACGGCAGGGTCGGGTCGTCCTCGTACTCCCCCGCGCCCGGCGGCCGTTCCGGCTCGGCCGCCGGGCGCGGCCAGGCCTGGACGGCCAGTTCCCAGCGCACGGCGTGCCGTTCGGCGTCCGCGCCGGCGAGGCCCGCGACCCGGCACAGCGCGACGACGGCCTGTCTCGGCGGCGGCTGCACGGCGTTGAGGTAGCGCTGCCAGGAGGACTTGCTGTACGCGGTGCGGGCGCCCAGCGCGACCAGGCTGAGGCCCGTGTCGTCCTTGAGGAGCCGCAGCTGCTCCACGAAGTGCCGTACCTCCGGCGGGAGCCCTTCCGGCAGCGGCTGCCAGCCGCTCATGACGCACCTCCACGGCTTCGCTCGTTGCCAGTTCGTTGCCAGTTCAGACCGGGTGACGACAGCGGGTGGTCCGGCGGTTCCCGCAGGCAGTGGCGGTGCGGGCGGTCCGTACCGGAACTGTCACCTCTGTGCCACAGGCGTCGGACAGCCGTTGAACGGGCCCCGCGCGGTGGGAAGGCTGAATCCTGACGGCGGTCCGTCCTGCTCGGGGGAGGGGACGGGCCGCCGGTCCGCCCCCGGGGCCGCTGTCCGGATCAGCCCGCCGGGCCGCCCGGCGTCACCAGCCCCGTCTCGTACGCCACCACCACCGCCTGCGCCCGGCTGCCCAGGTCCAGCTTGGTCATCGTGCGGTTGAGGTGGGTCTTCACGGTCGCCTCGCTGATGTAGAGGCGGTCGGCGATCTCCAGGTTGGTCAGCCCGCGCGCGGTGAGCCGGAGGACCTCGACCTCGCGGGAGGTCAGCACCTCCAGGTCGGGCGGTGGCCCGGCCTGGGGGCCGCCGCCGTGCTGCCGGGCGAAGGCCTCCACCAGGCGCCGGGTGACGCTGGGCGCGAACAGGGCGTCACCGCCGTCCACCGCGGTGACGGCGGCCAGCAGCCGTTCCGGGCCGGAGTCCTTGAGGAGGAACCCAGAGGCGCCGGCGCGCAGCGCGCCGTACACGTACTCGTCGAGGTCGAAGGTGGTCAGGACGAGGACGCGGGGCGGCGGTCCGCCCGCCTGGGCGATGATGCGCTCGGTGGCCTCGATGCCGTTGAGCCCGGGCATCCGGATGTCCATCAGGACGACGTCGGGCCGGGTCTCGGCGGCCAGCCGCACCGCCTCCGCACCGTCCCCGGCCTCCCCCGCCACCTCGAACCCGGGGGCGGCCTCCAGCAGCCCCACCAGGCCCGCGCGGATGAGGAACTGGTCGTCGACCACGAGCACTCTGGTCATCCGGTACGGTCGTCCCCCCGCCGTGCGAGTGTGGCCGAGGTCGGCAGGATCAGTTCGACCGCGAAGCCGCCCTCGGGGCGCGGGCCGACGCTGATCGTCCCACCGTAGAGCTTGGCCCGCTCCCGCATGCCGATCAAGCCATGTCCGGCGCCCGTTCGCACTCTGTCCGGATTCACCCCCTCCCCGTCGTCGTGGACGGACACGGTCAGCTCGTGCGGCCCGTACCGCAGCAGCACGCGCGCGTGGGCGCGGCCGGCGTGCTTGAGGACGTTGGTGAGGGCCTCCTGCACGACGCGGTAGGCGCACAGTTCGACACCGGGCGGCAGCGGCCGGGGCTCTCCCTCGACCGTGAACTCGACGGGCAGTCCGCCGCTGCGCACCCGCTCGACGAGTTCGGCCAGCCGCTCCAGGGTGGGCATGGGAGCCCGCTCGGCGGCCCGCGGATCCTCCTCCCGCAGCACCTGGAGCATGCGCCGCAGTTCCTCCAGCGCCTCCCCGCTGGTGTCGGCGATCGTCCCGAGCGCGCCCCGCGCCTTACCGGGATTCGTCTCGAAGACGAACCGGGCGAGTCCCGCCTGCACGGAGATCACCGACATGTGATGGGCGACGACATCGTGCAACTCCCGCGCTATCCGCCCGCGTTCCTCGGCGACGGCCCGCCGGGCCCGCTCGGCCTGCTCGGCCCGCAGATGCCGGGTGAGGATGGCGGACCGCTGCGCGAGATGCCCGAACCAGAGCAGCACCGAGCAGTACAGCAGCGCCTGCGTAACGACCGACAGCATCGAGGAGTCGGCCGTGACGATCCCCGCGTACACCCACATGCCGGTCAGACAGAGCGCACAGCCGACGGCGATCCGGAGCGGCCGCACCGACGCGACCGTGTACAGCGCCACCATGGAACCGAAGGTGCACACCACGGGCCAGTAACCGAGGCTGACATAGACGAACGAGGCGCACAGCACGACGGCGAACACCTGCAGCGGCCACCGCCCCCGCAGCGCGATGGGCAGATGCGCCAGCCCGACCAGCGCGTACGCCCGCGCGTCGAGCACCGGCCAGCCCTGTGTGGGCGACTCCCGCCCCAGCGACACGGCCATCACGACCGTCATGCACGCGAACAGCGTGTCGACGGCGAGCGGCGGCGGGTTGCGGAGGCGCATCGCCGCAGCGTAACGCCGGGGTCGAAGGCGGGGAGTCAATCACCGGGAGTACCGCGGAAGTTGTAGCCGGTTCAATCAGCGGTGGGATTCGCCTGCGCCACCGACGCCCTACCTTCGATCAGGGGGAAGCAGGCCCGCACCCACCGGGGGAGGTGCGGGCCACTTTCTCAGCGCCCCGAAGGGGCGCGGGGCTGTATTTGACATGCGGCTACCGCCGCGCGGGCGCGACCAGCCCCCACCGGCCCGCAGCAGACACTGAACCCGATCCCTAGCTCCGCATGGTGAAGTGCAGGGTGTCCTTCAAGTACGGGATCACCAGCCACGGCTTGGGCTGCGCCATCAGCGCCAGCAGCACTATCGCCAGCCCCAGCACCCCGTACGTCACGATGTCCGTGAACCGTGACCGGACCGCCAGCATCCCCACGCTCGGCAGTACCCAGCGCATCACCGCACCGGCGAGCAGCGCCGCCCCGATCAGCAGCGCTCCGATCCGGAACTGGTCCAGCGAGGTCACCAGCAGCCCCACCGCGGCGGTCGCGAGCACGACCAGCAGCGGCCACTGCCGGGCCGGCGCCGGCAGGTCCCCCGACGCGGCCCGGCCGCCCCCTTCGGGGCGAGCCGTGTCCCGGGTGAACAGCGGAAAGCGCCGGGTCGCGCGACGCCCGTCAGCCGACACTGCGCTCCGCCGCCTCGACCACGTTGACCAGCAGCTGCGCCCGGGTCATCGGCCCGACACCGCCGGGGTTGGGAGAGATCCACCCGGCGACCTCGGCGACGCCGGGGTGGACATCGCCGACGATCTTGCCGTCGGCGTTGCGGGAGACACCGACGTCGAGGACGGCCGCGCCCGGCTTGACGTCCTCGGGGCGGATCAGGTGCGGGGAGCCGGCCGCGGCGACGATGATGTCCGCGCGCTTGAGATGCGAGGAGAGGTCGCGCGTGCCGGTGTGGCACTGCGTGACCGTCGCGTTCTCGCTGCGCCGGGTGAGCAGCAGCGGCATCGGGCGGCCGATGGTCACGCCACGGCCGACGACCACGACCTCGGCGCCCTTGATCTCGACGCCGTGCCGGCGCAGCAGGGTGAGTACGCCGTTGGGGGTGCAGGGCAGCGGCGCGGGCTCGCCGAGGACCAGCCGGCCGAGGTTCATCGGGTGCAGGCCGTCCGCGTCCTTGTGCGGGTCCATCAGCTCCAGGATGCGGTTCTCGTCGATGCCCTTGGGCAGCGGGAGCTGGACGATGTAGCCGGTGCAGTCGGGGTCTTCGTTGAGCTCGCGGACGACCGCCTCGATCTCCTCCTGGGTCGCGGTGGCCGGGAGTTCGCGCTGGATGGAGGCGATGCCGACCTGCGCGCAGTCGCGGTGCTTGCCGGCGACGTACTTCTGGCTGCCGGGGTCGTCCCCGACGAGGATCGTGCCGAGGCCGGGCGTGACGCCCTTCTCCTTCAGCGCCGCCACCCGGGCGGTCAGATCGGACTTGATCGCGGCTGCGGTGGCCTTGCCATCGAGAGTCTGGGCGGTCATGGCTCCATCCTCCCGGATGGCGGCCCCCTGGTTCCACTCGGGTGCGCGGTCATGATCAATGATGTTGCACTTGCACAACACATCGCTAATCGGACTGGACAACAACTCGCCCGTACTTAACGATGAACGGCGCAGTATCGCGGTCCGGTGGGGGGCAAACCGCTCAGATCATGACGTACCTCCGTGCTTGTCCGCGTCGTCCCCGCAGGTCCAACGGAGGAAACCGCCATGAGTTTCGGCTCGCCCAACAACCCCTACGGTCAGCCGCAGAACCCGCAGCAGGGTCAGCCCGGCTACGGCTACCCCCAGCAGGGCCAGCCCGGCTACCAGCAGGCCCCGCAGGGCGTGCCGCCGCAGCAGGGCTACGGCTACCCCCAGCAGCAGCCCGGCTACCCCCAGCAGGGCGGCTACGGCTACCCGCAGCAGGGTTACGGCGCGACGCCGCCGTACGCGAACTGGGGCTGGCGTTTCCTGAGCAAGGTGATCGACATGCTGCTGTACGGCATCCCGTACATCCTCGTGATCGTGGGCGCCGGCAACAAGACCCCCGCACTGACGATCATCGGCTTCCTCGGCCTGATCGGCCTGTTCGTCTACCAGATCATCCTGGAGGGGCGTACCGGTCAGAGCCTGGGCAAGAAGGCGGTCGGCACCCGCACGCTCAAGGAGGAGACGGGCCAGCCGATCGGTGCGGGCATGGCGTTCGTGCGCCAGCTGGCCCACATCCTGGACGGCCTGCCCTGCTACCTCGGCTACCTGTGGCCGGCGTGGGACAGCAAGCGCCAGACGTTCGCGGACAAGGTCTGCGGCACGATCGTGATCCGCAGCAACTGAGCGGCTGAACCGCCGGACCGCACTCCAAGGGCCGTGTCCCCCTCCACGGGGGGGGACACGGCCCTGGTGTTTGCGCCTACGCTTCCGCGACTCAGTGGAAGAAGTGCCGCGTCCCCGTGAAGTACATCGTCACGCCGGCCTTCTTCGCGGCCTCGACGACGAGTTCGTCGCGGACCGAACCGCCCGGCTGCACCACGGCCTTCACACCGGCCGCGGTGAGGATCTCCAGGCCGTCGGGGAAGGGGAAGAACGCGTCGGAGGCGGCGTAGGAGCCGCGCGCCCGCTCCTCGCCGGCCCGCTCGACCGCGAGCTTCGCGGAGTCGACGCGGTTGACCTGGCCCATGCCGACGCCGACCGAGGCGCCGTCCTTGGCGAGCAGGATGGCGTTGGACTTCACGGCCCGGCAGGCCTTCCAGGCGAAGGCGAGCTCGGCGAGCTCCGCCGCGCTCAGGGCCTCGCCGGTCGCGAGGGTCCAGTTGGCCGGGTCGTCGCCGTCGGCCTGCAGCCGGTCGGTGACCTGGAGCAGCACACCGCCGTCGACGGGCTTGACCTCGACCGGGTTGGCCGGGGCGCCCGGCGCCTTCAGGACGCGGATGTTCTTCTTCTTGGCGAGGGCTTCGAGCGCCCCCTCCTCGTAGTCGGGCGCGACGATGACCTCGGTGAAGATCTCGGCGACCTGCTCCGCCATCTCCTTGCTCACCGGCCGGTTGACGGCGATCACGCCGCCGAACGCGGACAGCGGGTCACAGGCGTGCGCCTTGCGGTGCGCCTCGGCGACATCCGAACCGACCGCGATGCCACAGGGGTTGGCGTGCTTGATGATCGCGACGCACGGCTCGTCGTGGTCGTACGCGGCACGGCGGGCGGCGTCCGTGTCCGTGTAGTTGTTGTACGACATCTCCTTGCCGTGCAGCTGCTCGGCCTTGGCGAGGCCGCTGCCGGCGGCGTCGACGTAGAGGGCGGCGGGCTGGTGCGGGTTCTCGCCGTAGCGCAGGGTGTTCTCGCGCTCCCAGGTGGCGCCCAGGAAGTCGGGGAACCGCGACTCGTCGACGGGGGCGTACTCCGAGGCGAACCAGGAGGCCACCGCCACGTCGTAGGACGCGGTGTGCTGGAAGGCCTCGGCGGCGAGCCGCTTGCGGGTGGCGAGGTCGAAGCCGCCCTCGGCGACCGCGGCGAGGACGTCGGCGTACCGGGCCGGGCTGGTGACGACGGCGACCGAGGGGTGGTTCTTGGCGGCGGCGCGGACCATCGAGGGGCCGCCGATGTCGATCTGCTCGACGCACTCGTCGGCCGAGGCACCGGAGGCGACGGTCTCGCGGAACGGGTAGAGGTTGACGACGACGAGGTCGAAGGGGGCCACGCCCAGCTCGTCGAGCTGCTTGCGGTGGCTGTCCAGGCGCAGGTCGGCGAGGATGCCGGCGTGGACCTTGGGGTGCAGGGTCTTGACCCGGCCGTCCAGGCACTCCGGGAAGCCGGTGAGCTCCTCGACCTTGGTGACGGGGACTCCGGCGGCGGCGATGCGGGAGGCGGTGGAGCCGGTGGAGACCAGCTCGACGCCCGCCTCGTGCAGCCCGCGCGCGAGGTCTTCGAGGCCCGTCTTGTCGTAGACGCTGACGAGCGCCCGTCGGACGGTCCGCTTGTTGCTCTCGGCGGTCACTGGATAACTACCTTTCGTCCCTCAATGCGATAGCCGTTGCGGGCGATCCGCCCCACGACCTCGACGAGCAGCCTTCGCTCGACGTCCTTGATGCGCTCGTGCAGAGCGCTCTCGTCGTCCTCGTCCCGGACCTCCACCACGCCCTGAGCGATGATCGGCCCGGTGTCGACGCCGTCGTCGACGAAGTGGACGGTGCAGCCGGTGACCCTGGCGCCGTACGCGAGCGCGTCGCGTACGCCGTGGGCCCCCGGAAAACTGGGCAGCAGCGCGGGGTGCGTGTTGACGGTGCGCCCGCCGAACCGCGCCAGGAACTCCTTGCCGACGATCTTCATGAACCCGGCGGAGATCACGAGGTCCGGTTCGTGGGCGGCGACGGCGTCGGCCAGCGCCCGGTCCCACTCCTCCCGGCTCCCGAAGTCCTTCACCCTGGTCACGAAGGTGGGCAGCCCGGCGTGCTCGGCACGCGCGAGCCCCTCGATGCCGTCGCGGTCGGCGCCCACGGCGACGACCTCGGCGCCGTAGCCCTCCGCCCCGGTCTCGGCGATGGCGTCGAGCAGCGCCTGGAGGTTGGTGCCGGATCCGGAGACCAGCACGACGAGGCGCTTGGCCACGGGCTTGGCGGCCACGGCGGGGCCCTTTCTCGGGGGAGCGTCGGTACGGCGGCCGACCCCGTACGGCACTTGTACATTCGTACGAGTGCTTCGCGCCCCCGGATACGGGGAAGTCTACGAAGCGGCCGACCGTCAGCAACGATACCGGCACACCGGGCGGCCCCCACGGGACGGGGGCGTGGCCGGAAGGTAGCGTCTGGGAAGTACCGCGACGGGAACGTGTCCGGGATACGGCACGTTCACGAGGTAACCAGCCGTTTCATCCGCCGTATCGATCCGCCATATCCGTCAGCATTCACCAGCCGTGTTCATCAGCCGTGTTCATCAGTCGCATTCATCCGCCGTACTCATCAGTCGTATCGATCTAGGGGAAGACGCTCACTTGATGCCGGACCGCAGCCTGGGACTTCGCCTGCTCCCCCCGCAGTCGGTGCAGGGAGGGACGCGTTTCGCCGTGCTGTTGCGGGAGCGGCCGGCCTCGCCGCCGGACGCGCCCTCGGACCGGCCGAAGAGCGACCAGCAGGACGACAACCCCTTCGCCCCGCCGCCGGAGGGCACGCCGGACAGCCCGTGGCGGCCGCGCCGCCCCGCCGGTGACCGCGACGAGCAGTCACCCTGGGGCAGCCAGTGGAGCGACCGCCAGCCCGGCCGGCAGTCCGGCGGCTTCGGCGAGCGTCCCGGCCGCGGCCCCGGGGGCGACGGCCAGGGTGGCCCCGGTGGCCCCGGCCCCGGCATGCGCTGGGACCCCACGGACCCGACCCAGCGCCGGGCGCGGTACGCCCTGCTGTGCGGGATGTGGGCGTTCTTCTTCGCCCTCTTCAGCTGGCCGTACGTCGCGCTGCTGCTCGGCGCGCTGGCCATCTACTGGGGCGTCAGCGCGCTCCGCGCCAAGCCGCGCAACCCCGACGAGGCCGCAGGCGGCCGCCCCCAGACGACGGCGGCGATCAGCGGCCTGGTCACGGCGTCCCTGGCGCTGGCCCTGGTGGCGGCGAGCTTCACGGCCCAGCTGGTCTACCGCGACTACTACACGTGCGTCACGGACGCGCTCACCAACGAGGCCCAGCAGTCCTGCGACCATCTGCTGCCGAAGGAGCTGCGGCCCTTCATGGGGAGCACGAACAGCTGACGGCCCGGACGAGGCCCCGCGGTCAGGAGCCGTCCACGCCGTCGCCCGGTTCGGAGACCTCCCGCAACGTCGCCCACCTGGCCCTGCGCGCCACCTCGTCCTGCCAGGGATCGGGCAGCGGGGCCGCGGACGGGGGTGTGCCGGGCTCGGCGGACAGGGGCGCGTAGGGATGGCGGGCCGGTGGCGCCTCGCGGGGCTCGGCGGGCGGTACGCCGTAGGGGTCGGCGGGGGGAGCCGGGAAGGGCCGGACCGGCGGAACGGGGTACGGCTCGGCCGGGAGCGCCTCGTACCACTCCTCGAACGTGTCGCCGTCGCCCTGGCCGGGCAGGGGTGCGGCCGACGCGACCGGGGTGGAGGGCTCCGACCGCTCACCGGTCCGCTTCTCCGTGGTCCGCCGCTCGGCCGCCTCCGCCCGCTGCCTCTTGGCCGCCTGCTTCTCCGCGGCCCGCCGCTCGGCTCGCCGCCTCTTCTCCGCCCGCCTGTCCGCGGTCCGCTTCTCCGCCGTCCGCTGCTTGGCCGCCCGCCTCTCCGCGGTGCGTCTCTCCGCGGTCTGTCTCTTCGCGGTGCGGCTCTCCTCGGTGCGGTTCTCCGCGGTCGTCGTGCTGCCGAGCCCCAGCCAGGCCGCGAGCGAGGCGATACCCCGCCCCCGCCACTTCCGCACCGCCAGGGCCGTCGGCACCCCCACGCCGGCGAGCCAGACTGCGGTCGCCGTGCCCGTCTGCCACCAGACGGGGCCGAAGCGGGTGAGCCCGGAGACGCCCATGGGGCCGCCGGCCAGCCCGGCCAGCGCCGCGAGCAGCAGCGCGCACAGCAGTGCGGCCAGCGTCACCACCCCGGCCGTGCGCCCGGTCGTCCACTGCCGTTCGGCCGTCCTCTTCACCACGAACCACGCCACCGTCACCCCGGCCGCCACCGGTACCGCCGCCCCGGCCAGCCAGTTCACCGGTGTCCCGGGCCCGTTCACCGGCACGGCCGCCAGCAGGGGAAACGGCGGGAGGAACGGTGCCCGGTCGGAGGCAAGAGGGTTCACGAGATGCCCGGCGCCGAGCGCGAAGCCCGGGCCGACGGCGTACGACGCCGACCACACCGCCGCGTTGGGAACGAGGCAGACGCAGAGGAGCAGGACGGCACAGCGCCCGGTCCAGCCCGCCGTCAGCTGGAGGAAGGACGCCCGCGTCGCGTCGCCGTGCCCCACCAGCGACACCGCGAGCAGCGTCGTCCCGCCCCCGAAGAACACGACCGTTCCGGCCAGGGACGCGCGGACGGCCGTACCCCACCGCACCCGGGTGTCCCGCCCGGACAGCAGCCGCCGTACCGCCCCCGGCAGCACCCGGACCAGACCCGGCAGCGGCTCGCGCGGACGGCCGTACGCCGTCCACACCCCGGCGCCCGCCGCGCCCGTCGCGAGCAGTGGCAGACACACCGCCACCCACCCCCACACCGGCCGCAGTTCACCGCCGGACGCGTACAGCGCGACGCAGCCGCCGACACCGAGGTAGCCGGTGACCACGCCGGTCCACGCCGTCCGGGCCCGGACCGGCGGCGCGTCGGCACCCGCGCCGTCCGGGGCGTCCACCGCCTCCCGCGCGCCCCGGTACACCAGCAGCGCCGGCACCACGAGCAGCAGCAACGGCGTCACCCCGACCGGCGCCGGCACCCCGGACAGGGTGTGGATACGGACCAGTTCGACACCGTGGGCGAGGAGCCACAGCGCCGCCGCGAGATGCAACGCGCCGCCCGGACCGCTGTCGGGATAGGGCGAACTGACCCAGAGCGCCATCACCAGCACGGAGAAACAGCCGAGTCCGAGCCCGGCCGCGATCGCGCCGCCCAGGAGGCTCGCGCCGAGTCCGGGGGAACGGTCGCGCAGCCGGGCGAGCAGGGCCGAGAACGACGGTCGGCGGACGGTCATGTTCATCACGACCGCCATGCTCCCAACGACACGCGCTTTCCCGTCGTAACGGGCGAACCACCGAAGTGTCGCTCAATATATGTTTATGTGCTTTTTCGTAGGAAGGTACGCCAAGTGACGCAGAGCCCGGCCCACGCCGACCAGGCCGTACCGGCTGCCGCCCTGACGCCCGCTCAGGCCTTCGACTCGCTGTACGCGTTCTGCGCCCCGGCCCTGGTACGGCAGACCTATCTGCTCACCGGGCGCCGGGAACTGGCGCGGGAAGCCGTCGAGCAGGCCTTCCAACTCGCCTGGCAGAACTGGCCGCAGGTGGCCCGCGACCGGGACCCGGCCGGCTGGGTGCGCGCGGTGGCGCACGAGTGCGCGCTCTCCCCCTGGCACCGGTTCCGGCTGCGCTACCGGCACCCCGAGCCCCCGCCCGCCGACGCGGCCGACCGCGCCCTGCTGGACGCGTTGCTGAAACTGCCGCCGACGTACCGCCGCACGCTGCTGTTGTACGACGGCGTCGGGCTCGATCTGCCGGAGACGGCGGCGGAGACGGAGGCGAGCACACCGGCGGCGGCGGGCCGGCTCACCCGGGCGCGCCGGGAGGTCGCGGCGCGGGTTCCGGAACTGGCGGACGCGGCGGAGCTGCACCGGCGGCTGGCCGAACTCGCCTCGGCGGAGCGGTTGCGTGCCGCTCAGCCGCCGTCGGTCCGTACGTACGCGGAACGCCGGACCCGGTTCTGGACCCGGTCCGCCCTCGCCTTCACGGCGGCGATCGTCGCGGCGACGACGCTGACGCTGCGGACGGCGCCGACGCACTACGAGGCGCCGGTCGGCCCGGCACAGGCGATCAGTGGGGTACCGGCGGAGGTGGGGCTCGGGCCGTTGTCGGCGGGGGAGCGGGCGTTGCAGGCGAAGCTCCGCAGGGCGGCCGAGAAGGGGCCGGAGAGGTTGGTGCCGTTGCCTCGGTGAGTGCGTTCGGCTGCGGGCCCGGTGGGGGCTGGTCACACAGTTCCCCGCGCCCCTTGGTTTCTCGGCCGCAGGTAGGACAGAACATCGGTAGGCCCGCTCCCACCCTGGGGAACGGGCCTACCTGCGTGCGGTCACGCAGTTGTTCAGCCGGCGAGGATCTCGCGGGCCAGCTTCGCCGTCTCGGTCGGGGTCTTGCCGACCTTGACGCCCGCGGCCTCCAGGGCCTCCTTCTTCGCCTGGGCGGTGCCCGACGAACCGGAGACGATGGCGCCGGCGTGGCCCATGGTCTTGCCCTCGGGGGCGGTGAAGCCCGCGACGTAACCGACGACCGGCTTGGTCACGTTCTTCGCGATGAAGTCCGCGGCCCGCTCCTCGGCGTCGCCGCCGATCTCGCCGATCATGACGATCAGGTCGGTCTCGGGGTCGGCCTCGAACGCGGCGAGCGCGTCGATGTGCGTGGTGCCGATGATCGGGTCGCCACCGATGCCGACGGCGGTCGAGAAGCCGATGTCACGGAGCTCGTACATCATCTGGTACGTCAGCGTGCCGGACTTCGAGACCAGGCCGATACGGCCCGGCTTGGTGATGTCGCCCGGGATGATGCCGACGTTCGACTGGCCCGGGGTGATGATGCCGGGGCAGTTCGGGCCGATGATGCGGGTCTTGTTGCCCTTCTTGCCGGCGTACGCCCAGAACGACGCCGAGTCGTGCACGGCGATGCCCTCGGTGATCACGACGGCGACCGGGATCTCGGCGTCGATGGCCTCGACGACCGCGTCCTTGGTGAACTTCTCCGGCACGAAGATGACGGAGACGTTGGCGCCGGTCTTCTCGATGGCCTCGGCGACCGTACCGAATACCGGTACCTCGGTGCCGTCGAAGTCCACGGTCTGCCCCGCCTTGCGCGGGTTGACGCCGCCCACGACGTTGGTGCCGTCGCCCAGCATGAGCTTGGTGTGCTTCATGCCCGTGGCGCCCGTCATGCCCTGGACGATGACCTTGCTGTCCTTGTTGAGCCAGATAGCCATGGTGTGTTGTGTCCTCGTCCTGAGTGCTTACTTGGCGGCGTGGGCCAGCTCGGCGGCCTTGTCGGCCGCGCCGTCCATGGTGTCGACGCGCTGCACCAGCGGGTGGTTGGCGTCCGTGAGGATCTTGCGGCCCAGCTCGGCGTTGTTGCCGTCGAGGCGGACGACGAGCGGCTTCGAGACGTTCTCGCCGCGGTCCTCAAGAAGCTTGAGGGCCTGGACGATGCCGTTGGCGACCTCGTCGCAGGCGGTGATGCCACCGAAGACGTTGACGAAGACCGACTTGACGTCGGGGTCGCCGAGGATGATCTCCAGGCCGTTGGCCATGACCTGGGCGGAGGCGCCACCGCCGATGTCGAGGAAGTTGGCGGGCTTGACGCCACCGTGGTTCTCACCGGCGTACGCGACGACGTCCAGGGTGCTCATGACGAGACCCGCGCCGTTGCCGATGATGCCGACCTCGCCCTCGAGCTTGACGTAGTTGAGGTTCTTCTCCTTGGCGGCGGCCTCCAGCGGGTTGGCCGCGGCCTTGTCGTGGAGCTCCTCCCAGTCCGCGTGGCGGAACTCGGCGTTGTCGTCCAGCGACACCTTGCCGTCGAGGGCGATGACGTCACCGGAGGCGACCTTCGCGAGCGGGTTGACCTCGACGAGGAGGGCGTCCTCCTTGATGAAGGTGTCCCACAGCGTGACGAGGACGTTCGCGACCTTGTCGGCGACCTCGGCCGGGAACTTCGCCGCGGCGACGATCTCCTTGGCCTTGGCCAGGTCCACACCGTCGATCGCGTCGATCGGGGTCTTGGCGACGGCCTCGGGGCGGGTGGCCGCGACCTCCTCGATCTCCATGCCGCCCTCGACGGAGGCGATGGAGAGGAAGGTGCGGTTCGCACGGTCGAGGAGGAAGGAGACGTAGTACTCCTCGAGGATCTCCGGGGCGGTCTCGGCGATCATCACCTTGTGGACCGTGTGGCCCTTGATGTCCATGCCGAGGATGTCCGTCGCACGGGCGACGGCCTCGTCCGCGGAGGCAGCCAGCTTGACGCCACCGGCCTTGCCGCGACCACCGACCTTCACCTGCGCCTTGACGACGGACTTGCCGCCCAGTCGCTCGGTGATCTCGCGCGCCGCCTCAGGCGTGTCGATGACTTCACCGGCCAGCACCGGTACATCGTGCTTGGCGAAGAGGTCCCTCGCCTGGTACTCGAACAGGTCCACGCGCTTCCGTCCCTATCAGTGATCTCGCGGTTCGTTGGATGCGTGGGCGTGCCGCGAAGGGCAACGTGACGTCCGCATGGGTCACAGGGGAAGCGCACACGGTGTCCGAGCGCGCGGCATGTCCGTCTCGCAGGTTATCGCCGGTTGCGGGGGCACCCTAAATCGAGGGTCACACCTGAGCGGTGATACCTGTCACATGATGCCGGGTATCCAGCGGTTTTCTGGCACGGCGTGCCGTCTTGAGGCGCCTTTGGAGTGCCTTCGGGACGAAGTGCGAGGCCTCACCGGGCCGGGGTTGGCCCGGTGAGGCCTCAGCCTCCAGGGCCGGCCTTAAGGAACGGCCCTGGAGGCTTGGCCGGCGATCACCGTCCCCATGGGATCACCGGCCGGATCCGCGAGGCTCCGGGCCCGGACGAACCGACGGTGTTCGGTCGTCCGGGCGCGGCCGCCCCCCGGAGTCAGACGGAGTAGGTCCGGGCGGCCTGCGGGCCGTGGACGTACTCCGGGGTCATGGAGTCGGCGACCTGCCGGACCCCGGCGACCGCGTGCGCGGCCAGCGGGGTGCCGGTCACGTCCTGCGTGAGCGGCACGGCGGCCGCGACGACCGGCTGCGCGTCGCCGACCGCGCCGTACGCCAGCGCCTCGGCACCGTCGAGGACCGGCCCGGCCAGGTCCTCCGCATAGGTGGTCACATGTCCGGTCACCCCGTACGCGAGCGGCGGCACGGCAGCGACGACCGGCCGGACGTCGCCCACGGCGCCGTACGCCAGCGCCCGGGCGTCCGCCACGGCCTGCCCGGCGACCGGCACGACCCCGTGCACGGCGGTCCCGGCGACGGGCGGCAGCACGGCGCCGACGGCGTCCTGGGTGACCTCCCCGACCAGTCCGGTGGCGTACGGAGGCACGTCCGCGACGGCCGGGTACACATCGCCGACGGCACCGGTGGCGACGCCGTGGACGCCGCCCACGGCCCCCGTGGCGGTGCCGTGGACGCCCGTCACCGCGTACTCGGCGACCGGCAGTACGGCGGCGACGGCGCCGGTGGCCGTGCCCCCGACTCCGGCGGCCGCGCCCTCGGCGACCGGCACCACCCCGGCCACCGCGCCGGTCGCGGCGCCGTGCACGTCCCCGACCGCCGATCCGGCCACCGGAAGGACACCGTGCACGGCGTCGGAGGCGACCGGCGGGGCGACGACGGCGGCCGTGCCGGTGACGACCGGCGTGACCGTCCCGGGCACCGCCCGCACCGTGCCGACCACACGCTGCCCGGCCCCGTCGACCGTCCCGGTGACGTGCGCGGGAACGGCGGCCACGGCGGCGTCGGCGGCGGTCGTCACCTGGCCGGCCGTGGCGGTCGCCCGACCGGCCGTGGCGGTCACGGGACCTGCGGTACGGCCCGCGCCGGCCACCGTGCGCCGCACCTGGGTGCGCACGGCCCCGTCGACGCCCTGCACCTGGGTGCGGGCGGCCGCCTGGGTCGCCTGGAGCTTGGTCTGGACGGCGGCCAGCGCCTGCTCGACCTCGGGGGCGAAGGAGGCGAGGGGGCCGAAGAGGTAGTCGATGTCGTCCCGGGGGACGGCCGGGGAGGTGGTGTCCGTGGCGGTGGCGGCGACCTCGGCGGCCGTGTGGTGGGCGGTGTGCGCGGCCTGGACCACGTGCGCGGCCTTCGCCCGGACCCGGTTCTCGGCGTTCTCGGCCTTGGCCTTCGCCGCGCGGGCCGCCCGGGCGCCCTTGATGGCCTGGCCACCCCTGATCCTGGGGGCGGTCGTGTGAGCGGCCTGCTCGACGGTGCCGGTCGAGGTCTCGGCCGACTGCTGGGTGTCCTGCACGGTGCTCGTCGCCTTCGCTGTGGTGTCCGCGACCGTCGAGGTGACGGTGCCGGTGACGTCGGACACGACGCCGTCGACCGTGTCGGTGAGGGTGCCGGTGATGCCGCCGGTGCCGGCATCCGTGGCGTCCGGTGCGGAGACGGACGCGGCGGGCAGTTCGTCGGCGCTGGCCGCGGCCGAGCCGAGCGCCCACGCGCCGGTCACTCCGGCGGCTATGACGATGGAGCGGCGGATGTTCTTGTTCATGCGTGCGTCAGATCCTTCGGGGCTCCGGTGCGTTCGGGACGCGGACGCGGAGCCGGGAGGGCTTCCGGTGGTGCCGGAAGCGCGGCTGGGGACATCGCCGTCCGGAGGCGTTCGGAGGGGGATCCGATGGAGGGGATCCGAAGGGGGGATCCTCGGGGGTCCGGACGGACGGGCAGACCTGTTCCGCCCCCGCGCGACAGGTCCGTGGCGGGGAAGGGGGTCGCCGGTCCTAGCCGGGGAAGACGGGGATGTCCCGGAACCTGTCCCGGGTCCCGGCCGCGTCGACACACGCGGCGGCACCGGGCACGAGCCGCAGCGGCGCCCGGTCTGCGAAGGTCACGGCGTACGCGTCGGCGTGCCGCGAGGCGGTGCCGTCGACCGCCGACTTGCCCAGCGCGCCGTCCGGGTCTCCGGCGGGCGCGGGACGGGTGGGAGCGTCCGCGGTGCCGACGGCACGGTGGACGGCGGCGCGCTGCGCCTCACCCTGAGCAGGGGTCACGACGGTGATCCGCGGCCCGTACGACACGGCGGTGGCCGCCGGTGCCTTCGTACGGGGCTTCCCCTGCCCGGCGTCATGCATGACCGGCGTCTGCGGCTGCGCGGGACGGGGCGCCGACGTGACCGGCGCCGGGAGCAACACGCCCGGCAGCTCGGAGACGACGGGGAGCTCCGGCACCTGCACCACCGGCGTGACGGGCAGCGCGGGCAGCTCGACCGGCAACCGCTCCGACACCTGGCGCACGGTCTCGTCGAGCGAGCGGGTCACGGTCGAGGTCGTCGAGGTCACCGTCCGGGTCACGGAACGGACGGCCTCGCCCGCCTCGGGAACCCCGAGCGCCTTGTCGGCCACCGGAACGTCGGCCACCGGTACCACGGGCGCCGCCGCGGTGGCGGGCTTCCGCGCGGCGGCCGCCTTGTGCGGCCGGTGCGGCGTCACCAGGTCCCGCAGCGGCACCTTCTGGGTCACGATCGACGTCACGACCGAGGTCGACGACGGTGTCGAGGACACCCCCTCCGCCGCCTGCGCCTGCCCCCCGCAGAGGAAGCCGAGCGCGAGCAGTCCGCCGACCAGCAGCGCCAGTTGCAGCGCACGCCGTCCCACCGCCGTGCGCAAGACACGCACGGCGGCACCGGGCAGAACTGCTGGCGAGGTCAAGACGGGGAGGGTCCTCCCGTGCGGCGGAACAGAGCTGGGGACACGCAACGGCGTGAAGACCGGTGAAAGACCGGTGGAGACATCGATCCTTGCACGGGAGGCCCGAGGTCGCGCAAGCCCCCCGTTACCGATGGGTAGTCATGTCCGTTATGACACCCGGAGTCGGGTATCGCTGAGTCGACAAGTCCCCCGCCGGATCCGGCCTCACTTGGTCCTCACACGGTGTCCGGAACCGGTATGGGGCGCTTCTCGATCGCCGCCGCCATCACCTCCGGGAAGAGATCGGGCGTGCACGCGAACGCCGGTGCCCCCAGCGCCGCGAGCGCGGCCGCGTGCTCCCGGTCGTACGCGGGCGCCCCCTCGTCCGACAGCGCGAGCAGCGCCACGAACTGCACCCCCGACGCCTTCATCGCCGCGACCCGCTTGAGCATCTCGTTCCGTATCCCGCCCTCGTAGAGGTCGCTGATGAGGACGACGACGGTCTCGGCCGGCCGGGTGATCTGCGACTGGCAGTACGCCAGCGCCCGGTTGATGTCCGTACCGCCGCCGAGCTGGGTACCGAACAACACGTCCACCGGGTCGTCGAGCTGGTCGGTGAGATCGACCACCGCCGTGTCGAAGACGACGAGCCGGGTGTCGATCGACCGCATGGACGCCAGCACCGCCCCGAACACGGACGCGTACACCACCGACGCGGCCATCGACCCGGACTGGTCGATGCAGAGCACCACTTCCTTCTTCACCGACTGCGACGCCCGCCCGTACCCGATCAGCCGCTCCGGCACGATCGTCCGGTACTCCGGCAGGTAGTGCTTGAGGTTGGCCGAGATCGTGCGGTTCCAGTCGATGTCGTGGTGGCGCGGCCGGTTGATGCGGGCGCTGCGGTCGAGGGCTCCGGTGAGGGTGGCCCGGGTGCGGGTGGCCAGCCGCTTCTCCAGGTCCTCGACGACCTTGCGGACGACCGCCCGTGCCGTCTCCTTCGTCGTCTCCGGCATCGCCTTGTTGAGCGAGAGGAGCGTGCCGACCAGGTGGACGTCGGCCTCGACCGCCTCCAGCATCTCCGGTTCGAGCAGCAGCGCGGCGAGCCCGAGCCGGTCGATGGCGTCGCGCTGCATGACCTGGACGACCGAGGACGGGAAGTACGTCCGGATGTCACCGAGCCAGCGCGCCACCGACGGCGCCGACGCCCCCAGCCCCGCCGAACGCTCCCGCCCCGACTGCGCTCTGTCCCCCTTCCCGTACAGCGCGGCCAGCGTCCCGTCCATCGCCGCGTCCCGCCCCGACAGCGCACACCCGGTCCCGTCGGCGGCCTCGCCCCCGAGCACCAGCCGCCACCGCCGCAGCCGTTCCCGCGCCGGGTCGTCCGGACCGCTGCCGGTGTCCCTCACGTCCGTGGTCATCTCCCCGCCCCCACAAGGCCGTTGTCCAGATTCTTGTCGTCGGGTTCATCGAGCCCGAGCAGCAGCCGCAGCACCGGCAGTACGGCGTCGGCGCGCCCGGTGTCCGCCTCGGCACCGAAACCCGGTACCGCGGCGGCCTGCCCCACCCCTCGGGGCCGCTCCCCCGGCCCCCGGCGCACCAGTTCGCCGAGCGTTCTGCGCACCCCCGGCTCGTACGCCGAGAAGGTCCGCCGCAGCAGTGGCAGTACGTCCGTGAACGCCTCCACCGGCACCCCGGTCAGCCAGGCGTCGACCAGACCGAGCAGCCGCTCGTCGTGCACGAGCAGCATCCCGCCCCCGCCGCTCCCCCCGACGAACCCCTCGATCCAGGCCGCCGCGTCCGCCGGCGGGGTCCCCGGCGAGAGCACCAGGCCCATCAGCCGGGCCGCCTCCTCCGCCCCCAGCTCCCCTTCGTCCAACAGGATCCGCACAGCCCGCCCGCGCAGCACCCCGGGCACGGTGTCCCGCCCGGACAGCGTCCGCAGCACGGCCCGCCAGCGCCGACGGAGGCCACGGTGCCCGGGTCCGGATCCGGACCCGTTCCCGGTCCCATTCCCGCTCCCGCTCCCGCTCCCGCTCCCGCTCCCGGCCACCGTCCTCTTCCCTGCGGCCGTCCCCTTCCCGGTCCCTGCGGCCGTCTCATTCCCGGTCCCTGCGGCCGTCTCCTCTCCGGTCCCGGCCGTCGTCCCTCCTCTCCCGGTCTCGTCGAGCAGCCCCACCGCCGTGTGCACCGCGTCCACATGGCCCCGCATCTCCTCCGCCGCGTCCGCGTCGAGGGCGGCGCAGGCGGGCGGGAGTCCGACGAAGACCCGCTCGGCGAGGCCCGCGGCGACCTCGGCGAGCGCCCCGGTGTCGGTGCTCCGGACGTCGCCGTAGCGCAGCGAGCGGACCAGGGCCGGGAGCGCCTGGGCGAGATGGCCGACGTCCGTGTCCAGCGCGGCCCGGTCGGCGAGCACCCGCATCACCACCGGCAGTGCCTCCGGCAGCCCGGCGAGCAGACAGTGCTCGGCGAGCGCGGTGACATCGGCGAGCGCGGTCACCCGCACCGCGTCGGCCTCGGCCCTGGCCGTCGCCGCGCCGTCGACGGTCGTCCCCCACACGCCCGCCTCGGCCACCCGCACCGACAGCTCCGGCTCCCAGCACAGCCGCCAGGTCTCCCGGAACGTGCCCGTGCTCCCCCTCGACTGCACCGGCTCGCCCCACCCGACGCCGAGCAGCCGCAACCGGTGCAGCAGCCGGCTGCGACCGGCGTCGATGTCCTTGCGCAGGTCGAGCTCCAGCTCCCGCTCCAGCGCCTCCGGCTTGAGCCGGAGCCGGCGCTGCTCCCGGGCCAGGTCCCGCTGCAGGGGCACCGCGGGCGCGGACTCCGGCACCTCCCCGAGCACGTCCCCGACCACCAGCCGGTCGTGCACCAGCGCCAGCGGGACGTCCGAGCCCTCGCACAGCACCGCCCGTACCGCGTCGGTCGTCTCGCCCAGGCCGGGCAGCGGGCGGCCGCGCATCACCGCGAGGGTCTCGGCCAGCCGTACCGCCTCGATGACATGGGCCGAGGAGACGATGCGGTCCTCCTCGCGCAGCAGCCCGGCCACCTTGGTGAGCCACCGCTCCACCGGCCGGTCCGGGGCCCGGAACAGGTGGCCGTACCAGCCCGGCGAGTCGATGCCCGCGCCGTATCCGCTCGCCCGGGCCAGCCGACGGTTGGTCCATGGCACCCAGGTCATGTCGGTCTTGACCTTGGGCAGCCCCTTCAGCAGCTCCTTGTCGGCCGCGACGGAGCTCCTCGCGCGCAGGGCCGGTACATGCCACGCCCCGCACACCACCGCCACGGCGTCCCCGAACTCACGCTGAGCCGCTCGCAGTCGGAGCCGCATATGGGCCTCCCGCACGGGGTCCCGGTCGCGCCCGCCGCCCCCGTACGTCTCCCGCAGTGCCCCCATCGCCTCCTCCACCGCGGCGAACGGCGCGAACACGTCCCGCTCCGCCGACCCGCTCCGGTGCTCGACGACGTCCTCCCACCAGCGCTCGGGATCGTCGTAACCGGCCGCCTCGGCGAGAGCGGCGAGGGGGTCGACACGCAGCTGTCGCTCGGCGTCGGGCCGCTCGGCGTCGGGCACGGCGTCGGCAGCTGCCCGGTCGCCGTCGGCCTCGCCGGTGCCGCCTGCCCCGTCCGCTGCCCCCTCCGCTCCCGCCTCGTCGCCGTCGGTCCCCGGAGCCGCGGCCGTGGCCTCCTCCGTCTCCCACGCGAGCGTGTGCGTGGCCGGCAGGTCGATGAAGCGGGCCGGGACCTCGTGCTCCAGGGCCCAGCGGACGGCCACCCACTCGGGGCTGAAGTCGGCCAGCGGCCAGAACGCCGAGCGGCCGGGCTCGTCCACCGCGTGCGCGAGGAGTGCGACCGGCGGCCGCATCTCCGGGTCGGCGGCCAGCGGGATCAGCGCGTCGGCCTCGGGCGGGCCCTCGATCAGCACCGCCTTCGGCCGGGCGGCGTCCAGGGCGGCCCGCACCGCCCGCGCGGAGCCTGGCCCGTGGTGTCGTACCCCCAGGAGCAGCGGACCGGTCCGCCCCCATGCGGAGTCGGTCATGCGCTCACCTCCCGGCAGGCGCGGTAGAAGTCCTTCCAGCCGTCGCGCTCGCGGACGACCGTCTCCAGGTACTCCTGCCAGATGACCCGGTCGGCGGCCGGGTCGCGGACGACGGCCCCGAGGATGCCGGCCGCGACATCGCCGGCCCGCAGCACGCCGTCCCCGAAGTGGGCGGCCAGGGCGAGCCCGTTGGTGACGACGGAGATCGCCTCGGCCGTGGAGAGCGTGCCGCTCGGCGACTTCAGCTTGGTGCGGCCGTCGGCGGTGATGCCGTCGCGCAGTTCGCGGAAGACGGTGACGACCCGGCGGATCTCGGCGATGCCGTCGGGCACGGCCGGCAGGTCCAGGGAGCGGCCCAGCTGGTCGACGCGGCGCGCCACGATGTCGACCTCGGCGTCCGCGCTCTCCGGCAGCGGCAGCACGACGGTGTTGAAGCGGCGGCGCAGGGCGCTGGACAGGTCGTTGACGCCTCGGTCGCGGTCGTTGGCGGTGGCGATCAGGTTGAAGCCGCGGACCGCCTGCACCTCCTGGCCGAGCTCGGGGATCGGCAGGGTCTTCTCGGACAGGATCGTGATCAGCGTGTCCTGGACGTCGGCCGGGATCCGGGTCAGCTCCTCGACTCTCGCCGTCATGCCCTCCGCCATGGCCCGCATGACCGGACTGGGCACGAGCGCGTCCCGGCTCGGGCCGTGGGCGAGCAGCTGCGCGTAGTTCCAGCCGTAGCGGATCGCCTCCTCCGGGGTGCCGGCCGTGCCCTGCACGAGCAGGGTCGAGTCACCGCTGACGGCGGCGGCGAGGTGCTCGGAGACCCAGGTCTTGGCGGTGCCGGGCACGCCGAGCAGGAGCAGGGCACGGTCGGTGGCGAGGGTGGTGACGGCGACCTCGACGATGCGGCGCGGGCCGACGTACTTCGGGGTGATCACCGTGCCGTCCGGCAGTGTGCCGCCGAGGAGATAGGTGGCCACCGCCCACGGCGACAGCTTCCAGCGGGCCGGGCGCGGCCGGTCGTCCTGCGCGGCCAGCGCCGTGAGTTCGTCGGCGAAGGCGTGCTCGGCGTGCGGTCGCAGCGCACTCTCGATGGTCGTCGGATCGGTCGGTTCCACGGACACAGTCATGGCTGAGGCCCCCTCCAGCTCGGCCGGTTCGGATCTGGTGTCCACCGTGCACCACGCCACTGACAATCGCTCTGACCTGCACGAACGTGCTCCCTCGGCCGATTGTCAGTGCCGGGATCTACCTTCGATGACATGACTCAGCAGGGGGTGCGCTGGACTGCGGACCAGGTGCTGGCACTGGCGCCTGACGCCGCGTCACGCAAAGCCGGAAGCAGACTCGGAGCGGCGGGGCCGTGGTCCGGGGCGGGGAGTTGCGAGGAGGGGACGGTATGGGGACTGTGCAAGGGCAGCGGCAGCAAGCCGTACCAGACGATCGTGGACGTCGCGGACCCGGCCGGGCCTGCCTACAAGTGCAGTTGTCCGAGCCGGAAGTTCCCGTGCAAGCACGCCCTCGGGCTGCTCCTGCTGTGGGCCGGCGAGGACGACGCGGTGCCGACGGTGGCGCAGGCGCCGGACTGGGCCGAGCAGTGGATCGCGGGCCGGCGCAAGCGCACGGAGGACAAACGCCCGGCGGGCGGCGGGAGTTCCCCGGCCGCCGCTGATCCCGAGGCGGCCCGGCGGAGGGCGGAGAAGCGGGCCGAGCGGGTCACCGCGGGCGCCACGGAGCTGGAGCAGCGCCTGACCGACCTGCTGCGCGGCGGCCTGGCCGCGGCCGAGCAGGCGGGGTACGGGCTGTGGGAGGAGACCGCGGCCCGCATGGTCGACGCCCAGGCCCCCGGACTGGCCGCGAGGGTGCGGGAGTTGGGGGCGATACCGGCCTCCGGTCCGGGCTGGCCGGTGCGGCTGTTGGAGGAGTGTGCGCTGCTGCACCTCCTCGACCAGGGCTGGCTGCGCCGCGACCGGCTCCCGGAGGGCCTCGCGGCGACGGTCCGTTCCCGTGTCGGTCTGCCCGCATCGGCGGACGGCCCGCCGGTGCGCGACCGCTGGCTGGTCCTCGCCCAGTACGACACGGTGGACACGAAGCTGACGACCCGCCGGATCTGGCTGCACGGCGCCGACACCGGCCGCACGGCGCTGCTCCTGTCCTACGGAGCGGCCGGCCGTGCCCCCGAGCTGGCACTGCCGGTCGGTCTCGCCCTGGAGGCGGAGCTGTCCGCCTACCCCGGTGCGGGCGGGCACCGGGCGGCCCTGGGCGAGCGGTTCGCCGCGCCCGCGCCCCTTCCGCTGCGGCCGCCGAGCATACCGACGGCACGGGCGGCGGCGCGGTACGGGGAGGCGCTGCGTGAGGACCCGTGGCTGGAGTCGGTGCCGGTGACGCTGAACCGGGTGGTCCCCGTCCCGGACGGCGACTCCTGGCAACTGGCGGACGCCGATTCCGAGTTGGCGCTGCCGCTCACGCCCGCCGCTCGTGCCCGGCCGGGCCTGTGGCAGTTGGTCGCGCTCTCCGGCGGCGCCCCGGTCACGGTCTTCGGCGAGTGCGGCCACCGCGGCTTCACCCCGCTGACGGCGTGGGCGGAGGGGGCGGGCGAGGCGGTGCCGCTGTGCTGACCCGACCGGCCCCGCCCGGACCACCCCGGAGAACCGGACCACGCATGAGAAAGGGAACCCCGTGACCACCACTTGGGAGGATCTCGTCACCACGGCCCTGCTGGGTACGGACCGGCGTCCGCCGGTGACCGGCGGGGCCGGCCGTGAGGCCCCGGAGGCCCTGCTGGACGAGGCAGCCGTGGCGACGGTACGACGGCGTGCGGGACTGTGCCCGGCGCCGGCCGCGCGCCGGCCCGAACCGGCCGCCGAGGACCCGCGCCCCGCCCTGCCCGCCGCGGCGGCGCGCAGGCTGGCGATGCTGCTGTCCGGCCGCCCCGGCACCGGGACCGGAGGCCGTCGGGGCACCTCGCCCGACCTCATGGAGCTGCTGCCGCAGTGGCTCGCGGCGGCCAACACGCGCGGGTTCGCAGCGCCTCCGCAGACGCTGCCCGCGCTGCTGGACGCGGCCCGGGGCCGTACCGATCTGCGGCCCGCCGCGCTGGCCTTCGCGGGACCGCGTGCCCTGTGGCTGGCCCGGCTCAACCAGGACTGGCGGTTCGCCCTGCGCGCGGCCCCCGGCGGTGGCACGGCCCTGCCCGGTCCCGAGGACATCGAGGCGATCCGGCAGTTGTGGCAGGAGGGCCTGTTCGCCGAACGGGTCGCGCTGCTGACCACCCTGCGGGCCCGTACACCCGACGCGGCACGCGAGTTGCTGGCCGGGACCTGGGCGACGGAGCGGGCCGAGGACCGGCTGATGTTCCTCGACTCGCTGCGCACGGGCCTGGCCGGCGGGGACGAGCCGTTCCTGGAACAGGCACTGTCGGACCGGAGTCGTAACGTGCGGACGACGGCGGCGGAGTTGCTGTCCGCGCTGCCGGGCTCGGCGCTGGCCGGGCGGATGGCGGTGCGGGCCGGGGCGTGTGTGGCGGTCGACCGCACCGGGGACGGGCCGGTGATCGCGGTGGAGGCGCCGCCGGAGTGCGACGCGGGTATGGAACGCGACGGGGTCGTGGCCAAGCCGCCGACCGGTCGTGGCGAACGGTCCTGGTGGCTGGGCCAGTTGGTGGAGGCGACCCCGCTCACCGCCTGGTCGGCGCGGCTCGGCGGCCGTACGCCCGGGGAGATCGTGGCGCTGCCGGTGGCGGACGGCTGGCAGGGCGAGCTGCACGCGGCGTGGAGCCGGGCCGCCGTGCGGCAGCGGGACGCCGACTGGGCGCGAGCCCTGCTCGGGGCGCCTGCGGCACCGGAGGCGGGCGGCCCGGGGGCGGTGTCCCTGGCCGAGCGGGCGAAACTGCTGGCGACACTGGAGGGCGGGGAGCGGGCCGGCTGGGTGGCCGGTTTCATCGCGGCGCACGGCCTGTCGGAGGCGTTCCAGCTGCTCGGCGTGTGCCCCGTACCGTGGTCCGCGCCGCTCGGCCGGGCCGTGGTGGACGCCCTCGACATCGCGCGGGACGCGGGGAGTTACCCCTGGAGTTTCAGCGGGGTGATGGGCCTGGCCGAGCGCTGCCTGGACCCCGCGGAGGCATCCCGGCTGGACGGACTGCTGGCGGTACCGGACGAACGCGAGGACGCGTCACCGGGAGCCGGCGGCTACTGGGCGGAAGCGTTCCAACGCCTGGTGACGACATTGAGACTCCGGGCGACGATGCTCGCAGAGCTGGACTCGCCCCGCAATTGAACGACCGCTCACTGCAAGCGCCCCGAAAGGGGCGCTGGGGGTGCCGCCGGCCGAAGACTGGGGGAGGAACTGCGCGACCGGCCCCCACCGGCCCGCACCACACACACGCCCCGCACCACCCCGATGTCGGCCCACCGCAACCGCGGCCTACGCCTCCGTCGGCTGCCGGACGTTCTCCCGCACCCACTCCACGATCGACGTCGTCGTCGCCCCCGGTGTGAAGATCGCGGCGACGCCCTTCTCCTTGAGGGGGGCGATGTCGTCCTCGGGGATGATGCCGCCGCCGAAGACGAGGATGTCCTCGGCGTCACGCTGCTCGAGCAGGTCGATGACCGCGGCGAACAGGGTGTTGTGGGCGCCGGAGAGGATGGACAGGCCGATCGCGTCGGCGTCCTCCTGGATGGCCGTGTCGACGATCTGCTCCGGCGTCTGGTGGAGCCCGGTGTAGATGACCTCCATACCCGCGTCGCGCAGTGCCCGCGCGATGACCTTGGCGCCGCGGTCGTGGCCGTCGAGCCCCGGTTTGGCCACCACCACGCGGATCGGACCGGCTGCCACACCCATCACTGCCTCCATGACCGTAAAACGAACGCGCCGACATCCATCCGTACCGACAAGTACCGCACATTCGGCGCGTTCCGCCACCCGTCTCAAGTGAACGAACGTTATCTCCAGCATCCCGCAACCGGCAGTTTCACGGAGGTTACCGAGGGGGAAATCACACACAGTGGGACACGTCAGGGAGCCGCAGCGTGGTCCGCGGGGGCAACAGGGGCATGCGACGCGGTACGTCGTCCTGCCCTCGCCACCTCCGCTCGGCCTCCCATGAGGGCACACGGGGGACGGAGCTGTCCTTCGCGTGCCGACTGGAGGTCGGCCGATGAAGGTCACCGGGGCACTGGAGCCCTTTCTCCCGTTCTGTCGTCGTCTCCTGCCGAGCAGGCTCGCGGGCCTGTCGCTGGCCCTCCTGAAGTCGACCGCCCTGGAGGCGGCCGTCCTGGCCGGGCATCTGCTGCTCTATCCGACCGGTCTCACCCCGGAGCGCCGCTCCCCCGCACCGCCCGCAGAGCCCGACGGCACCGACCGGCTGCCGGTCCGGCCGGCCCCGCCGGTCGTGCTGCTGCACGGCTTCATCGACAACCGCTCGGTCTTCGTCCTGCTGCGCCGCGCTCTCGCCCAGCACGGCGGCCAGCGCGTCGAGTCGCTCAACTACTCGCCGTTGACCTGCGATGTCCGCACCGCCGCCGAGCTGCTCGGCCGGCACATAGAGGAGATCTGCGAGCGCACCGGCAGTCACCGGGTGGACATCGTCGGACACAGCCTCGGCGGGCTGATCGCGCGCTACTACGTCCAGCGCCTCGGCGGTGACCTCCGCGTCCGCACCCTGGTGACGCTCGGCACCCCGCACTCCGGCACCCGGGTCGTACCGCTCGCGAACGCGCACCCGATCGTGCGGCAACTGCGCCCCGGTTCGGAGGTGATCGAGGAGCTGACCCGGCCCGCGCCCGGCTGCCGTACCCGCTTCGTCAGCTTCTGGAGCGATCTCGACTCGCTGATGGACCCGGTGGAGACGGCCTCTGTCGACCACCCGGACCTGATGGCGACGAATGTGCACGTGACCGGGATCGGGCATCTCGCCCTGCCCGTCCATCCGGCGATAGCGACCGGGATACGGCAGGCACTGGACGAGGCGCACCCGGAGGAGCGGATGGCGGGCGGTCTGACAGTGGCGTGAGGGCAATCCGGACAGCGGGAGCATTCGGGTCGGTTCGGACGGACAACGAGCGCCCGGCGCAACCGAATCAGCGCCGCCGGACCGCGGCCCGACTCGAACGCTCATCGAACACAAGGCCAAACCCGCGCCCGTCGTCCCCCGAAAGACGGGCGAATGCCCGTTTCCCGAAACCGCGAAACCTGTTGAAGATTGTCGCGCCCGTATACCGCCGGGTACAGTCGCCGCACTGCTCTGCCAGCCCCTGTTGTCGAGGCGAAAGAGAAGTTGGTGAACGACCGTCACCCGTCGGGGACCATGACCACCCCGGCTCCGGCTTCCGACGCCGGCCAGGCGCACTATGCGTCGTACGGCACCCAGGAAGCCCAGTACGGCGACCTCACCACGTACGGCGACGCCACCGTCACCGGCTCCTCGTTCCACAGCGACCCACTCTTCGGCAACCTCCAGGGCGAGGGCCAGGCCACCGGCGGGTACGACGCCACGCAGTGGCAGACGGCCGGCGACCAGACCCTCACCTACGACGCGTACGCGGCCCAGCACCACGCCGCCTACGACTCCGGTGCCTACGACAGCACCGCCTGGACCATCCCGGCCCAGGGGACGGCCGTCGACGCCGGCAGCGAGTGGGGGTCCCCCCTCTGGGGGAGGGACGCGAACGCCTGGCACCAGCCCGACCAGTCGGCCATGACCGGCGCGACCCAGCACTGGGAGTGGGGCACCCAGGCCTTCGACACCGGCGCGTACGACGCCACGCAGTGGAACTCCGACGGCACCCCGGCGCAGGACCCCGAGCCCGAGCACGCGACTCCGTCCGACGGCTCCTTCGACCCTTTGGCGACCCAGACCTTCGAGCAGCTCCCCTACGAGGAGTTCGCGGAGGAATCCCCGGACGACGGGGAGTCGACCGCGAGCGGTGAGCTACCTGAAGTAACGCCACTGCTGGAGGACCAGGAAGAGGTCGCCCCGGCCGCCCCGGCCTCGGCGACACGCGCCGGCTCCCGCGCCGGAGCGCGTTCCCGCCGTCGTACGCCCCCCAAGAGGTCCGCGCTGCTGACCATCGCCGTGCCCTCCGCGTGCGTGATGGGCGTCGCCGGGATCGCCGCCGCTTCCGTCGGCAATCTCACCGGCGACGACAAGGACACGACGGCCTCGGCCTCCGACGCGCAGTCGGTGAAACCGTCCGCCGCCAACAGCAAGCTGGACGCCCAGCTCAGGACGCTCTCGGCGGGCGCCGACGACTTCGCCGACCGGGCCAGCCGGACCCAGGAGCGCATCGACCTCAAGGCCCAGCAGGAGTCCGAGAAGAAGAAGGCGGCGGCGGAGGCGGCCCGCAAGGAGCGGCTGCGTCCCAAGTACGTGCTTCCGGTCACGCAGAAGGGCCTCAGCGCCTACTTCGGCCAGGCCGGAGTGAACTGGATGTCCGTCCACACGGGCATCGACTTCCCGGTCTCCTACGGCACGACGGTGATGGCCGCGACCGACGGCGTCGTCTCCACGAAGTGGAACAGCGCCTACGGCAACATGATGATCGTGACGGCGAAGGACGGCACGGAGACCTGGTACTGCCACCTCTCGTCGTACCGTGTCGCCGCCGGTACGACCGTGAAGGCCGGCGAGCCGATCGCGTACTCCGGGAACTCCGGCAACTCGACCGGCCCGCACCTGCACTTCGAGGTCCGGCCGGCGGGTGGCGCCGCGATAGACCCGCTGCCGTGGCTGCGGAGCCACGGACTGGATCCCACCTGATCCTCTGAGTTCATCCTCCGAGTGAGCCCCCGCCGGCGGCGGGGGCTCATCCGTCTTCTACAGCTTCTCCACCGGCGCGTACCGCAGCAGCAGTCGCTTCGGCTTGCCGTCCCCGAAGTCGATCGTCGCCTCCTCGTTCCCGCCCGTGCCCTTCACCCCGACGACCGTGCCCAGGCCGAACTGGTCGTGGGTGACACGGTCGCCGACGGCCAGCGAGACCACCGGCTTCTCCGAGGTCCGCCGGGTGGCGAAACCGGACGCGCCCGACGCCGAGGAACGCGAGCGGGTCGAGGAGAGCGAGGCCGCCACGCCCGAAGCGGGCCCGGAGGACACCGGCGCCGTCGCCCCGGTCCGCTTCCACTCCAGATACGAGCCCGGGATCTCCTCCAGGAAGCGCGAGGGCGGGTTGTACGACGGCTGGCCCCAGGCGCTGCGCATCGTCGACCGCGTGAGGTACAGCCGCTCCCGCGCGCGTGTGATGCCGACGTACGCGAGGCGCCGCTCCTCCTCCAGCTCCTTGGTCTGGCCGAGGGCGCGCATGTGCGGGAAGACGCCGTCCTCCATGCCCGTCAGGAAGACCACCGGGAACTCGAGGCCCTTGGCGGTGTGCAGGGTCATCAGGGTGATGACGCCGTCGCCGTTCTCGTCGTCGTCGGGGATCTGGTCGGAGTCGGCGACCAGGGCCACCCGCTCCAGGAAGTCGGCGAGCCCGCCGGGCTGTTCACCCTCGCTGCGCTCCTGCTCGAACTCCAGGGCCACGGCGGCGAGTTCCTGGAGGTTCTCGATCCGGGTCTCGTCCTGGGGATCGGTGGAGGCCTGCAACTCGGCGAGGTAGCCGGTGCGTTCGAGGATCGCTTCGAGGACGGTGGCCGGTCCGGCGCCCGACTCCACGATCGTACGGAGATCGTCCATCAGCGTGTTGAACCGCTTGACCGCGTTCGTCGACCGCGCGGCCATGCCGTACGCCTCGTCGACGCGCTTGAGCGCCTGCGGGAAGCTGATCTTCTCGCGCTGGGAGAGGGCGTCGATCATCGCCTCCGCGCGGTCGCCGATACCGCGCTTGGGGACGTTGAGGATGCGGCGCAGCGGGACGGAGTCCTCCGGGTTGGCGAGGACCCGGAGGTAGGCCAGGACGTCCCGGACCTCCTTGCGCTCGTAGAAGCGGACACCGCCGACGACCTTGTAGGGCAGGCCGACGCGGATGAAGATCTCCTCGAAGACACGGGACTGGGCGTTGGTCCGGTAGAAGACGGCGACATCGCCCGCCTTCGCGTCACCCGCGTCCGTCAGACGGTCTATCTCGTCGGCGACGAACTGGGCCTCGTCGTGTTCGGTGTCGGCGACATAGCCGGTGATCCGGGCGCCCGCGCCCGCGTTGGTCCACAGGTTCTTGGGGCGGCGGGACTCGTTGCGCTCGATGACCGCGTTGGCGGCGGAGAGGATCGTCTGCGTGGAGCGGTAGTTCTGCTCCAGGAGGATCGTCGTCGCGTTCGGGTAGTCCTCCTCGAACTGGAGGATGTTGCGGATCGTCGCGCCCCGGAAGGCGTAGATCGACTGGTCGGCGTCGCCCACCACGCACAGCTCGGCGGGCGGGAGGTCGTGCTCGGCGGGCGGTACGTCGGTGGGGTGCCCGGAGGTGCCGACGAGCTCGCGCACCAGCGCGTACTGGGCGTGGTTGGTGTCCTGGTACTCGTCGACCAGGACGTGCCGGAAGCGGCGGCGGTAGTGCTCGGCGACGTCCGGGAAGGCGCGCAGCAGGTTGACCGTGGTCATGATCAGGTCGTCGAAGTCGAGGGCGTTCGCCTCGCGCAGCCGCGACTGGTAGAGGGCGTAGGCCTGGGCGAGGGTCTTCTCGAAGCCGTCGCTCGCGCGCGCGGCGAAGTCCTCCTCGTCGACCAGCTCGTTCTTCAGGTTGCTGACCTGGGCGCTGAACGACTTCGGCGGGAAGCGCTTGGGGTCGAGGTCCAGGTCACGGCAGACCAGGGCCATCAGCCGCTTGGAGTCGGCCGCGTCGTAGATCGAGAAGGAGGAGGTGAAGCCGAGCTTCTTGCTCTCCCTGCGCAGGATCCGCACGCACGCGCTGTGGAAGGTCATCACCCACATCGCGTTCGCGCGCGGGCCGACGAGCTGCTCGACGCGTTCCTTCATCTCGCCCGCGGCCTTGTTGGTGAAGGTGATCGCGAGGATCTGGCCCGGGTGGACATGGCGCTCGCCGAGCAGGTGGGCGATGCGGTGGGTGAGCACACGCGTCTTGCCGGAGCCGGCACCGGCCACGATGAGCAGCGGGGAGCCGGCGTGCACGACCGCCGCGCGCTGGTTCTCGTTCAGCCCCTCCAGGAGCGCGGCCGGGTCCAGGGCGGGGCGGGCGGCGCCGTCGCGGTAGTAGGCGTCCCGGTCCGGGGGCACGTCGAACCGCCCGCCGAACAGATCGTCCGGAATCGGCTCCGGTACGTGCTCGTCCTCGGGCGGCGGCGGGGGTTCCTCCTCCTGGCCGCGCGGGGGCTGGAGGCTCGCCAGGAAGCTGTCGTCAAAGAGGCTGCTCATCGCTCTCCGAGTCTAGGACGCCCCACCGACAACCGGTCGCCACCCCGAAAACTCACCCCGGCCACCCGACGGATTCGGTCCATCACATTCAGCGATCGCAGGTCACGGGCGCCCTGACCCCCGACCGCCGAAGGAGTGAGTCGCTCACCCGAACCGAACAAGTCGTGACATACGCCACCTAAACAACCGCATCGCATGAGACTCAACACTCAGGTCACGAAAATGTATCGGGCATATCGCACATCAACCTTCACACGGACCACACGAGTTGGCTAGCGTGCCGGGCAGGCCGTACGACACCCACCGGCGAACGTCGCCGGGCCGCACGGCCTCCGCCGAGTCCGGTGCGCCGCCGCGCCGCCGGAGCCGGGGACCCACACCGACCTTGGGGTGAATCGGTCCCGACTTCCCACGGGGAACGGACCGTAGGGCAACCCTTCCGAAGCACCCGCCCGAACCCGACAGCTAACTCGGTAGGCGGAACATGGAAGGAGTCGCCCCCGTTGGCGTCGCACCGAAAGTCCCGACCCTCCGCAACGCGCGTAGCCGGCATACGCACCCCCGCCCTGGCCACCGCCGCCCTCACCTCCGTGGCCCTGCTCTCCCAGACGGCCAACGCCACACCCTCCGACGACGGCAAGCCGAGCCTGGAGGAGGTGGAGAAGAAGGTCGACGCCCTCTACCGGCAGGCGGAGTCGGCCACCGAGAAGTACGACGCGGCCAAGGAGAAGACCGGTACGCAGCGCAGGCAGGTCGACACCCTGCTCGACGACGTCGCCCAGCGGACCGACCGGTTGAACAAGGCACGTGAGGAACTGGGGTCGTTCGCCGCGGCCCAGTACCGGACCGGGGCAACGACCCCCGACACGGAGACCTTCCTGCTCGCGGACAATCCGCAGGACTACTTCGACGAGACACAGCTGATGAGCCGGCTGACCTCGCGTCAGAAGGGCGCGGTCGACGACTACGTCACACAGCAGTCGGCGACCATGAAGAAGCGGCAGGAGGCCGCCAAGAGCCTCCAGACGCTCACCGACACGCAGGACGAGCTCAAGACCGCCAAGACCACCGTCCAGACGAAGCTGGCCTCCGCGCGGGAGCTGCTGTCGCAGCTGACGGCCCAGGAGAAGGCACGGCTCGCGGAGATCGAGAAGCAGAAGCAGGAGGAGGCGGCGCGCAAGGCGGCGGAGCTCGCGAAGCAGCAGGCTGCGGCCGCGGCCGCAGCCAAGCAGGACAGCTCGTCCTCCTCGTCTTCGACGTCGTCCTCCAGCGGCTCCTCGTCCTCCTCGTCCTCCTCCGACTCCGCCTACGCCACGAAGGCCGCCAAGGCGATCGCCTTCGCCCGCGCGCAGATCGGCAAGCCGTACGTCTGGGGAGCGACCGGCCCCGGCTCCTACGACTGCTCCGGCCTCTCCCAGGCCGCCTGGAAAGCCGCGGGCGTCTCCCTGCCCCGCACCACCTACGACCAGGTGAACGCCGGCACCACCGTCTCCCTCGCCGACGCCCAGCCCGGCGACCTGGTCTTCTTCTACGACGACATCAGCCACGTCGGCATCTACATCGGCAACGGCATGATGATCCACGCTCCGAAGCCCGGCGCGTACGTCCGGGAGGAGTCGATCTACTACGGAGGCGAGTCGATCATCCACAGCGTGGTGCGACCGGCCTGATCATCTGCACGTCCGCGGGTGAGCCGGCCTTTTCTCGTCGTTCCTGCCCGCAGCCCGCTCCCCCAGCCCTCACCTCCGCCAACTCGGGTGGGGTGCAGGGCTGGTGAAGGCACGGCCGACAATAGGTGGTAGGTGCGCCGGGATCACTCGGTGCCGGTGTCCGCGGAGTCCGGGCCGTGTCCCGGTGCGCGAGGGGTCTCCTGTGGGGAATTGCGTAGTGGAGGACTTCGCCCGATCCCACGACCGGGCTGCGTGGTCCCGGCCCCTGGCGGCGGTGTTGGCCTGGGAGGCCCTGAGCGGAGACCTCGACCGGCTCGACGCTCTGCTGCGCCCTCCGTCCAGACCCCTCGCCGGCGCCGGGGACAGGCTGTGCGGGTGGGCACTCGCCGACGCCTCCGACCATGACGTGGCCCTCGAAGGAGACGTCGCCGGGTTCGACGCCCGCCCGCCGGCACCCGGATCCTTCCTCGGCGCCGGGGAGATGGCGTATGTGCTGGACGCCGTCCCGGAAACCGCCGGCGATGACGTGTCCCTGGCCCTGGCCGACCGGGCCGAGGCGCTGCTCGGGAACGGCGCCGGCCGTGATCACGACATGCCGCTGAGGGCCGTGACACTCCTGCTGGCCCGGCGAGGGCAGGCCGGGCGGGCCATGGCCCTCGCCGACCGGATCGACCCCGATCTGCGCGTGGGGCGGCAGGCGGAGATCGTGGGGGAGCTGGCCCGCCACGGCGACACGGACGCGGCAGCGGCCCTCGCTCACACGATCACCGACCGCCGGGCACGGGCCAGGGCACTGATCGAGGTGGTCCGGGAGCTGGCCCGGCGCGGCGACACGGACGCGGCCGAGGCCCTCGCCCACGCGATCACCGACCGCTGGGCACAAGGCGAGGCACTGGTCGCAGTCGTCCGGGAGTCGGCCCGGCACGGTGACCCCGACGCGGCGGCGATGCCTGGAGGCAGACCTGGAAGCACCTGAGCGGCGGACTCATGGATGACGGAACCGTCTTCAACGGGACCTATGCGGCCCTGCCCCATCTCGTGGAGGCGGCAGCGGCCTTGCCTCCGGGACAGACCGTGGACTTCTGGGTGGACATGGGATGCGTCGTGACCGCGGAGGACCGGCCCCCCGTCCCGGCCGATCTCGAGGCGGGGTTCGGCGCCGCCCTTCGTCTGGCCGAGCAGGCGGCTGTACGGAGCCTCCTCGCCGCCGGCTCTCCCGCCGAGGTCTGCGCCTCCCTCGCGCTGTGCTGTGTCGCCTTCGCCGGTCATCACACCGCAGCGGCGCTGTGGTCTCTCACGCCCCGGGAAGGGCACCTTCTGCTGGTGTGTCCCGGGTGCGGGGCCGATACCGAGATCCCCGACTTCTTCGTGGACCCCGTGCGTCCACCTTCCGAGGCTCCCGAGCTGCCTGATCCTGCCCATGTCCGTCCCGGGGAACACCCATGGGGCGAGGTCGCAACGGCCCTGCGCGAGGAGGTGCTGGGAGAGGGATGGGAGCCCTTCCTTCGGGTGGCACGCGAAGTCGCGGCGGCCGGGGTACCCCCCGAAACACCGGGGCGGGCCGTCCTGTGTCTCGTCGCCGGCTTGGTCGCGGTCAAGGGCACCCCAGGGCGGGCCGGGAGGGAATGGGCCCGCAGACTGATGCCGCTCACCGGATCCTTCCGCTGCTGGGACTGCGAGCGGAGCTGGGCGATCGCCGACGGTCTGGCGGAGAACCCGGACGGCGCGCACCCGCAGAACCACCTGTGGGAAGGGTGGACGGCTGCCGACGAGCCGGCTGCGACGGTGCGGTCGGCGGCGGCCGACCGGCCGGGTGAAGCGCCGCCCCGGCTCCGGCAGGACGGGAGGGCCCTGCTCACCGCCGACGGCACACCCTGGGGCCACCTGACGGTGTTCTCCGACTCCGCGCCCGTTTCCATGCCCGTTTCCGTCGGAGGCGTCACCTCACTGGCGGTCGTGTCCCGCCCCGGTCGGCCGACGCTCGTCGCCGGCGCCGACGCCGGGGACCGGACCGCGGTGTGCCTGTGGAATCCGGAAGACGGTCGACTAGTCCATGCCGCGCTGCCGGGACATCCCGACCGTATCCGCTCGATGACGGCCCTGCCCCTGCCCGATGGCCGCGTCCTCCTGGCGACCGGAGGCGAGGCAGGGACGATCACCCTGTGGGATCCGGCCACCGGCCGGCCGGTCGGCGAACCGTTCGGCGAACCCGTCCGCGAACCGGTCGGCAACCGGCTCGGCGAGGTGATCGGGATGTGTGCCGCGACCGTCCCTGACGGTCGGACCCTGCTCGTCACGGCCACTCCCCGAGGCGCGGTCCGGTTGTGGGATCCGGTCACCGGCAAGTCCGTCGGACGCCTCAACCCTTACGGCAGTCCGATCCGGTCGATCGCCGCCGTCCCGGTCTCCGCCGGCCATACGCTGATCGCGGCCGCGGACACCGGGGGCCGCGTTCACGTGTGGGATCCGGCCGTCGACGACCCCTGGGACCGAGGCGCGGCCGTGCAGTTGAACGGACGCGCCCTCAACGACGCCGGCCACCGGGTCGCGGCTGTGGCAGCAGTGCCCACACAGGACCGTACGATGCTGGCCACCGGAGACGACCGCGGCGTGGTCAGGCTGTGGGACCTCTCGACCGGTGCCCCGGTCGGTGACGGCCTGCCCTCCTCGGAGGGCACCGCCGGTGTTCCGGTCATGGCCGCCACCACGCTGCACGGCGGGCGCTCCGTCCTGGTCACCGGCAGCGGACTGGGGCGCAGGCTGCGGGTGTGGGAACCGGAGACCGGCGCAGTGCGGCACATCGCCCTGGACGTGACGCTCACCTGTCTGGCCGCCGCGGGTCCCGACCTGATCGTCGGGCACGACGGCGGGGCCATCGGACTCCCGCTCACCAGGCGGTGAACGGGGGCGGCCGCAACGCTGCGCGATGAACACCGGCCGGGCGTTCAGCAGACACCGACGGTCGCCGGCGGAAGCGTGTACGTGGGCAGCGAGGACGATTCCCTGTACGCGATTCACATCTGATGCCCGCGGCCGGGGCTGTGATCAAGGGGCTGCGGGCGCCCCCTCCCCCTCTCCGCTCCCCCTACGCCCCTCTCCGCTCCCTCACACCCGCCTCCGCCCCACCACGCCCGGACGCCCCGCGCCCACGTGTCCGTCCCACGCCCACCCGTCCGTCCCGCGCCCGCGCGCATTTCGTGCGCACGCGCGCGTGCCCCACCCGCACCCCGGCCTGTGCTCCTTAGCATCGGGATCATGTCCGGCATTTCACCCCTCCGCGCCTGGTGGGCGCAGCGTCCGCCGGCGGCCGGGGCCGCTGTGATGGCCACCGGCATCGTGTCGGTGGGGTTGCACCAGACGGGGACGGAGACCCTGTCCCGGGTCATGCTGGTGCCGGCCTGCCTGGCGTGGGCGGCGCTGGCGGCCGACTTCGTCGCGGAGCTGGTACTCGACCGCCGCCACTGGCTGACCGAGGCGAAGACACCGGGCGCGCTCACCGCCGTTGCGGCCACGACGGTGCTGGGGACGCGGTTCTCGCTGCTCGGCCGGCAGACCCTGGCCGAGGCCCTGCTGGCGCTGTCGGCGGTGCTGTGGCCGCCGTTGCTCGTCCTCGTCGTGCGGCACTGGAAGGAGAGGATGCCGGGCGCCGTGTTCCTGGGCTGTGTGGCCACGCAGGGGCTCACCGTGCTCGGGGCGGTGCTGGCGGCGGCCCTGGCCACGGCATGGCTCGCGCACCTGGCGCTGGTGCTGTTCTGGCTGGGACTGTCGATGTACGGGCTCGCCGTGCCCCGGTTCGAGTGGCGGCAGGTCACCGAGGGGCCCGGCGACCAGTGGATCGCGGGCGGCGCGCTCGCGATCTCCGCGCTGGCCGGGGCGAAGCTGCTGGCCGCCGACAGTGCGCGGCTCTACCTGTGGAACAACGACGACCAGGGCGTCCTGCGCACGGTGACGGTGGCGCTGCTGGTCCTGGACCTGGTCTGGTACGTCGTCCTGCTGGCCGCGGAGGTGGCGCGGCCCCGGCTGCGGTACGACGTGCGCCGCTGGGCGACGGTGTTCCCGATGGGGATGACGGCGGCGGCGACGCTGTCGGTCGAGGCCGCCGTCGGCATCCCGTGGCTGAAGTGGCCGGGGCGGCTGCTGGTGTGGATCGCGGTACTGGCGTGGCTGGCGGTGGCCGCGGGCGCGGCGGCGGCCGCCCACGGCGCGCTCAGGAAGACTCCCTGACCGTCACGTCCACAGCACGGCGATGAAGATGTTCGCCATGGTCAGCAGGCCCACCAGACCGAAGGCGCCCTTCTCGACCTTCTCGTCGTCCCGTTTCACGTAGACGAGCCCGAGGATCACGATGAGCAGCGCGAGCTTCACGCCGATCTTGATGGTGTTGACGTGATGGCCGTTCGCCTCGTTGAGGCCGACCAGGATCACACCCGTGGCGAGCATGGTGAACGCGCCGTGCAGCATCCCGGGGACGAACCGGGCCGTGCCCTGGCCCATCGCCTTCATCTGGGTGAGGAAGCCGCCGAGGAGCGCGGCGATGCCGATGATGTGCAGGCCGACGAAGAGATGGATGAGTACGTCCATGGTTGCGGAGCCTAATCAGGCCCCCTGGGACGCCGGGCACCAGCCCCTCCTTCCGCACCCGCGGCCACGCGCCTCCGGGGCACCGCATATATGCACCCCATAGCACCCCGCACTCCCGGCGCGCCTCGGAACCGCCGCTTCGGTCAGCACGCCTCGCGAAGCCGACGGCTCCGGATCGGAATCCCGGCCACATAACGCCAGGTAACGACCCGGTCACACCAATTCCGTGCATCGCGTTACCAAACCGACGCAGCCGGGCCTAGCGTCCTCCCCCAGGTGACCGACTCCCCACCGCCGCCCGGACCAGGGGCGGCAGTCGGACACCACCGCCGAGAAAGTCCGGCGGCGGTCCGCTCCCCCTGTGCGGGCCGCCGCCGGACGCGCAATCCGCTCCCCCGCGGCCGTACGTGTGCTCCCCCTGGCGTTCGTACGCACGACACGGCGGTCGTACGAAAGGACGTGACGGTCCAGGTGGCAGCGCACCGCAAGCCTCGACAGCGCTCGCTCGGCGGCAATACGGCCCGCACGGCCGCGACCCTCGCCCTGGCGGGCGCGGCCACCGCGACGGCCTTCGAAGGGACCGGCCAGGCCGAACCGCAGCTGACGCCGGCACAGGTGAAGGCCAAGGTGGACCAGCTCTACCAGGAGGCCGAGACGGCCACCCAGAAGTACGACGGCGCCAAGGACAAGGCCGACGCGGCCCAGCGGCAGCTGAAGTCGCTGCAGGACGAGGCCGCCCGGAAGCAGGAGAAGCTCAACTCCGCTCGGGACGCCCTCGGGGCGACAGCGGCCGCGCAGTACCGGGACGGCGGTATCGATCCGGCGTGGCAGCTGGCGCTGTCCAGCGATCCCGACCAGTACCTGGACGGCGCGGCGTTCGCCGAGCGGGTCGGTGACCGGCAGGCCGGCGCGGTGATGCGGGTGCGCGGACAGCTGCGGGAGATCGAGCGGTTGCGCGGTGCGGCGCATGTCGAGCTGGCCTCGCTGCGGTCCCGGCAGGCCGAGCTGAACCGGCAGAAGAACACCATCAACGGCAAGCTGGGCGAGGCCCGGCGGCTGCTGGACCGGTTGTCGCCGCAGCAGCAGGCGGCGGTCACGGCGGACGCCGTCTCCTCCCGTGCCTCCCGTTCGGGCTCGGACGGCCGCGACATCCTGAGCCCGGGCAGCGTCGCCGCGCCCGACTCCCGTGCCGCGGACGCCGTCTCCTACGCCTACTCGAAGCTCGGCAGCCCTTACATCTGGGGCGCGACAGGCCCGAACGCCTTCGACTGCTCGGGCCTGGCCCAGGCCGCCTACCGCTCCGCCGGTGTGTCCATCCCCCGCACCACCTATGCCCAGATCAACGCCGGCCACCGCGTCTCCCGCTCCGAACTCCAGCCGGGCGACCTGGTGTTCTTCTACTCGGGCATCAGCCACGTCGGCATCTACATCGGCAACGGCCAGATGATCCACGCCCCGAACCCCTCGGCCCCGGTACGGATCGCGCCCATCGACGAGATGCCGTTCGCGGGGGCGACCCGGGTGGTGTGAGCCCCCGGCCGACCCCTCTCGCGCCCGCCGGGCCCTGCCGTCCCCCGTCCCCCGTTTCCCCTCCCCCTCCCCCTTCTCAGACCAGGCGGCGGGCGGTCGCCCAGCGGGTCAGCTCGTGGCGGTTGGACAGCTGCAGCTTCCGCAGCACCGCCGACACATGGGACTCGACCGTCTTCACGGAGATGAAGAGCTGCTTGGCGATCTCCTTGTAGGCGTAGCCGCGCGCGATGAGACGCAGGACCTCGCGCTCGCGCTGGGTGAGGCGGTCCAGGTCCTCGTCGACCGGCGGGGCGTCGGTGGAGGCGAAGGCGTCCAGGACGAACCCGGCGAGCCTCGGGGAGAAGACCGCGTCGCCCTCCTGGACCCGGAAGATCGAGTCGACCAGGTCGGTGCCGGTGATCGTCTTGGTGACGTAGCCGCGTGCGCCGCCGCGGATCACACCGATCACGTCCTCCGCCGCGTCCGACACGGACAGCGCGAGGAAGCGCACCGGCTGTTCGGCGTCCGACATCAACGGGGCGCACCGGCGCAGCACCTCGACCCCGCCGCCGCCCGGCAGGTGCACATCGAGGAGGACCACCTCGGGCCGGGTCGCGGTGATCACCGTGACCGCCTGGTCGACATCGGCGGCCTCGCCGACCACCTCGACGCCGGTCTGCTCGGTCTGGCCGATCTCGGCCTGGACGCCCGTACGGAACATCCGGTGGTCGTCGACGAGGACCACCCGCACCCGACGTCCGGCCTTCTCCACGCCCTCCGCCGGGCCGTTCGCCTCGGTCGCGTCGCTCATGACGTCTTCTCCGCCCTCTCCATCTCCAGCTCGACCTCCGTGCCGCCGCCCGGTACGGACCGCAGCCGTGCCGTGCCGCCGTTGCGCTCCATGCGCCCGATGATCGATTCTCTGACGCCCATGCGGTCGGCGGGTATCGAGTCGAGGTCGAAGCCGGGACCGCGGTCGCGCACGGACACGAAGACCGTCCTGCCCTCGACTTCGGCGTAGACCTGGACCGCGCCGCCCTCGCCACCGTACTTGGCGGCGTTGACCATCGCCTCGCGCGCGGCCTGCATCTGCGCGCCCGTCCCCTCGTCGAGCGGGCAGTCGCCGACCACCACGACCTCGATGGGGACACCGTGCTTGTCCTCCACCTCGGCGGCGTTGCGCCGGACCGCCTCGGCGAGGGTGGTGGGCTCGTCGGCCTCGTCCTTGCCGGTGCCCTCGGGTTTGTAGAGCCAGGTGCGCAGGTCGCGCTCCTGGGCGCGGGCCAGGCGCCGCACCTCGTTCGCGTTCTCCGCGTTGCGCTGGATCAGGGTCAGGGTGTGCAGCACGGAGTCGTGGACATGGGCGGCGACCTCGGCGCGCTCCTGGGCCCGGATGCGCATCAGCCGCTCCTCGGAGAGGTCCTGGGTCATCCGGACCAGGTACGGCCCGGCGAGCAGCGTGATGCCGACGACGACGGCGAGCGCGGCCTGCAGCACCGCGCCGATGTGCGCGGCGGAGCCCTGCATGACGAAGACGCCCGAGACGCCCGCGGTGACGAGCAGCACGCCGAAGCCGGCGCGCAGCAGGGTGAGGGTACGGCGCCGGCTGCCCACCTCGACCCAGCGGGCCCGGCGGGCGTTGTCCGCCTGGCGCCAGACGAGGGCGACACCGGCCGCGACCAGGACCGCGGGAAGAAGGTAGGCCTTGGCACCGCTGGTCAGGTTGACGCTGCCCACGAACACCATGGACACGACGACCATGAGGAGCAGCGCGACGATCTGCCCCCGGTCCGGTTTCCGGGCGACGAGTCTGCGGCGGCCGTCCGCCGAGGTCTCGGTGGCGACCAGGGAGGGCGGCTTCTGGCCGCCGACCCCACCGACGCCGAGGGGCACGAAGAACCAGAACGCGGCGTACAGCAGCGCTCCGAGCCCGTTGGCCATGAACAGGCCGACGAAGACGAGCCGCACCCAGACCACGGGCAGGCCGAGATGCCCGGCGAGGCCCCGCGCCACTCCGCCGAGCCAGCGGCCGTCGCTGCTGCGGTAGAGCTTGCGCGGCGGCCGCGGGTCGTCGAGGGGCACTGCTGCGGCTTCCGGCATGCCATCGATGTTCACACGCCCGAAGTCCCAGGGCATCAGGGTCGGCCCCCGAGACTCCCCTGATCTTCGGATTTCCCCGCGGCACACGCCCCTTCGCCCCGCGGCACAGACCCCTTCGCCCCGCGACGCGTACGTCCCTTCGCCCCGCGACGTACCCGTCTCGCTTCACCCTCGGTACGCCCGTCGGCTTCACCCGCGGCGCATCCGCCCCCTCCTCCACCCGCAGCACGCCCGCACCGCTTCACCCGCGGCGCATCCGCCCCGCTTCACCCGCGGCACGCCTCGTCCCCTCCACCCGCCGCGGGGTCCTCGGTTTTCGTCGTCGAGGTCCGGTTCGAACGCTTCCCGGCTCGGGCTCGGGGCCGATTTCAGGGTTCGGCCAGGGTCATCCCGACTGCCGCTGCGACGGCGCGGCCGTCACCATTGACTCATGACTGATCACGAGCACGCCGCGACGGGTCCGGGACCCGGCACCGGCCCGCGGCCCGCCCCGGGCACCGGGCCGTCGGATGCCGCGCCCGCCGCGGCGGAGGCGACCGCGGGGGCCGAAGCCACCGGCGCCGCCGCGGGCGCGGGCGCGGTCGACGAGGCGCCCCCGCGGTTCCGGCGCGACCGCCGGCACAAGATGATCGCGGGCGTGTGCGCGGGACTCGGCCGCCACACCGACCTGGACCCCGTGATCTTCCGGATCACCCTGGCCGTGCTGGCCGCGACCGGCGGCATCGGCCTCCTCTTCTACGGCTTCGCCTGGCTCTTCGTGCCGTACGAGGACAGAGAGGAGAACGAGGTCCGCAAGCTGCTGACCGGCCGGGTCGACGGGCAGGCCCTGGCGGCCGTGCTGTTCGCGCTGGTCGGCTGCGGGGTACTGCTGACGATGATCAGGAACGGCCAGGTGCTGGCGTTCGCCGTCGTCCTCTCCCTCCTGCTGGCCGGTGCGGGGTACTGGTCGCGGCATCGCGGCGCCCCCGACCCCGATCCGCTGGCCGCCCAGGCCGTCGCCGACGCCCCGCCCGAGGCCCAGGCACCACCGGTCCCGGTCTCCTTCCCCTCCTGGTGGCGCGACCCGATCGTCAAGGACGGCACGCATGTCGGGGGCACCGGCTATCTCTGGGGCCCCTCCGGCACCCGCGGCCCGGATGCTCCCGGACTCGACTTCCGGCTGAGCACCCCGTGGGTCCACGGTCAGGACATGCGCGCCCGGCGCAGCGCGCCCCCGAAGCCGCGCGGACCGCGCTGGACCGGCGGCTGGATCTTCCTGCTGGCTCTGCTGGCAGGCGGCCTGGGCACGGGCCTGACATGGGACACACACCCGCTGGGCACCAGCCTGCAGACAGGTCTGGCCTGCGCGCTGGTCGTGTTCGGCCTGGGTGTGGCGATCAGCTCGTTCCTGGGACGCACCGGGGCCGGCTCGCTGTTCCTGGCGCTGGTCACGGCGGCGCTGCTCGCGGGGGCGTCGGCGATGCCGTCCGACATCACCACCCACTGGACGCGCACGTCCTGGACACCGGCCACGGCGGCGGAGGTGTCGCCGGCGTACGACCTCGGGACGGGCGTGGCCACGCTGGACCTGACGCACATACGTGTCGCCGCCGGGCAGACGGTGTCGACGGCGGCCGAGGTGGGCGCGGGCCGGCTGAAGATCGTGGTGCCGGCGGACGTGACCGTGCGGCTGAGCATCGACGTGGGGGTGGGCGACATCCAGTTGCCCGGTGACGACAGGAAGGACGTGGACGTGGAGCCGGGCAGGCACAAGGACGTGACACTGTCGCCGACGAGTGGCCCGAAGAACGCGGGCACGCTCGACCTGGATCTCCAGGTCGGCGCGGGACAGGTGGAGGTGACCCGTGCTGCGGCATGAGTTCCAGCCCGGCCGGCTGGTCGTCGGCGTCTTCCTGACGGCGACGGGCATCGCCTACGCCGGTGACGCGGCCGGCTGGTGGCACATCGAGTCGTTCGCGGCCGCCCCCGTGATGGTGGCCGGCCTTTTCCTGGCAGGCGTGACCGCGGCCCTGGCCCGGGCGATACGCAGGCGCGGCCGCGCCCCGAAAAGCTAGAGACCCAGTGAAGCCCGCGCGGACCGGTGTCGGCGTCGGGCGCGGAGCATCGCGTCCAGGGAGAGGTAGGGAGCGCCGGCGAGGACCAGGGGCAGCCAGGCCATCAGGTAGGCGAGGTCGTTGCCGTAGTAGTACGGGGAATTGGCCCAGCTCACCGTCAGCCAGAGGCTGAGCGAGATCAGCGCGCCGCCGAGCGCGGCCAGGCGGGCCAGCAGGCCGAAGAGGGTGCCGAGGCCGACGGCGAGCTCTCCGATGGCGATCGCGGTGCCGAAGCCGACGGGGTTCTTCAGGGCCAGGTCGACCAGAGCCGGGATGGCCGAGGAATCACGGACCGCGCGCATGGTGTCGCCGATGGATCCGGAGCCGCCGGATTTCAGGAAGGCGCTGTCGGTGAGTTTGTCCAGGCCGGCGTAGATGAAGGTGACGCCGAGGAAGATCCGCAAGGGTAGGAGGGCGTATCGGGTGGCGGTTTCCCGCAGACCGCGGTCGCCGTCGAGATAAGGGGATTGCGTGTCCGTACGAATGCCGTGAGTCATCGCCAGTAGCCGCCTCTCGCCGCTGTACCCAGGCCCCTCAACAGACCATACGTACGACAACCGGCCTCTGCTCAACCCTCTCCCGGACGTTTTTCCGAATTTCGGCCGGTCCTCGCCACCCGGGACGGCTGGGGAAGGAGGGTGGGGAGGGTCGGATGTGAGCCCGGTCCGGTCGGCGGTGGTCCGCAAGCCCCTCCGCAGAGATGCGGGCGGAAGCGGACGACCCGTCACTTCGGTCGCCCAGCGGTCCGCTCACTCCGTCACCTCGATCGCGCACCGGTTGGTGGCCACTCCGGCGGCCGTCACCAGCTGGATCTCCACCCAGCCGGGCTCCACGTCGGCCGGTACGGGGACGGTGAGGACGCTGTCCGTAGGGTTGCTGAACCCGCCGGTGACGGGGACCAGGGGGACGTGGACGTTGACCGCGCCGACGCGGACGACCATGCGGGAGAGGCGGTCGGCGGTCTGGGCGCCGGGCGGGACGAAGCCGGTGCCGCGGATCTCGATGTCGTCGCCGGTGCGGATCGGGGCGTCCAGGTCACCGGCCTCGCGGGCACGGACGACGGAGAGGATCACCGGGCGGCCGCCGTCGGCGTACTTGCCGGCGAGGTAGGTCGCGGCGGAGATCAGCACCACCGTCGCGAGCCCCCAGGGCAGGTCGGGGAGCTGGTCGGGGCGGCGGGCGAGGCGGACGGCGGCGAAGACGAGGGCGACGGCGCTGATCACGACGTACTGGATGTCGGCGAAGGTGCCCCGGCCGGAGTCGTCGGTGAGCAGGTCGGACGCGCGAGGGCGGTGGGCGCGCACCTTCTGCAGACGCTGGCCGAGGATGCGCAGCCCGACCACCCGGCGCACCAGGACGGCGATGCCGCAGACCACGGCGAGGACGGTCACCACACCGGCGCCGCGGGCGAGGTCGAGGCCGGAGATGAGGGAGTCGCGTTCGGCGGGAGAGGAGGCGGCGGCCAGGCGGCCGGCCAGGACGAGAACGGCGTAGGCGACGAAGAGGACCCAGGAGGCGGCGACGGTGCGCGAGGTGGACATGCGGTTGTCCTCGCCGATGACCGGGGCGAGCACCCCGCCGCGCGAGCGGTGGAACCAGGAGGCGGCGGTGAGCGCGAGGGCCATGAGCAGCGCGGCGAGCAGTCCGGCGGTGCGGGCGCTGGTCCAGCCCGCGCCGATCGCGGTGAGGGACTGGGTGAGAAGCATGATCACGACGGTTGCCCAGACGGTGTACGCGGTGCGCAGCCAGAGGCGGGCGAGCCAGGCCTCGCCCTCGACGCGGCCGCGTTCGGCGACGACCTCGGCGGACTGGGTCAGTTCCTCGGAGATCCACTGGCGGGAGGCGGAGGGCGAGTGGGCCACCGCCGCGGGCAGCCCCTGCCCGGCCGCGAACTCGTCGCGTTTGAGGAGGAATTCGGCGACCGCCCGCCGGTGCCCCTCGCGTGCCCCGTGCGGGCAGTCCCCGCATGCGCACCCGCCCCCGTGGACACCCGAACCGGCGCCCTGCCTCGCCTCCTGCACCGCCACGCCCGACGCCCGCCTTCCCCACGCCCCGAGGCACGGCCGCGGACCGGTTCTCTCCGGGCCCGACGATGCCGTGCAACTCCCCTGTGTCGACAGCGAATTGTGCCCTACGCCACGCCGTTCGCGTTCGGCAGGTTGGTCAGGACGGGTGAAGGCTGCGGCCACCGTGTTGACCCGGCTGCGAGAATTTCTCCATGGCCGAGATCATCCAGCGGGACGGGACCTGGGCCTTCGACGGCAGCACGGTCCGGATCACGCCGGGACGCCATCGCTCCGTACCGCTGTTCCGGCAGACGTACGGGGAGATCACGGTGCCGCTGGAGGCCGTGTCGGGGGTGGTGTACGAGCCGGAGCGCAAGCGGGGGCGGCTCAGGATGCGGCTGCGCGAGGGCGCGGACCCCTTGCTGCAGGCGACGGGCGGGCGGCTGCCGGAGGGGGCGGATCCGTATCGGCTGACGGTGGACACGGACCGGTCCGGGGTGGCCGAGTACGTCGTGGCGGAGATCCGGCAGTCGCTGCTGCTGGAGCAGATCCCGAAGGAGCCGACGAAGGGGTATCTGCTGCCGGGGCCGCCGGTGCCGGTGTCGGTGCGGTCCTCGGACGGCACGGTGTCCTTCGACGGTACGCAGGTGCGCATCGACTGGGCCGACACCTCGGACCGGGTCAAGCGGGCGACCGGGCCGCGGATCATCGGCGTCGGCGATCTGGTGCAGGTGGAGTGGCTGCCCAACTCCGGCTACGAGGACGGTTTCCTGCGGTTCGTGACCCGGGAGGCGGTGTTCTCGAAGGTACCGGCCGAGCGCGATCCGTACGCCCTCGACCTGTGGGGCAGCGTCCGCCGCGACCTGCTGACGGCGTTGGTCGCGACGGCGGTCACGGCGCGGCTGCCGCATCCGTCGGCCCGGCCGGGCGCGGAGTACGCCGGCCGGGACCGGGCAGCGGCGACCGTGCCCCGTCAGCCGGCCGACCATCACGACGTGCTGCTGCGCAGGCTGCGGGAGCTGGGCGAGCTGCACCGGGGCGGGGTGCTCACGGACGAGGAGTTCGCGCTGACGAAGGCGGCCGTGCTGCGGAGCTTCTAGCTCAGCAGATCAGGTTCGCTGCGGCTGATGTCCTGCCACAGGGGCTGGTAGTTGATCCAGGCCACCAGGTCGCCGCCGAGTTGTTCACGGGTGGCGACGGCCATCTTGTGGTCGATGAGCAGCGGCCGGCCGGCCGCCTTCGCGGTCAGCTGGACCTGTGCGGACCGTTCCATCGACAGGAACCACCAGGCGGCCGCGTCCACCGAGTCGCCGACGGTGAGCAGCCCGTGGTTGCGCAGCACCAGCGCCTTGCGGGTGCCGAGGGCGGTCGCGATACGGCGGCCCTCCTCGGCATCGACGGCGACGCCGCTGTAGGTGTCGTAGAGGGCGTGGTCCTCGTAGAAGGCGCAGCTCTCCTGGCTGATCGGGTCGAGGAGGTCGCCGAGGGCGGACAGGGCGCGGCCGTGCACGGAGTGGCAGTGCGCGACGGCGACGACGTCCGGGCGGGCCGCGTGGACCTGGGCGTGGACGGTGAAGGCGGCCTGGTTGACGTGGTAGCGGCCCTCGATCACCTGGCCGTCCTGGTTGGCCAGGACGAGGTCGCTGACGGTGACGTGCTTGAACGGCATACCGAACGGGTTGACCCAGAAACAGTTCGAGTATTCGGGGTCGCGCGCGGTGATGTGTCCGGACACCCCGTCCTCGAGTCCGGCCCGGCCGAAGATCCGCAGCGCGCCCGCGAGCCGCTCCTTGCGATGCCGGCGCTCGTCGTCGAGCGAGTCGTACATCGGCGGCATCGCGAACTGGAGCTGGTCGGTGGGCAGCGGCAGGGGCGGAGTCGGCCCGTGCATAGGTCCTCCTGCACTGGGTGTGTGTTACGGGCGGAAGTTACCGCCGGTCAGTGCAGGAAAACAGAGCTGTTCTATAAAGATGACGCCTGCGAGCAAATCACGACAGAAGATGTCGGGTATCAACACCAGACTGGCTCGTATGACTCGCACAACCCGTACGACCGGAACAGCCCGTGCCAACTGGGCGGCCTTCGCCGCCGCCGCGCCCGGCTTCGCGAAGACCGTCGAGGCACGCTTCGCCACCCAGCCCCACCACATCCTGGCCACGCTCCGCAGAGACGGCTCCCCTCGCACCTCGGGCCTGGAGGTCCAGTTCCTGAACGGCGAGCTCCGGTTCGGCATGATGCCGGACTCGATGAAGGCGCTGGACCTGCTGAGGGACCCCCGGTTCGCGCTCCAGGTCAATCCCGGGGACGGCACCGGCATGGGCGGCGGGGACGTGAGGATCTCGGGACGGGCGTACGAGGTCGTGGACGCGGCGGTGAAGGGGGCGTACGCGGAAGAGGTGGAACCGCCCGAGGGGCCGTTCCACCTCTTCCGCACCGAGCTGACGGAGGTCGTACGGACCTACGTCGAGGACGACACCTACCTGGTCGTCGAGGCCTGGCGGCCCGGTGAGCCGGTGCGCACGGTCAAGCGCACCTGAGCCCCGGAGGCCGCCGCGGCCAGGGGCCTACTCCCACTCGATGGTGCCCGGCGGCTTCGAGGTGACGTCGAGGACGACGCGGTTGACGTCACGGACCTCGTTGGTGATCCGGGTGGAGATCTTCGCGAGGACGTCGTACGGCAGCCGGGACCAGTCGGCCGTCATGGCGTCCTCGGAGGAGACCGGGCGCAGCACGATCGGGTGGCCGTAGGTACGGCCGTCGCCCTGGACGCCGACGCTGCGGACGTCCGCGAGCAGAACCACCGGGCACTGCCAGATGGAGCGGTCGAGGCCGGCCGCGGTGAGCTCCTCGCGGGCGATGGCGTCGGCGTCGCGGAGGAGGTCGAGACGCTCCTTCGTCACCTCGCCGACGATCCGGATACCCAGGCCCGGACCGGGGAACGGCTGGCGCTGGACGATCTCCTCCGGCAGGCCCAGTTCCTGGCCGACCATCCGGACCTCGTCCTTGAACAGCTTGCGGAGCGGCTCGATCAGCTTGAATTCGAGGTCTTCCGGCAGGCCGCCGACGTTGTGGTGCGACTTGATGTTCGCGGTGCCGGTGCCGCCGCCGGACTCGACGACGTCCGGGTAGAGGGTGCCCTGGACCAGGAACTCCACGGCCGGGCCCGCGTCGGCGATGATCTCGGCCTGGGCCTGCTCGAAGACCCGGATGAACTCGCGACCGATGATCTTCCGCTTCTGCTCCGGGTCGGAGACGCCGGCCAGCGCGTCGAGGAAGCGGGCCTCGGCGTCGACCACGACAAGCTTGACGCCGGTCGCGGCCACGAAGTCCTTCTCGACCTGCTCGGTCTCGCCCTTGCGCATCAGACCGTGGTCGACGTACACGCAGGTCAGCTGGTCGCCGATGGCGCGTGCGACGAGGGCCGCGGCCACCGCCGAATCGACGCCGCCGGACAGACCGCAGATCGCGCGCCTGTCGCCGACCTGCTCGCGGATCGCCGCGACCTGCTCCTCGATGACGTTGCCGGTCGTCCAGGACGGGGTGAGGCCCGCGCCCCGGTAGAGGAAGTGCTCCAGGACCTGCTGGCCGTGCGTGGAGTGCATGACCTCGGGGTGGTACTGGACGCCGTAGAGCTTCTTCTCGTCGTTCTCGAAGGCGGCGACCGGGACGACGTCCGTGGACGCGGTGACGGCGAAGCCCTCCGGGGCGGCGGAGCAGGCGTCGCCGTGCGACATCCACACATGCTGCTCGGCGGGGGTGCCCTCGAAGAGGGTGGAGGCCGCCTTGGCGACGTGCAGGTCGGTACGGCCGTACTCGCGGGAGCCGGTGTTGTCGACGGTGCCGCCGAGGACCTGCGCCATCAGCTGGAAGCCGTAGCACATGCCGAAGACGGGGACGCCGGCCTCGAAGAGCTCGCGGTCCAGGCGGGGGGCACCCTCCTCGTACACGGACGAGGGGCCGCCGGAGAGGATGATCGCCGCCGGGTTCTTGGCGAGCATCTCGGCGACCGGCATGGTGCTGGGCACGATCTCGCTGTAGACCCGGGCCTCGCGGACGCGGCGGGCGATGAGCTGGGCGTACTGCGCGCCGAAGTCGACGACCAGGACGGTGTCGGGGGTGGCGGCAGCGGGAGTCGCTGATGACACGGGGTGCCTTCCGGCGGTTTGGGCGGGGGTCTCTGATTACCGATTCTAACGGGGCGGACGCGGGGTACCTCCGTGACGGGGTGTGGCATACTCGGCGCCATGCTCACGCACGCCGCCTTCCTCTTTACCTATGGCAACCGGCCCACCGGCTGCCATGGTCGTGCTGCTTGAGCAACTGACAAGCGACTTCCCCAGGCGCCCCGGGCCGACAAGGTCCGGGGCGCCTGGTGTTTCTCCGGATCGTGCCGGTCCGGGGCCTGCCTCCCTTCCGACGAGGAGACCCCATGAACGCGATCGACGTGACCGGTGCCCGTACCCCCGAGGCCGCCGATGTGATCACCGGTGCGCGGGAGCGCATCGACGCGCTCGACGACCGGATCATCGGTCTGATCCAGGAGCGGGTCGCCGTCTCCGCCGTCGTCCAGGAGGCCCGGATCGCCTCCGGCGGCCGGCGTGTGAACCTGTCCCGCGAGATGGAGATCCTCGGCCACTACAGCGAGGCCCTCGGCAAGCCCGGCACCGCCCTCGCGATGACCCTCCTGGAGCTGTCCCGGGGTCGTATCTGAGTCGGGCGGATCTGAGTTCGGCCCGGCTCTCACCCGTACGGCGCGTGACCGGCACGCGAACCGCTTCGTTGGTGGGGTGTCCGTGTCAGCCAGGGGCGGGCCCGAAGAACCACGCGTGGCTCACTGGGGCGATGAGACGTACGGAACGTGCCGTACGTCGTGGGACCTCGCCCCAGTCAAGTGACCGGACGGCAGGGGACAGCAGCCCGGTCACCCAAGAGACGGCCGGCTCCGGGGACGCCCGGGGCCGACCGGCGGAAAATTGCAAAAATGCACAAGGGCTGGGTCAAACGGTTGCGGAGGCCGCGTACATCCAGCACGATGCATAGAAGGCCCCCAAGGCCTTCACAGCTCCCAAGTCCCAGTTCAGGCAACGGTATTGCCGTATACCGACCGTCCGCCAAAGGTCGAGACCTGCCGTACGCCCCGAGTGCGCCGGGGCGCCGACCCGGGGCACGGACGGTGGTACGCGGCACAGAAACCAGCGGCGCAACCCCCCGGCGCCGCTTCCAGGCACCGGCGCTGCCCTGACGTCGGTGCTGACGAAAAAAGGGCCCCGCGGCTCCGTCCCGCGGGGCCCTTCGTCTGTCCGCGCGCATGACGCGGAGTTACGTCCGCGCACCTGACACAGGGTTACATCTGCGTGCGTGACACGGAGTTACGTGCGGCTCACCGTGCCGCATCCCTGCGGCCCCTTGCCGAGCTGGTGGCTGCGGTCGTACGGGTCGATCGAGGGACCGGTCGGGGCGGCGCTGCCCGTCGGCGCCTGGGACGGGAACTGCGGGTGCAGATAGCCGTCGTCGATGTCGCAGGCCGAGTTGCCGGCGTCCTCGTCGTAGCGCAGCAGGGTCAGACGGCCGGGGGTGACCTGGTAGCGCGTGGCGTCGGGGAGTTCCACGTCGATGACGCGGCGCACGATGGTGCGGGTCACCTCGGTGGAGCCGTCGGCGCGCACCACCGGGTAGACGAAGGTGTAGTCGGCGTGCACGGCCACCCCCTCGAACTTGCCCTTCGCGAAGGTGATCCGGCCCCGGGTCTTGATGACCTTCCCCGCGAGCTTCACGTCCTTCGGGTCGAAGCGGCTGAAGAGGAACAGCGGGTCGCGGGTCTTGCTGGGGCTGCGCAGCGAGGAGTCGAGATCGTCGAGCACGTGGGGCTGCTTGGGGTCGAGCACCGAGAGGGCGGCCTCCGGCCGGGCGCCGGCCACGACGTCGGGGTTCAGGTTGGCGTCGACGAGCAGTTTCTTCGTCTGCTGGAGGGCCAGTTCGACGCGGTCCTTCGGGATCGCACCGAGCGCGGTGGCCTTCGGCAGCACGATGCCGGCCGCACCGTCGGCCCAGCGCAGCGCCGGAGAGCCCGCGAACGGGTGGGCGAGGGTGGGGGTGTCGGCGGCGACCGCCGAGGGCGGGGCGGTCGGGGCGGCGGTCTCGTCGGGGAGGGGCGAGGTGGCGCTGTCCGTGCCGGAGGACGCGCCGGAGGACGAACCGGCGGACGAGCCGAAGGGATCGCCGGGGATCAGCGACGGCCGCATCGCCACGACGGCGACGGCGATCGCCAGCGGGACGCCGATGACCGCCCATGCCTTGCGCCGGCGGGCCGCCCGCCCGTTCATCTCCTGCCAGGCGGGCCCGGTCCGCCATCCCTCGGGCTCCCCCTTCTGCTTCTTCAGCCGCTGGGTGACCTCACGGGCCCGCGCGGAGGGCTCCTTGGGGGCGGACTTGCGGATGTCCCGCTCACTGTCACTGAGGAACTGCTGCCACACCTCGTCGGATATGGAGGACGACGACGGTTCGTCCCCCGACGACTGCTCGGACCGTCTGTCAGACATGACACTCTCTCGTTCGGCCGTTCGACGGGGCGAGAATAGCCTTGGAATCAGCTGTGGCCGCACCCGAATTCCGCAATCGACCCGCTTCCGACACCCCCCGCCGACCGAGTGACCCAGCTCACATAAGAATTCTGTGAATACGGAGGCAACCATTCACAGGATTCACCGGTCACATCAGCGGAACCAGCGGTTACATCCGCCTGCCGCGCCTGATCCACGGGGGTCCTCATGAAGCTTCGTCGCGCCATGGCCGCGGCGGCCGTATCGGCCGTCATCGCGCCGGTCGCCCTGCTGTCCGCACCGGCCGCGTTCGCCGAGGACCCGGCGTCGCCGTCGGCCTCCGAGACCGCGCCGAGCGAGATACCGAGCGATACGGCGTCGGCCTCCCCGTCGGACTCCGCCTCCGCCTCCGACTCCGCCTCGCCCAGCGACAGCACGTCGGCGTCCGCGTCGTCCTCCGCGTCGCCCAGCGACAGCGCGAGCGCCAGCGCGTCCGCCTCGGCCGAGCCGTCCGAGTCGGCGGAGCCCAGTGAGGACCCGTCCGACCCGGACGTCCCCTACTGCGAGGACCTCGACGAGGACTTCGGCAACGCCAAGGTGTCCGCCGACATCAAGGGGCTGCCCGGCAAGATCGTCGCGGGCGACGGTTTCCACGGCTTCAAGCTGGTCGTGACGAACGAGTCGAAGGCCGACGTCGACGGCGTCGCCTTCTACGCCGAGATCGAGAACTACCAGCTCGACGAGTCGAAGTACCTCAGCCCGTATGTCGACCTGGAGTTCAAGAACCCCGACACCGGGTCCTGGGACCGGATCGGCAGCGACGACTGGGCCGGCGACTACTTCTTCTACGTGCCGAAGCTGAAGTCGGGCGCGAGCAAGTCGGTCGACCTGCGCGTCTCCATCGACGCCAAGGCGCCCGCCGGTGACGCCTACTCCTTCGGTTCCGGCGCCTACCTCGACAAGGTCGACGGCCAGGACTGCATCGCCGAGGGCTGGTCCCAGTACGGCTTCGCGGTCCTCAAGGCCGGCTCGTCCAACCCGGACCCGGGTACCGCCACGCCGAGCGACAACGGCGGCAAGGACTCCGTGAAGAAGCCGCAGGGCAACGTCTCCGACCTGCCGACCGGCAACCTCGCGGAGACCGGCTCCAGCTCGGCGCTCCCGGTCATCGGCCTCGTCGGCGGGGTCGCCGTGGTGGCCGGTGCGGCCGCGGTGTTCGTCGTCCGCCGCCGGAAGGCCGGCGCGGACTCATAGGCAAGGTCGCGTCGGCCGTCGCAGGACGGCGGCCGCGCACCGATGAAGAGGGACCTGGGCTCGGAGGGGGGCTCAGGTCCCTTTTCGCTGCGCGGCTGTTTCTTCGGCTTTCGCTGCGCGGCTACTTCTTCGGCGGTACGGCCGGGATGCCCAGGAACGGCAGCCGCAGCGCGCCGAAGGCGTCCGCCGGGACCGCCGGGCTGTGCGGCTCGACCGGCGCGAGCCTCCGGTACGCCTCACCCTGCTGCGGACGCGGGTCCGGCTCGCCCTTGTTGGGCCAGTACGACATCGCGCGCTCGGCCTGTGCCGTGATGGTGAGCGACGGGTTCACACCGAGGTTCGCCGAGACGGCGGCGCCGTCGACGACCGAGATCCCCGGGTGGCCGTACAGCCGGTGGTACGGGTCGATGACCCCGCTCTCCCGGGAGTCGCCGATCGGGCAGCCGCCGAGGAAGTGGGCGGTGAGCGGGGTGCCCATCAGCTCCCCGACGTTGCTGCCGGCGAAGCCGTTGATCTCGGCGGCGAGCACGGTGGCCGCCTCCGAAGCCGCCTTGATCTGCTTGGGGTTGGGGGCGCCGTGGCCCTGCCGGGCGGTGAGCAGCCCCTTGCCGACGCCGTCCGGTTTCAGGTACGTCGTCAGGGAGTTGTCCAGCGACTGCATCACCAGGCCGATGATGGTCCGCTCCGACCAGCGCCGGTTGGAGAGCGAGCGCAGCACGAGGAGCGGGTGCCGGGCCGCGTTCGCCAGCCAGCCGAGGACACGGGAGGAGCCCTCCGCGTACGGCACCTGGAGGATCGACAGCCCGCCCATCGCGTTGGATCCCTTGCCGTAGCGGACCGGCTCGATGTGCGTGTTCTCGTCCGGGTGGATCGAGGACGTGATCGCGACGCCCTTGGTGAAGTCGGCCTTCGGGGTGCCGTGCGCCCTGCGGTAGCGGCGGTCGTCGGTCTGGGCGCCGACCAGGGCCTCGGAGTTGGTACGGGTGAGGTCGCCCAGCCGGTCCGAGAGGTACGGCAGTTGGCCGCCCGCCTTCATCCGGTGCAGGAGGGTCTGGGTGCCGTACGTGCCGGCGGCGATGACGACCCGGCGCGCCTTGAAGGTCCGGCCCTTCGCCTTCTTCCTGTCGTCGGTGGGAAGGGTCGCGACCGCGTAGCCGCCCTGGGAGTCGTCGGTGACGGACACGACCGTCGTCATCGGGTGCACCTCCGCGCCGGCCTGCTCGGCGAGGTGGAGGTAGTTCTCGTTGAGGGTGTTCTTCGCGCCGTGCCGGCAGCCGGTCATGCACTCGCCGCACTCGGTGCAGGCGTTGCGGGCGGGGCCGGCACCGCCGAAGTAGGGGTCGTCGACCTGGTCGCCGGGCGCCGCCTTCGACCCGCCGTCCGCGTCGGCGTCCTTGCCGTCGCCGAAGAAGACGCCGACCGGGGCGAGGTGGAAGGTGTCGCCGACGCCGAGCTTCTCCGCCGCCGCCTTCAGATGGACGTCGGAGGGAGTCATCGTCGGGTTGAGCCGTACACCGAGCATGCGCTGCGCCTGGTCGTAGTACGGCTTCAGCTCCTCCTGCCAGTCCGTGATGTCACGCCACTGGGGGTCTTCGAAGAACGGCTTCGGCGGGACGTAGAGGGTGTTCGCGTAGTTCAGCGAGCCACCGCCCACGCCCGCGCCGGCCAGGACCATGACATTGCCGAGGAGGTGGATGCGCTGGATGCCGTAGCAGCCGAGCTGCGGGGCCCAGAGGTAGTTCTTGATGTCCCAGGAGTTCTTGGGGAGGGACGCGCGGGTGAAACGGCGGCCGGCTTCCAGGACACCGACGCGGTAGCCCTTCTCCGTCAGGCGCAGGGCGGTGACAGAACCGCCGAATCCTGAGCCGACGACGATGACGTCGTAGTCGTAGGTGTCCTGGGGCACGGCTGCTCCTCGTCGAGTTTCGCGTGCGGGTGGTTCGTGGTTGCTCGCGCAGGTCCTCCCCCAGCGCCCCTGAAGGGGCGCCTCAGCGCAGCCTCAGTGCCTTCATCACCTTCAGGCTCGTGCTCATGAACTGGGCGTACTTCTCGTCGTCCATGCCCAGCGAGGGGGCCATCGGCAGCAGCCGCTGCTGGGCGACCGTCTGCGCCTCGGTGTACTTGAGGATGCCCTCCGAGCCGTGGCGGCGGCCCAGACCCGAGTCCTTCATGCCGCCCATCGGGGACTGGACGCTGCCGTAGGCGGGGGCGTAGCCCTCGTTGACGTTGACCGTGCCGGTGCGCAGGCGGGCGGCGACGGCGCGGCCGCGGCTGCCGTTCTTCGTCCAGACGGACGAGTTGAGGCCGTACGGCGTGCCGTTGGCGTGCTCGATGGCCTCCTCCTCCGTCTTGAAGCGGTAGAGGGAGACGACCGGGCCGAAGGTCTCCTCCGTGCAGACGGCCATCGCGTCCTCGACCCCGTCGAGGATCGTGGGCTCGTAGAAGTAGGGGCCGATGTCGGGGCGGGCGGTGCCGCCGGCGACGACGGTCGCGCCCTTCTCGACGGCCTCCGCCACATGCCGGGTCACGGTCTCCAGCTGCCGTTCGCCGACCAGGGATCCCATGTCGGCGCCGTAGGCGAGGGACTTGCCGAGGCGCATGGCCTTGGTGCGGGCGGCGAACCGCTCGACGAAGGCGTCGGCGATCGACTCGTGGACGTACAGCCGCTCGATGGAGATGCAGAGCTGTCCGGCCGAGGAGAAGCAGGCGCGGACCGCGCCGGCGGCCGCCTTCTCTATGTCGGCGTCGTCCAGGACCAGCATGGCGTTCTTGCCGCCGAGTTCGAGGGAGACGCCGACCAGGCGGGCGGCCGCGCCCTGCGCGACCTCGCGACCGGTGCGGGTGGAGCCGGTGAAGGAGACGTAGTCGGCGTGCCGGACGACCTCGGGCCCGACGACCGGACCGTCCCCGATGACGACCTGGAAGACATCGGCGGGGAGCCCCGCCTCGATCAGCAGGTCACGCGCCCACAGGGCGGTCAGGCAGGTCTCCGTGTCCGGCTTCATGACGACCGCGTTGCCCGCGACGAAGGCGGGGAGCGCGTCGCCGACGGAGAGTTCGAGGGGGTAGTTCCAGGGGGCGATCTGGCCGACGACCCCGCGCGGGTGGCGCAGTTCGGTGACCTTGGTGAGGGTCGGCATGGCGCCCGCGTGCCGCTTGGGGCGAAGGTAGGCGGGGGCCTTGCGGCCGTAGTGGCGGGAGGCCACGGCGACGGCCTGCACCTCTTCGTGGGCGTGCAGACGGGCCTTGCCGGTCTCCAGCTGGATGAGGTCGAGGACCTCGGCCTGGCGGGCCAGGATCAGGTCGTGGAAGCGGAGCAGTACGGCGGCGCGCTGCCGTACCGGCACCTTCGCCCACACGGCCTGGGCGGCGCGGGCCGCGTCATAGGCCTTGGCCACGTCCTCGGGGGTGGACTCGGGCAGGTCCGCCAGCTTCTCGCCGGTGAAGGGCGTGTGGTTGGCCGTACGTCCGGAGCCGACGACGCCCTTGGTGAGCTGGGCGACCAGCTCGGGCGTGACCACGTCGGCGGCCGTTCGTGCCCCGGCGGGGGCGGGGGCGAGGGGGTTGGTGCCGGTCGTGTCCGTACCGGTCTTCTCCGGGGCCTGCGAGTCCGTCATGAGCCGCAGGGTATTCGGGAGCGGGGCCTTTGGGTACCCGTGGGTAACCCGGTTTCACGGAGTGCGCACACACCGCCAGTGATCACTGGCAGAGAATGCGCTGATCAGCGCCTCGGGTGAGGACGATCAGCCGCGTTCCGGTTTTTTGGCGAGGAGCAGGCCGAGGGCGGTGAGGGGAGTGAGGCGGCGGGCTTCCGGAGCCGGCGGGGGTGGCGGGACCGGAGCGTGGACGGGAGCCGGTGCCGGGGGCTCGGCCACCCACGCCGGAAGCCCGGCTCCGGCGGCCTCGGCCAGCGCCTCGGCGACGTCGGCGGCGGTCGGCCGTGCCTCGGGATCGGGGGCGAGGAGTTGTGCGAGCAGCGGCCCGAGGCCGCCCTCCGTACCGCCGGTGGCCACGCGGAGCAGGGCACCGAGGGACCACAGATCGGAGGCGGGTCCGGCACAGCGCCCCGCGGCGCACTCGGGAGCGACGAAGTCGCTGTCGCTCCGGCCCTGCAGCCCCCCGCCGATACCGACGTCGGTGACGACGACGCGTTCGCCGTCCGCCTCGATGAGGACGTTGGACGGCTTGAGGTCACGGTGCACGATCCCGACGCGGTGGGCGGCGTGCAGGGCCCCGAGGACGGCGAGCCCGACCCGGGCGGCCTCGGGAGCCGGCAACGGCCCACGGGCGGCGAGAGCGGAGTGCAGCGACTCCCCCTCCACCCACTCCATCACGATCCAGGGCAGTTCGTCGTCCAGGAGTACGTCGTGGATGGCGACGGCGGCCGGGTGGTCGACGCGGGCCGCGGCTCGGGCCTCGTGCAGCAACCGGTGTGCGGCGCGCTGCCGTTCCTCGTCGTCCGCGGCACCGGACAGCCGGGGCTCCTTGACGGCGACGTCCCGTCCGTCCTGTTCGTCGCGGGCGCGCCACACGGTGCCGGTCGGCCCGGAGCCGATGCGCTGGGCGAGCCGGTAACGCCCGCCGATCAGACGTCCCTCGACCGGCTGTTCGCCGTCTTCGCTCATGCCACATGAGTACCGCGCGCACCATGCCCTTGTCGAAGCGGCGCGGTCAGAGGCGCACGGGTCGGGGCCCCTCCTCGCGGAAGGGGCCCCGACCGTCGCACGAACACGCCTCCCAGGCGCGGTAGGACAGTCAGGGAGTTACGGCATATGCCCGTCCCGTACGACCTCTTCGGCCTCTTCGAGCGCCTCACGGCAGAGTGCCTGCCGCTCACCGCCGGTGCGGTCCGCCGAGCGCCTGAGGTAGTCGACGACCTCGGCGGAAGAGTCGGCCAGTTGCGGCACGAGGAAACAGAACTCCTTGAACCAGTTGAGGCTTTCGTCCTCCGCATGGCGGATCAGCGTCGGCACACCGTCCAGGATTCGCCGACGCGCATACTGGGCGACATCCGTGTCCGCCCCGTCCAGCATCACGGAGAGCCCGACCGCGCGACCGTTCAGGACTGCCTCCAGAAGGCTCACCGCCTCAGCGGGGAGACGTTCACGCCTCTCCAGACGCTCGACCAGTACATCGACGCAGGCTGCCGCCGCGGAGTACAACTGTCCCTGGTTCGCGACCTCGCAGTACAGAACCCCGTAGGCGCGCTGCCGCTCACCGCTGTCCTCGTCCAGCAACAGCTCCAGGTATCCGGGAATCCGCTCTCCCGGAAGGGTCTGGCAGGTGAGCGCCGACCAGTCCCATCGGCCGCTTCCTTTCACTGAAGATCACTCTCCCGCGTCGCGCCCGGGGCGAACTGCCCGCGCGGAGTGCGGCTCCCACAGCGAGGACACACCGGTGCGGTCGCCCGGGCCGGCGTGTACGTGGTCGTGGCAGCGCTGTTCGAGCCGCTGCTGTCCCGGGTGTCGACCGCGCCGCGGTGGGTGGACGGGCCGGGGCCGCACTCGTTCCAGCCGCCGACGCAGTCGGCGAGGCGGAGACTGCTCGGTGGCGGCGCCGTACTCGCAGGTGCCGCCCGGCTTCATCTGCAGGTCGTCCTGGACGGGCTCCAACGGGGGCCGGTTGTAGGTCACTTCGAGGTGCGCGTTGCAGCAGAAACGCTTCCAGTACGAGGTGTCGGACTCGCTGCCCGCCTTCAGCCGGAACGTGGTGGTGTCCCAGGCCTTGTCGGACGCGGTCTGGATGGTGCTCTGCACGTCGAAGCGGACGTTCTGGTTGGTCGAGGTGCACGAACCGGCGTTGTCGGTGGGCGACTTGGTGCCGATCGTGGTCTTCGAGGACGGCTGGTTCGCCCAGTCGGTGTTCGAGCTGATCGCGCTCGCGCCGGTGCTGTTGACCCGGGCGAGCTGCACCTCACGGGCGCTGGAGCCATAGGTGAACACCTGCGTCACCGCGAACTCGGCGCTGACGATGTCCCTGCCCGCGAAGCTCCCGGTCGGGATCGCGAAGAACTGCCGCTTGACGTCCGTGAAGCTGCTGCACCGGACCGACACGTCGGAGGGGCACAGGCCCACGCCTTCGTCGTCGTCGAACTTCCAGAACGAGGTGCTGGAGTAGTGCGAGGAGACCATCGTCCAGCCGGTGCGGGTGGCGGTCTTGACGACCGGGTCGATGTAGACCGGGTAGACCGTGTCGGCGTCGGTGAGCAGGCCCGCGTCGGGGCTGAGCGTCATCGAGTCCGCGGTGACGTCCACGCCGACGCCGGCCACCTGGGCGCCCTCGGGGGCGTCTGGGTGTCCTCGTCGCCGGAGCCGGCGGCGGGTGCGTCGGCCTCCTTCGCGTGGCTGGAGTCCCACATCACCGGCTGCGGCGCCTCGAAGACCGCGCCGCCCGAGCCGGTGTCGGTGGCGGTGAGCCCGCCGTCCCCGGTCTCCGTCAGCTGCACCGAGGTGGTGTCGAGCGGCAGGCGCAGCTTCGCCAGCTCCGGGTCGGCCGCGGCTTTCGCGTTCTTGACGACCAGCACGTGCGAGAAGCCCTCGGCGCTGGCGGTGACCTTGAGGTCCACGCCGTCCAGGACGTTCGGGTAGGTGGCGGTCGAACCGTCCAGCTTCGGCTTCGGCAGCCTCCCGGGCCAGTCGAGGGCGAGCGAGCGGCCGTCCTTCTCGATCGTGGCGAAGGCCGAGTCACCGCCGCCTGAGAAGGACATGGCCGTCAGCGCCGCCTTCGGGACGAGGGTGCCGTTCTTCCGCCGGACCAGGGTGGTGTCGATGTCCGTCCACTTCCCGTCGACGCGGGTGCGGACGGGCTGGACGTACTCGCTGGTGGTGAACGTGCCGTCCGGGTTGGCGACGGTGGTGCTGCGTTCGTCGCGCAGGCTCTGGATCTCGACCGGCCTGCCGGACTTCTTCGCCTTGGTCCGGGCGGCGTTCGGGGAGAGCGACGTGCCGCTGCCCGCGGACGTGTTCTTGCCGGCCGACGTCTGTTCGGCGGCCGGTGCGGGGACGACGCTCAGACCGGTCGTCAGCAGCGCCGCCACGGCGGCTGCCGCGACGAGGGGACGGCGTCCGGGTCTCCTGCGGATCTCCATGGCGCTGCGCCTTCTGCTCCTCTGCCCGCCGCTCATCCCATCGCTCCGAACGTCGAGCCCGCGTCGGGCAGGCCGGCTGCGCCAGGCTGATAGGTGGTGGTTCCCGTGCTGGTGGAGCCGTCGGCGTTGGTCCACGAGGTCACGTAGAGAACGCCCTTCGATGTGGCCGACTCCTTGCTGTAGGGCACGCCGGCGTAGAGGTAGGTGCTGCCGCCCATGAGCGCGATCCCCGTGTAGTCACGTGCCGTCGCGGTGCCGGGCAGGCCGGAGCCCCGGGTGAGTTCCCTGTCGTTCGTGACGATGGCGGCGTCTACCGGCCGGAAGATGTGCACGGAGCCCGCGTCCTTGACCGTGGCGGTGTCCTTGCCGGGCTCGCCGACGGCCAGCAGCACATCGGAGTTGTACGTCTGGTCACTGGACCGGTAGCCGGTCATGGAGATCGAGGCTCCGAAGCGGTCCCCCGCCTCCGGCGCACCGCCGATTCCGGCACTGTCCTGTGTCAGCCCTACGAGCGGCCTGGGCATGCCACCGGAGAGGGTGTGGCTGAAGACCGTCACTCCGCCGGCGAACGCCGCGTCACCGACGGCCTCACCCGGCGTGCTGACGGCGAAGTAGCGGTTGCTAACCCGAACCAGTCGTACGCCTCTGTCGTGCTGGCCGAGTCGAACTCGCCCTGTGTGTAGCCCTGAATCGCAGAACCCGCGCCGATCCCCGTGGGTGTGCCATGGATGATGTAGATCGCTCCGGCGTCCACGAGCTGCCCGCCGTTCTTGGCCACGTCCTCGTACGGTGTGCCCACGGCCAGGTCGGTGCAGCCGTCCCCGTCGGCGTCGTACGCGGCATAGGAGGTGCCGAAGCCGTCGCCGGCTTCCGGAACCGCAGGCATCCCCGTGGTGGCCTGCGAAATCTCGGACACCCCCTTGCCTCCGCCGAGCACCACGCGCACCAGCCCGGCCTTCTTGGCTCCGTTCACTGTGGCGCCCGGGTCCGCGATGACCACATCGCCCACGCCGTCGCCGTTGAAGTCGTTCGCCGTCCCAGCCGTGCACGTTGCGGCCGCCGCCTCCGGCGATGCCAACGTCACGACCCCCGTAGCGGCCAGGAAAAGCCCCGCCAATGCGGCTAGCCCCCTGGCCAGATGTGTACGCGTGCGCACACCCCACCCCTCATTTTCCGGGCACACCAGGTAAGTCCACCCTATGAATGACGTAAGAGCAGACCAAATACGACCCAAATAAAAACCGTCAAGGCCGACGGCAAAACCGGATGCACACAGCAAGCACACAGAGCGTGACCATCTTTCCCTCATGCGCCGCAACGAACGAGAAGAGGGCTCCAGGCGTCAAATAGGGACGAAAAGCCCGCCACTCGCGACCCGAGGCGAGGCGACGGCCCGACACTTCACTGGATTTTCACATGACGGGTCCAGGGCAGTCGTGATATGTTCATGACCGTAAGATGCTTCTTACCTGACTTACCTGCGAATAGCCTCCACCTCGGTTATCAGGGCACCGGAATATCCGAATCCATTTCCTTCGGTCACCGAATTCCGCACCGCACGCCCCATCCGATCCGTAAACGGTTCGCCAAGACCTGGCAATTCAGATAAATTCCTGAGAATGCCGAGAATAAAGGTCAGCGTCATCGTTCCCGTCTACAACACCGGGACGTACGTCGACGAGTGCGCGCCGTCGCTGCTGGAGCAGAGCCTGCCGTCGGACGAGTACGAGGTGATCTACGTCGACGACGGCTCGACGGACGACACTCTGCCCCGGTTGGAAAGGATTGCCGCCGCGCACGCCAACGTCCGGGTCCACACCCGGCCGAACTCGGGCTGGCCGGGTGCGCCACGCAACCTCGGCATGCGGCATGCCGAGGGCGAGTACGTGCAGTTCGTCGACCATGACGACATGCTCGGACCCGAGGCTCTGGAACGGCTGTACGAGCACGCGAAACGGAACGACGCCGACGTCGTACTCGGCAAGATGTCCAGCACGATGGTGCGGCCCCGACGGGTGTTCCGGCACACGGTGGACGCCTGCACGATCGAGAACGACGAGCTGATGCAGACACTGACGCCGCACAAGATGTTCCGGCGGGCCTTCGTCGAGCAGCACGGGCTGCGCTTCCCGGAGGGGCCGTGGTTCCTCGAGGACATGCTCTTCGTCACCGCCGCCTATCTGAAGGCGCAGCGCATAGCCGTCCTCGCCGACTACCCCTGCTACTACTGGATGAAGCGGGACGACGGAGGCAACAACACCCAGCACCGGTTCGACCCCCGGTACGGGTTCTGGCCCAACATCCGCACCATCGTCCGCCAGATCAAGGACGGCACGACACCCTCCGACGACCCCGACGCCCTGCAGAACCGGCTGCTGCACCGCCTCTACCAGGTGGAGATCCTCGCCCGCGCCCGTGAGCCCGAAGTCCTGCGTGAGGTCCCGGCCGATCAGCGCCCGCGTTTCGAGACAGCCCGCCGGCTGGCCCTGGAGGAGTTCCCGCCAGCCGTACGGAAGGGACTGCCCGCGGTGTCACAGCTGCGGGCCGAACTCCTCGAACGCGGCGACTTCGAAGGCGCGGTCGCGTTCGCGGAGCACGTCCGCGGGGTGCAGGCGCACGGCGAGACGGGTGAACCCCGTTGGGAGGACGGCCGCCTGGTCGCCGACGTCGGACTGAGCCTGGTGCGAGGGGACGGCGAGCCCCTGGTACTCGAGCAGCGGGACGGGAAGCACTGGCTCGACCCTGAGTTGCTGGGTGGAGTGCCGGGGACCGAGGACGGCTGGGAGGTCCGTGATCCGTCCCGGCTCGCCTATGCCGAACTGGTCGTCAAGGACCGGGACCGGGAGGACTGGTGGTACCCGGAAGGTGACCTGGAGGTACGGCTGGAACCACTCGGGGAAGGCCGGTCCCGGCTCGTCGCGTCCGGGCGGCTGAGACTGGATCCGGAGCGGCTGGCGGGCGGCCGTCCACTGGAGCGCGGGCCGCACGAGGTGTGGGCGTACGTCCAGTTCCTGGGCATCGACCGGTTGATCCGCATGACCGGCGACGCCACTGCGAACACCCCGGCCGCCACGGGGCCGGGGCTGACCGGCGGGCGGCTCGCCCTCCCGTACTGGACGGCGGGCAGGGCTCAGCTCACCCTCGATGTGGGCCCCCGCCTGCGCAGGCTCGGCCCTGACACGGCCGACGCCGCCGCCGCGAACTCCGCCCGCGGCAGGCACATGCTCCCGTTGCCGTATGTGGCGGCGGCCGGGTCCACCGCCCCGGCGCCCGTCAAGGTCACCGTGGCCGCGCTGACGGTGAACGCCGAGCTGGTCCCGGAGGGCGGAGTGGCGCACCTGCGCCTCCCGGCCCGCCTTGAGCTGCCGTCGGGACGGCACCCGGTCACCCTCCCGAAGGCGCCGGCGCCGGTGGCCTACGCGGTCGTTCGCAAGGGTGCCGTGGTAGGGCTGGAGGGCCCCGCTCATCGCCCTGGCACCGGCCGTCGTCTGCTGGACGCGGTGAAACGCGTCCCGTGAGGCCGCGGGCCGTATCCGTCCCTGGCCCTCACCCCGCCGTGAACGTGTCCACCGCGACGTCGAAGTACTCCCGGGCCTCGCGCACCTTCCCCACCGGAGCCGACACCCACACGTCGTACATCCGGCCGCCCTCCTCCCAGCAGAGGTCGTAGGTGTGCCGGGGTCCCTCGGACGCGCTGAAGCCGTTCCAGGTGAACTCCCAGTAGGCCGCGGGGTGTCCGGCGTGGGTGGTGTCGGTGACCCGGCCGTCGTGATAGCCGGGGTTGGTGCTCGGCCCCTCGGCCGCCGCCCGGCGCATCACCGTCCCCGGTCCGCCGACCTGCGACTCGGCGACCTTGATGCCGAGCCGGAAGGTCTGCCCCGGCGACATGTAGAAGACGCGCTCGCCCTGCGGGTCGCGGGTGAAGTCCTCCGGTACGGCGAGGGAGAAGCCGGCCGGGTCCTGCGCGAGGCGGTAACCGGAGGGCACGGTGTGGGAGTTGGTCGCCGGGGGTGAGGGCGAGGAGGTCAGGGCGGTGGACTGCGCGGAGGGCGGCGGGGTCGAGGCCGTGGCCGCCGTATGTGATGCCGAGACCGCCGTCGTACCGCCGGGGCCCGGCGTTCCCCCGCCCCCGCCCCCGTTGAACAGCAGCGCCGCCGCCGACACCCCCGCCCCGGCCATCGCGGCGACCAGCAGCGCGGCGACCAGCATTCCGCGGGGCGAGTACCGGGGCGGCGCGGGCGGCTCCGGAGCGGGGGGCCGCGGCACGTCCCGCTGGGTGGGCGTGTACGACGCGACGCCCACGCTCCCCATCGAAGTGGCGACCGCCACGGCCCCCGTCTCCAGGAACGCGCGCAGCATCCGCTCGGCCTCCGCCGCGCCCAGCCGCCGTTCGGGATCCCGCTCCAGCAGCCCCCGTACGACGGGCAGCAGCGGCTCCGCCTGGGCCGGTGGCCGGATCTCGTCGGAGACCACGGCGTGCAGGATCCCGCCGAACGAGTCGCGCCGGAACGGCGACTCGCCGCTGAGCGCCGCGCACAGCAGAGCGCCCAGCGACCACAGATCGGACGCCGGACCGGAACGGGAGCCGGACATCCGCTCCGGCGCGGTGTACTCGGGTGAGCCGACGAAGGAGCCGGTCTCGGTGAGCGTGGTGGCGCCGGCGACCTGGGCGATACCGAAGTCGGTGAGCACGACCCGCCCGGTGCCGGCCTCGACGAGCACGTTCGCCGGCTTGATGTCCCGGTGCAGCACGCCCGCCTCGTGCGCCGTCCGCAGCGCGCTCAGCAGATCGATCCCGATCCGCGCGGCCTCGCCGACGTCCACGGGCCCGCCTCGCGAGATCCGGTCGGCGAGCGAACCGCCGTCGATCAACTCCATGACGATATAGGGCCGTTCACCGTCCTCCACGACGTCATGGACGACGATGATGTGCGGGTGGTGAAGCTGTGCGACCGCCTGTGCCTCACGCAGGGTGCGGTCGCGGCGCAGCCGGGCCTCGTCGTCCGAGCGGGAGTCGTCGAGGGCGAGCTCCTTGACGGCGACCTGCCGCCCCAGCAACTGGTCGGTCGCCCGCCATACGACACCCATCCCGCCTCGCCCGAGCCGCGTTTCCAGGCGATAACGCCCCGCGACCAGCCGTACGGCGTCCCCGTCGGTCCCCATGGCCCCATGATGCCGCACCGGACCGACCCCTTCCGGCGCGGTGACCGGCCAAGTGCGCACGACAGTCCGTTCTCGCACGGACCACGCCCGGGCCTCCGCGGGGAACGGCCGAGTGCGCCGCCGTCCCGGGAAGGACGGCGGCGCGCTGTTCCACTCGGGTCAGCCCTCCTGGAAGCCCCGCAGGATCACGTCGAACTGCTTGCTGGTGGTGTCCCAGTCGTCGGCCGGCGAGGCCTCGTAGACGGCGTACTCGGTGCCGGCGCTGTTCATGTACCCGACGTCGATCGCGTGGTAGGGCCCCGGGAAGTAGTGGGGCGCGTCCTGGGCCCGCGCGTTCCAGGTGTACTCCCAGCGGACGCCCGGCTGGTCGCGGAAGAGCTCCTGCTTGAGGCTCAGCTCCTGGTAGCTGATCAGCCGCTTCGAGACCTGCTGCTGCAGGTTCTTCATGTGCGCGTACGAGGTGCTGAAGTCCGGCGCGGTGTCGACGGCGACCCGCACGAGGTGCTTGCCCTTGTCGGGCGTGAAGTCGACCTGCTGGAGGCCGTCCTGGTCGATGGAGACGGACCGCTTCCACCCCTTGGGCAGGGAGATGCTGAAGCCCACCGGGTCCTTGCGCCGCTCCCAGCCGGCGGGAGTCGTGCCGGTCAGGGCCGTGGTCGCGCCCTGGGAGGAAGAGCCGGACGTGGCCGGTGAGACCACGCTGCCGGTGTCGTCCTGCTGCTTCCTGGAGTCCCACTTCTGCAGGGCGACGGCCCCACCGCCACCGAGCAGCGCGGCCACGGCGACGACGAGCACGAGCGTGCGCAGCCGGCGCCGCTTCGGCTGGACGGGGGTGGACGACGGGCCGATCGTCGTCGACGCGGACATGGAGCCGGCGCCCGAGGGCCGCTGCCCCCCGTACGAGCCGGCGTAACCCCCGGTCCGCGAGCTGCCGTACGTCTCCGCCTGCGAGCCGCCGTGCGCGCCGCTCTGCGAGCTGCCGTACCCGCCGGCCAGCGCGGTGCCGTACGTGCTCCCGGACGGCCTCTCCTGCGAGCCCGCGGAGTCCAGCCAGGTCTCGCCGCCGGTCTGTGACTGCGTCGGCACATACGCCTGCGCCCCGCTCGGCCGCCGTCCCTCCGCCGCCTCGGCGAGCATCTGCTCGAGTTCCTCGGGCCCGGGCCGCTCGGCCGGTTCCTTGCGCAGCAGCCCGGTGATGACCGGTTCCAGCGGGCCCGCGTTGAGCGGCACGCCGGCCTCTTCCTCCACGACCGCCTGCATGGTGGTCAGCGGTGAGGTGCGGCGGAACGGCGAGCGCCCCTCCACCGCCGTGTACAGCGTGGCGCCCAGCGCCCACAGGTCGGAGGAGGGACCCGGATCGTGCCCGCGCACGCGCTCCGGCGCGAGATAGTCGACGGATCCCACGACCTCCCCGGTACGGGTGATGGTCGTGTCGCCCTCGATCTGCGCGATGCCGAAGTCGGTCAGGAGGACCCGGCCGTCGTTGCCGAGCAGCACGTTGCCCGGCTTGACGTCCCGGTGCAGCACACCGGCGCTGTGCGCGGCGCGCAGCGCGCGCAGCACCCACAGCCCGATCCGCGCGGCCTCCCGCGGCTCGATGCGCCCCTGCTCCTTGACCGCGTCGGCCAGAGAACGGCCCTCGACCAGCTCCATGACGATCCACGGACGGCCGTCGTGTTCGAGTACGTCGTGGACGGTGACGACCGCGGAGTGGTTGATACGCGCCGCGGCCCGCGCCTCGGCCCGGGTGCGGGCCAGCAGAACGGCCTGCTCGCTCTCGGATACGTAGAGCGCCGCCGTCAACTCCTTGATGGCGACCGCCCGGTGCAGCACTTCGTCATGGGCACGCCACACCCGGCCCATGCCGCCGCTGCCGATGGTGTCGGCGATCCGGTAGCGGCCCGCGATGAGCAGGCCCTGCATCTGATTCACGTTGCCCCGCAATGCTCTTGTCAGGGTCAGACTAAGGACCGGCCTGCGGTCAGGGAACCAGCGGGGTCCCATGGAGACAGCACTGTGACGGTTCTCGCTTCTCATACGGGATGTGAACGAAATCCCCTCATGGGGACGGGAACCAACCACCCCGGCAACGCGTTGACCGCACCTCGGCCCGGGTACGTGTACAACCACCGCTCAGCCCGGGTACGTGTACGACCGCCGCTCAGCCCGTGTACTTGTAGGTCGCCGACGCCTGCTCGTACAGCCTGGTGACCTCGTCCCGCTCCGACTCCGGGCCGCGCACCTGCACGATGTGGTACCGCCCGTCGATCAGGAAGACCATGTTGCGCACGAACAGGTCGCCCTCCTGGCTGTCCGTCCACGTGAACTGCCCCTCGGCCGACACCTGCTGGCCCACCGTGATGGTCCGCAGCCCGCCCGCCGTGGCCCAGCTGGAGTCGCGGTACGGCTGCAGCTCCGGCTCCTTGTCCCGCTGGTACGTCATCGGGTCGTTCCCGTACGTCGCCGCGCTGTCCCGCCCGGCCACCACGATCAGCTCGAACTTCCCGTGCGAGTAGATCACCTGGCCGCTGCCGTTCCTCGGGGTGCGGCTCCAGCCCTTGGCGACGGCGACCTGGAAGCCGTCCGGGTCGTTGCGCAGGGTGAACCCGTCGCCGACGGAGGCGCCGCCGGTCGAACCGGAGGTGGTCTGCGTCTCCGTGGACGGAGTCGAGGTCGGCGTCGGGGTGGGCCTGGAACTCGGGCTCGGCGCGGTACTGACCTCGCCGGCCGCGCCCGTCCGGTCGCCGGTCCCCGCGCCGCTGTCGTCCGCGCTGCCCTTCTTGGGCAGGAACAGCATGGCGTACGCGACCGCCGCGGCCAGCAGGAGCAGGACCAGCAGAAGCAGCGTACGGCCCAGTCTGCGCGGGGACCCGGCCTCCTGCCGGGCCCGCTTGTGCCGGCCGTGGGTCGCCGGGAGCCCGGCCTTGCGCCTGCGGACCAGCTCCCCGCGGCGCCGGACGATCGGCAGCCGCTTGGGGTCGGCGGGCGGAGCGGCGACGACATACGTACCGGCGTCGGGCTCGGGCGCGGACCGCACCAGCGAACGCAGCCAGCCGCGCAGCTCCTCGAAGTCCAGCCGCTCGGTGGGGTCCTGACGCAGCAACGACTCCACGACCGGCCTGAGCGACCCGCACTCCTCCGCGAAGGCGGGCGGCTCCGAGCACACCAACTGGACCAGTTCGGCCGTCGACTCCTCCGGATACGGCGCGTGTCCCTGCACCGCGCGGAACAGCAGCGCGCCGAGCGCCCACAGATCGGTGGCCGGTCCGATGGGCGCCGCCAACTGCCAGTTCTCGTGCACCGGCCCGGCCTGCTCCGGCGCCCACCGCTCGGTCACCGGTCCGACCACGGTCATCCGCACCTGCCGCGCCCGCTCGGCGGCCAGCGCGGTGGCGGGCCCGCGCCGCCCGGGGACGGGAGCGGCCGGCTCGGCCCAGCGGACCGCGCCCTGCGCGGGCAGCACCGCCGGCTGCTGGTTCGGACGGGGGACGGGCACCTCGGCGCCGGGCGCCGGGAGCGCGGTGCGCTCCTGACCGGCCGCCACCGCCGGGCTCGCACCAGGCTGGGGGCGCGGCACGGCTCCGTGCCAGGGCGAGGGCGCGCCCCGCACACCGTACGGATCGGCGATCTGCCCGGGCGGCCCGCCCGGCCCCTGCGTCTGCGTCTGCGCCTGCGCCTGCGCCTGCCCGTTGGCGTACGGCGGTTGCGTCGCGCCGTTGGCCTGTCCCGGAAGGTACGGCGGTTGCGTCGCGCCGGTGTCGGCGTCGGCCGGCGGCCGGGCGCCGGGCAGCGCGGCCCGTCCGTTCTGCTGGGCCTCCTGGACCCGGGCCGCGGCCCTGGCCCCCGCCCGGTACGCGGCGATCGCCCCGGCCCGGGCGGCCCGGATGTCCGCGCCGGTCTCCAGCGCCCGCCGCTCCACCGCGCCCGTACCGCTCTCGCCCGAACCCTCGTCCGGACCGGCCGACGGCAGGCCACCGGCAGCCCGCGCCTGAATGGCGGCGCGCCTCGCGGCCTCGGGATCCACCTCCGGGACACCGGGCACACCGCCTTGCCCGCCGGCACCACCTTGTCCGCCGGCTCCCGCGACTGCGGAGGAACCTTCCGCCTGGCCGACCGGACGGGGACCGCCGGCCTCGCCGCCGCTGTCTCCTTCCGGAACCGGCACCGGGTCGTACCCGCACAGCGCCTCTTCCGCCGCCCCGACCGCGAGGCCGGTCAGCATCACCCGGCCGTCGTCGCAGACGAGGACCGTGCGGGCGGTGATGTTGCGGTGCACCCAGCCGTGCGCGTGCAGCACCCGCAGTGCCATCAGCACGTCGGAGGCGACCTCGGCCGCCCGGTACGGGGTCAGGGGCTGCTCGGCGAGCACCGCCGCCAGCGACCGCGCGGCGACCGCCTCGCTGACGATCCACAGCGAACCGCCCTCGGCGAACACGTCGAAGACCTGGTCGAGCCGGGGATGGTCGGGGATCCGGGCGGCGGCCTGCGCGGCCTCTACGGCGCGGCGCACCGCGGGATCGCTCGGCCGGCGTGTCGCGGTGCGGGCCGCCGGCGGTCGGCGCGTGCCGCGGTCACGGGCTGTGAACCCGTCGGGCAGCCCCTCCGCGTCGAGCACCTCCGCCTCGACCACCTCGGGCAACGGCACCTGCCGGACGAACACTTCCTGCCCGCTGTAGGTGTCGAAGGCCCGGGTCTCGGTGTGTTCGTACTCGTCGGAGGGGGGCAGCGGCAGGCGGTAGCGGTCGGCGAGCACCCGACCCGCATAGTCGTCCACGTTGCCTCCCCCGGCCGCCCGGCTGGTCAAATCCGTTCGTTTCGCGGCCCGTTCCGTATCCATACCTGGATGTGTACGGTCCGCAACCACTCACGATACGTGCCGGAGGCAATTCGCATTGTGGGGATGCGAATTTGTCACTTCGGGTCGAAGGACGCCGTCAGTGTCTTCCAGGTGTCCTTGCGCAGCTCACTGCTCCAGCCGGCGGCCGTCGCGGTGTACATCAGCGCGTACCCCTGGTCCGAGCTGACGACGAACCCCCGGTCGATCGTGTGGTACTTGGTACCGCCGTCGACGTAAGTGAACTCCCAGTCGGCCGTGTTCCAGCTCCGATAGCTCACCTGGGCTATGCGGATCTTCTGGTACTGGGAGCGCACCATGTAACGCTCCTGGTTCTCCCAGTCCGCCACCGGGTCGTCCTTGGGCGTGCTCGTCCATGCGACCAGCAGCTTCTGTCCGTCCGGCCCGGTGAACCGGTCTCCGGCGGAGCTGCCGGTCTGGAACTTCCACCCCTTGGGCAGCCCGATCGAGTACCCCTGGCCCCCCTTGTACGTCTGCACCGCCGACCCGCTGTCGCTGCCACTGGAGTTCGACGCCGAGGTGCTGTCGTCGCTCGACGCGTCCGAGCCGCTCCCGGAGGTCGAGGCGGCAGAGGTGTCCCCGTCCGTCTTGGTGCCGCCGCTGGTGTCCTCCTTGGTGGAGTCACCGCCGCCGGACCCCGAACCGGAACCGGCGCTCGCGCTCGTATCCGAGCTCGCCACCGCCTTGGAACCGCCGCTCTTGCCGCTCCCCTTGCTGTCGCTGTCGCCACCGCCCCAGGTGAGGGCGAGCACCGTACCGAGCACCGCCAGCACCACCACCACGGCGATGATCACCAGGGTCCGCTTCGGCACCACGTCGGTCAGCGGTGCCCGGGGCACGGGCCTGGGCGCCAGGTCCAGATCCGGCGGCGGCATCTGCGGCCACCCCGAACTCGCCTTCCCGGCAGTGGGCTTGCCCCCGGCCGGCGAACCGGTCGACCCGGCCGCGCCACCGGCGGCCGCACCCCCGGCACCGACGGAACCCGAACGCGCGCTCCCGGCCGAGCCCGCTCCCGAGCCGGAACCGGTGCCGCCGCCCACGCCGGTACCGGCCGAGCCGGCCGTGCTGCCCGCGTCGGCACCCGCGTCGCCGGTCTTCGTCCTGGCCGCGGCCGCGGCGCTCGCCGCCCCGGCGGCCTTCCGCACGGACCGCAGCTTCCCGCGCAGCTTCTCCCCGGCCTCCTCGCCCCGCTTGGCCCCGGCGCTCTTCTCCTCGGCCGGCGCGTCGGGCTGCGGAGGCAGCGGTACGACCCGGGTGGCGTCCGCCGGCACCTCCTCCGGCGCGTTGATCACCGAGTTGAGCATCGCCCGTGCGCCCGCGTCGTCGAGCCGCTGGGCCGGGTCCTTGGTGAGCAGCCCGTAGATGACGTCCTTGAGCGGCCCGGCGTTCTTGGGCTCCTCCAGCGGCTCGGTCATCACCGCGGTCAGCGTGGCGATCGCCGACCCCTTGTCATAGGGCGGGGCGCCCTCGACCGATGCGTACAACAGGCCGCCGAGCGACCACAGGTCGGCCGCCGGGCCGGGCTTGTGACCGCGGGCCCGCTCCGGGGAGATGTAGGAGGGGGCACCGACGAGCATGCCGGTGGAGGTGATGGACGGGTCGCCCTCCACCTGGGCGATACCGAAGTCGGTGAGCACGACCCGGCCGTCGGCCTCGGAGATCAGCACGTTGGACGGCTTCACGTCCCGGTGCAGGATGCCCTCGCGGTGTGCCGACCGCAACACGTCCAGGACCGCCAGGCCGACCTCGGCCGCGCGCCTGGGCTTCAGCAGGCCGTCCTCCCGGATGACCTCGGCCAGCGACTTGCCCTCGACCAGCTCCATCACGATCCAGGGCCGGTCGTCCTCCTCGACCACGTCGAAGACCGTCACCGCGCTGTTGTTGCGGATCCGGGCGATCGCCTTGGCCTCGCGCAGGGTGCGCGTGATCAGGCGCCGCTTCTCCTCCTCGTCGATGTTCGACGGGAACCGCAGCTCCTTGACGGCCACCGTCCGGCCGAGGGTCTCGTCCTCGGCCCGCCACACCGTGCCCATGCCGCCGCGGCCGAGCACTCCTCCCAGCCGGTACCGCCCGGCGAGAAGACGCTCGCTGTTGTCCTGACGAGTCCCCTGGCGAGAAGTACCCGCCCGCTCCGCCTCCGACATGCGTCCCCTCATGCAACCCGCCCTGACAGAGCCTCCATTGTCCCTCACCCGACAAGTGCCCAACGCCCAGGGGGCCCCTGACCGCACATCGGGGCCGGCCGATCGAAACCCCCGGTGACGAGGGCGTCACTCGGGCCGGGATGATGGGCCGCGACAAGGGAGGACCCGGATGCCGTCGCTTCGGACACTGGTGGCCATACCGGTCTCTCTTGCCCTGCTGCTCACCCCCGTGATCGCCGGTTCCGCGTCCTCGACGGAGGCCACGAACCCGTTCCTGTCACAGTTCGTCACCAAAGGCGGAGCACCCGCCGCCGCTCTCCTGGTCCACGACGGCGACGACGTCCGCTACGCGGCCGCCGGCCGGGGCATCTCCCGCGCCGACCACTTCCGCGCCGGCAGCATCACCAAGACCTTCATCGCCACCGTCGTACTGCAACTGGCCTCGGAACACCGGCTGTCCCTGTCCGACCGGGTGGACCGGTATCTGCCCGGGCTGCTGCGCGGGCGCGGCACCGACGGACGGCGGATCACCCTGCGCGCGCTGCTCAGTCACACCAGCGGGCTCGCCGACTTCACCACGGTCACCCGGGGGCTCGTCCCTCTCACCCCGCTTCAAGCCGTACGCGTCTCGCTCGCCCTCCCTTCGACCCGGCCGGGCCGCTACTCGTACTCCAGCACCAACTACGTCGTGCTCGGCATGGTCATCCGGCAGGTCACCGGTCACTCCTACGCCGTCGAGGCCCGGCGTCGCATCATCACCCCCCTCCGTCTCACGGGCACGTCCTTCCCGGGCACCCGCACCTCACTGCCCTCCCCGCACGGCCGCGCCTACGCGGCGGACGGTTCCGACGTCACCGAGCTCGACCCGCGCGTGGCCGGCGCGGCGGGTGAGCTGGTGACCACGCTCGACGACCTGGACCGCTTCTACTTCTACGCGGCGCTGCTGGACGGCGAGCTGCTGCCCCCGCGCCGGCTGCGGGAGATGCTCGACACCCGTGCCGCACATGGCGTGTACGGCCTGGGGATCTTTCCTGTGAAGCTGCCGTGCGGGACCACGGTGTGGGGGCACAACGGCCGGATCGAGGGCAGCTATGTGCGGAGCGCTGCGTCGATCGGCGGCCGTCGTGTCCTCACGTTCCGTGTGAACACGACGGCGGTGGCGGACCCGGACCTCGAACCCGCACTGCTCGCGGCCGAGTTCTGCCCTCGCAGTTGGTAGAACGGCCGGGGTCCGGATGAAGATCCCGGCCCCGGGTCGCTCGTTCGGGTGAGGTTCGATGCCTCCGGGTGGAACCGAGCGGGCCGCCGTGGGCGGAGGCCTACAGCGGGACGATGTCCGGTGCCCCCAGCCTCGCCGCGTCCGCCGTCTGGTCGTCCGGCTGGAGCTGGGACTCGCGTTCCGCCTCCACCCGCTTCTCGTAGTGCTCGACCTCGCGTTCGATCTGGTCCTTGTCCCAGCCGAGGACCGGTGCCATCAGTTCGGCGGCCTCGCGGGCGCTGCGGGTGCCGCGGTCGAAGGTCTCGATGGAGATGCGGGTGCGGCGGGTGAGGACGTCGTCGAGGTGGCGGGCGCCCTCGTGGGAGGCCGCGTAGACCACCTCGGCGCGCAGATAGTCCTCGGCGGCCGACAGCGGCTCGCCCAGGCCGGGGTCGGCGGCGACGAGGTCGAGGATCTCGTCCGCCAGCGAGCCGTACCGGTTCAGCAGGTGTTCGACGCGCACCACATGGAGGCCGGTGCGGGCGGCGATCCGGGCCCGCGCGTTCCACATCGCCCGGTAGCCCTCCGCGCCGAGCAGCGGGATGTCCTCGGTGACGCACTCCGCGACCCGCGTGTCGAGCCCGTGCACCGCCTCGTCGACGGCGTCCTTGGCCATCACCCGGTACGTCGTGTACTTGCCGCCGGCGACCACCACGAGCCCCGGCACCGGATGCGCGACCGTGTGCTCGCGGGACAGTTTGCTGGTGGCGTCGGACTCGCCGGCCAGCAGGGGCCGCAGCCCCGCGTACACGCCCTGGACGTCGTCGCGGGACAGCGGCACCGCGAGCACCGAGTTGACGTGGTTGAGCAGGTAGTCGATGTCGGCGCTGGAGGCGGCCGGGTGGGCCTTGTCGAGGTCCCAGTCGGTGTCGGTGGTGCCGATGATCCAGTGCCGGCCCCAGGGGATGACGAACAGGACCGACTTCTCGGTGCGCAGGATCAGGCCGGTCGTGGAGTGGATGCGGTCCTTCGGGACGACCAGGTGGATGCCCTTGGACGCGCGGACGTGAAACTGGCCGCGCTCGCCGATCAGCCCCTGCGTGTCGTCGGTCCAGACCCCGGTCGCGTTGACGACCTGCCGGGCCCGGATCTCGTACTCCCCGCCGCCCTCCACGTCCTGCACCCGGGCCCCGACGACCCGCTCGCCCTCGCGCAGGAACCCGGTGACGCGCGCGCGGTTGGCGGCTTTCGCACCGTAGGACACCGCCGTGCGCACGAGGGTGGCCACATAGCGGGCGTCGTCCATCTGCGCGTCGTAGTACTGGATGGCGCCGACCAGGGCGTCCTTGCGCAGCGCGGGCGCGACACGCAGGGCGTGACGGCGGGTCAGGTGCCGGTGCACGGGCAGGCCCCGGCCGTGGCCGCTGGCCATGGACATCGCGTCGTAGAGCGCGACGCCCGAGCCGGCGTACAGGCGCTCCCAGCCCTGGTGCTGGAGCGGGTAGAGGAACGGCACCGGCTTGACCAGGTGCGGGGCGAGCCGTTCCAGGAGCAGGCCGCGCTCCTTGAGTGCCTCGCGGACGAGGGCGAAGTCGAGCATCTCCAGATAGCGCAGGCCGCCGTGGATCAGTTTGCTGGACCTGCTGGAGGTGCCGGAGGCCCAGTCGCGGGCCTCGACGATGCCGGTGTTCAGGCCCCGGGTGGCCGCGTCCAGCGCGGTGCCCGCACCGACCACTCCGCCGCCCACCACCAGCACGTCCAGCTCGCGCTCGGCCATGGCCGCCAGGGACTCCGCACGCTGCTTTGGCCCCAGTGTCGCTGTCCTCACCGCTGCCTCCCGCTCTGCCGCCATCGGTCATCGCTCGTCGTCGGTCATCGGTCGGGCCGGCCGCACCGGGCAGCCGGGGCCCACCCCAAATTCTGACCGGCTTGCCCGACTTCAGCCACCACTCGCCCCCAGCCTGTGGACAACGGTCCCCGAACCCCCGGAAGACACATGAACACAATCCCGCATAACGTTCATATTTACTCCTAGTCTGACATTGCGCTTCGCTCATCCTGTCCACCGGGCTTGCGCACCTGTCCCGCTTCGGTTACTGGGAAGGACCGCCCACGCCATGCCCGCAGACCTCGCCGTCATCGGACTCGGTCCCTACGGACTGCCCCTCGCGCAGGCCGCCGTGACCGCCGGCGTCTCCACGATCGGGTACGCCACCGGTCCGGAGGCGGGTTCGCTCAGCCCCGCCGAGCTGCGCCGGATGCTCTCGGGGGGCTTCCGGGCGGCCAAGGACCCGGCCGAGCTGGGGCGGGTGCGGACGGCCGTGATCTGCGCGCCGACCTCGCGCGGCGCCGACGGTGGCCTCGACCTGAGCCAGGTGGAGGCCGCCGCCCGCACCCTGGCCGAGCGGCTTCGCCCGTACACGACGGTGATCCTGGAGTCGCCGGTCCACCCGGGCACGACGGAGGACTTCCTGCGCCCCCTGCTGGAGAACGGCTCCGGGCTCCGGGCGGGCCGCGACTTCCACCTCGCCTACTCCCCCAGCCGGGTGGACCCCGGCAACCGCGACTTCACCCCTGCCAACACCCCCAAGGTCATCGGCGGTCTCACGCCCGCGTGCACCGAGTCGGCCGCCGCGTTCTACGGCCGGCTCACCGACAAGGTGGTACGCGCGCGCGGCCCGCGCGAGGCCGAGACCGTGCAGCTCCTGGAGACCAACTTCCGGCACGTCAACATCGCCCTCGTCAACGAGATGGCCGTGCTCTGCCACGAACTGGGCGTCGACCTGTGGGACGTCATCCGCTGCGCGGAGACCAAGCCGTTCGGCTTCCAGGCCTTCCGCCCCGGTCCCGGTGTCGGCGGCCACGGCGTCTCCCAGGACCTGTCCGGCCTCGCAGGCCGCGGCCTGCGGATGGTGGAACTGGCCCAGCAGGTCAACACCCGGATGCCGGGTTATGTCGTCCAGCGCGCCGCCGCACTCCTCAACGAGCACGGCAAGTCGGCGCGCGGCGCGCGCGTGCTGCTGCTCGGCGTCACCTACAAGCCCGACCTCGCCGACCAGCAGAGCACCCCCGCGCGGGAGATCGCGATCCGGCTGATGGAGCTGGGCGCCTCGGTCAGCTACCACGACCCGCACATCTCGTCCTGGAGCGTCCTGGACCGCCCGGTCCCGCGCGCGGACTCCCTGTACGAGGCGGCCGCCGACGCCGACCTGACGATCCTGGTCCAGCAGCACCGGACGTACGACCTCCAGGGACTGTCGGTGAAGGCGCAGCTGCTGCTGGACACGCGCGGGGCGACGCCGACGGGGGCGGCACACCGGCTCTGAGCGCCGCCCGCGCCCTTCCTCCTCGCACGCCTCCTCCTCGCACGCAGAAGGCCGGTCACCCACCCGGGGTGACCGGCCTTACGGCTGCCGTGAGGCCTACCGCTTGTGCTGCGAGTCCGCCACCGTCACCTCGACGCGCTGGAACTCCTTCAGCTCGCTGTAGCCGGTGGTGGCCATCGCGCGACGCAGGGCGCCGAAGAGGTTCATGGAGCCGTCGGGGGTGTGGGACGGGCCGGTGAGGATCTCCTCGATGGTGCCGACCGTGCCGAGGTCGACCTTCTTGCCGCGCGGCAGCTCCTCGTTGACGGCCTCCATGCCCCAGTGGTGGCCCTTGCCCGGCGCGTCGGTCGCGCGGGCCAGCGGGGAGCCCATCATCACCGAGTCGGCGCCGCAGGCGATCGCCTTGGGGAGGTCGCCGGACCAGCCGACACCGCCGTCCGCGATCACGTGCACATAGCGGCCGCCGGACTCGTCCATGTAGTCGCGGCGGGCGGCGGCCACGTCGGCGACCGCGGTGGCCATCGGGACCTGGATGCCGAGCACGTTGCGCGTGGTGTGCGCGGCGCCGCCGCCGAAGCCGACGAGCACGCCCGCCGCGCCGGTGCGCATCAGGTGCAGGGCCGCCGTGTAGGTGGCGCAGCCGCCGACGATCACCGGGACGTCGAGCTCGTAGATGAACTGCTTCAGGTTCAGCGGCTCGTGCGAGGACGAGACATGCTCCGCGGAGACCGTCGTACCGCGGATGACGAAGATGTCCACGCCCGCGTCCACGACCGCCTTGGAGAACTGCGCGGTGCGCTGCGGGGAGAGCGCGGCCGCCGTGACCACGCCGGAGTCGCGCACCTCCTTGATGCGCGCGCCGATCAGCTCCTCCTTGATGGGGGCGGAGTAGATCTCCTGGAGGCGGCGGGTGGCGGTGTCGGCGTCCAGCCCGATGATCTCGTCGAGCAGCGGCTGCGGGTCCTCGTGCCGCGTCCAGAGGCCTTCGAGGTTGAGGACGCCGAGGCCGCCGAGCTCGCCGATGCGGATCGCGGTGGCCGGGGAGACGACCGAGTCCATGGGGGCGGCCAGGAACGGCAGCTCGAAGCGGTAGGCGTCGATCTGCCAGGCGATCGAGACCTCCTTCGGGTCCCGCGTACGGCGGCTGGGGACGACGGCGATGTCGTCGAAGGCGTACGCCCGGCGGCCGCGCTTGCCGCGCCCGATCTCGATCTCAGTCACGTCTGTGGCCTTTCCCTCTGCGTTTCAGCGTCTTCCAGTATCGCCGACGGGTACGGCAAGGGCGGCCCCGGTGTGTCCGGGACCGCCCTGGAAAGGCTCTGCCGACCAGTTGTGACTACTTGCTGCGGCTGTAGTTCGGCGCCTCGACCGTCATCTGGATGTCGTGCGGGTGGCTCTCCTTGAGGCCCGCGGCGGTGATCCGCACGAAGCGGCCCTTGGACTCCATCTCGTCGACGGTGGCCGCGCCCACGTAGCCCATGGTCTGGCGCAGACCGCCGACCAGCTGGTGCAGCACGTTGGCGAGCGGGCCGCGGTAGGGCACCTGGCCCTCGACGCCCTCGGGGACGAGCTTGTCGTCGGAGGAGACCTCGGCCTGGAAGTAGCGGTCCTTGGAGTAGGACTTGCCCTGGCCGCGCGACTGCATGGCGCCGAGCGAGCCCATGCCGCGGTACGACTTGAACTGCTTGCCGTTGATGAAGAGCAGCTCGCCGGGCGACTCCTCGCAGCCGGCGAGGAGGCTGCCGAGCATCACGGTGTCGGCGCCGGCCGCGAGGGCCTTGCCGATGTCGCCGGAGTACTGCAGGCCGCCGTCGCCGATGAGCGGGATACCGGCCGGGCGGGCGGCGAGGGAGGCCTCGTAGATGGCGGTGACCTGCGGGACGCCGATGCCGGCGACCACGCGGGTGGTGCAGATGGATCCGGGGCCCACGCCGACCTTGATGCCGTCGACACCGGCGTCGATCAGCGCCTGCGCGCCGTCGCGGGTGGCGACGTTGCCGCCGATCACGTCGACGTCCACGCTCGACTTGATCTTGGCCATCCAGCTGAGGGCGTTGCTGTTGTGACCGTGCGAGGTGTCGACGACCAGGAAGTCCACGCCGGCCGCGGCGAGCGCCTGGGCCCGCTCCAGGGCCTCGGGGCTGGCACCCACGGCGGCGCCGACGAGCAGGCGGCCCTCGGAGTCCTTCGCGGCGTTCGGGTACTTCTCGGCCTTGACGAAGTCCTTGACGGTGATCAGGCCCTTGAGGACGCCTTCGCCGTCGACCAGCGGCAGCTTCTCGATCTTGTGCTTGCGCAGCAGCTGGATGGCCTCGCTGCCGGAGATGCCGACGTTGCCGGTGACCAGCGGCATCGGGGTCATGACCTCGCGCACCTGGCGGCTGCGGTCGGACTCGAAGGCCATGTCACGGTTGGTGACGATGCCCAGCAGCTTGCCGTCCGGGTCGGTGACGGGCACACCGCTGATGCGGAACTTGGCGCACAGCGCGTCGGCCTCGGCGAGGGTCGCCTCCGGGTGCACCGTGATCGGGTCGGTGACCATGCCGGACTCGGACCGCTTGACCAGGTCGACCTGGTTGACCTGGTCCTCGACGGACAGGTTGCGGTGCAGCACGCCGACACCGCCGAGGCGGGCCATCGCGATCGCCATGCGGGACTCGGTCACCTTGTCCATCGCCGCGGAGAGCAGCGGGATGTTGACCCGGACGTTGCGGGAGATACGGGACGAGGTGTCGACCGCGTTGGGGAGCACTTCGGATGCGCCCGGCAGCAGCAGCACGTCGTCGTAGGTCAGCCCGAGTGTCGCGAATTTTCCGGGCACTCCGTCGACGTTGGCAGTCATGACACCTTCCCCAAATGGCCTTGAACGGTGCGGATGTCCATGCTAACGGGAAGCACGGGTCCCAAATTCCACGGTACGACTCAGCTTCGGGCTTCGTATGTTCGTACGGAAACGGGCGTACGCCTGTTCATCGGGGGCGGTTGAACCCGTTCGGCCAGGGGTGATGGAACCCGTTCGGCCAGGGGGGTTGAACCGGTTCGGCCACTGCCGGCTACTGCTCGGCCAGCGCCCGCAGCCGGCTCAGCGCCCGGTGCTGGGCCACCCGCACCGCGCCCGGTGACATTCCCAACATCTGGCCGGTCTCCTCGGCGGTGAGGCCCACCGCGATACGGAGCAGCAGCAGCTCGCGCTGGTTCTCGGGGAGGTTGGCCAGGAGTTTCTTGGCCCATTCGGCGTCGCTGCTGAGCAGCGCCCGCTCCTCGGGACCGAGGGAGTCGTCGGGGCGTTCCGGCATCTCGTCCGAGGGGACGGCCGTGGAGCCCGGGTGGCGCATCGCGGCCCTTTGCAGGTCGGCGACCTTGTGGGAGGCGATCGCGAAGACGAAGGCCTCGAAGGGACGGCCGGTGTCGCGATAGCGGGGCAGGGCCAGGAGGACCGCCACGCAGACCTCCTGGGCGAGGTCCTCGACGAAGTGCCGGGCGTCGCCCGGCAGACGGGACAGGCGCGTACGGCAGTAGCGCAGCGCGAGTGGGTGGACATGGGCGAGCAGGTCGTGCGTGGCCTGCTCGTCCCCGTCTACGGCGCGGTGGACGAGAGCACCGATCGTCCCTATGGCAGTGACCGCCTCGTCCTCGCGCATCGGTCCATGGTGCCCTGCCGCCGTCGGCTGCGTGGCACCGCGTCCGTCGTTGTGCACCGAAGCGTTATGAGCAGGTGCGCCGGCACTCATCCCCTGCGCCCTCCCCTTCCGCTCGAACGACTCGTCCCCGAGAGACTCCACACCTCAAGGATGCGGCATCCGCGCCGAAACGAGCAGCGGCCCTGTGGCGATCCGCCTTGCGGGCCCCGCCCACCAAGGGGTAGGCGGGGGCTTCCGGTCGGTCCGCATTCCCGCTGCGGCGCAGCTCACCGCCGTACTAACGGACCAGTCCCCAGCGGAAGCCGAGGGCCACCGCGTGGGCGCGGTCGGAGGCGCCGAGCTTCTTGAAGAGGCGCCGGGCGTGGGTCTTCACGGTGTCCTCGGAGAGGAACAGTTCGCGGCCGATCTCGGCATTGGAGCGGCCGTGGCTCATGCCCTCCAGGACCTGGATCTCGCGCGCGGTGAGGGTGGGCGCGGCGCCCATCTCGGCCGAGCGGAGGCGGCGCGGAGCCAGCCGCCAGGTCGGGTCGGCGAGGGCCTGGGTCACCGTGGCCCGCAGTTCGGCGCGCGAGGCGTCCTTGTGCAGATAGCCGCGGGCGCCGGCGGCGACGGCCAGGGCCACGCCGTCCAGGTCCTCGGCGACCGTGAGCATGATGATGCGCGCGCCGGGGTCGGCGGACAGCAGCCGGCGCACGGTCTCGACGCCGCCCAGTCCGGGCATGCGCACGTCCATCAGGATCAGGTCGGAGCGGTCGGCGCCCCAGCGGCGGAGGACTTCCTCGCCGTTGGCCGCCGTCGTCACGCGCTCGACGCCGGGCACGGTCGCGACCGCGCGGCGCAGCGCCTCTCGGGCAAGCGGGGAGTCGTCGCAGACGAGGACGGATGTCATGACCGCCCTCCGCAGCTGATGCGCGTCACCTTGAGCCTCCAGGCTGGTACGGAATCGTCACCTGTGCGGTCGAACGTCTCGGACGCCTGCCCGAGCGCTTGTTGCTTCAACCGCCACCGCACTCTCAACGACGGTCACTCGAAAGAGTTACGGGGCTGCATGCCGTCTTCGGCACTCTACGTGAGGGGGCGGACACGGTGGAGACATGGACGTCAGACCCTCAACTTTTCATCACATCCAATGCCCCATTTAGCCCTTTTTCTTCCCGTTTCACGGTGTCTGGGGCTAGATTGCCAATGAGTCATATTTTCATCTCTCTAGACCGGAGATGTACGGTCGTTGGCACCGTATCCGCCCAGAACGGCTACAAGGGGTCACGTAATGGCAGATTTCTCCCGCCTTCCCGGACCGAACGCGGACCTGTGGGACTGGCAGCTCCTGGCCGCCTGCCGCGGGGTCGACAGCTCGCTCTTCTTCCATCCCGAGGGCGAGCGCGGGGCGGCTCGGAGTGCCCGTGAGAACTCGGCCAAGGAGGTCTGCATGAGGTGCCCGGTCCGCGCGGAGTGCGCGGCGCACGCGCTGGCGGTACGCGAGCCGTACGGCGTATGGGGTGGCCTGACCGAGGACGAGCGCGAAGAGCTCATGGGGCGGGCGCGCAACAGGCTGGTGTCGGCATCGACAACCAGCGGCGGCTCCGCCTCGGACACCTGAAAGAACGTTTCTTCAATCTCTTGACAACCTGTTGACGATCCGACCGGCGATCGGGCACGCGTGCGTGCCCGGCACCTTCGCCGGGCACACGCGCGTGCCCGCCGCCTTTCGTCACGGCCGCCGGGCCGCCCGGCCCAGTTGCTCCAGCGTCGCCGCCACGGCCGGCACCTGCGCCAGGTCGGGCAGAGTGAGCGCGACGATCTCCCGCCGTACCGCGGGTTCCAGCGCCACCGTGCGCACCCCCCTGGGGCGCACCGACTCGACGGCCAGCTGGGGCAGGACCGCGACGCCCAGACCCGCGCCGACCAGGCCGACCACGGCCGGGTAGTCGTCGGTGGCGAAGTCGATACGGGGGGTGAAGCCCGCGCTCTCGCACACCTCGACGAGCTGTCCCCGGCAGCGCGGGCAGCCCGCGATCCAGGGTTCGCCGGCGAGTTCCCCGATGGCGACGGACTCCGCGCGGGCGAGCCGGTGCCGTTCGGGCACCAGGCCGACGAGACGGTCGGTGAGCAGCGGTCGTACGACCAGGTCCGCCCACTCCTCCGCGCCGGGCGCGCCCTCGTAGCGGAAGGCCAGCGCGATGTCGCAGTCGCCCTCGCGCAGCAGTTCGACCGACTTCGGGGGCTCGGCCTCCTCCAGGGAGACGCGGGTGCCGGGGTGGGCCGCGCGCAGGGCGGCGAGGGCCGTCGGGACCAGGGTGGAGCTGCCGCTCGGGAAGGAGACCAGCCGGACGCGGCCGGCGCGCAGGCCGGCGATGGCGGCGACCTCCTCCTCGGCCGCGGTGAGTCCGGCGAGGATGCCGGAGGCGTGCCGGACCAGGGCCTCGCCGGCCTGGGTCAGACGCATCTCGCGGCCGTTGCGGACCAGCAGCGGGGTGCCGACGGAGGCCTCCAGGGCCTTCATCTGCTGGCTGACGGCGGGCTGGGTGCAGCCCAGTTCGCGCCCCGCCGCCGAGAAGGAACCGGTGGTGGCGACGGCGCGCAGGACGCGGAGATGACGTGCCTCGATCACTCCCTGAGCATAAGGCGCACTTGGACAGGGCACCCGATATTGCGTCGACGCTTTGAGAGAGGTCCCGTACCGTCGAACCATGGAGCTTCTCTCGGTGAACCTGGGACGCGCGCGTGCGGTGGCGTACACGGACCAGAAGGACGGCGTGACCGGCATCGACAAGCGCCCGGTGGACGGGCCGGTGCGGGTGGCGGCGCCCGGGCCGAAGGGGACCACGGGCAGCGGTCTCGCCGGGGACGCGGTCTGCGACCTGCGTCATCACGGCGGTGACGACCAGGCCGTGTACGCGTACGCGCGCGAGGACCTCGACACCTGGGGCGAGGAGCTCGGCCGGCCGCTGCCGAACGGCTGTTTCGGTGAGAACCTCACGACAAACGGGCTGAACGTGTCGGATGCGCTGATCGGCGAGCGCTGGCGGATCGGTTCCGAGGTCGTACTCGAGGTCACCTCCGGGCGCATCCCCTGCCGTACTTTTCAGGGCCATCTGGGCGAGCGGGGATGGGTGAAGAGGTTCACGCGGAAGGGTGCGTCCGGTGCCTACCTCCGGGTGATCGAACCGGGTGAGATCAGAGCCGGCGACCCGATCGAGATCGTGCACCGTCCGGAGCACGGGGTGACGGCGGCGATGGAGTTCCGCGCGGTCACCACGGAGCGGGAGTTGCTGCCGCGGCTCCTTGCGGCGGGCGAGGCGCTGCACCCGGAGGCGCTGGCGCAGGCCCGGAAGTACATGGCGGCGCAGGGCGGCTGAACAGCCGTCACACATACGCCGTTCACCGGCGCTTCATCCTTCGGGAGAGCCGGTGCGCACTGCGGACGCCGTCAGTCCGGGTAACTACCCTTGGGCCATGACAACGGCTCTGATTACGGGATCGACCGCGGGGATCGGTGCCGCGTTCGCGCGGCGGCTGGCGGCTGACGGGCACAACCTGGTCCTGGTGGCACGAGACACCAGACGACTGCGCGAACAGGCGACCGAGCTGCACGACCGGCACGGCATCGAGGCGGAGGTGCTCACCGCCGACCTCGCCGAGGACGCCGGTATCGAGGCGGTGGCGGCCCGCCTGGAGGACCGCAGGAACCCGGTCGACCTGCTGGTCAACAATGCGGGCTTCGGCAACAAGGGCCGTTTCCTCGATGTGCCGATGGCCGACGAGCTGCGCATGCTCAAGGTGCACTGCGAGGCGGTGCTGCGGCTGACGGCGGCGGCGGCCGAGGGGATGCGGGAGCGCGGGCGAGGCGGTGTCGTCAACGTGGCGTCGGTGGCGGCCTTCGTGCCGCGCGGTACGTACGGCGCCTCCAAGTCATGGGTCGTCCAGTTCACCCAGGGTGCGGCGCGCGATCTCGCGGGCAGCGGGGTGCGGCTGATGGCGCTGGCGCCCGGGTTCGTCCGTACGGAGTTCCATGAGCGGGCCGGGATGGGCACGGACAACATCCCCGGCTGGATGTGGCTGGACGCGGACAAGCTGGTCGCGGCGGCGCTGGCCGATCTCGCGCGCGGGAAGACGCTGTCGGTCCCCGACCCGCGGTACAAGGTGCTGACGGGCCTGGCGAGGGTGGCACCGCGCGGCCTGGTGGGCGGGATCAGCTCGAAGACGGGGCGCAAGTACGGGCCGCAGTAGGAGCCGCGGTCGCACAGGAACCGTGGCCGGGCCGGTGGGAGGATGGGCGTGAGGGACCGGACCCAGGGGGGCCGGAGGCGGTGTCATGACGTTCGTGCAGCTCATCGAGTGCAGAACCAGCCGGCTGGACGAGATGAACCGGCTGGTCGGCAGGTGGGTCGAGCAGACCAAGGGGAAGCGGACGGCGACGCACGCGGTGGTCGGCAAGGACCGCTCCGACGCGTCGCACGTCGTCGAGATCGTGGAGTTCCCGTCGTACGAGGACGCGATGCGCAACTCGAACCTCCCGGAGACCGACAAGGTCTTCCACGAGTTGCTGGCGCTGTGCGACGAGATGCCGACGTTCACGGATCTGGACGTGGTGCGCGACGAACGGTTGTACGCCGACACCGTGCGGCGGTTCTTCGAGACGATCGCCGCGGCCGGCCCGCTGGCTCCGCTGGACGGTCTGCTCGCCGAGGACTACCACGACCACGATCCGGGGAACGAGCAGCCCACCATCGGCATGGACGCGGTCCGGCGCGAGATCGGGATGTGGCGGGGCGCCTTCGACTTCACGTTCCATGTCGAGGACCAGTTCACCCAGGACGACCGGGTGTGCACCAGATGGATCTGGAAGGGGCGGCAGAAGGCGGAGTTCCTGGGGCTGCCTAACACGCGACAGCTGGTCAAGATGACCGGGACGACGATCCACCGCTTCGACGACAGCGGGAAGATCGCCGAGGGCTGGTGGGAGTACGACCGGCTCGGGCTGATGGGTCAGCTCGGAGCACTGGACGAGCTGGAGAACTGAGACGACAGTGCCCGCAGAGCGGTACGACAATGAGTAGAGCCCGCGAGGGGCGAAGCCCCCGTTCCCGGCGGATGACCGGGAACGGGGGCTTCCTCAAGCGGTGTCGCGCACTGGGCGCGGTGTCACGCGCTGAGCGCTGTGGCGGCGCTCAGTGGGCGTGGCCGTGGGAGTGACCCGCGGCAGCCGGCTCTTCCTCTTCCTTCTTCTCGACGACCAGGGTCTCGGTCGTCAGGAGCAGGGAGGCGATGGAGGCGGCGTTCTCCAGGGCGGAGCGGGTGACCTTGACCGGGTCGATGACGCCGGCCTTGACCAGGTCGCCGTACTCGCCGGTGGCGGCGTTGAAGCCCTGGCCCTTGTCGAGCTCGGCGACCTTGGAGGTGATGACGTAGCCCTCCAGGCCGGCGTTCTCGGCGATCCAGCGCAGCGGCTCGACGACGGCGCGGCGGACGACGGCCACACCGGTCGCCTCGTCGCCGGTCTTGCCGAGGCCGTCCTCCAGGACCTTCGCGGCGTGGACCAGCGCGGAGCCACCACCGGAGACGATGCCCTCCTCGACCGCGGCGCGGGTCGCGGAGATGGCGTCCTCCAGACGGTGCTTCTTCTCCTTCAGCTCCACCTCGGTGGCGGCGCCGACCTTGATCACGCACACGCCGCCGGCCAGCTTCGCGAGGCGCTCCTGGAGCTTCTCGCGGTCCCAGTCGGAGTCGGTGTTCTCGATCTCGGCCTTGATCTGGGCGACGCGGCCGACGACGGCCTCGGAGTCACCGGCACCGTCGACGACGGTGGTGTCGTCCTTGGTGACGGTGACGCGGCGGGCGGAGCCCAGCACGTCGGTGCCGACCTGGTCGAGCTTGAGGCCGACCTCCTCGGAGATGACCGTGGCACCGGTGAGGATCGCCAGGTCCTGCAGCATCGCCTTGCGGCGGTCACCGAAGCCGGGGGCCTTGACCGCGACCGCGTTGAAGGTGCCGCGGATCTTGTTCACCACGAGGGTGGACAGGGCCTCGCCGTCCACGTCCTCGGCGATGATCAGCAGCGGCTTCGAGGCGTTGGACTGGATGATCTTCTCCAGCAGCGGCAGCAGGTCCGCGATGGAGGAGATCTTGCCCTGGTTGATGAGGATGTAGGGGTCCTCCAGGACCGCCTCCATGCGCTCCTGGTCCGTCACGAAGTACGGCGACAGGTAGCCCTTGTCGAAGGCCATGCCCTCGGTGAAGTCCAGCTCCAGACCGAAGGTGTTGGACTCCTCGACGGTGATGACACCGTCCTTGCCGACCTTGTCCATCGCCTCGGCGATGAGCTCGCCGACCTGCTGGTCCTGGGCGGACAGCGCGGCGACGGCGGCGATGTCGGACTTCTCCTCGATCGGGCGGGCCGTCGCGAGCAGGTCGTCGGAGATGGCGGCGACGGCGGCGTCGATGCCCTTCTTCAGGGCGGCCGGGGAGGCACCCGCGGCGACGTTCTTCAGGCCCTCGCGGACCAGCGCCTGGGCCAGCACGGTGGCGGTGGTCGTACCGTCACCCGCGATGTCGTTGGTCTTGGTCGCCACCTCCTTCACCAGCTGGGCGCCGAGGTTCTCGTACGGGTCGTCGATCTCGACCTCACGGGCGATCGTGACACCGTCGTTGGTGATGGTGGGCGCACCGAACTTCTTGTCGATGACGACGTTGCGGCCCTTGGGGCCGATCGTCACCTTCACCGTGTCGGCAAGCTTGTTGACGCCGCGCTCAAGGGCGCGACGGGCGTCCTCGTCGAACTTCAGGATCTTCGCCATGGGAGCGGTTCAGCCCTCTCGGAAAACGTGAGTGAAACGAGCCGCGCCCCCGACGCCCGGCTTCATGAGATCGCGGGGGCCAGGGGCGCAGTTCAAAGCAGAATGTGCTTCGGGTGAACTACTTCTCGATGATCGCGAGCACGTCGCGAGCCGAGAGGACGAGGTACTCGTCGCCGTTGTACTTCACCTCGGTGCCGCCGTACTTGCTGTAGAGCACGACATCGCCGACCTTGACGTCGAGCGGCAGGCGCTCGCCGTTCTCGAAACGGCCCGGACCCACGGCGAGGACGGCGCCCTCCTGGGGCTTCTCCTTCGCGGTGTCCGGGATGACCAGGCCGGAGGCCGTGGTCTGCTCGGCGTCGAGCGGCTGGACCACGATGCGGTCCTCAAGCGGCTTGATGGCAACCTTGGAGCTGGTGGTCGTCACGATCCGACCTCCCCCTTCGGAGATCTCACGGGGTTAACTGTCTGAGGTGGCGACCAGGTGGATCCGTCGTCGCGGGTGCCGGACCTGCCCGTCGCGTTGTTGGCACTCTCATCTGCCGAGTGCCAGAGCCGAGACTATGACCGCGATTAGCACTCGGTCAAGCGGAGTGCCAATTGCGAGCGGCGCGGCGCGGGAACGGGTGGCATCCGAAGGTCACAGGGTGACGGTGGCGTGCATCTCCCACACGAGGATCTCGGCGGGCCCGGAGGCGCGGACCCGGTGTCCGCCGGTGGCGGTGAAGCGGGCCGCGTCACCCTCGCGGAGCACCGCCGCGCCCTCCAGGTCCACCGAGCCGCGGGCGACGAACAGGTGCAGATACGGCGCCTCGGGAAGGGGCACATGCTGTCCGGGCCCCAGCCGGGCCGCGTACAGCGCGGCGTGCCGGTTGCGGATCCGGATGGCGCTCGCACCCCTGTGCCGGTCCATGCCGGACGCCACCGTGACCAGCCCGCCGGACAGCAGCTCGGCGTCGATCTCCAGCTGTTCGTAGCCCGGGGTGACGCCGGCCTCGTCCGGGACGACCCACACCTGGACGAAGTGCACGGGGTCGGCGGGGGGCCGGTCCGCGGACCGGTAGGTGTCGTTCTTCCCGGAGTGCAGGATGCCGGTGCCGGCGCTCATCCGCTGGGCCAGGCCCGGGTAGATCACGCCGGAACGGCCGCCGGAGTCGAGGGAGAACGAGTGCTTCGAGTCGAGCCAGGACAACCGGCTCGACTGCCTTCCGTCCGCGCGCCGCACCTCCATGCCGGGTGCGAGCAGTGCGCTGCCCATACCGTGCCTCCTTCCGGATTCCGGTATCGACGCCAATCCCCATGGCATGAATGTTAAAGTCATTGACTGGACAGACACCACGCGCTGGAGCCAGTGAGCTCACCTATCGCCCTCACCACGACTTGATAACTCAAGCCATGACACTCTAGAGATAGTCCTCCAGCCGCCCCACCGTCAGCCCGCTCCCCTGGATGCGCCGCAGCAGGCGCGTCGTGCGTTCCCGCAGTGTCGGGCCCGTGGCCTCGTCCGGGCCCACCAGGATGATGTCGCCGGGGAGGAGCCGCTTCTCCCCGCTGCGGTACACGACGGTGTCGGCGGTCATCGCCGCCCGCCACAGGACCACCGCCGCCACTCCGCAGTCGGCCGCCGCACGCAGGGTGGTGGTGTCGTACGTGCCGTAGGGCGGGCGGAAGAAGCGGGGGCGGATGCCGAAGCGGGACTTCAGCTTCTCCTGCTGGCCGCAGATCTCGGCGCGCTGGCCGGCGTACGGCAGTCCGGGCATGGCCGGGTGGTCGAGGGTGTGGTTCTGGACGCTCGCGCCGACCGACTGGAGCCGGGCGAAGTGGCCGTAGCCGGGGCCGACCACGCTGTCGGTGAGGAACATGCTCACCGGCAGGCGCAGTTCGCGGACCATGTCCACGAAGCGGGGGTCCTTCTCGGCGCCGTCGTCGTAGGTCAGGAAGACCACCCGGTCGGAGGTGGGGACGTGGTCGACGACCGGGGGCAGGGCGGAGTGGGCGGAGAGCGGGTGGGCCGGCGGGTGCGGGGCCGCGGGCAGGGGCGCGGTCAGGCCCCAGTGGCGGTACGGCTGTTCACCCGTCGAACTGTGCGGCCGTACCCCCTCCGCGGCCTTCTTGCCCAGCCGTTCGATGGGATCCACGGACTGGGCACAGCCCGCGAGGAGGAGGGCGGCGGCGGTCAGGAGCGCCGCCACCGCCCTCGGGCGGCTCACAGGTAGTCCTCCAGGCGCGCCACCGCGTACCCCTCGCGTGTGACCTTGTTCAGGAAGCGCCGCATGTCGTCGACCATCGTGCCGTTCCACTCGTTCAGGCCCCGGAAGTGCGTGAGCACGATGTCACCGGGGTGCAGGCTGCGGTCGTCCTCGCGGTACTCCCAGTGGTCGACGTACACCTCCTCGTCCCAGATCGGCGCGTACTTGATGCCGCAGGTCTTGGCGGCGCGCAGGGTGTCACCGTTGTAGTTGCCGTAGGGCGGGCGGAAGACGGTCGGGGCCTTGCCGAACTCCCTCTTCATGATCGTCTGCATGTCACAGATCTCGTGCTTCTGCTCCTCGTAGGTCAGACCCGGCAGATAGGGGTGGGTCAGGGTGTGGTTGTTCAGGGTGTGACCCTCGGCCTGCATCTTGCGGAAGTAGCCGTAGTCGTCCTTGACCAGGTAGTTGCTGAGGAACGCGGTGTACGGGATCCGCAGGTCGCTCATCATTTCGAGGAACCGCGGGTCCTTCTCCGCGCCGTCGTCGATGGTGAGGAAGACGACCTTCCGCTTGGTCGGGACGGTGGTGAAGACCGGGGGCAGGTCGTCCTCCACCTGCCCGTCCACCTCGAAACCGTTGCGCGCGGCGATCCTCGGCTTGTACGTCGGCGGGGCCGGGGGCCGGAGCGGGACCGCGTCCAGGTCCCACTTCCTGGCGGCGGCGACCAGGGCGGCGTGGGAGTCGGGAGCGGCGGCATGGTGCGGCTGCTGACCGGCGGCGGGGCGCACGGCGGAGTCGCCGCCCGGTCCCGCGCAGCCGGACAGCAGGGCGGCGACGGAGGCGACGGACAGGAGTCCCACCACGCCCGCCCTCAACCCATTTTTGTCATTTTGTACGACTGCTTGCATGAAGCCGGATCCTTCCAGGCCCCCGCCCGGAACCCGGGCAGACACCGCCGCCCGAGGCGGACCATCCACCGACTGGCCGACAATGAACCGGTGAACGAACCGGTGAACCTGGCGAACGACCACCTCGCCCCCCTCCTCACCCCCGAGGGCCGCGCCCTCCTCGACGAGGTGCGTGGCACCGCACCCGCCGACGAACTCGCCGTGGCCACCCGGCTGCGCCGTGAGCACCCCGCCGAGCTGGTGTCGGCGGCACTCGCCCAGGCCCGGCTGCGGCAGCGGGCGGCGGCGAAGTTCGGGGACGCGGACGCGGACCGCATGTTCTTCACACCGAACGGGGTCGAGCAGTCGACGCGGGCGAGCGTCGCCGCGTACCGGGCCGAACGGCTGACGGCGCTCGGGGTGACCTCGGTCGCCGACCTGTGCTGCGGGATCGGGGGCGACGCGATCGCCCTCGCGCGGGCCGGGATCAGGGTGCTGGCCGTGGACCGGGATCCGGTGACGGCGGCCACCGCCCGGGCGAACGCCGAGGCGCTCGGGCTCGCCGGCCTGATCGAGGTCCGCGAGGCGGACGTCACGGAGATCGACACGGCCGGCTACGACGCCGTCTTCGTCGACCCCGCCCGGCGCGGCGGCCGGGGCCGCATCTTCGACCCGGAGGCCTACTCACCACCCCTGTCCTGGGCGGTCGGAGCCGCGTCGACGGCCCGGGTGGCCGCGCTGAAGATCGCCCCCGGCATCCCGCACGAGGCGATCCTGGCGGACGCCGAGGCGGAGTGGATCTCGGACGCGGGCGATGTGAAGGAGGCGGTCCTCTGGTTCGGGACGGCACCGGGGGCGATGCGGGCCACCCTGCTCCCCGGCCCGCGCACCCTGCTCGGCAGGGGCCTGCCCGATCCGCACGTCCGGCCCGTCGGCCGCTACCTCTACGAGCCGGACGGCGCCGTCATCCGCGCCCACCTGGTCGCCGAGGTCGCCGAACAGCTCGACGGCGGCCTGATCGACCCGACGATCGCGTACATCACGGCCGACGGACTCCACGCCACCGACTACGCGTCGGCGTACGAGATCACCGACCGACTCCCCTTCAACGTGAAGAAGCTGAAGGCCCTGCTGCGGGAGCGCGAGGTCGGAAGCCTGACCGTGAAGAAGCGGGGTTCGGCCGTGGAGCCGGAGGAGCTGCGCAGGAAGGCCCTTCCGAAGCCGCAGGGGCGGAACTCGGCGACCGTGATCCTGACCCGGGTGGCGGGGGCGCCGACGATGCTGCTGGGCCACCCGGCTCGCCCCTAGAGGTCCCTACACCTCCCCCGCCCGCCGTCGCAGCAGCTCCCGCTCCCGCTCGTTGCGTGCCAGCCCCGCCGCCCGCTCGAACTCCGCGCGGGCCTCCTCCGTACGGCCCAGGCGGGCGAGCAGGTCGCCCCGCACGCTGGGCAGCAGGTGGTAGTCGCGGAGGGTGGGTTCGTCCGTCAGCCGGTCCACGATCTCCAGACCGGCCGCCGGCCCCCGAGCCATCGACACGGCGACGGCCCGGTTCAGCTCGACGACAGGGGACGGGGACCGGACGGCCAGCAGTGCGTACAGGGTGGCGATGGCCGTCCAGTCGGTCTCCTCGTACGTGTAGGCGTGCGCGTGGCAGGCCGCGATGGCCGCCTGCAGGGCGTACGGCCCCGGGGCCCCGGTGGCCGTGGCGTCGGTGCGGGCCAGGGCCCTGATGCCGCGGGCGATGAGCATGCGGTTCCAGCGGCGGCGGTTCTGGTCCCTGAGGAGGACGGGCTCGCCGTCGGGACCGGTACGGGCGGCCGTGCGGGAGGACTGGAATTCGAGGAGCGAGGTGAGCGCGTGCACCTCCGGTTCCTTCGGCATCAGGGAGGACAGCACACGGGCCAGCCGCAGGGCGTCCTCGCAGAGCGAGGGGCGCAGCCAGTCGTCGCCCGCCGTGGCCGCGTAACCCTCGTTGTAGATCAGGTAGATGACGTCCAGGACCGAGCCCAGACGGGCGTCGCGGTCGGGGCCGTACGGCACCTCGAAGGCGATGTTCCTCGTCGCGAGGGTGCGCTTGGCGCGGACGATGCGCTGGGCGATCGTCGGCTCGGGGACGAGGAAGGCGCGGGCGATCTCGGCCGTGCTCAGACCGCCGAGGAGACGCAGGGTGAGCGCCGTGCGGGCCTCCGGGGACAGCACCGGATGACAGGCGGTGAAGACCAGCCGGAGCAGGTCGTCGTCGATGTCGTCCGGGTCGGCCGGCTCCTGCGGCGGGGCGGTGGTCTCCGTGCTGCGGCCGATCTCCGCGAGCTTGCGGGCGTAGTTCTCCCGGCGCCGGACCAGGTCGACGGCGCGGTGGCGGGCGGTGGCCATGAGCCAGGCGCCCGGGTTGTCGGGCACACCGTCGCGGGGCCACTGCTCCAGGGCGGCGACGAGGGCGTCCTGCGCGAGCTCCTCCGCGATGCCGACGTCCCGGACGATCCGGGCGACGCCGGCGATCACGCGGGGCGATTCGAGCCGGAAGACGGTCTCGATGGCGTGGCGGGGGTCGGCCTCGGCGGGGGGCTGTGTGCTCACAGCCCCCCATGCAACACCCACCGTCGGACCTGCGCCAGGAAGGTCAGCCCTCGGCGATCTCCCGCACCTCGCAGGTGACCGTCCAGAACTCCTCGTGCACCTTCAGGAACCGCTTGGTCCACTCCAGGGCCTCGGCCTTGTCCTTGCACTGCATGATCGCGTAACCGCCGACGACCTCCTTGGACTCGGTGAACGGGCCGTCGGTGACGGAGATCTTCCCGCCCTCCCAGTGCACCCGGGTGCCGTCGGCGGTGGGCGTCAGCCCGGCGGTGTCGAGCATCACGCCGGCCTTGGTGATCTCCTCGATCAGCTCCCCCATCCGCTGCATCAGCGCCTCGCTGGGGCCCTCGGCGGGGACGGAGCTCTCGTCGATACGCACGAGCGACAGGTAACGGGGCATGGTGACTCCTCGGGTTCCGCTGCTGCGGGGGCTCTCCCCGCATCTCACCCTTGCGTCGAACGGCCCCTCGCCGGATCGACACGCCCGCCGGAATTCCCCGAAGTTTTTTTCCGCCCCGCCTACGGCAACGAGTTTTCCGCCCCCCTACTGCAACGACTTCCACAACTCGCTCGCCGCCGGCTCCTTCGCGATCACCCGGTTGGGGTCGGAGGGGGCGGTCACCACGGGCATCATCACCGTCTTGACGTTGTGCGAGGTCAGACCCTTCAGGCTCTGGCCGAGGCGCATCAGTTCGCTGAGGGAGTCCAGGCCGGTGTCGGTGGTGAGGCTGGCGGTGACCGCGTCGGCGACCTCGTACAGCTTGGCCGGGTTGGTGAGCAGGCTGATGGAGGCCATCTGGTCGAGGAGGGCCTTCACCAGTTTCTGCTGGAGGCCTATCCGGCCGAGGTCGCTGCCGTCGCCGATGCCGTGCCGGGTACGGGCCAGAGCCAGGGCCGTGGTGCCGTCGAGGTGGTGGGTGCCCTTCTTCAGGTGCAGGTGGCTGTCGTCGTCGCTGATGTCCTGGTCGGTCGTCACGGTCACCCCGCCGAGCGCGTCGACCAGCTTGGCGAAGCCCGAGAAGTCGATCTCGAGGTAGTGGTCCATACGGACACCGGTGATCGACTCGACCGTCTTCACCGCGCACACCGCCCCGCCCACCGAATAGGCGCTGTTGAACATCGAGTTGTAGGCGACGGCCGTCGAACCGCCGGAGGACAGCGGGCAGGAGGGCCGGGTGACCAGGGTGTCCCGCGGGATGCTGACGACGGTGGCCGATGTCCGGCCCGCGTCGATGTGCACCACCATCGCGGTGTCGGAGCGGGCGCCCGAGCTGTTGCCGCCGCCGAGTTTCTTGTTCTCCTTGCCGCTGCGCGAGTCCGAGCCCAGCACCAGGATGTTCACGGAACCCGTGGGCAGCGGGGACGCGGAGGCGGACGCGGACGCCGTCGGTGTCGTCACCGCCTTCGCCGGACGGTCGTCCCCGAGCGCGCCGTTGATGTCGACGCTCTTGATGTTGTCGTTGAGGTGCACATAGGCCCACCCCGCGGCCGCGATGGAGAGCGTCATGACCCCCGCCAGGGTGAGGCCGACGATCTTCAGCGCTCTCGACCGCCGGCCCACCTGTCTGCCCGCTTCGCGTTGCTCCTCGAGTCCCGTCACGGGCAGGAACGTAAGTCCGAATTATTAGGGGAGTGTTAGTGGAAGCGCGGTGAAGAGGTTTTCTTCGGAAAATCTCACGCTTCTCAGTCCCAGCTCACCCAAGGGTCACACTGGGCACGGGATTGCTCCCGCTCCAGGACGCGTTGAACCCGAAGGTCACCGAACTCCCGTCCGCGACCGTCCCGTTGTAGGAGGCGTTCGCACAGGACACATCCGCGCCCGACTGGGTGCAGGTGGCGTTCCAGGCCTGGGTGATCTGCTGTCCGGCGCCGTACGCCCAACTCACCTTCCAGGACGAGAGGGCGGCACCCGAGCAGGAGATCGTCACCTGGCCCGTGAAGCCGGTGTTCCACTGGTTCGACACGCTGTAGGCGGCGGTGCAGGCACCGGTCGGCGGTGTGGTGGTCGTCCCGCCGAGTGCTTCCGAGATGCCGTAGTACGCCGGTTTCGGCGCGTAGTTCGCGTCATACGGTGTCGCCGCCCCGTACCCCGGGAAGGTGCTGTCCACCCAGGAGTCGGAGTCGGTGAAGCCCCACACGGTGACGTTGACGCAGCGGGTCACGGCGACGCACGCGGCCACCACCGACTTGAAGTCGGCTTTCTGCTGGGCGAGTTTCGTGCTGTCGGCGGGCAGCGCCATCCGTACGTCCAGCTCGGTGATCGCCACGTCGACGCCGAGGTCGGCGAAGCGCTGGATGTTCTGCTGGAGCGTGGACGGGACCTGGCCGAGGATGAGGTGGGCCTGCAGACCGACCCCGTCGATCGGGACGCCCGCCGTCTTCAGGGACTTGACCAGGTTGTACAGGGCGTCGGACTTCGCGTTCACGCCCTCCACGTTGTAGTCGTTGATGTACAGCTTGGCGGCCGGGTCGGCCGCGTGCGCCCAGGTCAGGGCGTTGGCGATGTAGCCGGAACCGAGGCCGTTGTACCAGAGGGTGGACCGGTAGGTGCCGTCCTCGTTGAAGGGCTCGTTGACCACGTCCCAGGCGGCGATCTCGCCCTTGTAGCGGCCGACCTCGGTACTGATGTGGTTCTGCAGCAGACTGCTGAGCTGGGCGGACGTCCAGGTGCCGTTCGTCAGCCAGCTGGGGTTCTGGCTGTGCCAGACCAGGGTGTGGCCGCGCACCTGCTGGTTGTGGGCCTGGGCGAAGGCGACGATCTGGTCGGCCTCGGTCCAGTTGAAGGTGCCCTGGGTGGGCTCGACGGTCCCCCACTTCATGGCGTTGCCCGGGGTCAGCGAGCTGAACTGGCTGCCGGCGAGGTCACCGTACGTCCCGGTGAGCTTGGAGCCGGTGACCGCGGTGCCGATGACCTTGCCCTGCGCCGCGGCGAGGTCGCGCAGCGGGGTGTCGGCGGCGTGCGCGGGGAAGGTGCCGACGGTGAACAGGCCCGCGACGGCGACCAGGCCGGCCAGCCCGGCCCGTAACAGACCGCTGAAGGTTCTGGAGGTTCTCATGCGGGTAGCCTCCGAAAGTTTCGGTCGTGCAACCGATTGACTTCGGAGGAGTGTGGGGGCGGTCGCACCACCCGTCAATACGTCAACTTTTGGCCAAGCCCGCCTCACCCGGTCGCGGGCGCCGCCGTACTCGACCGCACCACCAGACTCGTCGCCAGCTCCACCCGGGTAGCCGTCGTGGCCTCCTCCGCCCGCCCCATCTCGAGGACCAGCCGCGCCGCCGCCTCGGCCATCTCGGTCAGCGGCTGCCTTACGGTCGTCAGCGGCGGCCCCACCCAGCGGGCCACCGGCAGATCGTCGAACCCGACGACGCTCACGTCCTCCGGGATCCGCAGCCCCAGCTCGCGCGCGGCCTCGTACAGCCCGAGGGCCTGGAGGTCGTTGCCGGTGAAGATCGCGGTGGGCCGGTCGGGCATCCGCAGCAGCTCCAGGCCGAGCCGGTGGCCGGCGTCGTGGTGGAAGTCGCCGGCCTTGATCAGCTCCTGGTCGACGGGCAGTCCGGCGGTCTCCAGCGCGGCCCGGTACCCGTCCACCCGGGCCCGGCTGCACATCATCCGGGACGGCCCGCTGATCGCCCCGATGCGCCGGTGCCCCAGCTCGACCAGGTGCCGGGTGGCGGCGAGCCCGCCCTGCCAGTTGGTCGCCCCGATCGACGGCACGTCCGGCCCCGGATCCCCCGCCGGGTCCATCACCACGAACGGGATCGACCGGCTCTGCAGCAGCGCCCGCTGCGACTCGTCGAGCCCCGACAGCACCAGCACCACTCCGTGCGGCCGCCGGGCCGCGACCTGGTCCGCCCAGGTCCGCCCGGGAGTCAGCCGCCCTGCGGACTCGCTGAGCACCACGCTCAGGCCGGCGTCCCGGGCCACGTTCTCCACCCCCCGGATGACCTCCATCGCCCAGGCGCTCTCCAGCTCGTGGAAGACCAGGTCGATCAACGGCGAACGGGAGGCCTCGGCGCGGCGGCGCCGGTAGCCGTAGGCGCGCAGCAGCTCCTCGACACGGGTGCGGGTCGCCGGGGCGACGTCGGCCCGGCCGTTGAGGACCTTCGAAACAGTCGGAGCGGACACGCCGGCCTCACGGGCGATTTCGGCGAGCGTCGCCGTCTGCGTTTCTGTGGGCTTGGGAGGCGTCATGCCCGCGATCGTATCCCTGCGCTCCCCCTTGACGAAGACCTTCGTGCGCCATAGGTTCCCGGAACATTCGGTGTGTGGTACGAAACATTCGTAGCAGCGTTCGTAGCAGAGAACCCCGCAGTGAGCACGCAGTGAGCACGCAGTGAGCATGCAGAGAGCAGAGACGGGAGTTTCATGACCACCGCTCCTTGGCGCGACCCCGCACTGCCCGCCACCACCCGAGTCGACGACCTGCTCTCCCGGATGACCCTGGAGGAGAAGACCGCGCAGCTCTACGGCGTGTGGGTGGGCGCCGCGACGGACGGCGACGGAGTCGCACCGCTGCAGCGCGAGATGACCGCGGACTACGCATGGGACGAGCTGATCACGCTCGGCCTCGGCCAGCTGACCCGTTCCTTCGGCACCGCCCCGGTGGCCCCGGCGCTGGGCGCGCGAGCACTGGCCCGCGCCCAGCGCCGGATCACCGCGGCCGGCCGCTTCGGCATCCCGGCGATCGCCCACGAGGAGTGCCTGGCCGGTTTCACCGCCTGGCAGGCCACCGCCTACCCGGTCCCGCTCGCCTGGGGCGCGGCCTTCGACCCGCCACTGGTCGAGGAGCTGGGCCGGAGGATAGGCGAGGACCTGCGCTCGGTCGGCGTCCACCAGGGCCTGGCCCCCGTCCTGGACGTGGTCCGCGACCCGCGCTGGGGGCGGGTCGAGGAGACGATCGGCGAGGACCCGTACCTGGTGGGCACGGTCGGCACGGCCTACGTCCGGGGTCTGGAATCCGCCGGGATCATCGCCACGCTCAAGCACTTCGCGGGCTACGCCTCCTCCGTCGGAGCGCGCAACCTGGCCCCGGTCCGGGCGGGCGTCCGGGAGTTCGCGGACGTCACCCTCCCCCCGTTCGAGATGGCGCTCCGGGAGGGCGGGGCCCGCTCGGTGATGGCGGCGTACAACGAGACGGACGGCGTACCGGCATCGGCGGACCCGCAGCTGCTGACCGAACTCCTCCGGGACGAATGGGGCTTCGAGGGCACGGTGGTCGCCGACTACTTCGGCATCGGTTTCCTGCAGTCCCTCCACCGGGTGGCCGGTACGGAGGCCGAGGCGGCCCATCTCGCGCTGGCGGCGGGCATCGACGTCGAACTGCCGACGCTGAAGTGCTACGGCCGCCCACTCGTGGCGGCGGTCCGCGAGGGCACGGTCCCTGAGGCGCTGATCGACCGGGCGGCCCGCCGGGTCCTGCTCCAGAAGTGCGAGCTGGGCCTGCTGGACGAGGACTGGGAGCCCGCGCAGGAGGGCCCGGTCGATCTCGACTCGACGGCCAACCGCGCCCTGGCCCGCCGCCTCGCGGAGGAGTCGGTGGTCCTGCTGGACAACCCCGACGGCGTCCTCCCCCTCGCCCCCGACACCCGTATGGCGGTGGTGGGCCCCCGGGCCGCCGACGCGCTCGCCATGCTCGGCTGCTACTCCTTCCCGTCCCATGTCCTCACCCACCACCCCGCGGTGGACCTGGGCATCTCCATCCCCACGGTCCTGGACTCCCTCCGCACCGAACTCCCGGACGCGAAGGTGACGTTCGCCGAGGGCTGCGACGTCTCCGACCCCGACACGTCCGGCTTCGAGGAGGCGGTGGCCCGTGCCTCGGAGGCGGACGTGTGCGTGGCGGTGCTCGGCGACCGCGCGGGCCTGTTCGGGAGGGGCACGTCGGGCGAGGGCTGCGACGTGACGGACCTGGGGCTGCCGGGCGTCCAGGGCGACCTGCTGGACGCGTTGGTCTCGACGGGCGTCCCGGTGGTCCTGGTCCTCCTCACCGGGCGCCCGTACGCACTGGGTCGCTGGCACGGCCGGCTCGGCGCGGTGGTGCAGGCGTTCTTCCCCGGGGAGGAGGGCGGCCCGGCGGTGGCGGGAGTGCTGTCGGGCCGCGTCAACCCGTCGGGCCGCCTGCCGGTGAGCGTGCCGAGCCTGCCGGGGGGCCAGCCGTGGACCTACCTCCAGCCCCCACTGGGCCTCGCGGGCGAGGTCAGCAACCTGGACCCGACCCCGCTGTACCCCTTCGGGCACGGCCGCTCGTACACGACGTTCACGTGGGAGACGGTCTCCGGGAGTGCGGCCGCGATCGGCACGGACGGTTCGTACGACGTGACGGTGACGGTCCGCAACACGGGCGAGCGGGCTGGCGCGGAGGTCGTACAGCTGTACCTGCACGACCCGGTGGCGTCGGTGACCCGCCCGGACGTCCGGCTGATCGGCTACCAGCGCGTGGACCTGACCCCGGGCGAATCGAGAAGGGTGACCTTCCACTTCCACGCGGACCTGTCGGCGTTCACGGACCGGGAGGGGGCGCGGGTGGTCGAACCGGGCGCCCTGGAACTGCGGGTGGCGGCGTCGAGCGCGGACGTCCGGGACACGGTGGCGCTCCAACTGACGGGACCGGTACGACGGTTGGGGCCGGACCGGGTACTGCGCTGCGAGACGGAGGTGGACTGACCGTCAGAACGCGGCGGAGTACGCTCCGCTGTCTACGGCTTCCGGGAATGCGGCAGCGGCAGCGGGAACAGCCTCCTCAGCCTGCGCAGCGCCTCCTCGTCACCGTCGGCCGACGCCTCGCCCGTCTCGATCGCCTCGGTGAACGTGAGGCCCTGGCCGGTCAGGCGGAGGAACGCCTCCTCACTGATCGTGACGGTCGCGTCGGGGTACTGGGCCGGACCGTGCACCGCCTCGACCGTCCCGTCGTCGATCCGGGCGTGGAACACCTCGTCGTCGACACGGAACTCGTACACCGCACGGAGCCCGGTCGCGGCCGCGGGGTCGAAGCAGGCGCGCAGGCCGAGCACGGCCCAGCCCGGATGGAACACCTCGGCGTCGCGACGCTCGCCCATCGCCCATTTGAGGCCCCAGCGGGCCAGCTCCAGGACGGCGGGACCGAGTTCTTCGCCGGCCGGAGTGAGGGCATAGGCGGGAGTCCGGGCCGGCGGCGGGAGTGTGATCTTGTGGGCGAGGCCCTCGCGCTCCAGGTGTTTCAGGCGGGCGGCCAGCAGTCCGGTGCCGAGACCGCGCAGGCTCGCCTGGAGATCGCCGTATCGCTTGGGCCCGGTCAGCAGTTCGCGGATCAGGAGCAGGGTCCAGCGTTCGCCGACGAGGTCGAGGGTGCGCGCGGTGGCGCAGTACTGGTTGTACGTTCGCTGTTCCACTTCGTCATTTTAGATCTCGTACTTCAATTTTCTGAAGCTGCGCCAGGACCCGGTCGTCGAACTCCTCCAGCCCCGGCAGCTCCGCCATGCGGCTGCCCTCCCGGCCGTCCTGCACTTCCGGATCATAATCCATTGACTTCTTGATTTTGAAGTGGGAGTTTCGAACTACGGTAACGACAAAGGGGGTTGGGATGAGCAACGCGCTGTACACGGCCCAGGCACATGTCACCGGAGGCCGGAACGGCCATGGGCGGACGGACGACGGGCGGCTGGACCTGGATCTGCGCCTGCCCAAGGAACTGGGCGGCGACGGCGAGGGCGTGAACCCCGAGCAGCTCTTCGCGATCGGTTACGCCGCCTGCTTCGGCACCACGCTCGCCCTCCTCGGGCAACGCGACGGGCTCCAGGCGGACGACGCGGAGATCGACGCGTCCGTCTCCCTGATCCCGGCCGGAGGCGGCCGCCTCCGGCTCGGCACCGAACTGCGGATCTCGCTGCCCTCACTCGCGGACGAACAGGCGACCGAACTGGCCAGGGCGGCCCACCAGGCCTGCCCGTACTCCAACGCCACTCGCGGCAACATCGATGTGGCCCTGACGGTCAACGGCACGCGGATCTGAGGACACCACCCGGGCCCCGGACCGGGCGTCGGACGTAGAACGCCCGGCGCCCGGTGCCGCTGCGCCGAGGCTGTCAGCCGTGGCCGTGCCGACTGCCGTGGGCGTGGCAGTCGGAGAGCCGGAAGGAAGCGAGCCTGGTGTTCCAGTTTCCGGTGCCGTCGGCCGGCTGGTACTGGTTGGTGTACCAGAACGTGCAGTCGTCCACCGGGTCGATCGCCATGGAGGTGTAGTCGCCCCAGCGGTTGCTCCCGGTCTGGGAGCCCGCGCCGGTCCACACGGTGGTTTCGCGGAACGTCATCCGGTTCGGCGGGTCGTTCGCCAGGCGTCCGGTGATACGGATCGAGGGACGGGTCCGGGAGGACGACTGCGAGTATCCGAGGGCGATGTCGCCGTTCCTGTTCATGGCCGCGGAGCCCATCCACCGGTAGGTGGAGTCCGGGGCATAGGTGTTCTGCTGACGGACGACCGGCCGGCCGTTGCGCAGCCCCAGTTCGTACCAGCGCACGCCGACAGCGCCGCGGGCGTCGACCGCGTGGTTGACGACCAGGGACTCGTGGTCGCCGAAGTTGCGGTAGGCGAACCGGTACATCGGGGAGTAGGAGAGCGAGTCCAGCTTCTGGGCGGTGCCGGCCTGGGGGACGCACTGGGTGGGATCGGTGCTCGCGCAGGCCGGGGTGTAGGGGGCCACCCGCAGCCGGAACGGTCCCGCGAGGGTGGTGCGGTCGTGGTTCTTCCAGTCCACGTGGAACTGCCAGTACTGCAGGCTGTCGTGGGTGGGGCCGAGGTTGATCAGCAGGTTGGGCTCGCCCCGCGGGGGCGGGGTCGTGCCGTCGAGGTCCGAGCCGATCGGGATGGTCGCCGCCGGGACGTTGAAGCACTGCTGGTCGGCGTCGGCTCCGCGCAACATCCTCTTCCGGTCCCAGGCGCACGACTCGAAGAGCGGACCGGCCGCGGTGGCGTTCATGTAGTAGGCGTCCGGCCACACCGCGAACTTCGGGTGGTCGGGGAGGTTCCGGTACCCGAAGGCGTAGCGGTAGTACTGGCCGGTGGCGTCCTCGGTGCGGGACACGGCCACGCACAGCCGGTTCGTGTTGGTCGCCACGTCGCTGGCGAACTGGTTGATGACCCAGCGGCGGGCCAGGGAGTCCCAGCGGACCTCGGGGTCCCCGAGAGCCTCGGTCGAGGCGTTCTCGCACGGTCCGCCGAACCCTTTGAACAGGGTCTGGGTCGTGAGCGGTCCCAGCTGCGTGGCACCGGACTTGGAGTACACCGCGAGTTCGAAGTTGGTGATCTCCACGACCTGGCGGGAGCCCACCGAGGCGTTGGGGTCGGGCGGGGTGCCGCCGCCTTCCCGGATGCCGTCGAAATTGACGCCCAGCCGGATCCGGTCCCGGCCGCCGGCCTTGGCGAGGGGCGGGTGCGACGCCTTTCCGCGGGGCACGGCCTGAGGGGTGGACCGAAACATCCTGGATCTCTTCCACAGCTCCCGCAGCGGTGGCGAGGTGTCATGGTGCACCGCGGGGCCGGAATCGGGGGACCGGGTGGCCCCCGTATGGACGGCCGGTTTGGGTACGGTGCCGGCGGCAGGCGTGGCGGACCACGCCGGGGAGGCCGTCAGGGCCGCTCCCACCGAGGCGACGGCGACGATCGAACGCAAGGCGCGGGGTACGTGCATCTACCCTCCGAACAGGTCGGTGAGCCGACCCGTTCGGCCAGGTAGCGAAGCCACACTGCGAGGGCGGGCGGCTCACTGCTGGTGTGGAAATCCAGTTATCCACCTCGCCCGTCCGGCGCTCGGCCGACCGACGTCGTGTCGGGTGCGGCTCAGCCTTTTGGCGCTGCCCGCGTGACGGCCGTCCGGGAACCGGGAACCCGCCGCCGCCCTCTGGCCGCCACCCTCTAGGGGGTGTCGCCCACCGACTCGAACCGCCAGCGGTGGACCGGCCGGGTGACCAAGTCGCCGGGCGGATCGGGGAGTTCGGGGATGCCCGGGTCGTCGTACGACGCCTCCCACCACGTGATGACCAGCACCCGGTCCTGCGGCGCCCGGAAGGTCTCCCGGCGCAGCGGCTCCACGGTGAGAGCCTGGCGCCGCGCCCAGGTCAGCAGCTCCTCGCCCCGGCCCTCCGTCGCCCGCGCCTCCCACATCGCCGCGACCGTCATGAGTAGAGGTTCTCCTTGCTGACCTCGTGCACGTGGTCGTGGTGGTGGCTGCCGGGGACGTGCGGGTCCGTCACCGGCAGGGAGCTGTCCGCCGAGAGGTCCCAGCCGGACGGGGTCCGGTTGCGCGCGACCATCTCCGCGCCGAGCGCGGCCACCATCGCGCCGTTGTCCGTGCACAACTTCATACGAGGCACCCGGAGCCGGATGCCGGCCGCCTCGCAACGCTCCTGGGCCAGCGCGCGCAACCGGGAGTTGGCGGCCACACCGCCGCCGATCATCAGGTGGTCGACGCCCTCGTCGCGGCAGGCGCGGACGGCCTTGCGGGTCAGGACGTCGACGACCGCTTCCTGGAAGGAGGCGGACACATCGCGGACCGGGACCTCCTCGCCCGCCGCCCGCTTGGCCTCGATCCAGCGGGCCACGGCGGTCTTCAGACCGGAGAAGGAGAAGTCGTACGCCGGGTCGCGGGGGCCCGTCAGACCGCGCGGGAAGGCGATCGCCCGCGGGTCGCCCTCCTTCGCGTAGCGGTCGATGACCGGGCCGCCGGGGAAGCCCAGGTTCAGCACGCGGGCGATCTTGTCGAAGGCCTCGCCGGCCGCGTCGTCGATGGTCGCGCCGAGCGGTCGTACGTCGGAGGTGATGTCCGAGGACAGCAGGAGAGAGGAGTGGCCGCCGGAGACGAGCAGCGCCATCGTCGGCTCGGGGAGCGGGCCGTGCTCCAGCTGGTCGACGCAGATGTGCGAGGCGAGGTGGTTCACGCCGTACAGGGGCTTGCCCAGCGCGTACGCGTACGCCTTCGCCGCCGTGACGCCGACCAGCAGCGCGCCGGCCAGGCCGGGGCCGGCCGTGACCGCGACGCCGTCCAGGTCCTTGGCGCTCACGCCCGCGTCCTTCAGCGCCCGCTCGATGGTCGGGACCATCGCTTCGAGGTGGGCACGGGAGGCGACCTCGGGGACGACGCCGCCGAAGCGGGCGTGCTCGTCGACGGACGAGGCGACGGCGTCGGCCAGCAGGGTGGTGCCCCGGACGATGCCTACGCCGGTCTCGTCGCAGGAGGTCTCGATCCCCAGAACCAGGGGTTCGTCAGCCATTGATCTCGGTTCCTTGTTCGGAGGTGGATCCGCCGGCGGAGCCACTGTCGGGTTTCGTGGTCAGGCGCATCACCAGGGCGTCCACGTTCCCCGGCTGGTAGTAGCCGCGTCTGAACCCGATGGGCTCGAAGCCGAACCGTTCGTAGAGCTTCTGGGCGCGGATGTTGTCGACCCGGCACTCGAGCATGACCTCGGCGCATTCGAAGGCGGTCGCGGCCCGCAGCAGTTCGGTGAGGAGCTCGCCGCCGAGCCCGGTGCCCCACTGGTCACGGCGTACGGCGATGGTCTGGATGTCGCCCACCGCGGCGGGGCCGCTGTCGGACGCGCCGCCCTGGGCGGCCAGCCCCGCGTACCCCACGACCTGGTCGCCTTCGAGGGCCACGACGTAGCGCCGGGTCGCCTCCGGTCCCCTCGCGTGCGCCAGCTCGGACCAGAACATGCCCCGCGACCAGGCGTCCTCGGGGAACAGGTCCTTCTCCAGCTCCAGGACCCGGTCGATGTCCCACCAGCGCATCTCGCGCAGTTGTGCGGTCACTTGGGCGTGACCACCTTGTAGTTCTTGGGCACCTGGGCGTCCGGGCGGCGCAGGTACAGCGGCCGGGGCGCGGGCAGTTCCCCGCCCGCGGCCAGCCGCTCGGCGGCGAGGGACGCCAGGGCCGCGGCGGAGACGTGCTCGGGTTCGTGCACGACGGGGAAGGTGTCGGGGTAGAGCAGCGCCCCGGCCCCGACCGCGGGCAGCCCCGCGACCTTCTCGGCGATGTCCGCCGGCCTGTCCACGGCCGGTTCCGTGAGCCGGGTGCGCGAGTCGGCGTACGTCGCCCAGTAGACCTCTTTGCGACGAGCGTCGGTGGCCACGACGAACGGGCCCTTCTCGATGTCGGCCGCGTAGGCCAGCGCGTCGAGCGTGCACAGGCCGTGCACGGGCACGCCCAGCGCGAGTCCGAAGGTGTCGGCGGTCATCAGACCGACCCGCAGGCCGGTGTAGGGGCCGGGACCGATGCCTACGACGATCCCGGTGACGGCGTCCAGCTTGACCCCGGCCTCGGCAAGGACGCGGTCGACGGCCGGCAGCAGCAGCTCGCCGTGCCGGCGTGCGTCCACCTGGCTCGACGAGGCGATGACGGCCTCACCGTCGTGCAGGGCGACGGTGACGGCGGGGGTGGCGGTATCCAGAGCGAGCAAGAGCACGCGAACAGCCTACGGCTCCGGCGCCGCGAGCACGGCCGCCAGGGACGGACGGTCACCGACTGCTACGGTCTGTACGTAGTACGACATATACGGCTAGACACGCAGCTACATACACGACCAGACGCACGGCTGGGCATTCGGCGAGTCAGAGGTGGCGCACGTGGCAGGGACCAGCTCGGGAATCGTGGCCGGCCTCACCGCGGCGGCCGTCGGGGCGGTCGGCCTCCTTGCCTACCAGGCCTCGGCCACCGTCCCGCCCGGCCTCGGCGGCAGGCCGGCGGCGAGCGGTATGCCCGGAGCACCGGGAGCGTCGGCATCCAAGGCCCCCCGCGACCACCGCCACCCCACCGCCCTGCCGGGCGCCTCCGGAACAGGTGAACGAGTGGTGTACTCGGTGGACGACGACCGGGTCTGGCTCGTCAACGAGCGCAACCGCGTGGAGCGCACCTTCAAGGTGAAGCCCGGCACCCTCGACCCGGCCCTCGGCGCCTACTGGGTGACGTCCCGCGCCAAGGCCGTGACGGGCACGGACGGCCTCCCCATCGAACACGTCGTCCGCTTCACCACGACGAAGGACGGCATGGCGATCGGCTTCAGCGCGGCTACCGCGAACGCGGCCACGGAACCCCCGGACCCGACGGTGCCGACGGGCGGCATCCGCGAGACCCGCCGCGACGGCGACGCGACCTGGAAGTTCGCAACGATCGGCGTGAAGGTGATCGTGATCCGCTAGCTGTTCAGGGGCGCCGGCACAGGCGCCCCTTCAGGGGCGCTGGGGGTACCCCCGGCCGAAGGCTGGGGGAGGAACTGCGCGACCAGCCACAACACACCCGCACAGACCCACCGGCCGACCCTGCCTAGGCAGCCTTACGGCCCTGCTCAACCGGCCTCACCGGCAGCTCCGGCGCTCTCGGAGGCCGGGACACCGCGTCAGCGGCCGCACAGGCCGCCAGAAGCTCACGCATGGAAACCCCGGCCACCACAACCGGCGGCCGCTCCGGGCACGGACCCGCGGACATGGGCGCCTCCTGAGGTACGGGGGCGGACGTAGTTAGGTACACCTAACTACGGACTGGATACCATGTGACCACGCCCGATACGTCCGGCGCAATATCTTGCCGACGCCTTGTCGGAATGTTCACGAGGTCCTCAGCCCGCACCCAGCACCCCCCCAGGCACCTCAGGCACCTCAGGCACCTCAGGCGGAGAGCACCCCCAGCTCCACCCCGGCCCACCGCTCCCCCAGCCCCGCCAGGGTCACATGGCGTACCTCGTCGGTCGTGTCCCCGACCGCCCGGTGGATCCGGACCATGAGCCGGTCCTCGGTCAGCTCCTCGACCTTGCCCTCGCCCCACTCCACGACGATCACGGACTCGGGCAGCGAGACGTCGAGGTCCAGGTCCTCCATCTCGTCGAGCCCGCCGCCCAGGCGGTACGCGTCGACGTGGACGAGCGGCGGCCCGTCCCCCAGGGCCGGATGGACCCGGGCGATCACGAAGGTCGGGGAGGTGACGGCGCCGCGCACGCCGAGCCCCTCGCCCAGTCCACGGGTCAGCGTCGTCTTGCCGGCGCCGAGTTCCCCGCTGAGCATCACTAGGTCACCGGCGCGCAGCAGTTTGGCCAGTCTGCGGCCCAGCTCCGCCATCTGCCCCGGGGAACTGACGATCAACTCGGTCTCAGCCTGGCTGTGCCGTGCTGCTGGTGCTTCCATAGCCACTTACCGTAGCCCCTGCCGGCACCGCGCCTGCGCGGGTGAGCAGGTCGGCAAGGCGGTCGGTGACCACTTCCGGGTGCTCCAGCATGACCAGGTGCCCGGCGTCCGGGACCAGCACCAGCTCGGCGTCGGGCAGCAGGTCGGCGATGACCTCGCTGTGCTCGCTGGGCGTGACGAGGTCCTGGACCCCGGCCAGCACCAGCACCGGCAGGTTCTGGAAGTGGGCGAGGGCCGCGGTCTTGTCGTGGTCGACGAAGGCCGGGTAGAACTCGGCGACCACGTCGATGGGCGTGGACTCGATCATCCGCTCGGCGAACCGCTCGACGGCCGGGTCGATGTCCCTGCTCGCGAACGAGTACCGCTTGATGACCCCGGCGAAGAGGTCGGCGGTGATCTGCCGCCCCTTCTCCACCAGCGCGGCCTGCGTCCCCAGCGCCTTCAGCACCCCGGGCAGCACCCGGCGCACCGCGTTGACGCCGGCGACGGGCAGCCCGAAGTTGACCTCGCCGAGCCGCCCGGACGACGTACCGACGAAGGCGGTCGCCACGACCCGCTCCCGCACCAGCTCGGGGAACTGCGCGGCCAGCGCCATCACGGTCATGCCGCCCATCGAGTGACCGACAAGGACGATCGGCCCTTCAGGAACGGCCGCGTCGAGCACGGCCTTCAGATCCCGGCCCAGCTGGTCGATGGTGACCGGCACGCCGTCCTCGTGCTGGGCGACGCCCCGCCCGGAGCGGCCGTGGCTGCGCTGGTCCCAGTGGACGGTGCGGACGACCCCGCGCAGGGCCGCGCGCTGGAAGTGCCAGGAGTCCTGGTTGAGGCAGTAACCGTGGCTGAAGACGACGGTGACGGGCGCGGGGGCCTTGCGGCCGAAGAGGCGGCGACGGCGCGGGGAGACGGCCTGGCCGGTGTCGGGTTCGGCGTCGTCGACCTCGTAGTACAGCTCGGTGCCGTCGTCGGCGATCGCCTTGCCGGGCGTGCCGCGCAGGGTGCCGTACGGTCCCGCCGAGTCCAGGGCCAGCCGGGCCTTGCGGCGCATCCCGCGGCCGACGGTCATCCGCTCCAGGGCGACCCCGGCGGCCGCGCCGGCGGCGAGCACTCCTATGGCGGCGCCGGCGACACCGGTCACCTTGCGCCAGCTGCCCCCGGCCGCCTCCGTGGCGGAGACGACGGCCGCCGCGGCGTCCGCTACGGCCTCCGCACTGCTCTCGCTCACGTACCGCTCCTCTTCGCCGTACTGCAGTTCGCTGCTTCGATGACACGGGTGTCACTGACGAGGCGGCGGCTGTTACCGCCGTTACGGCTGTTGCCGTTGTTGTGACTGTTGCCGCTGTTACAGGTGTAACCCGGTTGCGCCGCTGCCGAACCCCGGAGACTCAGTCGCCGTCCCCTGGTTCCTGCCCATTCGGTTCCTCGTTCACATAGACGCGGGGAACCCGGGTTCCGATGCGCGTGACGATTTCGTATGCAATCGTGCCCGCGGCCTGGGCCCAGTCCTCGGCGGTGGGTTCGCCCCCGTCGCCCGGGCCGAACAGCACGGCCCGGGAGCCGACTTCGGGCTCGTCGCCGCCGAGGTCGACGACGAACTGGTCCATGGCGACGCGCCCGGCGACCGTCCGCCATTTGCCGCCGACCAGCACCGGTCCGGTGCCGGAGGCGTGCCGCGGGATGCCGTCCGCGTAGCCCACGGGGACGAGCCCGAGCGTGGTCTCACCGGGCGTGACGTAGTGGTGCCCGTAGCTGACGCCGTGCCCGCCCGGTACGTGCTTCACCAGGGCGAGGGAGGCGGACAGGGTCATGACCGGCCGCAGGCCGAAGTCGGCCGCGCTGCCCAGCTCGGGGCTGGGCGAGACGCCGTAGAGCGCGATGCCCGTACGGACGAGGTCGAAGTGGGACTCGGGGAGGGTGAGGGTGGCAGGCGAGTTGGCGATGTGCCGCACCTCGGGGCGCACGCCCTGCTCCTCGGCGTACGCGAGCATCTCCCGGAAGAGGGTGAGCTGGGCGGCGATGGAGGGGTGCCCGGGTTCGTCGGCGCAGGCGAAGTGGGACCACAGCCCGGTGATCCGGACCCGTCCCTCGGCCTCGGCACGCAGCGCCGCGCTCACCAGCTCGGGCCAGTCGGCGGGCTGGCAGCCGTTGCGTCCGAGGCCGGTGTCGGCCTTGAGCTGGACACGAGCGGGCCAACCGGCTTCCCGGGCCGCCGCGACCACCTCGCGCAGGGCCCACATGCCGCTCACCGACACATCGAGGTCCGCCTCGACGGCCTCCCGCCAGGGCCCGCCCGGGGTCCACAGCCAGCACATGATCCGTACGTCCGCCGGCAGCCCGGGGTCCGCGCGCAGCTCCAGGGCCTCCTCGGGGGTGGCCGTACCGAGCCAGCTCGCGCCCGCCTCGACGGCCGCGCGGGCACACCGGACCGCCCCGTGGCCGTACGCGTCGGACTTCACCACGGCCATCAGTGCCGCGCCCGGCGCGAGGGCACGCAGGGTCCGCACATTGGCCCGCAGGGCGGCCAGATCGATCTCGGCGCGGGCGCGCAGGGGCGCGGTCGGTGCAGGTGCTGTCTCACTCATCGCGCCCCCAGTGTCTCAGAGGCCTCCGACAGCCCTCCGGCGCAGGCCCCCGGTACCGGGCCGGCAGTGGGCCCGGACACCTCAGGTACCCGTACGGTGGCCCCACACGTAGACCTTGTCGCCCTTCTTCAGCACGTCCCACAGCTTCTTCGCGTCGCCGAGCTCGAGGTTCACACAGCCCCAGGAGCCGACGGTGGTGTAGATGGAGCCGTACACGGCGTGGAAGGCCTGTCCGCCGTCGAAGAACTGGGCGTACGGCATGGGCGAGTTGTACAGCGTGGACCAGTGGTTCTTGTGCCGCCAGTAGACGGAGTGCCACCCGGCCCGGGTCGCGTACCCCTTGCGCCCGCTCCGCATGGGCACCGGTCCGAAGACGACCTTGTCGCCCTTCTGCACCCAGGTGACCTGCCGGTTGAGATCCACGCAGGCGACCTTGTACGACTTCACGGGGCAGTTCTTCTTGGCGTTCGGGTTCTTCTTCGCCGAGAGGAGCATCATCTGGTACCAGGTCACAGGGCCGGCGAACCCGATCGCCGGCTTGATCCTGTGCTGCGTCTGGAACTTCTGGATGGCCTTGCAGTCGGACGCGGACTGCCTGCCGTCCACCTTCAGCTTCAGCCACTGCTCGATCTGCTTCTGATACGGCCCGGTCTGCTTGGAGCAGCTCACCTTGGAGGCGGCGTCGCTGAGCGGCACGTACTCGATGAGGTCGTACGTCCCCGGCAGCGCCGCCTTGGGCTCGACGGCGTCCTCCTCGGCGCTGGGCGTGTACACCTTCGGCGGCAGCGCCTGGTCGGGGGTGTCGATCTGCCAGGGCTGCGCGGGCCCCGGCGCGACGCCGGGCACCAGGTCCGACTCGGGGATGGCGGCGGGGGGTTCGGGAACGGTGTCGGCGGCGACGCTTCCGGCGCCGAGGGAGAGCACGCTCACGACGGCGACGAGCCCGACCGCGACACCGCGAGCCGCACCACCCCGATCACGCACGATTCGTCCACTAATCATGCGATCAGACAACCCCGCACACCCAACGATTCCGCGAAGCCGCGCGGCGAGGTCACCCGAGGGATGCACGCGCCCGAGCCGAAGCGCCCCGCCAGGGGCGCGGGGAACTGCGCGCCCAGCCCCCCACGCACCCGCAGCCGAACCACGACCGCCTCCCGCAGGGTGACTCCTCGGCCTACCGAGGAAGCGCCCCGTAGGGGCACGGGGAACTGCGCGCCCAGCCCCCACCCACCCGCAGCCGAACCACCACCGCCTCCCACAGGGTGACCTCTCGGCCTACCGAGTCGGGTGGGTGGGTGGGAAAACCCCCCGCCAAGCCGACCCCAGCCGCTCAGCGACCGCGTGCGCAACCGTCGGCGCCCCCTCCGCCGCGAACCGCCCCGCGAGCCCGTGCAGATACGCGGCCACACTCCCCGCGTCCCGCCCGTCCAACCCCGACGCCAGCAGCGACCCCGCCAGCCCCGACAGCACATCCCCGCTCCCGGCGGTGGCGAGCCACGGCGTCCCCGTCGCGTTCACCCGTACGGCCACCTCTCCCCCCGGCTCCGCCACCAGCGTCGTCGACCCCTTCAGCAGCACCGTCGCCCGATAGGCCGCCGCCAGCTCCCGCACCGCCGCGAGCCGCCCGGCCTCGACCTCCTCACGCCGTACCCCCAACAGCGCCGCGGCCTCCCCGGCGTGAGGCGTCATCAGCGTGGGCGCCGTACGCCCGCGCACCACGTCCCGGCCGGCCAGCCGCAGCCCGTCCGCGTCGACCAGCACCGGCACCTCCTCCGCCAGCACCTCGGCGACGGCGTCGGCGTCGTCGCCGACCCCCGGTCCGACCACCCACGCCTGCACCCGTCCGGCCTTCCGCGGCCCCCCATCCGACACCAGCGTCTCGGGAAAACGGGCCAGCACCTCGTCCCCGGCGGGCCCGACGTAGCGCACGGCGCCCGCCCCGCCCCGCAACGCCCCCGCGACCGCGAGCACGGCCGCCCCCGGATAGCGCGCCGACCCGGCCGCGATCCCGACCACCCCCCGCCGGTACTTGTCGCTCTCCGCCGACGGCGCCGGCAGCAGCCGGGCCACGTCCACGTCCTGCAACGCCTCCAGCCCGGCCTCCTCGGGCAGCTCGAGGCCGATGTCGACCAGCCGTACCGAACCGGCGTACTCCCGCGCGGGGTCGATCAGCAGCCCCGGCTTGTGCGTCCCGAAGGTGACGGTGAGGTCGGCCCGTACGGCCGCGCCCCGCACCTCGCCGCTGTCCGCCTCGACCCCGCTCGGCAGGTCCACGGCGACGACGGCGGCCCGCGACCGCTCCACGACCGCGACCAGCGCGGCCGCCTCGGGCCGCAGCCCGCCCTTGCCGCCGATCCCCACGATCCCGTCGACGACGAGATCGGCCCGCAGGACCAACTCCTCGGCGGCGAGCGGAGAATCGGCCGCCACGACCCTCCCGCCCGCCCGGCGCAGCGCCGCGAGTCCGCCCCCGTGCGTACGCTCCGGCGCGAGCAGCACGGCCGCGACCCCCGCCCCTCGCCTCGCCAGCCGCGCCCCGGCGTACAGCGCGTCCCCGCCGTTGTCCCCGCTGCCGACGAGCAGCACCACCCGGCTGCCGTACACCCGTCCGAGCAAGTCGGCGCAGGCGGCGGCCAGCCCGGCGGCGGCCCGCTGCATCAGCGCCCCCTCCGGCAGCCGTGCCATCAGCTCCCGCTCGGCCGCCCGTACCGTCTCCACGCTGTAAGCAGTCCGCATGCCCCGAGTCTCCCCCGGAACCCACGGGACGCGCATCCGCCGACGGCCCCGGGGGTCACCCCTCCGCGATCACCACCGCCGACGCCACGCCCGCGTCGTGACTGAGCGACACATGCCAGGACCGCACCCCGAGTTCCGCCGCGCACGCGGCCACGCTGCCCTTCACCCGCAGCCGTGGCCGCCCGCTGTCCTCGACGAGCACCTCCGCGTCCGTCCAGAGCAGTCCGGGCGGCGCACCCAGCGCCTTGGCCAGCGCCTCCTTCGCCGCGAACCGCGCCGCGAGCGAGGCGACACCGCGCCGCTCGCCGCTCGGCAACCACAACTCCCGCTCCACGAAGAGCCGCCCGGCGAGCCCGGGAGTACGCTCCAGCGACTCCCGGAACCGGTCGATCTCGGCAACGTCGATTCCGACCCCGATGATGCTCATGGTCAGCACCCTAAGGTCACTCCACGGTGACCGACTTCGCCAGGTTGCGCGGCTGGTCCACCTCGTTGCCCCGGGCGGTGGCCAGTTCGCAGGCGAAGACCTGGAGCGGAACCGTCGCGACGAGGGGCTGCAGGAGGGTCGGGATGGCCGGGATGCTGATCAGGTGGTCGGCGTAGGGGACGACCGCTTCGTCGCCCTCCTCCGCGATCACGATGGTGCGGGCGCCGCGGGCCCGGATCTCCTGGATATTGGAGACGATCTTGTCGTGCAGGACCGAGCGGCCCCGCGGGGACGGGACCACGACCACCACCGGCAGGTCCTCCTCGATCAGCGCGATCGGACCGTGCTTCAGCTCGCCCGCCGCGAAGCCCTCGGCGTGCATGTACGCCAGTTCCTTGAGCTTCAGGGCGCCTTCGAGGGCCACCGGGTAGCCGACGTGCCGGCCGAGGAACAGCACCGTCTTCTTGTCGGCCAGGGAGCGGGCCAGCGCCCGTACCGGTTCCATGGTCTCCAGGACCCGGTCGACCTCGCCGGAGATCTGGGACAGGTCCCGGATCACGGCACTGATCTCGTCGCCCCACTTGGTGCCCCGGACCTGGCCGAGGTAGAGGGCCACCAGATAGCAGGCGACCAGCTGGGTGAGGAACGCCTTGGTGGAGGCGACCGCCACCTCCGGGCCGGCGTGGGTGTACAGCACCGCGTCCGACTCGCGCGGGATCGTCGAGCCGTTGGTGTTGCAGATGGCCAGCACCTTGGAGCCCTGCTCGCGGGCGTGCCGCAGCGCCATCAGGGTGTCCATGGTCTCGCCGGACTGGGAGATGGCGATGACGAGCGAGCGCGAGTCCAGGATCGGGTCGCGGTAGCGGAACTCGCTGGCCAGCTCCACCTCGCACGGGATGCGCGTCCAGTGCTCGATGGCGTACTTGGCGATCAGGCCGGCGTGGAAGGCCGTACCGCACGCGACGATGACCACCTTGTCGACCTCGCGCAGCTCGGCGGCGCCGATCCGGACCTCGTCGAGCTTCAGTGAGCCGTTCGCGTCGATGCGGCCCAGGAGCGTATCGGCGACCGCCTTGGGCTGCTCGGCGATCTCCTTGAGCATGAAGTAGTCATAACCCCCCTTTTCCGCGGCCGACGCGTCCCAGTCGACGTGGTACGAACGGACGTCCGCCGGGGCGCCGTCGAAGCCCGTGACGGTCACGCCGTCCCGGCGCAGCTCCACCACCTGGTCCTGGCCCAGCTCGATCGCCGACCGCGTGTGGGCGATGAACGCGGCGACGTCCGAGGCGAGAAAGGCCTCGCCCTCCCCAACGCCCACCACGAGCGGGGAGTTCCGGCGCGCGCCCACGACCACGTCCGGTTCGTCGGCGTGCGCCGCGACCAGCGTGAACGCGCCGTCGAGACGCCGGCACACCAGCCGCATCGCCTCGGCGAGATCGGCGGTGGCGGAGAACTCCTCGGCGAGCAGATGTGCGACGACCTCGGTGTCCGTCTCGGACGCCAGGTCGTGCCCGCGCTCCGCCAACTCGGCGCGCAGCGCGGCGAAGTTCTCGATGATCCCGTTGTGGACGACGGCGACCCGGCCCGCGTTGTCGAGGTGCGGATGCGCGTTGGCGTCCGTCGGCCCGCCATGGGTGGCCCAGCGGGTGTGCCCGATACCGGTGGATCCGGTCGGCAGCGGTCGTTCCAGCAGTTCCTTCTCCAGATTGACCAGCTTCCCGGCCTTCTTCGCCGAGGCCAGCCCGCCGTCCGCGAGCACGGCGACACCGGCCGAGTCGTAACCCCGGTACTCCAGCCGCTTGAGCCCGGCGACCACCACATCGAGCGCCGACTGCGCCCCCACGTATCCCACGATTCCGCACATGGGCGGCAGCCTAAGTGCCGGACCGCACCCCAACACGGCGCAGCGTGCCCGAAATCGGAAATTATACCGAGGTCAGAACCGGGCCGTCCTCACACCACCGTCGGCGGCTTTCCGCCATACGCCCGCTCCGTGCGCGACTTCACGCCATTCCGTGTGCGGTACCCGGAGCGAAATCGGTTGCCCGACCACGGAATCGGCTACATAGCATTACGCGCGCTTGCCCTGCACATGACCATGCGGGCGGGCGCGCACCGGCCGCCGACCGGGGCCGACGCCGCCGCGCCCATCACGTTCCACGACGGAAAGGAAAGGAAGCGATGACAAAGCTCGTGTCATTTCCCTCCAGCGAATCGGGGGAGGACCTCGACTGGTTCGCCACTTCCGCCCTTTTCGACGATGTGGCCGCCTTCGTTCTCCGGTATGTGGCGGACGATCAGGCGAAGCGAGATGTCACCGCGGGTATCGCGTCGGGCCATGTGTTCATCGGGGAACTTCCCGAGCCCGATCAGACGAATGTCCTGACCGCGTTGCGTGACGCGTTCGTCCAGTACGTCGATTCCGAGCTCTATCCACCGCAGGTGACCGCTCGGATGGACTACCCGGAGATCTTTGTCGTGCGCGCCAAGTCGCTCGCGCAGATGGCGAGCAGAAGCATCGCCCTGCGCAGCTCTTCCGGAGCCGGGCCGGCCGGCAAGGGCCGAGGGCCCCGGGCGGAGTGAGGAGAGCGGCGTGCGCCTCCGCGCTGCCGGAGTCCTCGATCACGCAGGTCGTCGGCGCGGAGCCGGCACCGCCGCGGGGCGGTCCGGGGCCCACGTGACGGACCCCACCCGCCATCCCGTTCAAACTCCGTTAACAATGGAATGTGATCTCTCCGGTCTCCTCGATCTCCCGGAGCGCCCACCGGCACAGGCCGGAGGCGACTCCCTACGTCGACCTCACCCGCTCCGAGTGGAGTGCGCTGCGCGACAAGACGCCGCTGCCGCTCACCGCCGAGGAGGTCGAGAAGCTGCGTGGCCTCGGCGACGTCATCGACCTCGACGAGGTGCGGGACATCTATCTCCCGCTCTCCCGGCTGCTCAATCTGTACGTCGGTGCCACGGACGGCCTCAGAGGCGCCCTGAACACCTTCCTCGGCGAACAGGGCTCGCAGTCCGGCACCCCGTTCGTGATAGGCGTCGCCGGCTCGGTGGCCTGCGGCAAGTCCACGGTCTCCCGGCTCCTGCAGGCCCTGCTCTCCCGCTGGCCCGAGCATCCGCGTGTCGAGCTGGTCACCACCGACGGTTTCCTGCTCCCCACCAAGGAGCTCGAAGCCCGCGGGCTGATGTCCCGCAAGGGGTTCCCCGAGTCGTACGACCGCCGGGCCCTGACCCGTTTCGTCGCCGACATCAAGGCCGGCAAGGACGAGGTCACCGCCCCCGTCTACTCGCATCTCATCTACGACATCGTCCCGGACCGCAAGCTCACGGTCCGCCGCCCGGACATCCTGATCGTCGAGGGCCTCAACGTCCTGCAGCCCGCCATGCCCGGCAGCGACGGCCGCACCCGGGTCGGCCTCGCGGACTACTTCGACTTCAGCGTGTATGTCGACGCGAGCGCTGAGGACATCGAGAACTGGTACCTCAACCGCTTCAGGAAGCTGCGGCAGACCGCCTTCCAGGACCCCGACTCGTACTTCAGGAAGTACACCCAGGTGTCGGAGGAGGAGGCCGTGGACTACGCCCGCGGCCTCTGGCGCACCATCAACAAGCCCAACCTGGTGGAGAACATCGCCCCGACCCGGGGCCGCGCCACCCTGGTCCTCAGAAAGGGCCCGGACCACAAGGTCCAGCGCCTGAGGCTGCGCAAGCTGTAGCGCCCCTCAGCGGGGGCGCCCCTCAGCTGGAGCGCCCCGTAAGGGGCGCTGGGGGTACCCCCGGCCGAAGGCTGGGGGAGGAACTGCGCGACCGGCCATGACGAACCGTCAGCCCGCGACGCACCTTCCCCGGCACCCCGAACCCGGAACGGCGTTACCCCAAAGCGGACTTGACGGCGTCAGCCAGCCGCCCCGCCACCGACCGCGCCTGCTCGATGTCCGCGGCCTCCACCATCACCCGCACCAACGGCTCGGTCCCCGAAGGGCGGAGCAGCACACGCCCCGTCTCCCCCAGCTCCCGCTCCGCCTCGGCCACCGCCGCCGCCAGGTCCGCCGAGGTCTTCACCCGCGTCCTGTCGACGTCCGGCACGTTGATCAGCACCTGCGGCAGCCGCTCCATCACACCGGCCAGCTCCCGCAGGGACTTCCCGGTCTGCGCGACCCGCGCCGCCAGCAGCAGCCCGGTCAGCGTGCCGTCGCCCGTCGTCGCGTGGTCGAGGATGATGACGTGGCCGGACTGCTCGCCGCCGAGGGCGTAGCCGTGCTCCTTCATCTCCTCCAGGACGTACCGGTCACCGACCGCGGTCTGGACGAGGTGCAGCCCCTCCCGCTCCAGCGCCAGCTTGAAGCCGAGGTTGGACATGACGGTGGCCACGACGGTGTCGGCGCGCAGCGCACCCCGCTCGCGCATGGCCAGGGCCAGGACGGCCATGATCTGGTCGCCGTCGACCTCCTCGCCGGAGTGGTCCACGGCCAGGCAGCGGTCCGCGTCCCCGTCGTGCGCGATGCCGAAGTCGGCCCCGTGCTCGACGACCGCGGCCTTCAGCGGGCCGAGGTGGGTCGACCCGCAGCCGGCGTTGATGTTGAGGCCGTCCGGCTCCGCGCCGATGGTGACGACCTCGGCACCGGCCCGGCGGAACGCCTCCGGCGAGACCCCCGCGGCCGCGCCGTGCGCTTCGTCCAGGACGATCTTCAGGCCTTCGAGCCGGTTGGGGAGGACGGCGAGCAGATGGGCGATGTACTGCTCGGCCCCCGCGTCGTACGACCGCACCCGGCCGACGCCCGCGCCGGTGGGGCGCTCCCAGGGCTCGCCGTGCCGGTGGGACTCGTACACGGCCTCGATCTTCTCCTCCAGCTCGTCGTCGAGCTTGTGCCCGCCACGGGCGAGGAACTTGATGCCGTTGTCGGGCATGGCGTTGTGGCTGGCGGAGAGCATGACGCCGAGGTCGGCGCCGAGCGCGCCGGTGAGGTGGGCGACGGCGGGCGTCGGGAGGACGCCGACGGTCAGTACGTCCACGCCCGCGCTCGCGAGGCCCGCGACCACGGCCGCTTCCAGGAACTCCCCGGACGCGCGCGGATCCCGTCCGACGACCGCCGTAGGCCGGTGGCCCTCGAACGTGCCCGCCTCGGCCAGCACGTGCGCCGCCGCGACGGACAGGCCGAGCGCCATCTCGGCGGTCAGGTCCGCGTTGGCGACACCGCGCACGCCGTCCGTGCCGAAGAGTCGTCCCACTTGTCCTCCTGAGGAAGCGTCCTTGCTGCCAGGACATGATGGCAGGCGCTTTGTGATGCGATCACACCAGCCTTTGAGCGTCTTGTGTCGTTATACGCCCTTGGCCGGGATAAACGAACGCCCCGACGGCACATGTGGCGTGCCGCCGGGGCGTTCGGAGTACGTTCCGGGCCAGTGGGACCCGTATGCGTACGAGCAGGCAGCTGGCGATTAACGCTTGCTGTACTGCGGGGCCTTACGGGCCTTCTTCAGACCGGCCTTCTTGCGCTCGACCGCACGGTCGTCGCGGCGGAGGAAGCCGGCCTTCTTGAGCGGGCCGCGGTTGTTGTCGACGTCGGCCTCGTTCAGCGCGCGGGCGACACCGAGACGGAGCGCACCGGCCTGGCCGGAGACACCGCCACCGGCGATGCGGGCGATGACGTCGTAGCGGCCTTCGAGCTCGAGCACCTTGAAGGGCTCGTTGACTTCCTGCTGGTGCACCTTGTTCGGGAAGTAGTCCTCGAGGGTGCGACCGTTGATCTTCCACTTGCCGGTGCCCGGGACGATCCGGACGCGGGCGATGGCGTTCTTGCGACGGCCCAGGCCGGCGGCCGGCTGCGGGTCGCCGAAGCGGGACGCGAGGGACTCGGAGGTGTACTCGCCCTCGACGGGGACGTCCGACTCCGTGGTGTAGCTGTCGATGTCAAGCTCTTCGAGCGGCTGCTCGGCAGTGGTCTCGGCCACGATGCTCCTCAGATTCTCTTCAGTCTTAGGGGGTGGCCGGAACTACTGCGCGACCTGGGTGATCTCGAACGGAACCGGCTGCTGAGCAGCGTGGGGGTGGTTCTCGCCTCGGTAGACCTTCAGCTTGGAAAGCATCTGACGGCCCAGGGTGTTCTTGGGGAGCATGCCCTTGACGGCCTTCTCGATGGCCTTCTCGGGGTTCTTGTCGAGCAGCTCGTCGTAACGGACGGAGCGCAGACCACCCGGGTAGCCGGAGTGGCGGTACGCCATCTTCTGGGTCCGCTTGTTGCCGGACAGGTGCACCTTGTCGGCGTTGATGATGATGACGAAGTCACCGGTGTCGACGTGGGGCGCGTAGATCGGCTTGTGCTTGCCGCGGAGAAGGGACGCGGCGGTGGTGGCGAGACGGCCCAGGACGATGTCCTGAGCGTCGATGACATGCCACTGGCGAGTCACATCGCCGGGCTTGGGGCTGTACGTACGCACTTCGCAGCCTTCTTCTTCAGTGGATGGGTGCTGACACATGGCATCACTGAAGCGATCGTGCAGCTGGGGACGACAATGCCGGGGACGCTGCCCGTATGCCGCCCACTGGTAACTGCTCCAGGGAACCTAGGTAGAGGCCACTCCCGTGAGAATGAGCGAGCCAATACACAACGAAGAGTCAGCGTACCGGGACGCCCCCGGGCGGGTCAAAACGAGCCCTCGGCGACACTCCCGGGACATCGAAGGCGCACGGCGGTACCGGGATGCTCCCCTGTGCCCCAAAGGTCCACTATCACCGTTCGTACTGTCGCACCGGCACCCCCCTTCGCCCGTCTAAGATGCGCCCCATGAGCTATGGGCAGGGGGGACCTCAGTCCCAGTGGGATCCCTGGAAACCGCAGTCGCAGCAGCCTTGGCGCGACAGCTCCGGGCCGACCCCGGACTGGGCCGCGCTCGCGGATGCCTCGGAAACGCGGAACAAGCGGCGCAGAGTGCTGTTCATCGGCGGCGGCGCGGTCGCCACGCTGGCGATCGGCACGGCCGTCGCCATGGCCGTGGTGTCCGCGAACGGCGACAACAACGCCTCCGGCACGCCCTCGAACCTGCCCGCGAGCGCCTCGCTGCCCAGCGACTCGGCCGACTCGGCGCCGTCCTTCGCGCCGACCAGCGCGCCGCCGCCGCTGGACCCGAAGGAGTTCATATCCAGCGTGCAGAAGGACACGGCTCCGCTGAGCGCTGAGACCCTCTTCCCGGGCACCCAGCTGACCATGGGCGCGACGGTCTACAAGAAGGGTGCGACGGCCGACACCAAGAACTGTGCGTCGGTCTCCAAGGGCACCCTCGGCGGCGTCCTCACCAAGAACAACTGCACGCGCATGCTGCGGGTCACCTACTCCAAGGACGGCGTGGCGGTGACGGTCGGCGTGGCCGTCTTCAACACCGAGGCCCAGGCCACGAAGGCCAAGACCGAGGCCGACAAGAAGGGCTTCGTCACCTCGCTCGCGGGCGCGGGCGTCAAGTCCTTCTGCGACTCGGGTGTCTGCCGTACGACGGTCAATTCCTACGGCCGCTACGCCTACTTCACCACCGCCGGCTTCCAGAACGGCAAGGACGTCACCACCAAGGACACGAAGGTCTTCCAGACCGGCGACGACCTGGCCGAGTTCACCTTCCGCCAGATCCGCAGGCGCGGCGAGGCCCAGGCGTCGGCGGCCGCGAACCAGTGATGCGCCCGCGCCCCCGACGGGACGCTCAGCAGCAGCCGGCGGACGGGAGCGACCGCTTGTTGCGCGCTTCCTTGTTGCGCGCCGCGAGCAGCTCGTCCGCCGGGTAGCCGACCTCTTCCAGGGTCAGCCCGTGCGGCCGTACGACGTGCACGGCCGAGTCCCTGACACCCGCGGCCAGCACCTTCCCGGGCCACTCGGGACCCCGGTGCCCGTCCCCCACGAACAGCAGCGCGCCGATCAGGGACCGCACCATGTTGTGGCAGAAGGCGTCGGCCCGCACGGTCGCCGTGACGACGCCGTCCGCCCCCCGCTCCAGGCTCAGCTCCTGGAGGGTGCGGATGGTCGTGGCCCCCTCTCGCCGCTTGCAGTAGGCGGCGAAGTCGTGCTCGCCCACCAGCCGCGCCGCCGCCTCGTTCATGGCCGCCACGTCCAGGGGCCAGTCGTGCCACAGGACGTGGTTGCGGAGCAGCGGGTCGACACCGCCGGGGTTGTCGGTCACGCGGTACGCGTAGCGGCGCCAGACGGCCGAGAAACGGGCGTTGAAGCCTGCCGGAGCCTCCGTGAGGGACCACACCCGGACGTCCTTCGCAAGCCGCCCGGCGAGCCGCTTCAGCAGCTTCTCGCGGTGCTCCGCCCACAGCCCGGCGGGCAGGTCCACGTGCGCGACCTGCCCGCGGGCGTGCACACCCGCGTCGGTGCGTCCGGCCACGGTCAGCTCGTAGGTCGTGTCCCTGGTACGGGTCACCGTACGAAGCGCGTCCTCGATCTCCCCCTGCACGGTCCGCTTCCCGCCGGCCTGCTTGGCCCAGCCGTGGAAATCGGTCCCGTCGTACGACAGGTCGAGACGGACACGGACGTAACCGGGCTGAACTTCGTCACTCACACGGAGATCCTCTCAGGTAAAGAAAAGCGGGCCCGCCCCTCGAAGGGAACGGACCCGCTCATGCGCCCCGTAGGGGGCGCGGGAACTGCGCGACCGGCCACGACGGACCGGCAGCCAAAGGACGGCCTTACGCCTCCTTCGGCTCCTCGGCCTCCGGCGCCGCGTCCTCGACGACCTCGTCGGCCTTGGTCTCCTCGACCTTGGCCTCCTCGGCCTCCTTGACCGCACGCTTCGTCGCGGCCTCGGCCTCACCGGTCGCCTGCTGCGCCACCGTCAGCGCCTCGACCAGCTCGATGACAGCCATGGGCGCGTTGTCGCCACGGCGGTTACCGATCTTGGTGATACGGGTGTAGCCACCCGGACGGTTCTCGTAGCGCGGGCCGATCTCGGTGAAGAGCGTGTGGACGATGCTCTTGTCCGTGATCACCTGGAGCACCTGACGGCGGTTGTGAAGGTCGCCCTTCTTCGCCTTGGTGACCAGACGCTCGGCGTACGGGCGCAGGCGGCGGGCCTTCGCCTCGGTGGTGGTGATGCGGCCGTGCTCGAAGAGGCTCTTCGCCAGGTTCGCGAGGAGCAGCTTCTCGTGCGCGGCGCTGCCGCCCAGACGGGCACCCTTGGTGGGCTTCGGCATTGTTCTTCTCCTGTGTGTCTGCCCCGGCCGTATCAGGTACCGGAGTCAGTATCCGAGCAGACGGTTGTCTGTCGGAGATCCGGGCGCCTTTTCAGACGCCCGGAGGGTCCACGCCCCGTAAGGGGCGCGGGGAACTGCGCGACCAGCCACAGCGGGCCCCGCAGCCGCAGAACCGGCCTCCTCGCGGAGCGCTCAGTACTGCTCGGTCTCGACGAACCCCGCATCCACGTCGTCGTCGGCGCCAAAGGCGTCCGCCGCAGCCGTGGGGTCGAATCCGGGCGGGCTGTCCTTGAGGGCCAGGCCCATGCCGGCCAGCTTCGCCTTGACCTCGTCGATGGACTTCGCACCGAAGTTGCGGATGTCCAGGAGGTCCGCCTCGGAGCGCGCCACGAGCTCACCCACGGAGTGGATGCCCTCACGCTTGAGGCAGTTGTACGACCGAACGGTGAGCTCCAGCTCCTCGATCGGCAGCGCCAGGTCGGCGGCGAGGGCGGCGTCCGTCGGGGACGGGCCCATGTCGATGCCCTCGGCGTCGATGTTCAGCTCGCGGGCGAGACCGAACAGCTCGACCAGGGTCTTGCCGGCCGAGGCCATGGCGTCACGCGGACGCATCGCCTGCTTCGTCTCGACGTCGACGATCAGCTTGTCGAAGTCGGTGCGCTGCTCGACACGGGTCGCCTCGACCTTGTACGTGACCTTCAGCACCGGCGAGTAGATGGAGTCGACCGGGATACGGCCGATCTCCTGGCCCACCTGCTTGTTCTGCACGGCGGAGACATAACCGCGGCCACGCTCGACCGTCAGCTCCATCTCCAGCTTGCCCTTGCCGTTGAGCGTGGCGAGGACCAGATCGGGGTTGTGCACCTCGACACCGGCCGGCGGCGCGATGTCGGCGGCGGTGACCAGACCCGGCCCCTGCTTGCGCAGGTACATCACGACCGGCTCGTCGTGCTCCGAGGAGACGACCAGCTGCTTGATGTTGAGGATCAGGTCGGTGACGTCCTCCTTGACGCCCGGCACGGTGGTGAACTCGTGCAGCACGCCGTCGATCCGGATCGACGTGACAGCCGCGCCGGGGATCGAGGACAGGAGGGTACGGCGAAGGGAGTTGCCGAGGGTGTAGCCGAAGCCCGGCTCCAGCGGCTCGATCACGAACCGGGAGCGGAACTCATCGACGACCTCTTCGGTCAACGAGGGGCGCTGAGCGATCAGCATGTGTGGATCAGATCCTTCTTTCGTGGACGCCCGCTATTTGACGCCCGACGGAACCGCACCCGTAGGAGTGCGGGTACTGCAAGGGTACGGGCGGCAGGCCCCTTACGGAGCCGACCGCCCGGACCCTGAAAGCCAGCCGTGCGTCAGACGCGGCGACGCTTCGGCGGACGGCAGCCGTTGTGCGGGGTCGGGGTGACGTCCTGGATGGAGCCGACCTCGAGGCCCGTGGCCTGCAGGGAGCGGATCGCGGTCTCACGACCGGAACCCGGGCCCTTGACGAACACGTCGACCTTGCGCATGCCGTGCTCCTGGGCGCGGCGGGCAGCCGACTCGGCGGCCATCTGCGCGGCGAACGGCGTGGACTTCCGGGAGCCCTTGAAGCCGACGTGGCCGGCGGAGGCCCAGGAGATCACGTTGCCGGACGGGTCCGTGATCGAGACGATCGTGTTGTTGAACGTGCTCTTGATGTGCGCGTGGCCGTGAGCGACGTTCTTCTTTTCCTTGCGGCGCACCTTCTTGGCAGCGCCCTGACGACCCTTGGGGGGCATCTACAAACTCCTACGGGGAGGTGGTCGGTCCTACAGCGAAGACCGCTGATGAAGCGTTGTCCGCTGAGGACTACTTCTTGCCCGGCTTCTTCTTGCCGGCGATGGCGCGACGCGGGCCCTTGCGGGTGCGGGCGTTGGTGCTGGTGCGCTGACCGCGGACGGGCAGGCCGCGACGGTGACGGAGACCCTGGTAGCAGCCGATCTCGACCTTGCGGCGGATGTCGGCCTGGATCTCGCGACGGAGGTCACCCTCGGTCTTGATGTTGTTGTCGACGTACTCGCGGATCGCGACCAGCTGCTCTTCGGTCAGGTCACGAACACGGGTGTTCGGGTCGATGCCCGTCTCCGCCAGCGTCTGCTGCGAAAGGGTCCGGCCGATGCCGAACACATAGGTGAGGGCGACCTCCACGCGCTTTTCGCGCGGGATGTCAACACCGGAAACGCGTGCCATTCAATGGCTCCTGGTGATCTTCGGAGGTCTTCCACAGGGACCGGTTCCCAGCCGCCGTACCAGGTACGAACTGGGTCCCCGGCCTCCGAACCGGGGGTGTCAGGCACCTTCGGCGCCTGGGTCCTGCGTATGAACAAATTCAGCTCGCGTCGCGCGAAACTCTGCGATGTCGATGCAGAGGGAATGGTCGTGCGTCAGCCCTGGCGCTGCTTGTGGCGCGGGTTCTCGCAAATGACCATGACCCGACCGTGACGGCGGATCACCCTGCACTTGTCGCAGATCTTCTTGACGCTCGGCTTGACCTTCATGGGATTGAGGTTCTCCGGGTCAGTTGCCGGCAGCCCCGCTCACACGGGACCTGGGCAAGATCTACTTGTAGCGGTAGACGATCCGGCCACGCGTCAGGTCGTACGGAGACAGCTCCACCACGACCCGGTCGTCAGGGAGGATGCGGATGTAGTGCATACGCATCTTGCCGCTGATGTGTGCCAGGACCTGGTGGCCGTTCTGGAGCTCGACCTTGAACATGGCGTTCGGAAGAGACTCGACGACAGTGCCCTCGATCTCGATGGCACCTTGCTTCTTGGCCACGCTTCGCCCTTCGAATCGACTACCTTGATCGACTCCCGCACTGTCCCTTGCGGGCGCATGCGGACATGCGGGTGCACGAGAGCCGACGAGTCAGTCTACGTCAGCGCACCCGGAAAGACGAATCGAGAAATCCTGCCCAAGAGCACAGATCATTAAGCGCCCATTATGGGGAGCGCCCCGTCTGCAGCGCCCCGTCAGAGGCGCGGGGAACTGCGCGACCAGCCCCCACCGGGGCCGCGCGTCAAAACGGTGCTCAGCCCAGCGGATCCGGCGCAGCCGTGATCCCGAGCTCGGCCAGCTTGGCCTTACCCCCGTCAGGAGAGGTGAGCACCAAGGGCCCAGCCTCGGTCAGCGCAACACTGTGCTCCCAGTGCGACGACCATGTACCGTCCGTGGTGATCACGGTCCAGTCGTCCGACAGGACCTCCGTGCGCGGCGTCCCCAGCGACACCATCGGCTCGATGGCCAGGCAGAAACCGGGAACCAGCTTCGGCCCCTTCCCGCGCCGCCGGTCGACGTAGTTCAGCAGGTGCGGGTCCATGTGCATCTCGGTGCCGATGCCGTGACCGCCGTAGTCCTCGATGATCCCGTACTTGCCGCCGCCCGGCTTCGGCTGCCGGCGGATGTACGTCTCGATCGCCCGGGAGACGTCGACGAGTCGGCTGCCCTGCTTCATCGCCGCGATACCGGCCCACATCGACTCCTCGGTGACCCGGGAGAGCTCGATCAGCTCCGGAGCGTGACCGGAGCCCACGAACGCCGTGTAGGCCGCGTCGCCGTGCCAGCCGTCGACGATCGCACCGCAGTCGATGGAGATGATGTCGCCGTCCTTGAGAACGACGTCCTCGGAGGGGATGCCGTGGACCACCACGTCGTTGACGGAGGTGCAGATGGTGGCGGGGAAGCCGCCGTAGCCGAGGAAGTTCGACTTGGCGCCGTGCTCGGCGAGGACCTTGCGGGCCACCTCGTCCAGGTCCTTGGTGCTGGCGCCGGGGACCGCGGCCTCGCGCGTCGCCGCGTGGATGGCCGCGACGACCAGGCCCGCCGCACGCATCTTGGCGATCTGCTCGGGCGTCTTGATCTGCACCATGGGTGGCCTGCGCTCTCCGTCACTCACGTCAACGTCAACTACACAACAGTACGGCCGCGGCACCCGAGGGGGGTACCGCGGCCGGAACCGCTGGAAAACTACTTCTCGTCGTCCCCGTCACGCCCCAGCGCGTCCAGCGCGCGCTTGGTGACCTCGTCCACCGGACCCAGAGCGGAGATCGTCGCGACCAGGCCCTGCGTCTTGTAGTAGTCGATGATGGGCTCGGTCTGCGTGTGGTAGACCTCCAGCCGCGTACGGACGGTGTCCTCGGAGTCGTCGTCGCGCTGGTAGAGCTCGCCGCCGCAGACGTCGCAGACGCCCTCGACCTTCGGCGGGCTGTAGGTCACGTGGAAGACGTGGCTGTTGTCCTTGCGGCACAGCCGGCGGCCCGCGATCCGCTTGACGACCTCGTCCTCGGGGACTTCGAGGTCGAGTACGGCGTCCAGCTTGATCTTCTCGGTCTTCAGCAGCTCGTCCAGCGCCTCGGCCTGCGAGACGTTGCGCGGGAAACCGTCCAGGAGGAAGCCGTTGACAGCGTCCTGCTGCTCCATGCGGTCCTTGGCCATGGCGATGGTGACCTCGTCGGGGACGAGGTTGCCGGCGTCCATGTAGGACTTCGCGAGCTTCCCGAGCTCCGTCTGCTGGCTGATGTTGGCGCGGAACAGGTCGCCCGTGGAGATGTGCGGGATCTTCAGCTCCTTGGCAAGGCGAACGGCTTGCGTTCCCTTACCGGCGCCAGGCGGCCCGACGAGGACGATTCGCATCAGCGGAGGAACCCTTCGTAATTGCGCTGCTGGAGCTGGCTCTCGATCTGCTTCACCGTTTCCAGGCCCACACCCACGATGATCAGGATGCTGGTGCCACCGAACGGGAAGTTGTTGCTCGCCCCAAAGCCCACCAACGCCATCGTCGGCACGAGAGCGATCAGCCCCAGATACAGCGAACCCGGCCAGGTGATCCGGTTGAGCACGTACGACAGGTACTCAGCGGTCGGTCGGCCAGCCCGGATGCCCGGGATGAAGCCACCATACTTCTTCATGTTGTCGGCTACTTCCTCGGGGTTGAAGGAGATAGCGACATAGAAGAACGCAAAGAAAACGATCAGCAAGAAGTACGAAACGATGTAAATCGGGTGGTCACCCTTGGTCAGGTTCTGGCTGATCCAGGTCTTCCAGCCCGAGTTCCCACCGGCGAACTGCGCCACGAGCGCGGGAATGTACAGCAGCGACGAGGCGAAGATGACCGGGATCACACCGGCCTGGTTCACCTTGAGCGGGATGTACGTGGACGTGCCGCCGTAGGAGCGGCGGCCGATCATGCGCTTCGCGTACTGCACCGGGATGCGGCGCTGAGCCTGCTCGACGAAGACCACCAGCGCGACCATGACCAGACCGACCGCGATGACCGAGCCGAACTCGATCCAGCCGCCGGCCAGGGTGCCCGACTTCTTGATGCTCCACAGCGCGGACGGGAAGGTGGCGGCGATCGAGATGAACATCAGGATCGACATGCCGTTGCCGATGCCGCGGTCGGTGATGAGCTCGCCCAGCCACATGACGACGGCCGTACCGGCGGTCATGCAGATGACCATCGTGATGGTGGTGAAGATCGCCTGGTCCGGGACGATGCTGGAGGCGACCGTGCAGCCGGAGAAGAGGGCGCCGCTGCGGGCGGTGGCCACCAGGCCGGTGCCCTGCAGGATGGCGAGCGCCACCGTCAGGTAACGGGTGTACTGCGTGATCTTCGCCGTACCCGCCTGGCCCTCCTTCTTCAGGGCTTCCAGACGCGGGATGACCACCGTCAGCAGCTGAAGGATGATGCTCGCCGTGATGTACGGCATGATGCCGAGCGCGAAGATCGTGATCTGGAGCAGCGCGCCGCCGCTGAACATGTTGACGAGACCGAACAGGCCCTGGTTGCCGGAGGCCTCGTTCACACACGTCTGGACGGCTTTGTAGTTGACGCCGGGGATCGGGATGTGGGTGCCGACCCGGTAGACCACGATGATGGCCAGCGTGAAGAACAGCTTCTTGCGCAGGTCGGGCGTCCTGAACGCCCGGGCGAACGCGGTGAGCACGGTGCCTCCTGCGACCCCCGCGCAACAGCGTCAAGGGTGACGGTCTTGAGGTTCGACGAATGGGAAAAAGAACAGTGCTGGCCACCTTACCGGCCGCACTGCCCCCCTAGGAACGACCAACCGGGGATACCCCATTGTGAGGTATCCCCGGTCGGGAGTTGCTTACGTCATCGAGACGTCCGAAAAAATCAGACGAGCTCGGTGACAGTGCCGCCGGCGGCGGTGATCTTCTCCTTGGCGGAGCCGGAGACGGCGTCGACCGTCACCTGCAGCGCCACGGAGACCTCACCCTGGCCGAGGACCTTGACGAGGCTGTTCTTGCGAACGGCACCCTTGGCGACGAGACCCTCGACGGTGACCTCGCCACCCTCCGGGTACAGCGCGGCCAGCTTGTCGAGGTTCACGACCTGGAACTCGGTCTTGAACGGGTTCTTGAAGCCCTTCAGCTTCGGAAGGCGCATGTGGAGGGGCATCTGCCCACCCTCGAAGCGCTCCGGAACCTGGTAACGGGCCTTCGTACCCTTGGTACCACGACCGGCCGTCTTACCCTTCGACGCCTCACCACGACCGACACGGGTCTTGGCGGTCTTGGCGCCGGGGGCCGGACGGAGGTTGTGGATCTTGAGCGGGTTGCTCTCCGCCATGATCAGTCGACCTCCTCAACCGTCACGAGGTGGCGGACGGTGTGCACCATGCCGCGGAACTCGGGGCGGTCCTCCTTGACGACCACGGTGTTGATCCCCTTGAGACCGAGGGACCGCAGGGTGTCACGGTGGTTCTGCTTGCTACCGATGTACGACTTCGTCTGCGTGACCTTGAGGCGAGCCATTACGCACCCGCTCCCGCACGCGCACGAAGCAGAGCCGCGGGGGCGACGTCCTCGAGAGGCAGACCGCGGCGGGCCGCGACCTCCTCCGGACGCTGCAGGCCCTTCAGGGCCTCCACGGTCGCGTGCACGATGTTGATCGCGTTGTCGGAGCCGAGCGACTTCGACAGGATGTCGTGGATACCGGCGCACTCGAGCACGGCACGCACCGGACCACCGGCGATAACACCGGTACCCGGGGACGCGGGCTTGAGCAGCACGACGCCGGCAGCCTTCTCACCCTGGATCGGGTGCGGGATGGTGCCCTGGATACGCGGGACCTTGAAGAAGTGCTTCTTGGCCTCCTCAACGCCCTTGGCGATGGCGGCCGGCACCTCCTTGGCCTTGCCGTAACCGACACCCACGGTGCCGTCACCGTCGCCCACCACGACCAGCGCGGTGAAGCTGAAGCGACGACCACCCTTCACAACCTTGGCGACGCGGTTGATCGCGACAACGCGCTCAACGTACGCGGTCTTCTCGGCGGCAGCAGCGCCGCCGTCACGGCCCTTCCGGTCCCGCCGCTCGCCGCCACCGGCACCGCCACCGCGGCGCTGGGGTCCAGCCATTGGATTACCTCTCTCTTTCCGCTAGCTACAAGCGGCTCAGAACTTGAGCCCGGCCTCGCGGGCGGCGTCCGCCAGAGCCGCGATGCGGCCGGCGTACTGGTTACCACCACGGTCGAACACCACGGCCTCGACACCGGCGGCCTTGGCACGCTCGGCGACCAGGGCGCCGACCTGCTTGGCCTGCGTGGACTTGTCGCCCTCGCCACCACGGACCGACACGTCCAGGGTGGACGCGGAAGCCAGGGTGTGGCCCTTCAGGTCGTCGATCACCTGCGCCACGATGTGGCGGTTGGAGCGGGTCACGACCAGACGGGGACGCTCCGCCGTACCGGAAAGGTTCTTGCGGATCCGGATGTGACGGCGCTTGATCGCGGCGCGCTTGTAGGCGTCGCCCTTGAGGATCTTCTGCCCGTATGCCATGGCTTACTTACCCGCCTTTCCGACCTTGCGGCGGATGACTTCGCCCTCGTACTTGACGCCCTTGGCCTTGTACGGGTCGGGCTTGCGCAGCTTGCGGATGTTGGCCGCGACCTCGCCGACCTTCTGCTTGTCGATGCCCTCGACCGAGAAACGGGTCGGAGCCTCGACCTTGAAGGTGATGCCCTCGGGGGCCTCGACCACGATCGGGTGGCTGTAACCGAGCGCGAACTCGAGGTTCGCACCCTTGGCGGTCACGCGGTAACCGACACCGCTGATTTCGAGCTTCTTCACGTAACCCTGGGTCACGCCGGTGATCATGTTCGCCACCAGCGTGCGGGACAGGCCGTGCAGGGCCTTGCTCTGACGCTCGTCGTTGGGGCGGGTCACCGCAAGAGTGCCGTCCTCGCCCTTGGCGATGTCGATCGGAGCCACGATGGTGTGGGTCAGCTCGCCCTTGGGGCCCTTGACCTGCACCGTGCGGCCGTCGATGGTGACGTCCACGCCGGCGGGAACCGCGATGGGGAGCTTGCCGATACGCGACATAGCTGTTTCCTCCGTTCCCTTCTGCTACCAGACGTAGGCGAGGACTTCCCCACCCACGCCCTTCTTGCCGGCCTGCTTGTCGGTGAGGAGCCCGTGCGACGTGGAGATGATCGCCACGCCGAGGCCGCCCAGCACCTTCGGCAGGGAGGTGGACTTCGCGTACACCCGGAGACCGGGCTTGGAGATCCGCTTGATGCCCGCGATGGAGCGCTCACGGTTGGGACCGAACTTCAGGTCCAGGACGAGGTTCTTGCCGACCTCGGCGTCCTCGACCTTCCAGCCCGTGATGAAGCCCTCCTGCTGGAGGATCTCCGCGATGTGAGACTTGATCTTGGACGCCGGCATCGTCACGGAGTCGTGGTATGCCGAGTTCGCGTTCCGCAGACGCGTAAGCATGTCTGCGATCGGATCAGTCATGGTCATGAATTGGCCTTCGGCCTCTCTCGCCGGGGTTTCCTGGTGCGCCATCCCTCTCCCCGATCCGAGACGGGACGGGTGCGGCGCGGTGGACCTACGGCGTAGTAAGTCGTACGGGCGACCGTCAGGCGCCCAACCCTCCAAGCCTAAGCCATGAAGAGGAGGGCGCCTGACACGCCCATTGCTTACCGAGAGCCTCTGAAATCCCTAAAAGCGGGGATTACCAGGAGCTCTTGGTCACGCCCGGCAGCTCGCCACGGTGAGCCATCTCACGAAGGCACACGCGGCAGAGGCCGAACTTGCGGTACACGGAGTGCGGACGGCCGCAGCGCTGGCAGCGCGTGTAGCCACGCACACCGAACTTGGGCTTGCGAGCAGCCTTGGCAATCAGAGCCTTCTTCGCCATCTCGCTCACGCCTCCTTGAACGGGAAGCCGAGGTGACGAAGGAGCGCGCGGCCCTCAGCGTCGTTGGTCGCCGTGGTGACCACGGTGATGTCCATGCCCCGGGTACGGTCGATCTTGTCCTGGTCGATCTCGTGGAACATGACCTGCTCCGTGAGACCGAAGGTGTAGTTGCCACGGCCGTCGAACTGCTTGGGGGACAGACCACGGAAGTCGCGGATGCGCGGCAGCGCGAGCGACAGGGTGCGGTCCAGGAACTCCCACATGCGGTCGCCACGGAGCGTGACGTGGGCACCGATCGGCTGACCCTCACGCAGCTTGAACTGCGCGATGGACTTGCGAGCCTTGGTGACCTGCGGCTTCTGACCGGTGATGGTGGTCAGGTCGCGGATCGCGCCCTCGATCAGCTTCGAGTCACGGGCGGCGTCGCCGACACCCATGTTGACCACGATCTTGACGAGGCCGGGGATCTGCATGACGTTCTCGTACTTGAACTCGTCACGCATCTTGCCCGCGATCTCCTCGCGGTACTTCAGCTTCAGACGCGGAGCAGTGGTGGTAGCCATCAGATGTCCTCACCCGTCCGCTTGGCAACGCGGATCTTGTTGCCTTCGTCGTCGAAGCGGTAACCGACACGCGTGACGACCTTGTTGCCGTCCTTCTCAACGACCAGCTGGACGTTGGAGACGTGGACGGGCGCCTCGGTCGTGACGATGCCGCCGGCCTGCGAACCGCGAGCGGTCGGACCGGCCTTGGTGTGCTTCTTGACCCGGTTGACACCCTCGACCAGGACCCGGTCCTCGCGGGGGTAGGCCGCGATGACCTTGCCCTGCTTGCCCTTGTCCTTACCGGTGATGACCTGGACCAGGTCGCCCTTCTTGATCTTCATGCTTACAGCACCTCCGGAGCCAGCGAGATGATCTTCATGAACTTCTTCTCGCGCAGCTCACGGCCGACCGGGCCGAAGATACGGGTGCCACGAGGGTCGCCGTCGTTCTTGAGAATGACAGCGGCGTTCTCGTCGAAGCGGATGTACGAGCCGTCCGGACGACGGCGCTCCTTGACGGTGCGAACGATGACCGCCTTGATGACGTCACCCTTCTTCACGTTGCCGCCGGGGATCGCGTCCTTGACGGTGGCGACGATGACGTCACCGATGCCCGCGTAGCGGCGACCGGAGCCACCGAGCACACGGATGCAAAGGATCTCCTTCGCACCAGTGTTGTCGGCGACACGCAGTCGCGACTCCTGCTGGATCACGTCTATCTCCTGTTTGTCTGCCGGTTCCCGGCAGGGGTCCGGTTACGGAACCCCTGCCGAGCCTGGCGGAACTGTCCTGCGAGGGATGCCCCGCAGGAGACTTACTTGGCCTTCTCGAGGATCTCGACGACGCGCCAGCGCTTGGTCGCCGACAGCGGACGGGTCTCCATCAGGAGAACCCGGTCGCCGACGCCGGCCGCGTTCTGCTCGTCGTGCGCCTTGAGCTTGTTCGTACGGCGGATGACCTTGCCGTACAGCGCGTGCTTGACGCGGTCCTCGACGGCGACGACGACGGTCTTGTCCATCTTGTCGCTGACGACGAGACCCTCACGGGTCTTGCGGAAGCTGTCGCGCGCCGCAGTGTTCTCAGTCACGTTGCTCTCGCTCATCAGGCGCTCTCCACCGTTTCGATGCCCAGCTCACGCTCGCGCATCAGGGTGTAGATCCGCGCGATGTCCTTGCGGACCGCCTTCAGACGGCCATGGTTCTCAAGCTGCCCGGTCGCCGCCTGGAAGCGGAGGTTGAACAGCTCTTCCTTGGCCTCGCGGAGCTTGCCCAGAAGCTCCTCGTTGCCCAGCTCGCGCAGCTCGGACGCCTTGGTACCGGCCGACATCACGCTTCACCTGCCTCGCGCTTGACGATCCGGCACTTCATCGGCAGCTTGTGGGCTGCGCGAGTCAGGGCCTCACGGGCGATCTTCTCGTTGGGGTACGACAGCTCGAACATCACGCGTCCGGGCTTGACGTTGGCGATCCACCACTCCGGGGAACCCTTACCGGAACCCATGCGGGTCTCGGCGGGCTTCTTGGTGAGGGGACGGTCCGGGTAGATGTTGATCCAGACCTTGCCACCACGCTTGATGTGACGCGTCATGGCGATACGAGCGGCCTCGATCTGACGGTTCGTCACGTACGCCGGGGTGAGCGCCTGGATGCCGTACTCGCCGAACGCAACCGAGGTGCCACCCTTGGCAGCGCCGCTGCGTCCCGGGTGGTGCTGCTTGCGGTGCTTGACCCTACGGGGGATCAGCATGTCGGTCAGGCCTCCGTTCCGGTGCTCTCAGCCGGAGCGGCGGCGGGGGCCTCGGCCTTGGGGGCCTCGGCGCCGGCAGCCTGCTGCGGCTTGCGACCACGCCGCTCGCCACCGCGGCCACCACGGGCCGGACGGTCGGCGGCGCCACCGCGGGCCGGGCGGTTACCCGCACGGGCGGCAGCGTTCTCGGCGCGGACCTCGGCGATGTTCTTGACGTCGCCCTTGTAGATCCAGACCTTCACACCGATACGGCCGAAGGTCGTCTTGGCCTCGAAGAAGCCGTAGTCCACGTTCGCGCGGAGCGTGTGCAGGGGCACACGGCCCTCGCGGTAGAACTCCGAGCGGGACATCTCGGCGCCGCCGAGGCGGCCACCGCACTGGATCTTGATGCCCTTGGCGCCGGCCTTCATCGCCGACTGCATGCTCTTACGCATGGCGCGGCGGAAGGAGACGCGGGAGGAGAGCTGCTCGGCAACGGCCTGGGCAACCAGCTGAGCGTCGGTCTCGGGGTTCTTGACCTCGAGGATGTTCAGCTGGACCTGCTTGCCCGTGAGCTTCTCGAGGTCGCCGCGGATGCGGTCGGCCTCGGCGCCACGGCGGCCGATGACGATGCCCGGACGCGCGGTGTGGATGTCCACCCGCACACGGTCACGGGTGCGCTCGATCTCAACCTTCGAGATACCGGCGCGCTCCATGCCGGACGTCATCATCCGACGGATGGCGACGTCTTCCTTGACGTAGTCCTTGTACAGCTTGTCGGCGTACCACCGGGACTTGAAGTCCGTGGTGACACCGAGCCGGAACCCATGCGGGTTAACCTTCTGGCCCATTACCGGGTTCCTTCCTTGCTGCTGACGACCACGGTGATGTGGCTGGTCCGCTTGCGGATCCGGTAGGCGCGGCCCTGGGCACGCGGACGGAACCGCTTCAGGGTCGGGCCCTCGTCGACGTACGCCTCGGAGATGAAGAGGCTGTCGGCGTCGGTGTGGTCGTAGTTGTGCGCGGCGTTGGCGATGGCGCTGTCGAGCACCTTGCCGACCGGCACGGAGGCTGCCTGCGGAGCGAATCGCAGAACAGCCTGAGCCTCCGTGGCATCCATGCCACGGATAAGGTCCACCACGCGGCGGGCCTTCATGGGCGTAACGCGGATGTACCGCGCCTGGGCCCTGGCTTCCATGGTTGTCCCTCTCAGTTACTTACGTGTCTGAATGCGATCCGCTACTAGCGGCGCTTCGACTTCCGGTCGTCCTTGACGTGGCCGCGGAAGGTGCGGGTCGGCGAGAACTCGCCGAGCTTGTGGCCGACCATCGACTCGGTGACGAACACCGGGATGTGGGTCTTGCCGTTGTGCACCGCGATCGTGTGGCCGAGCATGGCCGGGACGATCATCGAGCGACGGGACCAGGTCTTGATGACGTTCTTGGTGCCGGCTTCGTTCTGGACATCCACCTTCTTGATCAGGTGGTCGTCGACGAAGGGCCCCTTCTTCAAGCTACGCGGCATCTCAACCCGTCCTTAGCGCTTCTTGTTCGTCTTGCGGCGGCGGACGATGTACTTGTTCGACGCCTTCTTGGGCGAACGAGTACGGCCTTCCTTCTTGCCCCACGGGGACACAGGGTGACGACCACCGGAGGTCCGGCCCTCACCACCACCGTGCGGGTGGTCGACCGGGTTCATCACGACACCACGGACGGTCGGGCGAACGCCCAGCCACCGCTTGCGGCCGGCCTTGCCCCAGTTGATGTTCGACTGCTCGGCGTTGCCGACCTCACCGACGGTGGCGCGGCAGCGCGCGTCCACCATGCGGATCTCGCCGGACGGCATACGGAGGGTCGCCATGGCGCCCTCACGGGCGAGCAGCTGCACCGAGGCACCCGCGGAGCGGGCGAACTTGGCGCCGCCACCGGGACGGAGCTCGATCGCGTGGATCGTGGTACCGACCGGGATGTTGCGGAGGGCCAGGTTGTTGCCCGGCTTGATGTCGGCCCCGGGACCGTTCTCCACGGTGTCGCCCTGCTGCAGGTTGCGCGGGGCGAGGATGTAGCGCTTCTCGCCGTCCGCGTAGTGCAGCAGCGCGATGCGCGCGGTGCGGTTGGGGTCGTACTCGATGTGCGCGACCTTCGCCGGCACGCCGTCCTTGTCGTGACGACGGAAGTCGATCACTCGGTAGGCGCGCTTGTGTCCGCCACCCTGGTGGCGAACGGTCACACGACCGGCGTTGTTACGGCCGCCCTTGCTGTGCAGGGGGCGGACCAGCGACTTCTCCGGCGTGGACCGCGTGACCTCGACGAAGTCGGCGACGCTGGCGCCACGACGGCCCGGCGTAGTCGGCTTGTACTTGCGGATTCCCATTTCTCAGTCCTCGTCCGATATCGGACGATCCGACCCGCTTACGCGGTCGGACCGCCGAAGATGTCGATACGGTCGCCCTCGGCGAGGGTCACGATCGCGCGCTTGGAGCCCGCGCGCTGACCGAAACCGGTCTTGGTGCGCTTGCGCTTGCCCTGGCGGTTGAGGGTGTTGACCCCGGTGACCTTGACCGAGAAGACCGCCTGGACGGCCTGCTTGATCTGGGTCTTGTTGGCGTTCGGGTCGACGATGAACGTGTACTTGTTCTCGTCGAGGAGCGCGTAGCTCTTCTCCGAGACGACCGGCTTCAGCAGCACGTCACGGGGGTCCGTGTACGACTTGCTGAGCGGGGTCTCGACGGTGTTCTTGCCCTCGGCCTCGTGACGGCGCGCCTTGGCGACGCGCGCGGCCTTGGCGGCCTTGGCGGCCTTCGAGGCAATGCTCGGGTGACGGGTAGCCATCAGACCTCGGTCCCTTCGGTGTCGTTGGCCTTCGGGCCGGCGACGAAGGACTCGAGAGCGGCCTGGGTGAAGACCACGTCGTCCGAGACGATCACGTCGTACGTGTTCAGCTGGCCCGGCTCCAGGATGTGGACCTGGGGCAGGTTGCGGGCGGACAGCCACGCGGCCTCGTCGGCACGGTCGATGACCAGGAGCAGGTTCTTGCGCTCCGAGATCTTGCCGAACAGCGTGCGAGCGGCCTTGGTGCTGGGGGTCTCGCCCTCGATCACGCCGGTGACGACGTGGATGCGGTTGTGGCGCGCCCGGTCGGTGAGGGCGTGACGCAGAGCGGCAGCCTTCATCTTCTTGGGGGTGCGCTGCGAGTAGTCACGCGGCTGCGGGCCGTGGACGACGCCACCGCCGGCGAACTGCGGCGCGCGGGTCGAGCCCTGACGGGCGCGGCCGGTGCCCTTCTGGCGGTAAGGCTTCTTGCCACCACCACGGACCTCGCCACGGGTCTTCGTCTTGTGCGTGCCCTGGCGGGCGGCCGCGTTCTGCGCGACGACGACCTGGTGGATCAGCGGGATGCTGACCTTCTCCACGCCGAAGATCTCCGCGGGGAGTTCGACGCTACCGGTCTTCTCGCCGGCAGGCGAAAGGATGTCAACAGTGCTCATCGGTTACCTCAGGCCCCCTTGGCCGCGGTGCGGACCAGGACGAGGCCGCCGTTCGGACCGGGAACCGCGCCCTTGATGAGCAGCAGACCCTTCTCCGCGTCAACGGCGTGGACGGTCAGGTTCTGGGTGGTGACACGCTCGTTGCCCATGCGACCCGCCATGCGGAGGCCCTTGAACACGCGGCCCGGGGTGGCGCAGCCACCGATGGAACCGGGCGAGCGGTGCTTGCGCTGGGTGCCGTGACCGGCGCCGAGGCCCTTGAAGTTGTGACGCTTCATGACACCGGCGAAGCCCTTGCCCTTGCTCTTGCCGGTGACGTCGACCTTCACGCCGGCCTCGAAGACCTCGGCGGTGACTTCCTGGCCGAGCGTGTACTCGGAGGCGTCAGCCGTACGGATCTCGACAAGGTGGCGACGGGGGGTGACGTCGGCCTTCGCGAAGTGGCCCTTGAGGGGCTTGTTCACCTTGCGCGGGTCGATCTCGCCGAAGGCGATCTGGACCGACTCGTAGCCGTCGACGTCGTTGGTACGGACCTGGGTGACGACGTTGGGGCCGGCCTTGACGACGGTGACCGGAACAACACGGTTGTTCTCGTCCCACACCTGCGTCATGCCGAGCTTCTCGCCCAGGATGCCCTTGATCTGCTTAGCCATTCTCAGATCACCGGCCTCAGAGCTTGATCTCGATGTCGACACCGGCCGGGAGGTCGAGTCGCATCAGGGAGTCAACGGTCTTCGGCGTCGGGTCGAGGATGTCGATCAGGCGCTTGTGCGTGCGCATCTCGAAGTGCTCGCGCGAGTCCTTGTACTTGTGCGGCGACTTGATGACGCAGTACACGTTCTTCTCAGTGGGCAGCGGCACCGGGCCCGCGACCGACGCACCAGTGCGGGTCACCGTCTCGACGATCTTCTTCGCCGAGGAGTCGATGACCTCGTGGTCGTAGGCCTTGAGCCGGATGCGGATCTTCTGTCCCGCCATGGCTACTCAGTAGTCCTGTCTCTGTTAACGCTCTGGAACCCGGCAGTTACGCCTTCTTCTCCGACCCACGCGGTCGGGCGTGTCGCGCTCCCGCTGACACAGATGCCCCTTGTTCGAACATCCCTGCGGGGAATGCACACGGCCCTTCCGGAACCGCAAGCCGGGGGCGGAAGACCCACCGGGCGCCTGGCCGGTGCTGCACCGCACTTCCCGAAAGATTCCCGTACGTCCGCCCCAGTGCTGCCGTAGTGGCAGTTAGGACGACGAGTACTGTGGGACTCGCTTCCGGTCCTCCCGGCGGGAGGCGCGCAGCATCAACACTCGACCGAGCAACCCCGCTAGTCTGCCATACAGGGCGGGGGGCTGGCCAATCGGGCCGGGGAGCATACCCCCGGAGTGACGCAGGTCAAACCCGGGCCCTCCGCAGCGGCGTTCCCGAGGGCCTCGGCCGGTCCCGGCCGCGCCGTAATCCGCTCGCCCGCCGTCACCCCGCACCCCTACGCTGAGCAGGCACGACAGCTGTCACGGGGGACGTTCACCATGCGTACGCACTATCCACGGACCCGGCATCTGCCCTGGTCGCCCGGTGCGACTGTCGACGACCTCCGGGTCACCGACCTGTCCGGCCTGCGCGGCCGCGAGGTCGTCGTGACCGAGAAACTCGACGGCGAGAACACCACACTTTATGCCGACGGCCTGCACGCCCGTTCGCTGGACTCGGCCCACCACCCCTCCCGCACCTGGGTCAAGGCGCTCCAGGCCCGGATCGGCCACGCCGTCCCGGAGGGGTGGCGGGTGTGCGGGGAGAACATGTTCGCCCGGCACTCGATCGCGTACGACGACCTGGAGAGCTATTTCTACGGCTTCTCGGTGTGGGACCGGGAGGGCCGGTGCCTGGACTGGGACCGGACGGTGGTCTTCCTGCGCGGGCTCGGCGTTCCCGTTCCCCGGGTGCTGTCGCGAGGCGTGTTCGACGAGCGGGCGCTGCGCGCCCTGCGGCTGGATCCCGGGCGGCAGGAGGGATACGTCGTCCGGGTCGCGGACGGGTTCGCCGCACAGGAGTTCGGGGAGCGCGTGGCCAAGTGGGTGCGGGCCGGACACATACAGACGGACACGCACTGGATGCACGCGGCCGTCGTCGAGAACAGGCTCGGGGCCGGGGCGGCCCTGTGGGCGGTGCGATCGGGAGCGGCCGTCGACGTGCGGGCCCTGGAGGAGGCCGTGGGGCTGCCCGGCGCGGGGGACGCACGGGCCGCCGACCGCTTCGATCCGGCGGGGCGGTCCGGGGACGACCTGCTGGCCGGCGTCCTGGCCGCGCTGCTGCACGGAGTGCGGCGAGGACGGCTGGCGGCGCGGCTCGCCACGACGGCGGGCATACCGCTCGCCCGCCGGGTCGCCGACCTCGTGGGACTGCACCCGGCGCTGCACCGGCCGTATCCGGACGAGGACCGGCGGACCGGTCTGGTACGCCTGTCGTACGCCGCCGACCTGGGCCTGCTGCACGCGGTCGCCCGGGCCACCGCGGACACGGACGAGGCGCGCGAGCTGGTGGAGTGGTCGGCGCTGCACGCCGAGGACGTGCGGAGCCTCGGGCTGCGGGAGGCGTTCGCCGGGCTGCCGGCCGACACGGCCGCCCGGTGCCGCGCCGAGGCCCGGGAGGCGTACGCGCTGGGACGGATCGGCAGTGCCGACGAGGCCGTCGCCGCCACCTGGCGCTGGCGGTCCGGCGCGTTCCCGAAGCTGGTCCAGACGGTCGGTCCGGCCGGCAGCGGCAAGAGCACGTTCGCCCGGGGACTGCCGGGCGTGGACGCGTTCGTCTCCCTGGACGACCTGCGCGCGGCGCGCGGCGCACGCGCCGACCAGCGGGCCAACGGCGAGGTCCTCCGCGAGGGACTCGACCGGCTGGACCGGGCCCTGGCCGGCGGCGGGACCGTGGTGTGGGACGCCACGTCCCTCACCAAGCAGCAGCGCTCGCTCGTGCACACGATCGCCCACCGCCATGACGCCCTGATCACGCATGCCGTGGTCCTGGTCGACGAGGACGAGCTGGTACGGCGCAACACCCGCCGCGAGCACCCGGTGCCGCCCGAGGTGCTCACCCACCAGCTGCGGCGCTTCGTCCCGCCGTATCCGGGCGACGCCCATCGCACCTGGTACATCGGGGCGGGCGGGACCGTCGAGGAAGAGGTCTGAGGCGTGCGTACGAGCGAGGAGATCTATCACCGGGTGCGCTGGGACGCACGCTTCGACCCGGCCCGCTTCGTCCTCGGCGTCCTCCAGCGCGGCGCCGCGCCGAAGCGTGTGCCGCTGCCCGCTTTCGTGCCCGGGGGCGAGATCCCCTGGCACCGGGTGCTGTTCATCGAGGCCGACGGCGAGCTGGTGTGGGACCGGGTCACGGGGGTGGACCGGATCGACGCGACGGAGGCGGGCCGGGTCCGGGAGGCCCGGCTGCTCCGGGCGCCGTTCTTCACGGCCCGTACGTCGTACACATGGGACGGCGAGGACTGGCGGCCCGCGCCCTCGCGACGCGGGGACGCGTCCGGCGGTGTGCGGGCATCCGCGGGTGTGCCGGTATCCGGGGATGTGCGCGTATCCGGGGATGTGCGGGTGCTGACCTGGAACACGCTCTGGGACCGGTACGACGCCGACCGCATCGACAGTGCCAGGCGAAGGCCTCTCCTGCTGCGGGCCCTGCGCGACGCGGACGTGGACGTGATCGCGTTGCAGGAGGTCGAGGCGGAACTCCTCGCCCTGCTGCTGGGCGAGGAGTGGGTGCGGGCGTACTGGACCCTGGGCACGGACCCGCGAGGGCGGGACGTCGACGGGTGCGGTCTGCTGCTCCTGAGCCGGCTGCCCGTCATCGAGGCCGCGCACCACGAACTGGGCCCGCACAAGGCGGTGACCGCCCTGGTCGTGGAGGCGGGCGGACGGCCCGTGGTCGTCGCGGCGACCCATCTGAGCAGCGACCACTCGGAGAACGGCGCCGACCGGCGCACGGCGGAACTCACCCGCATCGCCGAGGGCCTGGCGGGTGTGGACGCCGAGCTGCTCCTGCTCGGCGACTTCAACGACGGCGGCGGCACACCGCAGCTGACGCTGGGCCTGCGGGACGCCTGGAGCGAGGTGCACGGCGCCGACGACACGACCCCGACCTTCGACCCGGGCGGCAATCCGCTGGCCGCGATCTCGTCGCTGACGGGCCGGGCCTCACGGCTGGACCGGGTGCTGCTGCGCGGGGAGGGGCTGCGGGTACGGAGCGCCGAACTGTGCGGTGACGTGCCGTCGGCGGAGGGGACGTACATCTCCGATCACTACGGCGTCCTGGCCGAGCTCGCGGTGGGCGTTCCGGAGGGGGAGTCCCTGGATTCCCTCGCCGAAGGACCGACGCCCCGTACGGCGCTGGCGTGGCTCCCGCCCGAGGAGCTGTGGGCCCCGCTGCAGGAGATCCGCCGGGACCACGACCCGCAGATCCGCCGCTGGCCCCCGCATGTGAACCTGCTCTTCGGATTCGTGCCGGAACACGCCTTCGAGCGGGCGGCGGCGGTGCTCGCGACGGCCGCCGCCGCGCCCTTCGACGCCCGGCTGGAGGGGGTGCAGTGGTTCGGCCACCGGGACGACGCGACCGTCTGGCTCGACCCCGCGGCCGCGGGTGAGGAGCCCTGGGCCGACCTGCACCGCACGCTCCTGCGCCACTTCCCCCGCTGCGGTGGCCGCCGCCCGGGCTTCACCCCGCACCTCAGCCTGGGTCGCACCACCGACCCGAACACCCTGGCCGACGCCTGCGCGGCCCGGCTCGCCCCGATGCCGGTCAGGGTCGGCGAGCTGGCACTGCTCTCGCGGCGCGGGGACGAGCCGATGCGGGTGCGGGCCACGGTGACGCTGGGAACGGGCGAGGTGCGGTGGGCGGAGGAGGCCGCGCAGGGCGGAGCGCACGACGTGGTGGCGCGACTGGCCGAGGAAACCACCCGCCGCATCGAGAACGCGCTCCCCGACGCTGTCGTACACGTCGTCGGCTCCCGGCGCATGGGCTGCGCGCTGCCCGGGGCGGACCTGGACCTGGTGGCGGTGCTGCCCGGCACGGTCGAACTCGCCGCCGTACAGGCGCGGTTGACCGCCGCTTTCCCCGAGGCGACGGATGTGCGCGAGGTGGTCGGGGCCCGGGTACCCGGTCTGCGGTTGCGGACCGACGGGCTGGACGTGGACCTGGTCGTGGTCACCACGGGTTCGACGGACCCCGCGGAGGCGGTGTCGCGCCGGACCGAGCTGGGCGAGGCGGCCGCGGTCGCGCTCAGCGCGGTGAGCGATGCCGACGCGGTACTGGCCTCGGTGGGCGGCCACGGGCCTGCCTTCGCCCGGCTGGCCACGCAGGTCAAGGCATGGGCGAAGGCCCGGGGCCTGGACTCGGCACCGTTCGGCGGCCTGCCGGGCCTGGCCTGGTCCGTCCTGGCCGCCCGCACCACGGCCGAGGCCGGCGATCTCGCGCCGGGCGATCTCCTACGGCACTTCTTCGCGACGTGGGCGGCCTGGGACTGGCGGGAGCCGGTGGGCCCGACGGCCGATCGCCCCCACCCCCTCTTCTTCCTCCCCCTCACCATCACGACCCCCTCCGCCCCCGTACGCCCCTGCACCGACCAGGTGACAGCGGGCATGCGCGACCTGGTGGCCCAAGAACTGTTCCGCGCCTGGGAACTGCTGGAAGGAACCACGGCCCCCTACCCCCGGGCCGAACTCCTCGCCCCTCCCCCGCTCCACCGCCGCCACGCGGCCTGGGCGGTCCTGACGGTGGGCACGGACGCGGACGAGGGCCGGGTGCGCGGCAGAATGCGCGCCCTCGTCACCGACCTCTCGACGTCGGCCCCCGACTGCCACGCCTGGCCCCGCCCCTTCACCACGAACCCGGTCCGCTACGCCATCGGCCTGGGCTCCACCCCACCGACCGCCGACCAGCTCGCGGCTGTCGCGGAACGCCGGCTGCGCGGCCTGACCGGCGTCACACTGACCCGGACCGAAGGGGGCGGCGTACCGACCCTGCGCTGACACTCCACGCCGGCCGGCGCGCGCTCAGAAGCCCCAGGGGTCGGGATGAGGCTTGGCCGTGGGGTCCTCTGACCAGGTCAGACGGGCCTCGATCTGATCCCCGGTGAGCCCGAGGAGCCGGTCGACGGCCCAGCCGTTCCACTGGACGGCACGCGGGAACTGCGGCAGCCGGAAGGCGGGCAGCCGGGCGGGCAGCGCTTGGGGGAGGTACACGGGCCGCTTGATCTCGCCGTTCCGCTTCGGCTTGGAGGACCTGCGGGGATCGAGACAGTCGACCACCTGGTCGACGACGTACAGCACATAGTCGTCACCACGCCTGCCGTTGCCGATCTCGACGGGCACCAGACTCCCGGCTGACAGCAGTTCGTCCCCGAACCGCTCGGCCAGCCGGCGGCTGAGCACGGGGGCACCGGGGCTGCCGCTGGGGAAATCGCTCCTGGGGGCGGAGTCGTCCATCCACTCGGCGCTCAGCCCGGTGGGCCGGTCCGCCTCGTCCCCCTCGCGTTGCCAGCGCATGAGCCTGCTCTGGCCGGAACCGTCCAGACGCAACGTCTCGTAGTCGTTCAGGCTCGGCAGGATCCGGTAGACCGCCGGGCCCCGTCGGGGGCTGCCTGACATCGCGTCACCATCCATACAGGCCAGGGGACCGGCCGATCGGGAGCACTGCGCGTGCCGGGATCACAACCCCCACGGATCGGGGTGCGAAGCGGCCGACGGCTCCGGTGACCACAGCAGGCGGGCCTCCAGACCGTCTCCGAGGACCTCGCCCAGCAGATCACGCATCCAGCCGGTCCAGCACACCGCGACGGGAAACTGCGGAACCCGGAACGCCGGCAACTCGGCAGGCACCGCCTCCGGATGGAAGACCATCTTCCTCATCTCACCGGTGGCCTTCTTCGGCTGGGCCGACCTGCGGGTGTCCACGCAGTCCACGAGAGGCTCCACCACGTACAGGGCGTAGTCGTCCGGCCCGGGGCCCGGTGTACGGACAGGGACCAGTCGCCCGGCCTGCTCCAACCGCTCCTGCCCGACCCGGTCGACGAGGCCTCGGCTCAGCATCGGCGCGCCCGGACAGTCGGAGGCGAAGTCGGCCTTGCGCGCCTTGGGGTCACCGGTCCACTCGGCCTCGAACGAGTCCGGCTGAGCGACCTGCGGTCCCTGGAACTGCCGGCGCTTGAGCTCGATCAGCGAATCACCGAGGCGCAACGTCCTCAAGTTCCCCGTGCCGGCCAGGAGGCGGTACACGGCGGAGGGGTGCGAGGGGTCCGGTGCGGAGGTCGGGTCAGAGGTCGGGTCAGAGGTCATCGAGTCATCCTTGTGTCGTCCAGTAGGCGGTACTCGGCACGGCGTGCGTGACACCGGCGAGCTCGCCCTCGATCTGCTTCCGACGCTTCGCAGTTCCCGGCGCCGACGTGGACACCACAGCCGACGCGCTGAGTCCCTCAGAACCCCCAGGGGTTGGGGTGCGGCACCGCCTCCGGATCCTCCGACCACACCAGCCGGCACTCCAGCTGCTCCCCGAGCAGTCCGCTGAGCAGCCGTGCGGCCCAGCCGTTCCAGCAGACGGCGGTGGGGAAGGCGGTGGTGCGAAAGGCCGGGACATCAACCGGGATGTCGCCCGCCCGGAAGACCGACTCCTTGATCCGGCCGATCACGTCAGGAGGCGAGGACTTCTCGCCGTCCAGGCAGTCGGCCACCCGCTCGACCAGATAGAGCAGGTAGTCGTCGTCCGCGTCCTTGATCCGTACCGGCAGCAGCTTTCCGGCCCCCTCCAGATCGCCCCACATCAGGTCGGCGATACGGCGGCTCAGGACCGGCAGGCCGGGGTCCCCGTTGGGAAACTCACTCTTCGGCCAGCGCGGGTCACCCCCCCACTCCGCGCCGAACCGCACGGGGTACGGCCCCTCGGAGCCGCCCCGCTGCCATCGCAGGAGGTCGATGACCTCGTCGCCGAGATGGAGCAGCTGGAAGTCCGCCATGGCGGGCAGGAGGCGGTACACAGACCGGTGTTCTTCGATGCCTTCAGTTGTCATGCCGCCTTCTAGGGGATTCTTGTCCAGCGTGCCGTCGGAGCCGGGGCGCCGTTCACCATCTGACCGGGTGAGAGTTCGTGCTTGACCTGCTGACCGACGGTCCGCAGCTCCGAACGGATCAGATCAGCCATCTTCGTCTTGCTGAGCCCCGCGGTGATTCCCCTCCGTTCCACCGCTGTCAGGTGCTGGTTCAGTCGCTGCAGGAAGGCGTCGGTGTGCGTGAAGTTGTGCGGGCGGGCGTGCCCCAGGGGGATGCCGTTCGCCGCCTCGTCGATGTCTACTCCGTACCTGGACAGGATGGCTCGGCTGTCGGCGGTTCGCCCGACCACCCGGTTCAGCGTGGAAGGCACGATATGGGCCGCGGCCTGCCCGGACTGGAAGACGACGCCTTCGGCCTCCATGTTCCCCCGGAGGATCTTGGAGTGGCAGATCAGGCCCAGATAGTCGACCCACAGCAGGGGGTTGGGCACGTATGCGTGGGCGTTCGGTCCGGCTTCCAGTCCCAGGGGGTCGGGGCTGAGGTACACGGCGGTGGCCGGGTCGTAGTGCCGCAGATTGTTGTAGTGCAGCCCGGACTCCTGGTCGAAGTACTGGCCCGGGAAGCGAAGGGGCGTGCTCGCGGCGGACGGGTCCCAGGTCGTCAGTCCCCACAGCGTGGCGCGTGACCTCCCGGCGACCGCTCCGGCCTCGTCGACGAGCTCCGTGGGGGCTCCCACCAGATCGCTGACGATCGCGAAGAAGCGTTCATCGACGACGTCCTGCCGGGCATCCGAATGGACCGTGCGTTCGGTCTGTGCGACGGGGACCAGTCCGTCACGGTCCCAGGTGAGCGTCACCTCCCGGTCGCCGCCGGCGACGCACGACGTCTGTTCCACGAGATGTGGTCCGTCCCAGGTGAAGCGGACCTCCTCCAGGACGGCGGCCTGGAGGTTCGGACCGTCGACCGCGGCGAGCCGCTGTTTGGCGATGCGCCGGCCCAGCGAGTCGTACACGTAGCGCCACACGGTTCCGTCCGGGGTGACGACGCTCGTGAGCCGGTCTTCGCCGTCCCAGGTGTACCGCCAGATGTCGGGCTTGCGGGAGAGCCTGGTCCGCCGCCTGAGGACGGTCCGTCCGGCGATGTCGTACTCGTAGTGAACGGAGCCGGCGCGGGTGACCCGGCTCCCGGACCGGTCCCGGTCCCCCCGGGCCTCGGGAGCCGGCTGCCGATCCGGCCAGGTGGCCTGTGCCTGATTACCCGCGGCGTCGTAGGCGTAGGTCTCGGTCCAGTCCGTCGCGTGCACCGCCGTGACGCGGCCGGCCGCGTCCAGGTCGAAGCGCCGGTGTCCGGAGTGCGGGTCGGTGACCGAGGCAGGGATGCCGTCCGCCTCGTACGTGTAGGTGCGGTCGATGGCCGGCCGCCGGGCTCCCGGGGCGGCATGCCTCTGGGCGACGAGGCGGTGCTGGGCGTCCCAGCTCTGGTGGAGTGCGAGACCCGCGGTGCCCATGCTGCGGACGGTCTCCCGTCCGAGCGGGTCGTACGCCGACAGGAGGGTGCGGCCCGAGGCCGTCAGTTCCGTGCGGTTGCCTGCGGCGTCGTAGCCGTACGTGGTCACGGCACCACCCGGGGTCGTACGCCGGACGGGCCGGCCCAGGGCGTCGTACGTGGTCGTGAGCGCACGTCCGTCCACGGCCTCGCTCGTGACACGCCCGGCCGGATCGTAGGTGTACATCAGTGTCGCCTCGGGGCCCGCGGCTTCCAGGACCCGCCCGGCGGAGTCATGGGTGTAGCGGGTCGTCCTGCCGTCCACCGTCTTCCGGCACTGGTTGCCCGCGGTGTCGTAGGCGAAGGCGGTCGTCTGGCCCACTGCGTTGGTACGGCTGAGGAGTTGACCCGCGGCATCGTGGACGTAGTCGACGACTCGGTTGTCGAAGTCCGACTCCCGCACCAGCCGACCCGCCGTGTCGTAGGTGTAGTCCCAGGTCAGTCCGTACGGTCCGACTACCTGGACCAGTCGCAACTCGGTGTCGTGCACGAAGGTGTGGCGGGTCCCGTCGCTTCCGGTACGCGTGGCGAGAACGCCGAGCGGGCCGTAGGCGCAGCGCGTGGTCCGGCCCGCCGCGTCGGTGTGCGTGATCAGGTTGCCCTCACCGTCGTACGTCCAGGACTCGGCCGTGCCGTCCGGGCTGACCCTGGCCGCAGGACGGCCCTCGACGGTCCAGGTGAAGCGGGTCGTGGCACCCGACGGGTCCGTCAAGCTGCTACGCCGGCCGAAGGCGTCATAGGCGGCCCGGGTCACCGCACCGAGCGGGTTGGTCACCGTGACCGGTTGGCCCGCGGGGTTGTTGACGAAGCGCGTCTCCGCACCCAGGGCGTCCGTCACCGAGGTCAGGGCACCGGACCGGTCGCGTGCGAAGCGAGTGACGGCTCCGTCCTCGGCGGTCAGGGCAGTGCAGTTGCCCCGTTCGTCCCAGTCCTGACGGAGGACCGAGCCGTCGTACCCGACTGCCTCGACCATCCGGTTCTGGTCGTCGTACGTCCACGCGGAGGCGGAGCCGTCCGGCAGACGTACACCGACGAGATGGCCCGCGGGGTCCCACCGGAGGCGGATCGTGCGGCCCAGCGCGTCGGTGCGGGACAGCAACCGGTCCCTCCGGTCCCACTCCTGCAGGACCAGGTGACCGAGCGGGTCGGTCTCGGCGACCAGCTGGTACGCATCGTTGAACTGGTACCTGGTGACGTGTCCGAGCGAGTTGCGGGCAGTGGTGACCAGGGTCTCGTCGTCGTACGCGAAGAAGTAGTCGAGGACTCCGTCGACACCCTGTGTGGTCACGCAGCGGTCGTGGTCGTCGTACCCGTACCGGTACCAGGCTCCGGTGCGGTCCTCCCAGCCGGTGATCCGGCGGCGGTCGTCGTAGTGGAACCGCTGCGGCCGGTCCGAGGAGTCGCGTATCTCCGTGAGATTGCCGTCGGTGTCATAGCCGTAACGCAGCAGAGCGGGCTGCCCGGGGGCGTTGCGCAGGGTCAGGCCGGTGATCCGCCCGTGCCGCGTCGTCACTCCGATCCGGTAGCCCCCGTGGTGGAGGACCTCGGTGGGCACTCCGTCCGCGTCATGGGAGATCGTCACGGTGTTGTCGTTGCGGTCGCGGATGACGGCCAGGGGCAGTTCACCCTCGGCTCCGCCCGGAAGCGGCCGGAAATGCAGGGTCAGCCCGCTGTCCGGCTGGTGCACCGTCAGGTCGCCGCCCGGGGTGCCGTCCCAGCCCAACGGCCAGTCCGGCCCCTCGACCGGGGACAGTTCCAGACCCGGCTCAGGCTTCGGATACGTGAGCACCATGCCGTCCGCGGTGGCGAACCGCACCCCCGTGGCGTCGAACAGCAGTCGCTGGTCGAGGGTGGAGGTCCAGCTCTCTCCGAACAGCCGTCCGCTCTTGACTCCGGTGCGGTAGTGGCGTTCGAGCACAACCGGGAGCACTCCGTCCAACCGGACGTCGGTGGCCGACATGACCATCTGACCGGTGGCCATGTCGATCGGGTCACCGCAGGTGAAGAGCTTCTTCATCTGCCGGCCCAGCGCGCGGGTGCCCTTCCCCAGCCCCTGCACGCCGAGTTCCATGCCCTTGAGCCCGCCCTTGAGGCTCTTCAGCTCCTTGAAGCCCTTGGCGAGTTTGCCGAGGCTGGTGATGCCCTTGCCGCCGGGTATGCAGTCCAGGGCGGCAAAGGCCACGTCCCATAGGGATGCCTGGCCTTTTGAGTATTTGTAGAGGGTGTCCGCGAGGACCACGAGCGCGGCGACGAGGACGATCGCGCCGAGGATGGGCCCGCCGATGATCATCGCGATGATCCCGACGACGGCGACGACGACCTTGCAGACGGTGACGATGGTGTCCCAGTTGTCCTCGAACCAGTGGCCCACGTCCTGCCACCAGTGCCGGTTCGGGATCCCCGCGTCGGAGGCCTCGTCGATCTTCCGCTTCGCCTCGCCCGCCGCGTCGTCACGCATCTTCCGCGCGTCCTCGGCCATCTTCTTCGCCGCGTCCAGCGCGCTCTGCGCGGACGTGACATCCGACTGGGCCTTGGTGTGGGCGGACTTGGCGCTCTGCACGTCCCGGGTGGCGGCCCGCACCTTCGCCTCGTCCGGCTTGTCGGCGTCCGACTTGCTGCCGGTGGGGT